>JAUNKV010000002.1:33050-155442 GCA_030532575.1 Propionibacteriaceae bacterium | reverse complement strand
ACCCAACTCGAACTCCTCCGAACCCAATGAAAAGAACCCCCATGAATAACGCCCTGACAGTCCTCGCCCACTCAGGAAATATCATCGAGGATGTCCTCCGTTACCAAGCGCCCGACATCCCCTCGAACTCTGACATCGTGATGTTCACGATCGGCGGGAATGATGGCGGGTTCGAGACGGTGATCGCGGAGTGTTTCGCGATGGGACTCCGGGAAGCAAGAGGCTGCAGGGAAAGCGTCAAGAACTTTCGGGATTTCGTCAAGGACCCGGGCCCTGGCGGGTTACGCAAGCGGACTGAAGAGGTCTTCAGGGCTATTGATGAGCGACTGCAGGGTCCTGATCGTGATCTCAAGCAGATGGTCCTGCTGGGGTATCCGAATCTAGTTCTACCAAACGCCGGAAACTACATCCTCAACACCTGCTACGCCCTTACCGAAAAAGGCTGCTCGGATTCTGATGAGTACTCTGCGGGTGCTGAGATACTCAAGGGCGCCAAGGAGATTGCCTTGGCACAGCAGGCCGCAGTCAGGGACTGGAATTCCTGCCGGGCACGCATGGAAGCGCAAGGTGTCAAGGTCCCAAGGGCCTACTACGTTGACACCATCCAGGAAAACTTCAAAGGACATGAGCCTGACCCGAGTGCTTGGGAGAAGAACGACTACCGTTGGGTGAATGAGTTCTGGGAGACGGAAGGCTACATTGCTCCCTCGGGAAAGACTGAATCGCAACGGACTTCTGAGAAGATGGAGTGGTATCACCCGAACAAGATCGGACACCGACAGATGGGATTGGCGCTGATCAACAAGATCGGGCTCCCGACCGGGACGAAGAAGCTCAGCTCCTCCCCGAATGAGACGACCTCGGATGCAGAGCCGGATGCTGAGGCGCGCCCTGAGATGGAGGTGTGGATTCAGGGTCCCTATGCGCAGCCCATCGGGGAGCCCTTGATGATGGACGCGCGCTCCTCCTACACGACGTGGGGGAAGATCGTCCGCTACGACTGGGACCTGGATGGGGACGGCTCGTATGACAAGGCCACACGGTCGCCGTTCTTGACCTACGCCTGGAGCAAGGAGTTCGTCGGGAAGGTCACCGTCAAGATCACCACCGACAGCGGGGCCACGGCTGTCGGGTCCACCGAGGTGATGATCACCAACGACGGTGACTCCACGCCGTATGCCAGGGACAACTGTCCTGAGGTGGCCAACCACGGACAGACTGACTACGACAATGACGGCATCGGGGACAAGTGCGATCCAACTCCGGGATGGCCAACCGAGGACCTGCCCGGAGTCGGTGAAGGGCCTGCCCCCACACCCACGCCCTCGCCGTCTCCGAGCCCCAGCCCCTCGCCGACACCCTCACCCAGTCCGTCGCCATCGGTCACGGCATCACCCACTCCTTCAGCATCGCCCTCACCGACTCTGTCGCCCTCAGTGGAGCCGAGTGTGACGCCATCATCCACGGTCTCGCCGTCACCCTCACCGACGGAGCCCTCGCCCTCTGCGACCGCTGTTCCGACGGTGACTGCTCCGCCGACGCTGAGCCCCGACCCGACGCTCAGCCCGGTACCAACGGGGCCGCCGACTGGAGTTCCGCCGGTGCTGCCATCACCGACCAGCGCTCCAGTGCCGACGACACCGCAACCGACGGCCCCGGAGCCGCCCGTAGTGCCAGCTCCGTCGTTGCCTGTGCTGCCTGATCCTGGCAGGCCACGACCAGGACTGCCGAACACCGGGGCCTGAGGCTGAGGGCCTTGAGCCGGGTTCCCGCAAACGCATCGGGAACCCGGCTCAAGCCAGCGGCAAAGGGTATGGCGCGGTTGAAACTCACTTCGCCCGGATGTCACGCAGACGGAGCATCAGCTCCTTCGCCCTCCTGTTCTCCGGACAGGAGACGTCATTGCCATCCACACCCAGCAACCAGTGGAGGATCGCCTCATCGCGGGTGCCCAGACGCAGGGCCATCGAGAAGACCTCGCTCGTGGCAGCATTCTCCTGCGCCCACCCGATGGCGTCGATGATGTCGCAATCGCTCAGCTCCACCACCCGGCTTGGGCCGTATGTCGAACCCGGAGCCGAGTCGATGAAGTAGACCCGAAAGATCAGGTCAGACTGGGCATACTCCTCCACGGAGGACTCACACGCTTCGGTGACCAGCATGGCAGCAGGATAGAAGCACAGGACACCGCCAGCCGGTAGAGTCGTAAGACGTGTCCTTGTTCGCCCGCCTGACACAGAGTCCCGACCCCTGGGAGCGCGCCGCACTCGTGGACCATCTGGTTCGCCACGGCAGCCACGACGACGCCCGCGCGGCTCTGGTCGTCTTCCTCGCCAACCCTTCACACGAGACCTCCGGTCTGCTCCCCATCGTCGCCGCCCACGGCGGCCCGGCCGAGGCCGAACAGCTGATGGCCCACGTCACCGCCAGCGGCCTGCACACCCCGGACGAACCCCACGACCTCCTCAGCCAGCCCCTCGACGACGTGCTCACCACCCTGGCCCGGATGCGCCACGAACCCGCCAGGGCCGTCCTCGCGCGCGAGGTCTTCACCCCCGCCCACGGCACCCGCTGGTCCCTCAACCATGCCGCCGCCCACGGCCTGCTGCACTTCGACTGCGCCGAGTACCAGCAGCAGATCGTCGACGCCATCCAGGCCTGCTTTGGTCGCAACATCTTCGACGAGGCAACCCCCGTGCTGGTTGCGAAACTCACCGACCCCGACCGCCAGGCCCGTGTCCTCGCCGACCTGTACGAACTCGGCACCACCACCGCCTCCGCCGACTGCAACTCCGGCATCCTGCGTGGCTTCGCCCTCAGCGGCGCGGCGGGCCGCCCCTGGTTCCTCAAAGCCCTGCTCAACCCCGCCTGGGAGTGCGACTCGGGGAGCACCGGCACCATCCACCACGCCTACGAAGGTCTTCACGAGGCCGGGGTCACCTTCGCCGAGCTGTGGGACCTCCTGAACGCCCAACCCGACCAGACCCGCGACCACGCGACCCGCGTCCTGATCGCACTGCTGGACAAACGCGCCCACGATCCCCACCCCCGCGCCGAGACCTGTTCCGAGCTGTACCGGCTGTTCTTCGCACGCGAGGACGGCCAGAACCTGGACGACGACGGTGAGCGCACCCACGATCTGCAACAGTTCCTGTTGACCCGCTTCGCCATGGAACTGGAGGACGACGCATGAAACCCCTTGCCAAGGCTGCCCTGTGGCTCGGGGCCGGGGCCGCACTCGGCGCGGCTTTCACCGCCGGGCTGACCGGCTGGACCCTCCACGCCCGCCGCCGCCCCGACCTGCCCTACGCCTTCTCCCCGTTCGAGGTTCAGGCCGAGGCCCGCGACGTCGCCTTCACCACCACCGACGGCGTCCCCCTGGCAGGCTGGCTCCTCCCGCAGGAGGACAGCGACACCCTGGTCATCGTCTGCCACGGCTTCCGTGGCTCCAAGGCTGACATGCTCGGAATCGGCCCCGGTCTGTGGCGAGCCGGGCACGAGGTCCTGCTCTTCGATTTCCGCGGCAACGGCGACTCCGGCGACGGCCCGCAATCGCTGGCCCACCACGAACAACGCGACCTCGAGGCCGCCCTCGACTGGGCCACGCAGTACCGCCCGAACCGGCGGATCGCCGTCGTCGCCTTCTCGATGGGAGCCGCCACCACCATCCAGGTCGCCGCCCGTGACCCCCGCATCGAGGTGCTGGTGCTGGACTCCCCCTTCGCGACGATGAGCGACGTCGTCGCCGCAAACCTGACCGCCAACCGCCTCCCTGCCCCGCTGCTGCTGCCCCTGGCGAAGCTCGTCAACCGCATCGGCTACGGCTACTCCTACGACGACGTGCGCCCCATCGACGTGATCCACACCCTCCCACCCCGGCCGATCCTGCTGCTGCACGGCCGCCAGGATCGGGTCATCCCCCACGACCACGCGCTCCGGCTGGTCGAGGCCGCAGGACCGGGAAACATCGAATTCGTCCCCTTCGACACCGATCACTGCGGCGGCTACTTCCACGACCGTCCTGGATACATCCGGCGGGTCGCGGAGTTCCTGGACCGCGGGTTTGCCAACTCCTCGGCCCTGACGTAGAGTTACTTCTCGCCCAAGCGCTCGTAGCTTAATGGATAGAGCATCTGACTACGGATCAGAAGGTTGGGGGTTCGAGTCCCTCCGAGCGCGCCAGTTCCCCGCCCAGTCGAGCGGGGATTTTTGTTTCCGTCGTCCTTCCGGTCGCGAAGATGACTTGCTGCCGCACACCTGCTGTCATGGAGCCATGACGCAACCCGAGAACATCACCGCCGAGGAGCTGCTGGCGCAGATCATCGCCAACCACTTCACAGATGCGCAGGTGGCTGAGCGCGACGGTGAACACGTCGTCGCGCTGGGGGAGGGACTGCCCGAGATCGCCTGCCACATCAACGAGCTCCAGCACGAGGCCCCGTTCGGTGCCTTCATCACCCTGAGCATTCGCGGCGGGCGTCTCGGCAGCCCGGGTGCGCTGGTCACCTCCAGTGGCTACGGCGAGAACCCCGGCTCCGCCATCGTCGCGGCGGGCTGCAACTGGGCCTGCGCCTTCGGCCCGGTGCTGATGACTGGCATCGGCAGGCCCGACCTGATTTCCACCCAGGACCCCGAGGTGGAGCAGTTCGAGACGACGGTGGGAGGTCGCCGTCACCTCGTCACCGTCGCCGCCCTCGACCGGACCATGACCGTGGGGCCTCAGGAGATCGCGCAGTGGCGGGAACGGCTCGGCGGCCCCAGCGCACTGACCCGGAAGGTACTGGACAGCGGCACCATCCCGCACTCCCGCACCGACGACGTGCTGCCGCTCGGCTGCTTCGCCGGGATCGGCCCCACCCCGTTCTCGGAGGTTAAACTCGGAGCGGGCGACTGGGAGGCGGGCCGCCGGGTGCTGGAGGGGATCGGCACGATGGCAGACGGCTACGTCATGCTGCGGGAATGGGCGCTGCTCACCCCGCTGGAGGCCGCCCCGCCGCTGACCCGCGACAGCCTGCAGGCCACCCTGGACCTGCTCCGCGCCCAGGCCGAGAACCCCCAGCACGAGGCCGGGTGGCACGGCGGTCTGGCCCACGGGATGCGGCTGGGAGCGCCAGGCCACATCGACGGCGTCGAGCTGCCCGCCGACTTCAAGTGGTACGTCGAGCAGATCGCCGCGACCGGGGCCGCTCCCGGCTACGGGCTGGAGCCCCGCGTGATGGACCAGGGCTGGCTGAAGCTGGCCCGCGCCGGGTGCGCGGCGAACTGGCTGCTCAACCTGAGCGACGGCACGGTCTGGCTGGACTCCCGCACCAGCGACGATCAGGTCCGGCAGGTCGCACCGAGCTTCGCCGCCTGGTACGAGGCCTGGCTGGACAATGCGATCCGTAACGGCGGCCCATTCGCCCAGTGGGACAACCGTGCCGACATCGCCCTCAAGGTGCTGGCGGAGATGCTGCCCCAGGGACGGCTCGAGGAGCTCAGCCAGACCCGCCTCAACATGGTCAGCGGAACTGAACCTGTGGGTCCCTGTCATGTCTGCGAGTGGACCTATGCCAGCCACGGCATCCCCAGCAGCGTCTTCGACCCGGACCCGGGGGAGGACAACGAACCCACCGTCATGGAGCAGCTCTGAGCAGGCCTGCTTGCGCCCCTCTCAGTCGCGCGCGTCCAGCTGGTTTCGCAGCTCGATCTCCTCGGCGTCGGTGAGCCCTGCCAGCCGCGGGACCTCCCGCTGCTCCTCGTAGCGCAACGCCGCCGCCAGGGTCTCGCTGAGCGGCCGAATCCGCAGCCCACCCGCCAAGGCCTGCCGGACGTCCAGGGCGGCGGCGAAGCGGAACTCCGGCAGTGGCAGCCACAGCGGCAGGGACCTCGGCCCCGCCCACGGCTGGATGCCGTGCGCCAGCAGCTGCTCATCGACGACCTCCCGCGCCGTCGCGCTCGACCCGGCGACCTCGCGGCTGGTGGTGAGCAGCTGGGTCAGCGGGACCGCCTCACCGGCGACGTTGAACGTCCCGGTCACCTGCTCGGTCACGCAGTGGACGATCCACCGGGCCAGGTCCTCGACGTCGATCAGGGAGGCCAGCTGGTCGCCGCGCGGCGTCAACACGTCGTTCCCCGTCGGATGGGCGAAACGCCACGGGTAGTAGCCGGACCGGCCGGTGAAGTCACCGTCGCCGCCGATCAGCCCCGGCCGGAAGACTGTCAACGGCAGCTCGGTGTCGCGGAAGGCGTTCTCGCAGGCCACCTTCGCGGCTCCGTACTGGCTCATGTCCGCCATGACATCAGCGGCCAGCGGGTCCAGCAGGGGCGCGGACTCGTCCTGCCCGGGCACCTCGAAGCTCCGGTAGACACTGGCGGAGGACACGTACAGCCAGTGCTTGGTGGCCAAGAAGGCGGCTGCTCGCCGGGCATGGCCGGGGGTCGAGGTCAGGTCGATCACCGCGTCCCAGATGGTGTCGCGGACCTGGTCCAGCGCGTGTTCGTCGTCGCGATCCGCCGTGATGAAGGTCACCTGTTCGGGTGCGGGCTGTGTGCCCCGGGCAAGACAGGTCACATCCACCCCGGCGGCAACGGCGTGGCGGGCGATGGTGCGTCCCAGGAAGGCGGTGCCTCCCAACAGCAGAATTCTCATGCCCTCCACCCTCACACATGGTTCAAGAGGGCAGCGACACATCTACTTGCGAAGGCTGAAGCGGCGTAGGATGACCCTCGAGGAGGATCATGACAGCCATTTGGGCCCATCGCGGGGCATCGGCCTACGCGCCCGAGAACACCATTCCTGCCTTCCAGCAGGCCATCGACATGGGAGCCGACGGCATCGAGTTCGACGTGCAGCGCTCGGCTGACGGTCAGCTCGTCGTCATCCACGACGAGACGGTCAACCGCACCTCGAACGGTGTGGGCAAGGTGGTGGACCTGACCTTGGAGCAGCTTCGACGCTGCAACTTCAGCAACGGTTTCGTCGGTACCCGGCACGTGCAGATTCCCACACTCCGGGAGGTCCTGGAGCTGCTGGAACCCACCGGGGTGAGCATCAACATCGAGCTGAAGAACACCGTCGAGTTCTACCCCGGGATGGAGCAGGAGGTGGTCTCGCTGGTGCAGGACGCGGGCCTGCAGGACCGGGTGATCTACTCGTCGTTCAACCATTTCTCGCTGGCCAACCTGCGCGGGGTGGTCCCGGCGGAGCGGCTGGGGCTGCTGTACAGCGATGGCCTGTACGACCCGTGGAAGTACGCCCTGCAGTTCGGGGCGGGATCGCTGCACCCGCATTTCCTGGCGCTCAGGCAACCCAACTACATGTGGCTGTGCCACGAGGCGGGGATCAGGGCCAACACCTGGACCGTCGATGACGACGGTGAGATCAGACAGCTCGTGGCACTGGGGGTGGATGCGATCATCACGAACTTCCCCGACCGTGCCCGCCGGGTCATCGACCGGCCGTGGCTGTGAGAGGCTGAGCCCATGAGCAACCCGTTTCGGCCCGAGCTGTGGGATGACCTCGGTCTCGGCTTCACCGACATCACCTACCACCGGGCCAAGGAGGTGCCCGCGGTCAGGATCGCCTTCAACCGGCCCGAGGTGCGCAACGCCTTCAGGCCGCACACCGTCGATGAGCTGATCGCGGCCCTGGAGCATGCCCGCACCGCCTCCGACATCGGCTGCGTGCTGCTCACCGGGAACGGGCCGTCGCCGAAGGATGGCGGCTGGGCGTTCTGCTCGGGCGGGGACCAGCGGATCAGGGGCCGCGCCGGGTACCAGTACGCCGACGGCGAGACCGCCGAGGACGTGGACCGGGCCAAGCTCGCCCGGTTGCACATCCTGGAGGCGCAGCGGCTGATCCGGTTCATGCCGAAGGTGGTGATCGCGCTGGTGAACGGCTGGGCCGCGGGCGGCGGGCACTCCCTCCACGTCGTCGCGGACCTCACGCTGGCATCACGCGAGCACGCCAGGTTCAAGCAGACCGATGCTGACGTCGGCTCCTTCGACGGTGGTTTCGGCTCGGCCTATCTGGCCCGCCAGGTGGGGCAGAAGTTCGCCCGCCAGATCTTCTTCCTGGGCGACGTCCACGACGCCGAGGAGGCTCACCGGATGGGGATGGTCAACAAGGTGGTGCCCCACGCCGAGCTGGAGGACGTCGGCCTGGAATGGGCGCGCAAGGTCTGCGGCAAGTCCCCGACCGCGCAGCGGATGCTGAAGTACTCGTTCAACCTCATCGACGACGGCCTGGTCGGCCAGCAGGTGCTGCTGGGCGAGGCCACCCGCCTGGCCTACATGACCGACGAGGCAGTCGAGGGTCGCGACTCCTTCCTGGAGCGCCGCCCCCCGGACTGGTCGAACTTCCCGTACTACTACTGAGCAGGTGCTCCCCAAGATCTTGCCCATGATCTTGGGGAGAGGGGTAGGGTGAGTGCATGACTGTTGCTGCACGGATCTACCAGAGTTCTGACCTGGCCAGCTCCCGGCGCAAGGAGATCGTGGAGGCGGCCCAGCGGGGGCCGACTCTGTTGCGTACGCCCAGTGGTGACGGGCTGGCGTTCCTGCCCCAGGCAGAACTGGAGCGGCTCTCCCGCATCCGCGACCACGCGTTGGCTTTCGTGATGCTGGAGAGTGTCCTACGACGCCCCAGGGCGGAGCGCAGGGCTGCTGATTTCGGCGCTTGGGCGTTCGCGGCATCCTTGGACGAGGAGCAACTTGAGGAGTTCCGCGACGACGCGAGTGAGGCCCTGGTGCGAGCCTGCGCCGGGGTGGATGGCGTCGATCAGGTCCTGGCGCAGTGGCGGGCCACGGCGTCGTTCATGGCGGACGAGGAGGCCGTCGCTGCCCTTGGCGAGGACTTGGAGAACTTCGCCGAGGTCACTCGTCCAGAGGAAGCACAGGAGTGAAGGATGACGCCCGGCACGACGAGCGCGTACTCTCCCTTCGCTCCCGCACGCAGGCCGGGTGGAAAGCCTGCTGACAAGCCCAGGTTTCGGGTTCTGGTTCATCACAAACACCTGCGGGACTGGGCGGTTCTGATCGAACGCATTGGTCTGGCAAATGCGCAGCGTGCCTGGGAGCATCTCGCCATGCAGCCCGACCAGCCGCCGCCCATCGGACAGTGCACAAAGCTGAAGGGCATGGGAAAGTTCATCAAGGATGGTTGGTCCCCGGTCTACCACTACGAGGCCAGTTCCAAGGCCCGCATCGACTACCAGTTCCATGAGGCCTTCCAGACCGCAGCGAACCGAACACCGACCCCAGTCGTGCGTATCCTCCGTATGGACTTGGGGAGTCATTGAGGATGTTTGTCCGTAGGTCCCGTTTTCCGCTGCTCACACCGGGGTCCCGATGTGGAGCGAGGTAGGCCGTGTCGAGACCCGGTGACGGTGGGCAGGGACTTGTCCCCAGGTCTCGGTACGGACTTCTTGCGCTCACGGCTCAGAGCGAGCTGCGGGAACAAGTTGTGGTGAACAACATCTCGGGCTGTGCTCACCTACGCTGAGGTCGGGCACTCGGACCCTGCTGGAGACCGACCTTCAACTCGTGACCGAGGGCCCCGTCGATAGGGATTTCGGGGGTCAGTTATGCGTTGTTGCGAAAACATGCCCGATAAGAGGGTGCGCGGTGAGGTGGGATCGTCGCGAGGATCGTCATGGTGGCCACTTGGCAAGGTAGTACGACGAAGATCGCACTGGGGGTGCGTTCGAGGAGTTCAACGCTGCCAGGGGGTCACCAGGGCGACCGCAGTAGATTCCGCCTATTCGCGGACCCTCTAACTCCCTGAAATGACATAACATGACGCTCAGAATCAGAGGCGGAAGCGGGCCCGACGGTGGTCGTCCGGGCGGCTGCTGTGGCCGACCCGCAGCTCGAACTCGCCCGGCTCGACCACGCGCGCGCCGTCGGCCAGGACCAGGCCAAGCTCGCTGATCGGCAGCCGGAACTCGACCCGCTTCGTCTCGGCCGGGGCCAGCTCCACCCGACGAAACGCCTTCAGCTCCTGCTCCGCCCAGGTCACCGAGGTCACCACGTCGTGGACGTAGACCTGTACCACCTCCGTGCCCGGCCGAGACCCAGTGTTGGTCACCTCAACGTCGAAGGTCACATCGTCTCCGACATGCGTGATCCGCACCTCGGAGTACTCGAAGCTGGTGTAGGACAGGCCCTCGCCGAAGGCGAACAACGGGCTGTAGGTCAGATCCGCGTAGCGGTCCCCGTGCCAGCCCCGCACCCGGTTGTGGAACACCGGCAGCTGCCCCGCGTGCCGGGGGATCGTCACCGGCAACCTGCCCGACGGCTCCACCATGCCCAGCAGCACCTGGGCCAGCGCCGTCCCCGCCTCGGCCCCCGGATTGAACGCCTGCACGAGAGCTGCCGCCTCCTGCACACTCCGCGGCAGCACCAGCGGTTTGCCCGAGAGCACCACGACCACCATCGGAACCCCCGTCGCCGCGAGCGCATCCAACAGCTCCCGCTGTGGCCCGAACAGCTCCAGGGTCGCCGTCGAGCGCCCCTCCCCGTTCAGGTTGACGGTGTCACCCACCGCGACCACCACCACGTCACTGGCCTTGGCCGCCTCGACGGCGCGCGCCAGCTCCGCCTCATCCAGCGGGGCAGGCTCGCAGACCTTCGGGCGTGGCTGCCCGTCGTCGAAGAACTCACCCGCCGGGTCCGGCACCAGCACCTCGATCCCGCAGCCCCTCGCGTAGTCGATCTGCCAGTCGATGGGGGCCGACCCCAGCAGCCCACCCAGCAGCGTCGTCGCCGGGGTCAGCTGCGGGTCATCCAGCCACGGGCACTGCCCCGACGTTCCCGCCCAGTCCCCCAGACAGGCCGCCATGTCGTCGGCCAGCGGCCCGACCACCGCCAGCTTCAGACCCTCACCCCTGAGCGGCAGCACCCCGTCGTTGCGGAGCAGCACGACGCTCTGCGAGGCCAGCTCCACATTCACCCGACGGTGCTGCTCACAGCCGATCTCCACGCGCTGCCGCTGCTCATCCGGGCGACGCGGGTCCTCGAACAGCCCCAGCCGGAACTTCGCCGCCAGAATCCGACGCACCGCCCCATCCAGGTCCGACGGCGCCAGCAGACCCCGCCGCAGCGCCTCCAACGCGCCGTCGTGGAACTCCGGGGTGGCCATGATGAGATCATTCCCGGCCCTCACCGCCAGCGCCGCCGCCTCCGCGAAATCAGCCGCCACCTGCTGGATGCGCACCAGATGCCCAACGTTGTCCCAGTCGGTCACCAGCAGCCCGTCGAAGCCCCACTCCTGCTTCAACACCCCCTCCAACAGCCACCGGTTCAACGTGATCGGCACCCCGTCGATGGCCTGGTAGCCCAGCATGAACGTGTCCGCACCCTCGCGCGCCAACCGCTCGAAGGGGGGCAGGAACCACGCCCGCAACTTGCGTGGGCTGAGATCGGCCTCCGAGGCATCCAGCCCGCCCTGGGTCTCCGAGTAGCCCGCGAAATGCTTCGCACACGACAGGATGCGGGTCGGATCCGCATCCCCAGCCCCGCGGTAGCCCCGCACCATCGCCGTGGCCAGTTCCCCGATCAGGTGCGGGTCCTCCCCGAAGGTCTCACCCACCCGCCCCCAGCGGAGTTCCCGCGCGATGCAGGCCAGCGGCGAGAACGTCCACGTCACCCCCGTGGCCGAGACCTCCCGCGCCGTGATCCTGGCCGCCTGCTCCACCAGCTCCGGGTTGAACGAGCACGCCATCGACAACGGGGTGCCGAAGATGGTGGCCCCGGGCCAGAACCCGAACCCGTGGATGGCGTCGTCGGCGATCAGCAGCGGAATCCCCAGCCTCGTGGCGGCGGCGGCCGTGATCGCGTCGTCGATGGTGGCGGGGTCGGTGTGCAGCAGCGACCCGACGGGGTACTGCGCGATCACCTGGCGCGGATCACTCCACGCGGGCAGCTGCATCATCTGCGCCGCCTTCTCCGACGGTGTCATCCGGGCCAGCAGGTCGGCCACCCGATCCTCGACGGCGAGACTCGGGTCGCGGTAGGGCTCGTGAGAGGTCATGGCAGGCTCCTGACGGGTAGGGCGTCGATCACGCCGGGTTGGTCACAGTCTTCCAGCTTCCAGCAGATCACGGGCACACGTGGCAGCGAGTGATGTGACCGGGCATGACCTCAGAGCCCCCTCACCCTGGGTACGCATCGTCGCTCTGTTTTTTGGCAGTGCTGACATCGACGGTTCGCGCACAGCCTGGTTGCGGATGGACAAGGCGACTTCGGAGGGCGCGCTGGGGAATCGTAGGCTTGGGGGACGAGACCCCTCTGCCAAGGAGAACCATGCCCCGCATCGCAGTCCGTCTGTTGACCTGCCTCGCCGCCGTGACCATCGCGGTTGGCGTCCCTGCCTGCGCGGACGGGAAACCACGTCAGGAGGAGCTGCGCGAAACCCTGAACAGCAGGATGCTCCGAGAGGGGATGAGCGAGGAGGAGAAGAAGGCCACGGAAGGCGTGATCGACTGCTTCGTCACCGAGCTGCACGGCGGCATGAGCGCCGACGGCCTGAAGGCCCTCATCACTGCGGCGAAGGACCCCCTGGCCGCGGGTAACGCGGAGGACACCCTCTCGGAGGCAGACCTCAAGGTATTGGCCGAGGCCGGGGCCAAGTGCACCGCCGAGGAGTTCTGAGCCCTTCCTCCCCGCCCTCTTGCTGAGCAGGGGTCAGCTGTTTCGTCGGCTCAACTCACCGGGCCGAGCAGGTGACGCTCCAAGGCCTTGGTCGGTCCTTCGTTGCCGCCGTGCTTGTTCTGGAAGGCCTCGGTGGCGTCGGTGCCGCACATCTTGCTGATGGCTCCGGCGCCGCCGGGGTGCTGGTTCACCCAATCGGTGAGGTCGTAGACCTTGCCGTCGACGATGGCCCAGCAGTCCTCGGCGGTGCTGTGCTTGGCCACCTCCTCGGCGGTGTAGCCGCTCGTGGCGGCCGAGGTCGAGGTCTGCGGGGCGCTGCTGCTCTGGGCGGGGGTCGTCGGGGAGGTGGTGGCCTCAGCGCTACCGGAGGCCACGTCGGACCAGGACATGGTGGCTCCGGAGTGCCCGGCCAGGAAGGTGAAGACACAGGCGATCACGCCAATGGCCGAGGCCACCAGGCCAAGCGTTCGGCCGGTGGGTTCACCGTCGGTGCGGGCCACCTGCCACAGCCAAGGCGCGGCGGTGAGCAGGAAGGCGATGGCGGAGATCATCAGGAACAGGCCCCAACGCGCGTGGGTCTCGGGCTGGAAACCCATCAGCTCCGCCAGGGCGCCGCCGGAGAGGTAGGAGGCGATGCTGGAGATGGCTGCGACCACGACGACCCCCAGCACAGCCAGGCTGAGCTGCTGGGAGCGACGCTTCAGGACCACCAGGGCGATCACGCCGAGTGTCGCCAGCGGGATCAGCACGACGGGGAGGTGAACGAACAGTGGATGCAGAGGCAGATTCAGGAACATGGGGACACCCTACCCCGCAACTGGTTGAAGTCTCATTGAGTTGATCGAAACTTGATTGTCCCTTGACGCAGGTGCGTGACCCAGATTGCCCTTGGGGCGAGGTGCAGGAAAGCTGAACACGAACCTCACCACCGCACGGACGTCTGTGGTCGCGGCGGCTCTGGGCCACGTCCCCTGAGCACGAATCGCTGGTGAAAGACGCTGGCGCGTCGTTCAGCGACGGTGAAGTGTCGAACTTCTGCGATTCGTGCTGGTCTGTGGTGGTGAGGGAGAGCGTCGGTGGCCGTCGTGGTGAACCGCCCGGCGCTTAAGGTGGGGTCACGGGAAGATCGACAAGGAGACACCATGACCCGCATCATCACCCGAACCGCTACCGTCGCGATGGCCCTGGCCCTCGCCTTCGGGGCCTCCGCCTGCGCCGGGGGCAAGCCCAGCAAGGACGAGCTCAAGGCAGCATTCGAGAAGGCCGCTGATGCCAACCAGACAGTCGAGGGGGAGATGAAGGAGAAGCGCGACAAGGCGCTGAGCTGCATCGTGGACCGCCTCCACGACTCAATGAGCGCCGAGGGGCTGAAGAAGCTCCTCGAGAGCGCGAACAGTGGCGACGAGAGGCCTGACCGGGAAGGACTCTCCGATGAGGATCAGAAGGTGATCGACGAGGCCACGAAGGAGTGCAACCCCTTCAAGAGCTGACCTGGTTCACCTGCCTTCAGTCTGAAACGCCTGCGTTACAAGGCAGGCAAACCACAACAAGACAGGCGAACCGAGGGAGGTCGGGGCGCGGGGCGACGACGGGTCAGTCGGCCAGGCCGTAGAGGCGGTCGCCCGCGTCCCCCAGGCCGGGCACGATGAAGCCCTTGTCGTTGAGGTGGTCATCGACGGCTGCGACGACGAGCGTGCACGGCACGTCGAGATCGGCCAGCAGTTCCTGGATGCGCTCGATGCCCTCCGGGGCCGCCAGCAGACAGATGCAGGTGATGTCATTCGCCCCGCGATCCACCAGGAACTTCACCGCCCCGCCCAGCGACCCACCGGTCGCGAGCATCGGGTCCAGCACGTAGCACTGACGCCCGGACAGGTCCTGCGGCAGCCGCTCCGCATAGGTGGTGGGCTGCAGCGTCTCCTCGTCGCGGATCATGCCGAGGAAACCGACCTCCGCGGTGGGCACCAGGCGCAACATGCCGTCGAGCATCCCGAGCCCCGCCCGAAGGATCGGCACCACCAGCGGGGCGGGCGAGGCCAGCTTCGCGCCGACGGTTGCGGTGACGGGGGTGATGATGTCGGTCTCGGTGACACGGACCCCACGCGTGGCCTCGTAGGCCAGCAGGGTCACCAGTTCTTCCACCAGGCGGCGGAAGGTGGGCTGCTCCGTCTCACGGTTGCGCAGCACGGTGAGCTTGTGATCGACCAGGGGATGAGAGATGACACGAAGTTCCACGGCCCCATCTTGCCCCACTTCACGGCCTCCGTTCGACCGATCTGGGGGCGGGTGCTGTTTTCCGGGCTCCGATCTGGAAGGATGGACCCCAGCAGCACCTGTGAGGAGACCGCCGTGGACGCCTTTGACGAAGACGCCGAACCCTTCGACCTGAAGGATGATCGCGACCTCGATGTCGACGACGACTCCGATGAGGAGTTCGACGACGACTACGACCTGGAGGACGCCGGGGAGGACGACGTGGACCTGGTCGTCGCCGCGTACCGGGAGGACGGCAAGGCCATCGCCGTGCCGATGGACTACGACCTGGCCAACGACCTGGACGAGTTGATCCGGCAGGTCGGCCGCCTGCCCGGGGACAACGGGGCCATCGGTCTGGTCTCCGTGGCGGGGGAGTTCTTCGTGATCTGTCGGGTGCGGGGCCGCGTGGTGGAGGTGCTGCTCAGTGACATCACCGCCGCCCAGGACTGGCCCATCGCCCGCGACGTCGTGGACTACCTCGGGGAGGAACTGCCGGACGAGGACGAGGACCCGGCGCCGCTCGGTGACCTGGAGATGTTCGCCGCGAACGGGCTCAGCGCCTTCGAACTTGAGGCCATCGCCACGAACTACGACGAGGACTCCGACGAGCTGCTGGCCCAGGTGGCCAGGAAGCTCAAGATCGGGCCGGAGTTCGAGCGAGCCGTCCAGGCCTTCGACGACTGAGCCGACGTGGGGCGTCGGTTCGAGCCTGCGATGCGGACTGCCCTGGCAGCCGCGCGGGGAGCCGTTGAACACGGCGACATCCCCGTCGGCGCGGTGGTGCTGGGGCCCGACGGCGAGGTCGTCGCCTCCGGCTGCAACGAGCGTGAACTCACCGGCGACCCGACGGCGCACGCGGAGGTCGTGGCGCTGCGCCGCGCGGCCGCCGTGCGGGGCGAGTGGCGGCTGGAGGACTGCACCCTGGTGGTGACGCTGGAGCCCTGCACGATGTGCGCGGGCGCGGCCGTCGCCTCCCGCATCGGTCACATCGTCCTCGGTGCCTTCGACGCCAAGGCTGGGGCGGTGGCGTCGCTGTTCGACGTGGTGCGCGACCCGCGCCTCAACCACCGCCCGCGCGTCACCTCAGGGGTGCTGGCCGACGAGTGCGCGGCCCTGCTGCTGGACTTCTTCGAGCAGCGGCGCCACAGGGAGCCCTCGTTGTGATTCCGGGAAAGGGAGCCGTCGGTTTCCGAAGCGGGTAGATTCGTCCCAGTCTGAGAGGAACGCCATGACCGCACCCACCACCTCCTACCACCTGCGCCCGGAGCAGGGCTGGCTCAACGACCCGAACGGCATGACCTGCATCGACGGTGTGTGGCACGTGTTCTTCCAGCACAACCCCGCCGCCCCCGTCCACGGGCAGATCGCGTGGGGGCACGCCACCAGCACCGACCTGGCGATGTGGCGCCTGCGCCCCGTCGCGTTCTCGCCCACCCCGGGCGGGCCGGATGCCTTCGGCTGCTGGTCAGGGGTCTTCGTGCCCGGCCACGACCGCCCCGCCGTCGCCTACTCGGGGATCGCCGACGACTCCGGCCAGTCCACGATCTGCCTGAGATGGGGCAGCCCCGATCTGATCGACTGGGAGGCCCCCATCGTCGTCGGCCGAACCCCGGATGCGGATGGTATCGGCATCATGAGGGATCCGTTCGTGTTCGAGTACGAGGGCAGGCAGCTGGCGGTGCTGGGCGCAGGGATGCGGGACGGCTCGCCCGCCGTGATCCTCTACGACCGCAGCGACGAGCTGGCCTGGCGCTACCTCGGGGTGCTGGTGGCCGACGACCCGGTGCTGCGGGGGGCGGGGGCCGCCGACATCTGGGAGTGCCCGCAGCTGTTCCCGGTCGAGGACCGCTGGGTGCTCGTGGTCTCACTGCACGACCGGGGCGAGCTGGGGCAGGTCGTCGCGGCGGTCGGGGACCTGGAGCCCGACGGTGAGGGGCTGCGCTTCGTCGCGGAATCCGTGAACGTCCTCGACGACGGCACCGACTTCTACGCCCCGCAGGTGAGCCTGGCCGACGGCGAGCCGCTGCTGATGGGGTGGGTGAGGCAGGACGGTCAGGACCCGGCGGTGCGCGACCATGCGGGCTGCCTCACGCTGCCCCGTCGCTTGGCCCTGGCCGACGGCGTGGTGGTGAGCCGGATGGACCGGGGAGTGGCGGCGGCCCTCGTCGGGGCGGTGGAGCCCCTGGCCGCGGGGGAGACGGTGCTGGCGAATCGTCGCTGGCGGGTGATGGTGATGGGGGCCGGGGCGCGGATGACTCATCCCAGCCTGGGTGAGGTGGAATTGGCGCCAGGCTCCCGGTTGTGGGTGGACGGGGCTGTCGTGGAGCTGTACCGGCCCAGCGGGATCGCCGCGACGTGGCGTCACGACGAGCCGTGGACCCTCACCCTGGAGGAGGCCGGGGCGGTCGAGGTGCGACGGGTGGTCCCGCGGGTGCCCTGATCCGCTGCAAATGTGCGGCGCGCTCTGGTTGGGAGCGCTCCCATCTGCAACGCGCCGCACGATTGCAGCGGCAAGGCGGTAACGACGACTTCAGCTCGGCAGTGTGCCTGGCGCTGGCCCGGGGAATTTGGAGCGTCGAAGCCCCCGCGATACCCTAGTCGGCGGTGACGTGTCTGAGCGGCCGAAAGAGCTCGCCTCGAAAGCGAGTGTGGTGCAAGCCACCGTGGGTTCAAATCCCACCGTCACCGCGTGCGGACCCCCGGGAGACCGGGGGTCCTTGTCATGTGGGCCAGGGGTGGTGTGGCCACAGGGTAGCCTTTCCACATGTCCATGCACGTCCGAGCCGCGTCGGCCCAGAGCCCGAATGCCAAGGTCGTGGAGCAGCTGCGTCGGCTTGACCGCATGAATGGCCCCAGCCGTGAGGAGATCGTGGCAGCCGTCCAAGCTGACCGACGGTGACCCCATGAACTCCTGAGTACTTCCTGCCGTTCTTCGGGCGTCACGGCCCTGTGGAGCCGGAAGAATGGCAGAAAATACCGCGGTCACAGCTTCGCTGCGACCTCCCGGGCCAGCTTGTGGGCCTTCGAGGTGCCCTTGGCTGCGGCCAGGGCCCGGATGTTCGGGAGCTCGACGGGGTGGGGCACCTCCGGCAGCCGGTGGTTGACGACCTCCAGCACCGCAGCGGTGTCCCGGGGCAGCTTCGGGGTGCCCGCCCGCTGCTCCGCGACCCGGACCAGCAGCGGCCAGACCAGCTGCAGGGCCCCCTCCTCGGCCAGCAGGTTCAGCAGCGCCGCGACCTTCGCCCGGCCCGGCTCCCACTCGTGGACCCAGATGTCATCCCACGCATCGTGCAGCGTCTGCGGGCTCAACCTGCCCTCCTCCCAGGCGGCCAGCAGCGCCGCGGCCAGCGGCAACAGCTGTTTCGGGGAGCACAGCTCCGCCAGAGCCAGGGCCGCGAACGCGGTCACCTCATCCACGGGCCGGGCCGTCCCGATCACCTCCGCCAGCCGCCCCACCGGCGGGTTGTTCGAGAAGGCCAGCATCCCCAGCACCCCGACGGCGGGCCGAGCCGGGCAGCTCGGCAGCAGCCGGATCGCGAGCTCCCAGCCATTGATCCCGACGTTCGTCCCGGTGAAGGGCTGACTCCAGCCGTCGTCGATGCCGAGCGCGGCGGCCCCTGCCGGTTCCTGCCCCTCCAGGATCATCCGGCGGCTGGGATCGGCGATGGTGGTCGAGGGGTGGAAGTCCAACCGGGCGGGGATCACGGGCTGCTCCCGCCACGCGGCGACGGCGGCCGCAGCCTCGCCGTCGAGCTCCACCTCAGGCAACTCCTGGGCGACGCGGCTGAGCGCGACCAGCAGGTCGGCGGGCGACGGCGCGACCCCGGCCTCGCGGTGGGCGGCCAGCCGCGCAGCGAGCACCTCGCCGTCGATGCGCAGCCCCTCGTGGGTGGGGGTCGAGAGCACGCAGGGCAGCGTCCCCACGCCGTCCAGCACCTCGCGGTAGCGGCGCGCCACCAGCTCGCTCAGCGGGGTGGTCTTCAGCTTCGGCTGCCTGCCGTGCGCCCAGGCGTACAGGCACTGCCGTAGCAGGTCCGCCGGACCCATCGGAGTCATCGCGGAGAACAGTGCCCTCGTGCCCTCCGCGCCGAGCTCGCGCCCGGTCGCCACGAGGCTCGCCAGGACCTCCTCGTGGAGGTCCGGGTCGGGTTCGCGGGAGTTGTCGAGCCGGGCCACCAGCTCCGTCGCCGACGGCGCGTCGAGCACCTGCCCGAGCTCCAGGGCGGCGGGCTGCGGCAGGGCGGGGTCGCGCCACAGCCCCAGCGTCGGGTTCTCGGCCACACCGCCCCAGCGGGTCAGCAGGTCGGCGGCGAGCTTCGCGCTGGCCACGTCCGCATCCCCCGCGAGCAGCCCCAGGGTCTCCCGCAACGCCTCGGAGGGCGCCTCCAGCCGGGCCAGGGCCTTCAGCACCGTGCGGCGGTTGCCCTTCTCCTTGCGGGGCAGGACCGCGACGGCGAGCGCATCCAGCTGGGCCAGGGGCAGCTCGGGGGTCAGCAGCTCGGGCAGCGCGGCCTTGACCACCGTGCCGTCGGCCAGCGGCAGCGCGGCGATGAACCGCTCGGGGTCGGTGACCAGGGACAGCCCCAGCGCCTCGGCCCAGTGCAGGGCGAGCTTGTGGGCGCCTGGCCGGTCACCGCGCTCGATGATGCCCGTCAGCGCAGCCGCCAGGGCGTCGTCGTCGATTGTCTCCACGGCCCGGACCTCGGCGATCCCCTGCGCGACCCGGTCCCGGTGTTCGTCCTTGTCGAGCCGGACCTGCGCGAAGGCGTTCGGCGCACTGCAGGCCGCGAGAAATTGCTCGGCCCAGCGCCTCTCGGGGCGGGGAAGCGACAATTCGTCGTCGTTCACCCACATCTCCCAGATGGATGCCTGGGCGGGCATCGGGAGGTCGTGGGCGATGACCAGCTCCAGCAGCAGCTCCACCAGGTCCCCGGTCACCCGACGGGGGCAGCGCTCGATCAGCTCGGCCGCCCACTCGGGTCCGAGTGCGACGGCGGCCTGAAGGAAGGGCTCGCGGTCGTGGCTGCGCAGGAGGTCGTGGAGCAGCCATGTGCCGGAGGGGCCGAGCAGCTTCAGCAACTGCGACGGCGTGACCCCCAGCACGACGGCCAACGCGATGGCAGCCACGAACTGGGAGCGTTCCCTCCCCTCCTTCGCCATCCGGGCGGTGGCCTTCCCGGCCCCTTTCCGCGCGGCCTCCAGCTCCTCGGTGGGCAGGGCTTCGACGGCCTCGACCAGCTGGGCCACACCGTCGCAGGCGGTGAGTTCCAGGTAACGCTCGATGGGCCAGGGGCTCATGGGTCTCCTTCCTCGACGGTGAATCCGCGAGAAATCCTAGCGAGGATTTCCGTGCACGAATCGCTGGTTTGCCTCTCCCAAATATCGCTGAAACGTTTCAAAATGAAACAGAGCGGCGATTCGTGTTCGGGTTTTTGTGGGGGCTCGGTGGCCTCACTTGTCGAGGTCGCCGATGGCGTATCCCAGGGAGGCGATCCCGTCGGGAAGCTGTTCGGTGGTCAGCCCGACCAGGGCGTGTTCCATCGCGGCGACGTTGTGGAAGGTCGGGGTGCGCAGGGCGAGCCGCCACGGGGTCTGGCCGCCGCGCGAGACGAGCAGCGCCGAGGCCAGCCCCCACGGGGCCTCGATCTCGGCCAGGTGTTCCCCCTCCGGCACCTTGAGCCGACGAGACAGCCGGGTGTCCACCGGGCCGCCGGGCGGGTCCTGCAGCAGGCGCTCGATCATGACCACCGAGGCCTGCACCTCCTGGGCCAGGATCGCCAGCCGCGCGTGGGCGTCGCCTGCGGTGCTGAGCTCGACGGGCTGGAACACCTGACCCCATGCCAGATCACCCCGGGCGCGCAGATCCAGGTCCAGTCCGCAGGCGCGGGCGGCCGGGCCGCTCACCCCGTACTGTCGGCAGTCCTCAGCCGTGAGCACCGCCAATCCCCGGAACCGTTCCCCACCGTCGGCCAGACAATTCCCGGCCTGCTCCGCGACGGCGGCGAGTCCGGGCAGGGCGGCGGCGACGGCGTCGAGCCAGGACTGCGGGGCGTCGGCCGCCATGCCCCCCACCCGGCACAGCATCGGATGAATGCGATTGCCGGAAAGGCCCACCAGGAGTTCCCGAACCGTGTCGACCCCATTCCAGACCTGATCACAGGTGATGCTGAGAAAGGCCAGATGGGAATGGATGCGGGCGAGTTCGGCCAACAGCGTGCGCAACCAGGTGGCTCGCGGCGGTGGGGTCAACCGCATCGCCTGTTCGACGGCCAACGTGATGACCAGTTCCCCGGTCGTGCTGGAGAACCAGTCATGACGATCGCCAAGCATGATGAGTGATCGGTAGTCACGAACCTCAAACAACTTTTCGGCACCCCGGTGCAACCATCCGGGTGTGATGCCGACCTTTTGGATGACATTGCCGGAGAGTTCCAGGTCGAAAGCCACGGTGCCGGTCAAGGCCGGGTGGCGTGAGGGGAGAGAGACCTCGCTGCGCCCGGGTAGCGGAATGCTGCCGACAAAGACGGCCAAAGATTGATCCATCCCTATGCTTTCCTTTTCTCCGATATGAGGGTATGGTGTCCCTCGTAACCTGTTCCACGCAATTCTGAAGTTGTTCAGATCAAGAATCAAGGAGTCCCCTCATGGCACGTGAGGTTCAGATCCTGCTCAAGGATGATATCGACGGCACTGACGCTGAGCGCAACGTGGTCTTTTCCCTCGACGGTGTTGAGTACGAGATCGACCTGAGCAAGAGCAACATCGCCAAGCTGACCAAGGCCATGGAGCCCTGGATCGCCGGTGCCCGTCGGGTGCGCGGCGGCAGCAAGTCCCGCAACAGCGCCCGCCGCAAGACGGCCGCTGCCGAGGGTCCCAGCACCAACGACGTTCGCGCCTGGGCGCGCGACAACGGCTATGTCGTGAGCGACCGCGGACGTATCCCGGCCCCCGTGATGGCGGCCTACTCGGCGGCTCACTGACCTTTTCGGGGAGAACGCAGGGCCGGGAGCAATGTGTTCCCGGCCCTGCGTTCTGCTCAGCTCAGCGTCCCGTGCTGGGTAGGCCCGGCCTGGCCGGGGCGCTGGGGCTCGGGGCCACGGTCGACGCGCTGGGGGTGCCACTGGGCGTCACGCTCGGAGTCGTGCTCGGCATGGTGCTCGGGGCAGCGCTGGGTGTCGGCGAGGGTGCAGGAGCGGGCTGCCTCACCGGAGTCAGCACGTAGCCGACGGTGCCGGTTGTCGTCCTGGCGGTGCCGACGATCTGTCCGGAGGCATTGATGTCGCGGGCGTCCTGCAGGCTCACCCCCTCGGGCAGGGTGGTCAGGGTGTTCAGGTCGGCAGGGGCGCCGCCACGCCAGATGACAGCCGCCCCACCGAAGCTGGAGTTGCCCTCGAACTTCGAGGCGGTGCCGACGATCACCCCGTCGGCGTTGCCCGCCGTCGCACTGACGTGCGGGAAACCGTCGATGGCGGGGTCGGCCAGTGTGGTGAGGGTGCCCTCGGCCCAGGTGGCGGCCCGGGTGTGCTGGCCGGACGTCACGGAACCGACGACCAGGCCGGAGTCCTGGATGTTCACGGCCTTGATGCCCGGCCCGTGGCTCTCCGGCTCCCAGACGGTGGGGGCGCCGTCCTGCCAGACCGTGAGCAGGGACTCCTTGTGGGAGTGGTCGCCGTGGGGGACGTCCACCCAGCTGACGCCCGCCACCCACTGGCCGTTGGGAGAGATGGCGGCGGCGCGGTAGCCGGTGAGGGTGCCCTCGTCGGGCGTGGGGGCGGTCAGGGTGGTCGCGGTGGCGCCGTCGAGGAGATAGGCCACGCCCATCGTGCCGTCGTGTGCGACTCCCAGCACGCGGCCGGTCTCGGCGATGTCCACGGCCACGCCGGTGCCCTTGGGGGAGACCGAGGGCAGCGCGGTGATCGAGTCCTTGGTCCAGGCTGCGGGGATGCTGGACCCGCCTGAGTTGAAGGCCTCCCCGGCGACGGTGCCGGTGGCCGAGACGTCGAAGCCCCGGCCGAAACGGGAACCCTCCAGCTGTGGCAGGGCGATGGCCTGGTCGGTCCCAGCGTTCCACAGTGCGGCCTGCTGGGGTTGCGCAGCCTTGGCGGGGCGGGTGAGGCCGGTGACATCACCCCGGTCGTTGATGCCGTTGGCGGCGGCGACGGTGTGGCCCTCGGCGGGCTGCAGCAGGGTGAGGGCGTACTCGGGTTGTGCGGGCTCGTCGGCGTGGCTGCTGAGCGGGGTGGCCAGTGTGCAGGCGAGCGCGAGCGTGCCGGTGAGGGTCAGCCGGGACAGGTGTGGACGGGGGGACACGAAACCTCCTTGATATTGAGAGCGATTCTCACTATAGGGCATGTCGGTGTTTCGGACGACTCCGGGCAGCAGGACTGAGGAAATGTTGGTGCAGGCATCTAAGCTGTGTTGAGTGGAGTCGGCGCAGGTGCGTCGTACCCCGCAGGAGGGAAGAGAATGTTTGAACGGTTCACCGACCGCGCACGGCGCGTCATCGTCCTGGCTCAGGACGAGGCGAAGCTGCTCAACCACAACTACATCGGCACCGAGCACCTGCTGCTGGGCCTGATCCACGAGGGTGAGGGCGTGGCAGCGAAGGCGCTCGAATCGCTGGGCATCTCGCTGGAGGCCGTCCGGCAGCAGGTCGTCGAGATCATGGGCCAGGGCCAGCAGGTGCCCACCGGCCACATCCCGTTCTCCCCCAGGGCGAAGCGGGTGCTGGAGCTGTCGCTGCGTGAAGCCCTGCAGATGAACCACAACTACATCGGCACCGAGCACATCCTGCTGGGCCTGATTCGCGAGGGTGAGGGAGTGGCGGCGCAGTCGCTGCTCAAGCTCGGCGCGGACCTCAACCGGGTGCGCTCGACCGTCATCCAGCTGCTGGCCGGGTACCAGGGCAAGGAGGCCTCGATGGCCGGGGCCCCGGAGGCCGGGCCGGAGAAGTCCAGCTCCCAGGTGCTGGACCAGTTCGGCCGCAACCTCACCCAGGCCGCCCGCGAGAACCGCCTCGACCCGGTCATCGGCCGGGTCAAGGAGATCGAGCGGGTCATGACCGTGCTCAGCCGCCGCACCAAGAACAACCCGGTGCTGATCGGCGAACCCGGCGTCGGCAAGACCGCCGTCGTCGAGGGGCTGTCCCAGGCCATCGTGCGCGGCGATGTCCCTGAGACGCTGCGTGACAAGCAGATCTACACCCTGGACCTCGGTGCGCTGGTGGCGGGGTCACGCTACCGGGGTGACTTCGAGGAACGTCTGAAGAAGGTGCTCAAGGAGATCAAGACCCGCGGCGACATCATGCTGTTCATCGACGAGATCCACACCCTCGTCGGGGCCGGGGCCGCCGAGGGCGCGATTGACGCCGCCAGCATCCTCAAGCCGATGCTGGCCCGCGGCGAGCTGCAGACCATCGGCGCGACCACACTGGACGAGTACCGCAAGCACATCGAGAAGGATGCGGCGCTGGAGCGGCGCTTCCAGCCGATCCAGGTCGATGAGCCGTCGGTGGCGCTCACCATCGACATCCTCAAGGGGCTGCGCGACCGCTACGAGGCGCACCATCGCATCACCATCACCGACGAGGCCCTGGCCGCCGCCGCGACGATGGCTGACCGCTACATCCAGGACCGATTCCTGCCCGACAAGGCCATCGACCTGATCGACGAGGCGGGAGCCAGGCTGCGCATCCAGCGGATGACGGCGCCGCCGGACCTGCGCGAGTTCGACGAGCAGATCGCGAAGTTGAAGATGGAGAAGGACGCTGCCATCGATGCGCAGGACTTCGAGACCGCAGCCCGGCTGCGCGACGACGTGACCCGCATCCAGGCGCAGCGTGCCGAGCAGGAGGAGGCCTGGAAGCAGGGCGACTCCGACATTCCCGCCGTCGTCGGCGAGGAGGAGATCGCGGTGGTGCTCTCCGGCTCCACCGGAATTCCGGTGTTCAAGCTCACCGAGGAGGAATCCGCTCGGCTGCTCCGCATGGAGGAGGAGTTGGGCAAGCGCTACATCGGGCAGGAGGACGCGGTCAAGGCTCTGGCGCGCTCCATCCGTCGTACCCGTGCCGGGCTGAAGGACCCGAAGCGTCCCAGCGGCTCATTCATCTTCGCCGGTCCTTCCGGTGTCGGAAAGACCGAGCTGACCAAGGCGCTCACTGAATTCCTGTTCGGTGACGAGGACGCCCTCATCACGCTCGACATGTCGGAGTACTCGGAGAAGCACACCGCGTCGCGAATGTTTGGTTCCCCGCCAGGCTACGTCGGTTACGAGGAGGGTGGCCAGCTCACGGAGAAGGTGCGGCGCAAGCCTTTCTCCGTCGTGCTCTTCGACGAGATCGAGAAGGCTCACCCCGACATCTTCAACTCGCTGCTGCAGATTCTCGACGAGGGCCGTCTCACCGACGCCCAGGGTCGCGTGGTGGACTTCAAGAACACCGTCATCGTGATGACCACCAACCTGGGTTCCCGGGACATCAGCAAGGGGGTCAACCTCGGGTTCTCGCGGGCCGGGGATGAGGCCAGCAGTTACGAGAAGATGAAGGCCAAGGTCTCGGATGAGCTGAAGCAGCACTTCCGGCCCGAATTCCTCAACCGAGTGGATGAGGTGGTGGTGTTCCATCAGCTCACCCAGGCCGACATCGAACGGATCGTGGACCTCATGGTGGCGCAGATCGAGACCCGTCTTGCGGACAAGGACATGGGTATCGAGCTGACCCCGGCCGCGAAGACCCTGATCGCCCGTCGCGGTTTCGACCCGGTGCTGGGAGCACGTCCGCTGCGTCGTGCCCTGCAGCGTGACATCGAGGACGTGCTGGCGGAGAAGATCCTCTTCGGGGAGCTGTCCGCCGGTCAGATCGTCCAGGTGGACGTAGCCGAGGAGGGCTCCGACCTGCCATTCCGCTTCACCGGAGTCGCCAAGGCACCTGCCCCGGCCTCGCCCGCCCCGGAGCACGCGGAGGGCTGACCCGGACCTCGACGAAACTGGGCGGGCACCGAATCGGTGCCCGCCCAGTTCTGTTTCACCTGCTCGTCCAGTCCGGTGTCCCCGCCCCGCGCTCCTGCCCCGCGCCCCTTGAGCACGAATCGCTGGTGAAAGTCGTTGGCGCGTCGTCATGTGACGGTGAGTCGTCGGTCTTCGGCGATTCCTGCCCGGGGTGGGTGGGGAGACGGGGGCGGGCACGAATCGCTGGTGAAAGTCGTTGGCGCGTCGATATGTGACGGTGAGTCGTCGGTCTTCGGCGATT
This sequence comes from Propionibacteriaceae bacterium, assembly GCA_030532575.1. GTDB lineage: Bacteria > Actinomycetota > Actinomycetes > Propionibacteriales > Propionibacteriaceae > Arachnia. The sequence continues at coordinate 129,308 of JAUNKV010000002.1, read as the reverse complement.
CCTGCCCGGGGTGGGTGGGGAGACGGGGGCGGGCACGAATCGCCGGTGAAAAGCGCTGGCGCGTCGTCATGCGACGTCGCAGCGTTTTTCGTCAGCGATTCGTGCCGGGTAGGGCTGGTCGTGAAACGTCCGGAAAGCGACGGTTTGAAGTCATTGACCGCTGACCACTGACCACTGGCCGCCCGGTGCTGGGACTCGAGCGCAGGGGCCAGGGCTCAGGGGTAGGGGTCAGGAGTGTACCGGGGTGCTGTCGTTGACCTCGGTGCGGGAGGCCAGATAGGCGGCCGGGAGCGCCGCGATGACGCCCAGCGGCACCGCCAGCAGCAGGAACAGCAGGAAACCGAACCACGGAATGGACAGCAGCGAGTAGCCGCTGTTCAACAGCACGTGACGCACCCCCCAGCCGCTCAGCACCCCGATGATGGTTCCCAGACCCACACCGAGCACCGACACCACCGCGCCCTCGGCCAGGAGCATTGCGCCGAGCTGCTTCCCGTCGGCCCCGATGAGTCGCAGTGAACCGTACTCACGTTCCCGATCCATGACACTCAACGTCAACAGCAATGCGATGGCGAACATGCCACCGAGGAAAGCGAACCGTCCCGCCTCCTGGAAGGCCGCGACCCCGCCCTTGATGTTCTCGGCCCGCTCCTCCGCGAGCTGCTTCGGGGTGGTGACCTCCATCAACGGGTTGGCCTCGAGCGCTGGCTGCACCAGCCGCGCCGCATCCTCCGGCGAGGTGCCGGAGGCCTGGAAGGCCACCCAGGTGTCCCACGGCTCAAGGCTGCGCTCGGCAATCGCCTCGCGGGTGGTGACGGCCTCCGCTGGGTTCACATCACCGGCCACATCGAAGATACCGACGATGCGCAACGCCGTGGGCTTCCGGTTCACCTTGTAGCTGAACAGCCCCGACAACTTCAGCCCCGCCGACTCGGCGTAGCTGCGCGAGACCATCACCTCGTTGGGGCGCTCCGGTACCCGGCCGTCGAGCAGTTTCGTGGCGAAGATCGCCTCGAAATTTCCCGGAACCGCGGCTGCGAGCCGTACCGGACCACGGTTGGTCTCCACGTCGTAGACCCCGACGGTGGCCACATCGCTGACCCCCGCCAGCTCGGTGACCTGGGCTGCGATCTCCGGGCTGAAGTGGTGGCCACGCTCGCTGCGGATCAACTGCTTGGCGACGAAACTCTGCGGCACCCGCTCGGCGGCGGTACGTTCCCCGGAACTGGCCAGCACCGTCGGGGCGGTCAGCAGCACCGTCCCGACCAGCATCGCCGACACTCCCAGGGAGAGCCGTCGTGGATGCCCGGTGGCCTGGCTCGTCGCCACCTTCGCCAACCCACCGAACGGTTTGCTCAGCAGATCACCCAACCAACGCATCACCGGCTGGCACAGCAGTGCGGAGGCGATCACGGCACCACCGGTCAACGCGATGGCCCCGAACAGTGCCCACGCGATGGGCAACGGCAGGGCCGGGTCCAGCTGCAGCATGATGAGCAGCAGGAAACCCACCGCCATCAGCCCCAGCCCGGTCCAGGCCTCATCCCCCCACAGTCGTGGCGGCTGGCCCGAGACCCGGGCCGTCACCGGATAGGCGCGGGAGGCCGCCATCGCGTGCGGGTGGGCGCCGACCAGGGTGCACAGCACCGCGACCAGGATGGTGAACAAAATCCCCAGGATGTCCAGCCCGACCAGCGGACCGATGTCCAAACCGGTGGCCAGGGCCGTGCCGTGCGCCCAGCCCTGGAGCAGCAGCGCCAACACCACGCCGACGACCGCCCCGGCCCCGGAAACCGCCAGGGCCTCGGTCATCACGATGCCCCAGGTCTGGCGACGGTTCGCGCCGAGAGCCCGCACCTGAGCCATCACCTGTCGCTGCTGCCGGGCCAGCCGCCCGAAGGTGGTACTCGTCAACATCACCGTCACCACGGCCAGGAAGATCGCGGCCCCGGTGAAGGTTGCCTGCGCGGTGGTCAGGGTGGGATGCAGCCAGAAGCGGGTGGCGCGATCGATGGACGACGGCGTCTCGGCGGAGTAACCGAAAGGCACGATTGACTGAATCTGCTCCGCCACGGCGGCCCGATCCGCGCCGTCGGCGAGCTGCACCGCCACCGCGTTCCACTCCTCCTTGCCCGCGACGAACAGCTGCCGGGCCTGCTCCAGGCCGAAGAAGACGAAGGACGCGGAGCCGAGGTCCCGGCCCTTGACCTTGACGACACCGACGACCCGCGCCGAGAAGATGGCCGAGGCGGAGTCGTGCACCAGCTGGATCTCCTCGTCGAGGGCGTGTCCGCTGGCCTTGAGGGTCCGCTCATCGACCGTCACCTCGCCCGGTTGGGTCGGGGCGCGCCCGGCGGTGAGTTCGATGGTGCTGTGTTCCGATACGTCGTGGAGGCCGCTGGTGGTGGGGGCGATGGCCGAGGAGTGGACGGCACCGTCGTCGCTCATCACCTGGATGCCCCGGCCGAGGATGAGCGGGGTGCTGGACTCCACACCGTCGAGCTGGGCGATCTCGTCCACCATCGTCTGGGTCAGCAGCACATTGGGCAGGGCGGAATCGCCCTCGTCCTTCAACCATGCGGTGGGTTGCAGCATCAGTTCGGAGCTGCCCTGCGTGGCGAGGGCATCGGCGGTGACGGAGACGGTGCGTGACAGCGACAGGGTGAGCCCGAGAAGGGTGGTCAGCACGGCGACGACCGTGGCCAGCAGAGCTGCCCGGCCCAACCGCCCGGGGAACGAGTGCCAGCTGAGCTCCCTCATCAGCGGCTCCTGCGCAGCTCTGCCAGACGTTGGGCCAGCCCCATCGCGGAGGGACGGCTGATGTCGCTGACCAGCTGGCCGTCGAACATCACGAGCACCCGGTCCGCGCGGGCCGCGATGGCAGGGTCGTGGGTGGCCAACAGGATGGTCACGTGGAAGTCGTTGACGCAGCGTCGGATGAAGTCGAGCAGGGCCTGACTGGGTTCGTTGGCCAGGTTGCCGGTCGGCTCGTCGGCAACCACCAACTCCGGTCGGGGAAGGAGGGCACGGGTCACGGAGACGCGCTGCTGGAGGGAAGCGGGAAGTTCACCGGCGGGAGAATCGAGGAGGTTCTCCAGCTCGGCGGCCTTGACCAGGGCCGCGAACCAGTCGTCGTCAGGGCGTCGCCCCGCGATGGACATCGGCAGGTTGAGGTTCTCCTGGACCGACAGGGTGGGTACCAGGGTGGGGAAACGGAAGGCGACGCCGACGGTGTTGCGACGCAGTTTCGTCAGCTGCTGCTCCTGCATCTCGGTCACCTTGTGTTCGCCGATCCAGGCGGCCCCGGCGGTGGCGGACTCCAGCCCGGCCAAGCAGTTGACCAGGGGGGTCTTGCCGGAGCCGGACGGGCCGAACAGGGCCGTGAGTTGGCCCTTGCGAATCTGCATGGTGACGTCCCTGACCGCAATGACACGGCCGGGACCGACGGGGTATGACTTCGTCAGTTCCAGTGTGCGAGCCGCGACGGCCTGCTTGTCCATTGCCTCAACCCTCCTCCAGGTCAGCACATGTGCGCATCCACCGTAGCGGCCTTTGGATACACCACGCCAAGGTTGCTCAGGTTCGGATTCCGGGCCGACTGAAGGCGGTCTCGGTGATACGGGCCAGGGCGTCGCGGATCTGGCGGGCCCTGGCCGAGCCGATACCGTCGATCAGGAGCAGCTCGGAGACGGAGGCCCCGAAGAGTTCCTGCAGGGAGAACTGGTTGACCAGCTTCACGACGATCCCGGCTGGGAGGCGGCCGACGGAGCCGAGGAGACGGGAGCCGCGGGTGGTCAGCGGGGCCTCCAGGTAGGCGTTGCTGCCGAAGCCCATGTGCTCGGCGACGAGCTGGGTGCTGAGCAGCTCCTCGGTGGAGAAGTTGGCCAGGGGGTCGAAGGTGAACTTGCCCGGGTCGTCGAGGTTGTGGGCGTAGTCCTCGGCCAGCTGGGCGGGCAGCCCGGTGAACTCGGTGACCAGCTCGGCGTGCTGGAGGGAGACCAGGCGACCCTCGACGCCGAGGATGTCGATGAGGAACTGGGTTTCGCTGGAGAGCCGCTTGGTCATCTCCAGCCGTTGCGCGACCTGCACCAGGTCGCGGATGGTGACCTGGGCGCCGACCTCGAGGGCGTTGAACTGGTGGAGCACGTCGTCCAACCGGGTGACGAATCGGGAGAGCGTCGCCAGGGTCTGGTTGGCGCGGCTGATCATCTGGCTGGAGGATTCCAGCACGTGGCGGTGGCCGTCGAGGAACAAGGAGATGGTGGACATCGAGGCGGAGACGGTGACGACGGGGACCCCGGCGGCCTGGGCGGTGCGGTCGGCGGAGCGGTGCCGCGTGCCGGTCTCGGCGGTGGGCAGTTCACCGGCGGGTACGAGGTGAACCCCGGCGGCGACGATCTGGCTGAGGTCGTTCGAGAGGATGATGGCGCCGTCCATCTTCGCCAGTTCCCTCAGAGCTTGGGGGGTGAATTCCACGCCCAGCTGGAAACCGCCGGTGGAGACCTGCTGCACCTTGGTGTTGTTGCCGAGTACGATCAGCGCCCCGGTGCGGCCGTGCAGGATTCGGTCGAGGCCCGCCCGCAGAGGGGTCCCCGGTGCCAGGTGCCGCTGGTACTGGCGCAGCCGCTCCCACTTCACGCCGTCCTCCTTCCGATGCCTCAAATCTTAGAGGGTGCACCAAGGAAGGGCCTGCGGGCCTTCAGACTCCCGGCTCGACCAGCGGATACCCCCGCTGGTCGAGCCGAGGGCGCCCTGCGCCCGACAGTCGAGACCCCTGGCATCCGGTGTGGGGGTGGGCACGAATCGCTGGTGAAAGTCGTTGGCGCGTTGTCTGGCGACGGCGAACCGTTGGTTGTCGGCGGTTCGTGCTTGAAGAGGGTGAGCGGGGGTCGGGTCCCTGCGGAGGGTTGCGGGGTCTCGACACGGGATTCCCTCGCTGGCGCATCGGGATTCCCGGCTCGACCAGCGGGGATGGGGAACTGGCTCGACCAGTGGAGAAAGACTCCTGGTTCGGCCAGCGGAGAACAGCCTCGACCCGACCAGCGGGAACGGGTCAGCGTGACCCGCTCAAGCCCAGGGTGGCCAGGGCCTGGGCCAGGGAATCGACCTCCACCACCTTCAGGCCCGCCAGCCTCGGGACCTTCACCGTCACGTCCCGGGAACCCTGCGGCACCAGGGCCAGCTCAAAACCCAGGCGGGCCGCCTCCGCCAGACGACGCTCCGTGCCCGGCACCCGCCGCAGATCACCCGCCAGGCCCACCTCGCCCAGCGCCAGAATCCGCTTCGGGTGCTGCCGATCCAGCGCCGCCGAGGCCACCGCCACCGCCACCGCAAGATCCACCGACGGGTCCGTCACCTTCGCCCCGCCGACGGTGGAGGTGTACACGTCGAACTGTGACAACGGCAGCCGGGCCTTGCGCTCCAGCACCGCCAACACCATCGCGATCCGCGAGGAGTCCAGCCCGTGCGTGGCCCGTTTCGGAGAATTCCCCGGCGATGGCGCCACCAACGCCTGAACCTCCGCCAACAAGGGACGACGACCCTGCAACGTCACCGTGACACAGGTACCCGGCACCGGATCGGTGTGCGCGGTGGTGAACAACCCCGACGGGTCCGGCACCTCCACGATCCCGGTCTCCGACATCTCGAAACAGCCCACCTCATCGGCCGGGCCGTAACGATTCTTCGTGGCCCGCACCATCCGAAACCCCGAATGCCTGTCCCCCTCGAAGGTGAGCACCACATCCACCAGATGCTCCATCGTCCGCGGCCCCGCGATGGCCCCATCCTTCGTCACATGACCGACGATCAACACCGCCATGTTCCGATTCTTCGCCACCCTCGCCAGAGCTGCCGCCACCTCCCGCACCTGCGCCGGACCTCCCGGGGTGCCCTCGGTGCCCGTTGCGGAGATGGTCTGCACCGAATCCACGATCAACAACGACGGCGAGACCTCCTCCACATGTCCCAACACCGTCGCCAGATCATTCTCACTGGCCAGGAACAGGTCCTCGTGCAACGCCCCCGTGCGGGCCGCTCGCAGCTTCACCTGCGAGGCCGACTCCTCCCCGGAGACGTACAAGGTGCTCTCCCCGGTGCCTGCCCACTTCGCGGCCACATCGATGAGCAGCGTCGACTTGCCCACCCCCGGCTCCCCAGCCAGCAGCACGACGGCCCCGGGCACCAGACCATCACCCAACACCCGATCCAGCTCCGCGATGCCGGTCGGTTTGCGCCTGGCGTCCTCCGTCGGCACCTCGGAGATGCGCTGGGCGGACCTCACCGGCGTGGCAGCCGCCACCTTCGAGAGCTTCGCCTGGCCGCGCTCCACGACGCTGCCCCACGCCTGACACTCACCACACCGCCCCACCCACCGGGGCGTGGTCCAGCCGCACTCGGTGCAGTGGAAGGAGTCCTGTTTCGCCATGCCGAGAACTGTATGGCAGCGGACTGACAAAAACTGTGAGGATCAGATGACGACGGTGCCCCGGCTCGGCGAGGTGAAGGTCACCTCGATCACCCCCGGCTGCCCGTTCGGGGCCACCAGATCCAGTGACACACCGTCGAGGTCCCGCTCCACCGGCACCCCGAGCCAGTCCGAGAGCCGATCCGCCGAGCCGGAGATACGCATCGAGGACAACGCCACCTCGGAGGTGAGGGCACTCGGCCGCAGCAGCTCCTCCGAGACCCACTGCACGAAGTACGGCAGCTGCGGGTCCGCGATCAACCCCTGGATGCCGAGCTGCCGCCACTGCAGCTTCCGGCCATCGGGGAACTGCCGCGACCCCGGCACCGACGGCCGTTCCAACCGGTCCTCGTACTCGGTGATGTCATCGACACTGACCACCCAGCCCAGCCAACCGCCCCCCATCTCCGAGCGGGTCCGCACCGCACGCCCGAAAGGCGCCTTGTCGGCAGCCGGGTGGTCGAGCACCTCCACCACCTCGATGTATCGGGCATCCGCCAAGGGGATGATGTGGTTCCGGGTGCCGAAGCTCGGATGGAAGCCGCCATCCTTGAAGTCGGCCCCCAGAAGGTCCGCGAGGCGCATCGCATCAGCTCTGATGCCATCGGGGCCGCTGGCGAAGATCATGTGGTCGACGTGCATGACCTCATTCTGCCCACACCCGAATGCCCAAACCCAATCGGGGTCGGGGAGCTGCGGGAGGTTGGCCGTAAGGTGGACCCGTGCCCAGACCTGAGGTCCTGCTCTCCACCACCGCGGTGTTCCCCGAGACCACCGCGGAGGCCTTCGCGTTGGCCGCCGAACTCGGCTACGACGGCGTTGAGCTGATGGCAGGGGCCGACGCCGCCAGCCTCGATGAGGACGTGATCGCCCAGCTCAGCGACGCCCACGCCGTCGCGGTCCGCTCCGTCCACGCCCCGACGCTGCTCATCACCCCGAACGCCTGGGGCAGCGACCCGTGGCAGAAGCTGCGACGCTCAGCTGAGGCTGCCAGACGACTCGGCGCCGACATCGTGGTGGTCCATCCCCCGTTTCGCTGGCAGCGCGACTACGCCGACGGCTTCATCGACGGCATCCGGGAACTCAACCGCAGCTCAGGGGTGACCTTCGCGGTGGAGAACATGTACCCGTGGCGCACCTTCGCCGGGGAGTTCACCGCCTACAGCCCCGGCTGGGACCCCACCGGCCTGGACTACGACCACCTCACCCTCGACCTCAGCCATGCCTCCACTGCCCGGCAGCGCTCGCTGGAGCTCATCGCCGCCTGGGGCAACCGGCTGGCCCACGTCCACCTCACCGACGGCAGCGGCTCCTTCAAGGACGAGCACCTCCTGCCCGGGGAGGGCGACCAGGAGGCCTGGCAGGTGGTGCAGGAGCTGTCCCGCCAGGGCTATCAGGGGCACATCGTCCACGAGGTCTCCACCAGGCGCGCGGCCTCACGCGAAGAACGGGCGGAGGTGCTGGCCGGGCTGCTGCAGCGAACCCGACGAGAGCTCGCATCAAGGGATGCGGTTGGGAGTGGAACATGAAACCTGTCTCGAACTGGCTGTGGTGGCTGACCCGTCGATCCTGCCTGGCCCGGCGCGCCGCCGAGTCGCGAGGGCTGTTCGACCTGGCCTGCAACTACGTGGCCGGGCAGGACGTGGCCGACGCCGTCGCCGTCGCCCGGATGCTGCGCAGGCAGGGCCTGAGGCTCAGCTTCACCCATCTGTCCGGGCGTGACCATGAGGCTGACACCCCGGCGGTCCTGCAATCGCTGCTGGCGGCCCTCGGGGAGGATGCGGTGGGGGCCGAGCTGTCGGTTCGGGCGTCGTCGGTGATGATGAATGGGACGGTGCTTCGTGAGCTGTGCCGGGCCGCCGAGGAGCACAGCGCACACATCACCCTGGAGATGCACCGGTTTCAGGAGTACGACGACGTGCTGGGGCTGTACCGCACGGTGCGGGAGCAGCACCCGATGCTCGGGATCACCATGCCGACGAATTTCCGCGCGGCCGAACGGGAATGCCTCAGGCTCGGGGCCGACGGTGCGCGGGTGAGGCTGTGCACCAGCACCCACCCGGCGGGGCGTGACGTTGCGATCACCGCTGAGCAGGAGAAGTCGCTGGCGCTGGTGCGCTGCCTGCGCATCCTGATGGAGTCCCCGGGCTATCCGATGCTGGCCACCCACGACCCCCAGGTCGTCGAGATCGCCCACGCCCTGGCGCATCGCCTGGCCCGCACCCCGGACACCTTCGAGTTCCAGATGTTCCATGGGGTCAGGCCGCTGGAGCAACGTCGCCTGGCTGACATCGGATGGTGTTCGCGCACCTGCATCCCCTTCGGTGAGGGCTGGTACGAATACCTGACCGGTCGGATCGCCTCACGGCCACGCATTCTGTGGGGCTATGCCCGCGCCATGCTCGACAAGCGCTGACCCGCCCCGAGCGCTGCAAATGTGCGGCGCGTTGCTCGTGGGAGCGCTCTCAACCAGAACGCTCCGCACATTTGCAGCGGAAACCGTGCCTGAGGCCGTGGCAGAATGGGCCGGTGCGTTTCCCGGGGCTTCGAGCCGCTCTAGAGACCGACCCGGCGATCCGGGCCACCCTGCGCGATTCCCAGGTGGTGGGGGCCGAGGCCCGCGACATCACCTGCGCCGCATCCTTCTTCGCCACCGCGACGGCGCTGATCGCCGACGGCTCCGGGCGCACCGTCCTGCTGGTCACCTCCACCTTCCGTGAGGCCGAGTCCCTCACCACGGAGGTCGCCGACCTGCTGGGCCAGGAGCGGGTGGCCTACTACCCGGCGTGGGAAACCCTGCCGCACGAGCGGCTCTCCCCGCGCGCCGACACCGTCGGCAAACGTCTGGAGGTGCTGCGACGACTCACCTCGCAAACCCCGCCCGCGGTGGTCGTCGCGCCGGTCAGGTCGCTGCTGCAGCCGCAGGTGAAGGACCTGGCGGCGATGCAGCCGGTGACGCTCACCGTCGGCGAGGAACGTGACCTCACCACGCTGCTGCAGGAGCTGGTCGGGGCCGCGTACAACCGGGTGGATCTGGTGGAGCGACGCGGCGAGTTCGCGGTGCGTGGCGGCATCGTCGACGTCTTCCCTCCCACCGCCGAGCATCCGGTGCGCATCGATTTCTTCGGCGACGAGATCAGTGAGATCCGGCCCTTCTCGGTGGCTGACCAGCGCTCCACGGGAGAGCAGTTGCAGGCCGTGACCGCCGAACCCTGCCGGGAGCTGCTGCTCACCGACGGGGTGCGGGCCAGGGCGAAGGAGCTGCTGGGGCAGCACCCGCAGCTGGCCGACATGCTCTCGCGGATCGCTGAGGGGCACGCCGTCGACGGGATGGAGGCGCTCATCCCGGTGCTGGTGGAGGGCCTGGAACTCATCACCGACGTGCTGCCGCCGAAGTCGCTGGTGCTGGTCGCGGCCCCCGAGCTGGTGCGCACCCGCGCCGCCGAGCTGGTCGCGACCTCCCAGGAATTCCTCACCGCGTCGTGGGCGGCGGCCGCCAGCGGCGGGACCTCGCCGATTGATCTGGGGGCCTCCGCGTACCGCAACCTCGGCGACGTCCGGGAGCACACGATGGGGCTCGGCCACAAGTGGTGGAGCCTCAGCCCGTTCACCGTCGAGGTGGCTCCCGATGAGAACCTGGATGCCGACTCGGTGCACTCCCGAATGCTCGCCGTCTCCCCCACCGAGGACTTCCGGGGCGAGGTGGAGGCCGCCGCCCTGCACATCCAGCAGCGGATCGCCGACGGCTGGCGGCTGCTGATCGGGGTGGAGGGCAAGGGCTTGGCCGCCCGGATGGTGGAAATCCTGGCCGAGCACGACATCCATGCCCGGGTCACGGAGCTGGACGACGAACCGGCGGCGGGCAGCGCCCACATCGTGCTGGGACGGTTCCGGCGCGGCTGGCGCGACGACGCGGCCCGGCTGGAGCTGATCACCGCCGCCGAGCTGTCGGGGCAGCAGAGCACTGAGCGGGGGGCGCGGAAGCTGCCAACGCGCCGTCGCAACACCATCCAGCCGCTGGAGCTGAAGGCCGGTGACCCCATCGTGCACGAGGTGCACGGGGTGGGGCGGTTCGTGGAGCTGATCCAGCGCACCGTCCAGGGCTCGGTGCGTGACTACCTGGTGATCGAGTACGCGCCCAGCAAGCGCGGCCAGCCGGGGGATCGGCTGTACGTGCCGATGGATCAGTTGGACCAGCTGACCCGCTACGTCGGCTCCGAGACCCCGGCGCTGGACAAGATGGGTGGCTCGGACTGGGCGAAGCGGAAGTCGCGGGCGAGGAAGGCCGTGGGTGAGATCTCGGCGGAGCTCATCAAGCTGTATGCGGCCAGGCAGGCGACGAAGGGGCACGCCTTCGGCCCGGACACCACCTGGCAGAAGGAACTGGAGGACGCCTTCAGTCACGTCGAGACCCCCGACCAGTTGGCGGCGATCCAGGAGGTCAAGGCCGACATGGAGAAGGTGGTGCCGATGGACCGCCTGGTCTGCGGCGACGTCGGGTTCGGCAAGACGGAGATCGCGGTGCGTGCGGCCTTCAAGGCCATCCAGGACGGCAAGCAGGTGGCGGTGCTGGTGCCGACGACGCTGCTGGTCAGCCAGCACCACCAGACCTTCGCCTCGAGGTTCGCCGGGTTCCCGGTCCACATGGCGCAGCTGAGCCGGTTCCAGAGTGACGCCGAGGCCCGCAAGGTGCTCGAGGGGCTGGCCAGTGGACGCATCGACCTGGTGATCGGCACGCACCGGCTGCTGTCGAAGGAGGTCGCGTTCAAGGACCTGGGACTGGTCATCATCGACGAGGAGCAGCGTTTCGGTGTCGAACACAAGGACCGGCTGAAGGAGCTCCGGGTCAACGTGGATGTGCTGTCGATGTCGGCCACGCCCATTCCACGGACCCTGGAGATCGCGATCACGGGGATCCGGGAGATGAGCGTGATCGCGACCCCGCCGGAGGAACGACACCCGGTGCTGACGCTGGTCGGGCCGTACGACAACGCCCAGGTGCGGGCGGCGATCCGTCGGGAGCTGGCCCGGGAGGGGCAGGTGTTCTTCGTCCACAACCGGGTGGAGTCCATCGACAAGGTGGCCGCTGAGCTGAGGGAACTGGTGCCGGAGGCCCGGGTCGCGACGGCGCACGGCCAGATGGGGGAGGCCCGGCTGGAGCAGGTGATGCTGGACTTCTGGGAGCGTCGCGCCGACGTGCTGGTGTGCACGACCATCGTCGAGGCGGGGCTGAACATCCAGAGTGCGAACACCCTCATCATCGACCGGGCGGACACGCTGGGCCTGTCGCAGCTGCACCAGCTGCGGGGCCGGGTGGGGCGTTCGGCGGAGCGCGGCTACGCCTACTTCCTGTACCCGCGGGACAAGACGCTCAGCCAGACCGCGCACGAGAGGTTGGCGACGATGGCCGCGCACACCGACCTGGGGGCGGGGATGTCGATTGCGATGCGGGACCTGGAGCTGCGCGGGGCGGGGAACCTGCTGGGCGGGGAGCAGTCGGGGCACATCGCGGATGTGGGCTTCGACATGTACCTGCGCCTGGTGGGGGAGGCCGTGGCGAACTTCCGGGGCGAGGACACCGAGCCGGAGCCGGTGATGCGGGTGGAGCTGCCGGTGATCGCGCATCTGCCCGACGAGTACGTCGCCTCTGAGCGGCTGCGGCTGGAGATGTACAAGCAGGTCGCGGAGGTGCGCAACCAGGCGGATGTGGATCAGGTCCGCGAGGAGCTGCTGGACCGCTACGGTCCGCTGCCGGGGCCGGTGGAGCAGCTGCTGGCCGTGGCCGAGCTGCGCAATCGCGCCCGGGAGCTGGGGGTGACCGAGATCGTCGCCCAGGGCAAGTTCATCCGCTTCGAGCCGGTCACACTGCCGGATTCCCGCCAGGTGCGTCTGGAGCGGCTGCACCCGGGGGCGGTTCACAAGAAGGCGACCTCCCAGATGTTGCTGCCGAAACCGGAGACGGACCCGGTGGCCTGGGCCAGGGCGGTGCTGGACCACATCGTCGGCTGAGGGGACGCCCCGCCCCCTCGGTCCGTTTGTTCGAGACCCCTGGTGAAACGTTTCAGAATGAAACACCCCGCCAGTTCGTGCACGGGGGTGACGGGTGGGGGTCGGGACAGAATGTCGAGGGCCGTAGTTCTTTTGGACAATTGTTGTCCGACGGTTGGGCTCGGCGAGGCGGTAGGCCCTAATCTCTTGCCCGACAACACGCTTCAGGACATCAGAGGTGATTCATGAGGGGCAGAACCATCCGGGCAGCCGCAGTGCTCGCGGCCTCGGTCCTCCTGCTGGCAGGCTGCAGCGCCAACCCCAAGCAGGGTGGCAACGAGATCACCAACGCCAAGGAGGCACTGGAGCAGGCGGAGCAGGAGTTCCGAAAGCTCTACCCTGAATCCTCGGATCTTGTGACCGTCGCTGAGGAGCCCAAGTGCTTCTTCGAGAAGAAGGGCAAGGACTCGACCACCGAGATGATCCACTGCGGCCCGTTGAAGGAACTGGATCAGTCCGGCCACTGGGTGCGCGTCCGTGGTTTCGGGGAACCGGCTCAGGGAAAGCTGGAGCTCACGGAGTTCACCGTCGTCGACATCGCTGATCCGGCAGGGGAGTTGTTCCGTCCCGACGGTTCCAAACCGGGCAATCCCGATGACCTCGCTGATCCGCTGGGCCCGGCGACAACGGCGAAGGAGTTCGCGGTGCTCGTGCCCCTCAACAGCGTTCCGGTCCTGGAGCTGCAGCGGTTGGAAACCCCTGCCACGTTGAAGCAGCCTGCGGTGACCGCCACCGTCACTGCCTCGGCCGCCCTGGATCGGGTGCCGGGCGAGGTCCTGGCCGTACTCGAGGAGTCAAGCGACTTGCCGTTGCCCCACCGACCTGCTGATGGCCAGCAGCTCGGGGCGTGGCAGATCGACATCGCTGATCCTGTGGACCTGGCGCCGAAGTTCGCCGGAGCAGACAGCTGGGGCAGTGCTGCGGCAGGTCGGGAGGCGGGGGCGAGTTTCCACGTCGAGGCCGGTGGCAAACGCATCACGGTGCGCAAGCCGAAGGAGGAGCAGAGCGGATGGGGTGCCAAGGAGGACGACGGTGAGCTGAGGTTCCCCTGTGAGCGGGCCGCCTGTGCCTCTCCCGAGAAGGGGGCCTACCTGCTGGTCGTCTCAAGCGCCACGGTGGAGGGGGCGAGCCTGGTCGCCACGACGGATGGCCAGACCGAGGCGCTGCCCTTGGCGGGCGGCACCGTGACCACCGATCACTCGACGATCCTCTACGAGATTGACCCTCCCAGCACCGACGGCGGACTGAGCTACACGGAGAAGAGCTTCGTCGCGGTGACGGCCGCGGAGCGGGCGGGCGAGTACGACAAGAAGGACATCACCGTCACCTACGGTTTCAAATCCTCCAAGGCGTACTTGACGGCCTTCGACGCGGTGCACGGTTGGGCCCCAGCAGGTGAGGCTTGGCTTGTGCTCGCTCTGGGGGATGTGAAGGTCCGTGCCAATTCAGACAGCACCGCCTCAAGGGACATGGAGGTTGCGAAGTCGTGGAGTGTCACCGTGGATGGCGCCACCATCCACGCCGAGCCAACCGAGTACATCGACCGGATCACCTTCAAGGTTCCTGCAACGGCACGGAAGTTCCAGGTGACGGTCACTCCACACCTGAACCTTCACTGGACTGCGATACATGGCGCTGGCGTCTCGACTCAGACCAAGGATGTCGTCGCCCCGGAGCCGATCTCCTTCGAGCTGACCTTCTCGTGACGGCGACCCAGCGGATATGCTCGGGGGCGAGTAGCAAGGAGAGATGCACATGAAGCTCGCTGTCCGACTGGCCGTGCCCGCGTTGGCCCTCGCCGCCCTGGCCGGGTGTTCGCCCTCGCCGTCGACGGCTGCGGTGGTGGACGGGATGACCATCACCCAGGCTCAGGCGGCGGAGGGGGCCGCGGCCTGCAAGGAGACCTTCCCGCTGGTGACCGAGTCCGTCGCGGTGCAGGCGCTGGTCTACCGGGAGCTGGTGTTCAAGGCCACCCGGAACCTGGGTACGCCCCTCGAGGAGGCGAAGCTGAACGACGTCATCAAGCAGAACCCGCAGATCGCCGGGCTGGAGGACACCAAGTGCTGGACGGTGGTCCAGGGGCTCTTCCTGCTGGATGAGCTCCCGGTGGAGCGGACCACCCCCGAGGCACAGGAGGCGCTCCGGCAGATCCCGCTCGAGGTGAACCCACGCTACGGCTCCTTTGATCCGACGCAGGGCTGGGACAAGGTCGGCGGCTCGCTGTCGGTGCTCTCGGAGAAGTAGTGACAGACCCGGGTCAGCTCGAGCGGCTGCGTGAGGTGACCGACACCTTGCGCGTGCAGTGCCCGTGGGATGCGCGTCAGACCCACCGTTCCCTGCTGCCCCACCTGGTGGAGGAGACCTGCGAGGTTGTCGACGCCGTTCTGTCCGGCTCCGATGCGGAGCTGCGCGAGGAGCTCGGCGACCTGCTGCTCCAGGTCTATTTCCACGCCCGGATCGCCGAGGACGAGGGCCGCTTCGATCTCGACGACGTTGCCGCTGGGATTGCCGACAAACTGATCTCCCGACACACCTGGGTGTTCGGCTCCGAGGAGGTGCCCGACGACCTGCGCGCCACCTGGGAGCAGCGCAAACGCGCAGAGAAGGGGCGCACGTCGTCGCTGGAGGGGATCGCGCAGTCGCTCAGCTCGTTGTCCCGCACCCAGAAGGTGATCTCCCGGGCACGCGCCCACGCCGTCGCCGTCGAGCTGCCCGAGGAGCCCATCACGGCTGAGGAGGTCGGGCAGCAGGTCCAGGCGCTGGTGGCCCGGGCGCAGGCCAGCGGGATCGACGCCGACGTGGCCGTCCGTGAGGCGTTGCGGGACCTGGAGGCCCGCATAGTCGAGGCCGAGAGCTGAGCCCCACCGCTTTCCCTGCTGCTCCCCAACCGAGCACGAATCGCCGTTTTGTTTCACTGGCAGCGACTCGCGCAAGGGACCTGCCAGTTCATGCCCAGGGCGACGGCGGACGCGCGGCCTGGGCTGGAGGGCGTCGGAGGACGGCCCGGATGATGTGGAATGTTGACGGCCACTCCTTGATGAGTTGGCGTTGGGTCACCCTGAACGCACCCTCTTAAAATCTCCTCATGAGAAATGCGCTGATCCCCGGGCTCGGGGGGCCGATGGGCCGGTACGCCCGACCCGCAGGTCAGTGGTTCAACCCGCTGCGCTGGAGCCTCATCGTCGCAACCGCGCTGTTCATCGTGTTGGCGCTGCGGCAGGTACCGTGCGTGCAGACCAGTTCCGCCGACAGCGTCAATGCATTCATCAGGCTGTGCTACTCGGACATCGCGGTGGCCTGGACCAACCAACACTTCGGTGAAGGCTTCTCACCACTCGGCTCCTCGCCGATGCTCCAGCCGCCGCTGCTGGGGCTGGTGCTGCTGGTGGCGGTGCGGCTGACCCTGTGGCTGCGCCCTGCCGACCCCACCCTGACGCCGGGCACACCGGAGGCCGTGGATCTCCAGTTGGCGCAGTCCCAGGTCTTCTTCGCCGTGATGATCCTGGTGTTGTTCGTGAGTTTCCTCGTGGTGGTGGTGTGTGTCAGCTTCCTCGGCCGAGACTCCCACGACCACCGCACCCCCACCTGGGACGGGATGCTGATCGCGGCCTCACCCGTGGTGCTGGCCTCCGGGTTGATCTCCTACGAGCTGCTGGGGATCGCTCTGGTGGCAGTGGGGCTGCTCCAGTTCGCCCGGCGACGACCCGCCGTCGCCGGGGTGGTGCTCGGCATGGCCGCCGGGGTGTCGCTGCTGGCCTGGGCGGTGATCCTGGCGGTGGCGGTAGCCGTCGCGCTGCGGGGGCGACGACGGCAGGTGGTGCAGTTCGTGCTTCCTGCGCTGGGCAGCGTCGTCGTGGTGAATCTGCCGGTGCTGTTGTGGAACGCATCAGCCCTGCTGGAGTTCCACCGCGCGGAGCTGAACAAGGACGCCGGGTACGGGTCGCTGCTGTTCGCGGCCCGGATGGTCGGCTGGGAGGTGCGCTCTGCGGGGTCGCTGGGGCTGGTGCTGACCGGGCTGGTCCTGGTGGCCCTCACGGCATGGCTGTACCTGCGGCACCTGAGGCCGGGGGTGAACACCACCATCGCGCTGTTCGTGTTCCCGACGGTGCTGCTCGGTGCGGCCTACGGGCCGCAGACGTCGCTGTGGCTGCTCCTCGTGCTGGTGCTGGCCCGCCCCCACCGGCCAGAACTCGTGGCCTTCACCGTCACACAGGTGCTGTACTGGGCGGCGGTGTGGGGCTACCTGGCGGGCAAGCTCAGCGACAAACCCAACCTGTACTTCCTGCCGCTGCTGTTCCGGGTGGGCGTGGAGGTCTGGATCTTCATCCGATGCTACGTGACGCGGCCCTGAGCGATAGGGTTTCCGGGGGTCAGTTATGCGTTTCGACGAAAACATGCCCGACAAACACCTAAGAGGGTGCGCGGTGAGGTGGGGTCGTCACGAGGATCGTCATGGTGGGTTCCTGGCAAGGTAGTACGACGAAGATCGCACTGGGGGTGCGTTCGAGGAGTTTGGGCGCTGCCAGGGGGTCACCAGGGCGACCGCAGTAGATTCCGCCTATTCGCGGACCCTCTAAAATGACATAACGTGCGTTTGGGGGCGTGTCAGTTCCAGCGCAGCTCGTCGAAGGTCGTGGTGGTCAGGCGGCAGGTGACCGGGACCTCGTCGCCGACCTTGACCCCCGGCTGGGCGCCACCGACGAACAGCATCGAGCCGTGCATGTGCGGCGGCTCCGCGAAGGGGCGCTTCCGCCCGGCGACGGTGAACGGCGACAACGACATGCCAACCGCGTCCAACATCCCCTTCGCCACCGTCACCCCGCGCGAGCGCAGGCTCTTCTGCGACGGCGGGGCCGCCAGCGCGATCCCGTGCGCCGTGCCCCCCGAGACCACGACGATCCAGCCGTCGCGGGAGGCCCGCATCTGGTGGTAGCCGTGACGGCTGCCCCGCGAGACCCGGTGCACGTCCAGCACCGTCGCGGTCGTGGAGAGCGCCGCCGGTGCCCCCATCCACAGCTTCGTGCCCATCCGCATCCGGGTACGCACCCCCAGATGGGTGCGCAGCTTCTTGTAGTCCAGCGCATTCAGGTGCGACACCCACACCGTGCCGCGCTGCTGCGCCACCGCGGCCGAGGCCAGCTGCTTCGCCTCCGCCAGCACCCCCGTCGGCGGGAAGTGCAGCGTCCACCCCTCGAAGGTCAACGACCCCACGTCCACCGCGCTGATCTCCTCAGCCGTGATGCCGTGCCGGTTCATCGAGGTCCTGATCTCCACCAGCACCCGCGCCTTCGGGTAGGACCGCGCCACCTCGTCCAGATCCTCCAGCCTCGAGACGGTGGTGATGACGCCAGGGTCCTCCAGCAGCGCCGTCGCAACGGGGTCGAAGGGCCGCCACGGATTCAACACGACGACGTCGCGGCTCCAGCCCGCCGCCCGCACCACCGCGACCTCCTGGGCGATCCCGACCGCGATGCAGTCGTCGTTCATCCGGGCGGCCTCCCGGGCCAGCACGTCCAGGCCGAAGCCGTAGCCGTTGCCCTTGGCCACCGGCACCAGGCCCGGGAACTCATCATGGACCGACTTGACGTTGGCACGCCACGCGCGCGTGTCGATGTTGAGGCAAAGAGTCATGTCACCGTCGCTTCAGGTACTGCTGGAAGGCGAAGTACAGCAGGGGATTGATGGGTCGGTCCCACTCCCCGACGTGGGCCACGGCCTCGCCGCCCGTGCCCACCTTGAACTGGATCAGGCCAATCTCCGGGTCGTCGGCGGAAAGCCCCTCGGTGATGCCACGCAGATCGTAGACGCTGGCCCCGGCGTCGCGGGCGTCGCGCATCATCTGCCACTGGATGGCGTTCGAGCCGCGCACCTCCCGCTTCGCGGTGGTGGAGGCCCCGTAGGAGTACCAGGCGTGCCGTCCCACCCTGATCCAGGTGGTCGCTGCCACCAGGTCGCCCTCGTGCTCGGCCAGGTAGACCCGCATCCGGTCCGGGGTCTCGCTGTTCAGCGCATCCCACATCGTCTCGAAGTAGCTGAGCCCCCGCCCGGTGAAACCGTCGCGGGCCGCGGTCTCCAGATAGATCTCGTGGAACCGCGCCAGGTCCGCGCGCTCCCCGCGGGTCACCGTGACGCCCATCTTGTCGGCCTTCTTGATGTTGCGCCGCCACAGCTGATTCATGCCCCGAAGCAGCTGCTCATCGCTCAGTGCGGTACCCTCGGCGTCGATCAGCCGCACCTGGTAGTTGAACTTCGGCTGCCCGGCGGCGAACCCGTGACCCTCCCCCTGGGGCTGCCACCCCAGATGCTCCAGGGAACGGATCAGACGGGTCCCCACCAGCGCCGTCTCGTCCGGGGGCGCCTCGGAGAGCACTGAGATCTTCTCGTCCGCGATGGCCTCCTTCACGGTCGGGGCCAGCCAGCGACGGTGCACCACCGCCGGACCGATCCTGACCGCGAAGGCCTTCTGCCGCTTGGCATGGGCGACCAGCGCCTCCAGATGCGCCTCCACATCCGGCCGGT
Source organism: Propionibacteriaceae bacterium (assembly GCA_030532575.1). GTDB lineage: Bacteria > Actinomycetota > Actinomycetes > Propionibacteriales > Propionibacteriaceae > Arachnia. Next base: position 110,275 of record JAUNKV010000002.1, on the reverse strand, counting down.
CCCAGTCCAGCACCGGTCCCTCCGGCAGGTAGGCCAGGTAGCGCTTCAGCTTCGGCAGCTGCCTAAGCAGCACCAGGCCGACCCCGGTGAGGGTGTCGCCATCGAAGAAACCGATGCTCTGGCTGCGCCACTCGGGCTTGGCCAGTCCCCAGGAGGGGAGCTGCAGGAAGCTGGCCTCGCCGCGCTCCTCGATGAAGGCGAGGTGCTGCTCGGGCGGGATGGGGCGGACGGTGATGCTCACGCCCCAAACCTACCGGCTTCCCGAGCACCTGCCTACCGGTGGAGCTGGGAGCGGATGTCCTCGGAGCTGCGCACCACGGCCACCGCCACCTCCAGCGCCACCCGGAGCACCGTCGCGCCGATCACGAACAACAGCGCCGAGATGAGCAGCCGCAGCAGCCCCGTCCCGACCCCGGAGGTGAAGGACCAGATCGCATCGGTGAGCAGCAGCAGCCCCAGCGCCACCAGCAGCACCGGGTAGGCCACCTGCACCGCCCGCAGGGTGAGCAGGGAGCTGAACTTGAAGTCGAACAACGACTGGAAGTACAGCGCGGCGGGGCTGGGCGCGGGCGGAGGCGGCGGTGGGGCGGCAGGGGTTGGCTGCTGTTGCTGCGGGGTGCCCCAGGCCTCCATCGCCTGCTGGTCCCAGACGTTGCCGGTCGGCTGCGACTGCTCCCACACGTTGCCGGAGACGTTCGGGTCAAAGGGCTGCTGGTTGCTCATGCACCCATCCTTTCGAGGAGATCGAGGGGATCACCTGAACCCTTCCATGTTTCGGGGCGGCTGCGACACCCCTTCGACGCCGCCGCCTCGAAACCTGACCAAAGGAATGTCAGACCTGGATGTCCTTCAGCTCCTCCCCGATCCGCATCCCGTAGAACGAGCGGTACACGAAGTAGCCCGAGGCCAGCAGGAACACCCCCGCCAGCACGTGAGCCACCGCCCCGGCTCCCTGCGCGCTGATCGCCACCGCCAGCTCCACAGCCAACAGCCCGAACAGCGTCGAGAACTTGATGACCGGGTTCAGTGCCACCGAGGAGGTGTCCTTGTACGGGTCCCCGACGGTGTCGCCGACCACCGTGGCCTCGTGCAGGTCGGTCCCCTTCGCCGCGAGATCCACCTCGACCAGCTTCTTCGCGTTGTCCCAGGCCCCACCCGCATTGGCCATGAAGATGGCCTGGTACAGGCCGAACAGGGCCATCGCGACGAGGAATCCGATGAACAGGAAGGGCTCGGCGAAGGCGAAGGCCAGCGTGGCGAAGAACACACCCAGGAAGATGTTGAACATCCCCTTCTGGGCGTACTGGGTGCAGATGGCCACCACCTTGTTGGAGTCCTCGGCGGAGGCCTTCGTCTCACCGTCGAGGTTCATGCTGGTGCGGATGAACTCCACCGCCCGGTACGCCCCCGTCGTGACGGCCTGCATCGATGCGCCGGTGAACCAGTAGATCACGGCCCCACCCAGCAGCAGCCCCAGCAGGAACGGCGCGTGCAGCAGCGACAGGTGGTCCAGGTGAGTGGTCAGCCTGTCGGTGAGCCCCATCATGATGGAGAAGATCATGGTGGTGGCCCCCACCACTGCGGTACCGATCAGCACCGGCTTCGCCGTGGCCTTGAACGTGTTTCCCGCGCCGTCGTTCGCCTCCAGGAAGTGCTTGGCCCGCTCGAAGTCCGCCTCGATGCCGTGGTCACGCCGCAGCTCGTCGTGGATGCCGGGAAGCTCCTCGATGGTGGACAGCTCGAACACCGACTGCGCGTTGTCGGTGACCGGACCGTAGGAGTCGACAGCGATGGTCACCGGCCCCATCCCGAGGAAACCGAAGGCCACCAGCCCGAAGGCGAACACCGCGGGCGCGATCATGACGGCATCCAGCCCCAGCGTGGAGATGAGGTAGGCCAGACCCATCAGCCCCGTGATGGCCAGGCCGATCCAGTAGGCGGAGAAGTTGCCAGCCACCAGGCCAGAGAGGATGTTGAGCGATGCCCCGCCCTGGTTGGAGGAGACCACCACCTCGCGGGTGTGGCGGGCATTGGTGGAGGTGAAGACCTTCACCAGCTCCGGGATCAGGGCACCGGCCAGGGTGCCGCAACTGACGATCAGGGACAGCTTCCACCACAGCCCATCTCCCAGCCCGCCGATCAGCAGGGCCGAGGTGACGAAGGTACATGCGATGCACAGCAGCGAGGTGAGCCACACCAGCGAGGTCAGGGGCTGCTCGAAGTCCATCTCGGTGGCCCCGGCGTACTTCGCCCGGGTCATGGCGGCATTGACGAAGTAGGAGATGCCGGAGGCCACCACCATCACCGCGCGGATCACGAAGATCCACACCAGCAGCTGCACCTGGACCAGGGGGTCGGCCACCCCCAGCAGGATGAAGGTGATGAGCGCGACGCCGGTCACCCCGTAGGTCTCGAAGCCGTCGGCGGAGGGACCGACGGAGTCGCCCGCGTTGTCCCCGGTGCAGTCGGCGATCACGCCGGGGTTGCGAGCATCGTCCTCCTTGATGCGGAAGACGATCTTCATCAGGTCCGCCCCGATGTCGGCGATCTTGGTGAAGATGCCGCCCGCGATGCGCAGCGCCGAGGCCCCGAGCGATTCGCCGATGGCGAAGCCGAGGAAGCAGGCGCCTGCGATCTCGCCCGGAAGGAACACCATGATGACCAGCATCATCGCCAGCTCCACGGAGATCAGCACCATGCCGATGCTCATCCCGGAGCGCAACGGGATGTCGTGGCACGGGTAGGGGCGGCCCGCCATCGCGGCGTGAGCGGTGCGGGCGTTGGCCAGGGTGTTGACCCGGATGCCGTACCACGCGACGGCGTAGGAGCCGCCCATGCCGATGAGTGAGAACAGGATCACCACGGCCGTGCGGCCGACCCCGAAGTTCGCCAGGAACAGGTAGTACACGACGATGATGGCCGCGATGAAGGCCCACAGCAGCAGCAGGAACCGGCCCTGCTGCCTCAGGTAGGTGCGGCAGGTGGCGTAGATCAGCTCCGAGACCTCACGCATCGCATGGTGGGCGGGCATCCTCTGCAGCTGCGCGTAGGTGAGGATGCCGAAGCCGAGCCCCAGCGCACACACGATGAGCCCCAGCCCAAGCAGCGTGCCACCGGGCAGGCCGAGCATCGTCACCGAGTCCAGGTCGGGCAACTGCAGGTTGGCCTCACCCCCGACGTGACCGCCACCTCCGGAGGAACAACCCGCCAGACCCAGTACACCGACCGCGGCTCCGGGAAGCGCCCAGCGCCGTCGTGGGTTGCCAGCTGTTGTCGCCCTCCTGGGCTGCTCAGTCATCATTGCTCCTTGCGGTGTCAGTGCCCAGCTGCTGTGCCGGACACCGTGCCAAGGACTCTACGCCTGCCCGGTGACAAAAATTTCTGGGGGGCCGCTTTGGGCAGCTGACCTGCGCAGATACGGTCTCGGGCATGATGGGGGGAAGGTTTTTCTGTCGTGGAGGTGTGCGATGGCACGGGTGTGTTTCGAGCTGCAGGTCAAGCCGGAGCTGTTGGATGAGTACATCGAGCGGCACAGCCCGGTGTGGCCGGAGATGCTGGCCGAGATCGAGGCCGCAGGGCGGCGCAACTACTCGCTGTTCCTGGCCGACGGTGGCAGGCTCGTCGGCTACTACGAGACCGATGACGACGCCGCAGCGCAGGCCTATCTGGCGGCCTCCCCCGTCGCGGCCCGCTGGGAGGCGGAGATGTCACGTTTCTTCGTCGGTCTGGACGGGCGGGCCGACCAGGCGGCGACCCCACTGCGCGAGGTGTTCAACCTGGCCGACCAGCTCCAGGCTGTGCGCTGAGCGCAGCGCGGACCCGCCGGTGGCGAACCGCCGGTTTCCCGAGGATTCGCCACCACCTCGGCCGGGGGCCGTGGAGCGGGTCAGTGGACCCGGATCACGCCCCGGCGACGATCCGGTCCAGGACGTCGCCCCACTTCGCCTCCAGGGCTGCCTGGTCGGCATCGTCCGGCAGGTGCTCGTGGCTCAGGTCGAGCCGGGTGCCCTCACCGTCGGTGTGCAGCTGCAGGTCCACCAGCGTGGCGGGTGCGCCCTCGTGGGCGTGCCACGAGAAGCGGATCTGCTCCAGCGGGTGGAAGCTGCGGGTGATGCCGTAGGTGCCGTCGTTCGCGCGCCAGTCCTCACCCTTGTTGCCGAGGACCCCGCCCTCGCCCAGCAGGACGGCCACCCCCTCGGGTCTCATGATGAAGGCCCACACGTCCTTGAGCGGGGTTGCGGTCACCCGGCTCACGACGACTTTGGTTTCGCTGACTGCCTCCGTGGTCTCCATGATGTGCCTTTCGTCGACTCCGGACGTCGCCTGTGGCGCCCGGTTGTTCCCAGCGTAGTCCTTCCTGCAGGAAACGGAAGGGGGAGGGCACAGAATTGGAAGAAGGTGAAGCTCCTGGGGATCGCGGGCGCGCCTTGGCCGCAGTCCGTGCTGTCGATGCGATGATGGCAATGAGTGCCTGCCCCCGGTGGGTGCTGGAACTGGTGACGGCTTCAGGAGGATTCATGTCTTCAGGCAACGACGGCGAGTGGGTGCGTCAGGGCACGCCCCGGGACGCCGAGTGGGATGACGAGCAGAGCGAGTACGGCACTGCGGTCAGCCCGGCTGAGTGGGACGACCACACCCCGGAGCAGTCGGTCCAGGTGACCCCGCCGAGCGTCAGGCCGCGCATCGAGGAGGGCGAGGAGGTCGAGGCGGAGCCGACCACGCGGGTGGTGCTGAGCGACCCGGCAGCCCAGGAGGCGACACCGCTGAAGCCGATGCCCGCCCCTCAGGCTGAAGCCCCGGTGGCCCCGAGCCGCGCCGCAGGTGACGTCCAGTCCGCGCCCTCACCCAGCGAATCCGGGGTTCCGCCGCGTCCCGTTGCCCCGGCCCGCCCGGCGCTGCACCGCAGTCCCGCTGCCTCGCCCACGGTCGACGCGGAGCCCACCGTCGGCAGGCGGATGCCTGAGGCCCCGGTGGTGGCGCCGAGCCCGGCCCGCCCCGAGCCGGAGGTGATCGCCGCGTCGGCCGAGGCGGAGGCCGATGAACCCACGGCCAAGGTGGAGCTGGAGCCCGAGGACCCGATCACCTCCACCCAGGAGGTGCCGCTGTTCCAGGAGGCGCCAGAGGCCGAGGCTGTCCCGACGCCCGCGGCCCAGCCCGAGGTCGAGGACGAGCTGACCGAGGTGGTCCCCGTCGCCGAGGAGCGGGTTAGGCCCCGCCCCGTCGTGACCCCGACGGAGGAGCCTGCGGCCGCGGTGCCGGACGGGGTGTTCCGGGACGGGGGCGAGGAGCCGACCGAGGTGATCGCCGAACCGGTGCCGGAGCCGACGGTGGTGGTGCCCACCGAGGAGCTGGACGAGGAGCGTCGCCGCCAGGAGCTGATCGCGGCGGAACGCGCTGCTCGCAACGAACGGCTCGGCGTGGTGGAGACCTCCGGTCTGGACGAGGTGCGTGTCCCGCAGGCCGCCCCCAAGCGGGTCACGGACAAGTTCCTGCCATCGCTGGGGCTGCTGTTCCTGCGACTGGTGGTGGCGGCGATCCTCGGCGTGATCGGCTATCAGATGCTCACCTCCCCTGAGGCGACGGCGGAACGGCTGGCCACGACGGCGCTGCCGCAGCCGGAGCTGATGACCTGGGTGCTGGGCTTCACCTTCGGTGGGATCGCGTTGTGCCTGGTGATCGGGATGATGGTCCGGGTGGCGGGGCTTCTCATGCTGGCGGCCTCGGTTGCCTCGCTGGCGCTGTACCGCTGGGGCGCGTTCAGCCCGTTCGTGCCCGGCGTCGAGGGCTTCTCCGGCGACCGGGACCTGCTGCTCGGTGCGGTCGGGATGCTGTTCATCGCCGTCGGCGGCGGTGGCTGGGGCATCGACGGGGCCTTCCGTCGCGCCCGGGCCCGGGCGAGGGCGGAACGCACCTCCTGACACTGGCAGGAAAACAGGACGAAAAACTGTCAGTGGCCGCCAGTAGGCTATCTGTCATGTCGAAAGTCATGGCGGTCACCTTCGAGGAGCATGGGAGGCTGCACTACCTGGACCCCGGCGAGGAGGACCACGCCGTCGGGGACTGGGTGCTGTACCCCACCGAGGACGGCCCCGAGGTGGCGCGCGTGGTGTGGGCGCCGGAGGAGGCCCACACGGATGCGCCGCTGCCGCGGTGCGCGGGCCGGGCCAGCGAGGCGGACCTGCGTCGTGACGAGGCCCGGCGGGAGCGACGGCGGCACATCCAGCAGGTCGCTGCTGAGCGGATCGCCGCCCACGGCCTGCCGATGAAGGTGATGGCCGCGGACTGTGTGGAGGGCAAGGAGCCGCGCGACCAGGTGGCGGTGGTGTACTACACGGCCCCCGGCCGGGTGGATTTCCGGGCGCTGGTGGGGGACCTGGCCCGTGCCCTGGGTGCTCGGGTGGATCTGAGGCAGGTGGCCTCCCGCGACACCGCCCGGCTGGCTGGTGGGGTGGGGATGTGTGGGCGGGAGCTGTGCTGCACGCTGTTCCTCGACGAGGTGGAGCCGGTCTCGATGCGGCTGGCCCGCAGCCAGAACCTGGCGGGGAATCCGCTGCAGATTCAGGGGGTGTGTGGCAAGCTGAAGTGCTGCCTGGCCTACGAGCACCCCCTGTACGTGGACTTCCTGAAGCGCGCCCCTGCCATCGGGGATCGGGTCGCCGGTGGCACCGTCGTGGCGCATCATGTTCCCACGGATGAGGTCTCGGTGCGTGGCCCCGAGGGGGTCAGGCGATGTCCGCTGACGTCGGTGTGTACCAGTTACAAGGCGAGAGCAGAGCGTGATCGGGCTCTCGGGAAGGAGTGTTGATGCGTGAGTGGGTTCCCTGGGTGCAGCGTCTGCTGATCCTGACGGCGATCGGGCTGGTGGTGGCCTTCTTCGTCGGTGGCATGGTGCTGCCGAAACCACAGTCCGAACCGTCTGAGTCGCCTGCACCGCAGGCTGAGCCGTCGGTGCAGGCCCCGCCGCCGGTCGGCGCCCAGCAGCCGGGGGTGCCGAGCGTGCCGGTGGCCGAGCATGAGGTCTGGGACGACCCGGAGGGGCTCAATCCTGACCGGCAGCTGGACTACGACGGCGCGGGCAGCCCGAGTGTGACCCTGCCCGCCGCGCTCGGCGACACCCTGCAGCCGTACTGGGAGCAGTCGGTGGAGTGGGCCCCCTGCGAGGGCGGCCAGTGTGCGACGGTGAAGGTACCGCTGGACTGGGAGGAACCGGGGAAGGCGGCTCTGGACATCGCCCTGTTCAAGGTTGCGGCCAAGGAGCCGTCGCGTGGGCCGCTGTTCGTCAACCCCGGCGGGCCGGGCTTCGGCGGCAAGGACCTGGCCGTCGAGGTGGGCAAGGACAAGCAGGAGCGCTGGGCGGGCTACGACATCGTCTCCTGGGACCCGCGCGGTACCGGGGACTCCACGCACGTGCAGTGCGGCACCACCGAGCAGACCGACGCGACCTTCGTCGCCGACACCAGCCCTGACGACGAGGCCGAGCAGACGGCGCTGCACGAGGCCTGGGGTGGCTTCGCCAAGCAGTGCCGGGACGCCTCGGGGGAGCTGCTGGACCACCTCACCACCATCGAGAACGTCCGGGACCTGGACCTGGTGCGCTTCCTGCTGGGGGCGGAGAAGCTGAACTACTTCGGCATCTCCTACGGCACCTACGTGGGGGCGGTCTACGCGGAGCTGTTCCCGGAGAACACGGGGCGGCTGGTGCTGGACTCGGCGGTGGACATCACCAACGACGAGGCGGTGTCCCAGGCGGAGGGCTTCGAGCTGGCCTTCCGCAACTACGCGGACTGGTGCGTGGCTGAGGGGGACTGCCCGCTCGGCAACAGCACCGACGAGATCATCGCGAATGTCTCGCAGTTCCTGGCCGGGCTGGATGCGAATCCGCTCACCGTCAAGGACCGCACGATCACGCAGGCGGCGGGGGCGACCGGGATTGCCCTGTTCCTGTACTCAGGGGCCGAGCAGTACCCGGTGCTGACCCAGACCATCACGGCAGCCCAGGGTGGTGATGGCACAGTGCTGCTGCAGGCCTCGGACCTGCTCAACGGTCGCGGTGAGCAGGAGTGGGAGACAGTGGCCTACGCCTTCCCCGCCACCCGATGCGTCGACGGCGCGGACGAGGGACTGGGCGTGCTGCAGGGGCAGTGGCAGGAACTGGTGGGCAAGTCGCCGTTGTTCGCGGCGAACATGGGGATGGAGCCGGTGTGTGAGCTGTGGACCGCAAGCTCCGCCCCGCACCTGAAGCTGACCGGGAAGGGCGCTGCCCCGATCCTGGTGGTCGGCTCCACCGGGGACTCGGCCACTCCGTACCAGCACGCGGAGACGATGGCCGGGCAGCTGGAGTCCGGGAATCTGCTCACCTACGACGGTCCCGGGCACGGGGCGGTCATGACGGGCAACGGCTGCATCGACGAGGCGGTCACGGCCTACCTGCTGGAGGGCACGATCCCGGCCGAGGGCACCACCTGCAAGGCGTGAACAGGGGTGAGGCGCGGACTCTGGGGGCTGGCAGCCGTCGTCGTGGTGGCGTCGGCCTGCACGGCCACCCCTGAACCGGAGCCCGCGCCGTCGCCCTCACCGGCAGCGTCGGTGTCCCAGCCGGTGCTGCCCGCCACCCCGGGGGTGCCGACCCGTCCCGTCGCGGAGCACCGGGCTGCGCCGTTGCCGGGGGTGGACAGCCCGGATCGGCAGCTGATGGCGGGGGAGGCCTCGGGGCTGCCCGCAGTGCCGGGGGAGGGGCTCGAGGCGTACTGGGAGCAGGAGCTGGTCTGGCGGGACTGCGCACCGGCACAGTGTGCGACGATGCTGGTGCCGCTGGACTGGGAGGAGCCCTCGAGGGCGGCGCTGGAGATCGCGGTCACGCGGATGCCGTCGCGGCTGGGGGCCTTCGGGCCGATCTTCTTCAACCCGGGCGGGCCGGGGCTGGCGGCGGGGCCGATGGTGCGCGAGTTCGGCCCGGACCTGTTCCCGGGTTTTGATCTGGTGGGATGGGACCCGCGCGGGGTGGGGGAGTCCACCTCGGTGCGGTGTGCCCCTGAGGCCCTGGCGGCGGCTCATGGAGCCGACAGCAGCCCTGACGACGAGGTGGAGGTGGCAGCGCTCGGCCGTGCGTGGCGGGAGGTGGCGGTCTCGTGCCGGGAGCTCTCGGGGGTGCTGCTGGATCATGTCTCCACCCTCGAGGTGGCCCGGGACCTGGATCTGCTGCGGCACCTGTTCAAGGTGCCCCGCGCCTCGTACCTGGGGATTTCGTACGGGAGTCTGCTGGGGGCCACCTATGCGGAGCTGTTCCCGGAGCGGGTGGGGCGGATGGTGCTGGACGGGGCCGTCGAGGTGAGCGGGGAGCATCCGCTGGTCGGTCTGGCGGGGCTGGAGGAGGCGCTGCATCACTTCGCGCAGTGGTGTGGGGCCGAGACGTCGTGCGGGCTGGGGGCTGGTGGGCCTCAGGTGTTGGGGGTTGTCGAGGAGCTGCTGCAGCGGCTCGACGGGCAGCCGCTCGCGGTGGGGGAGCAGGTGTTGACGCAGGGTTTGGCGGCGCGGGGTGTGGTGGGGCACCTGTACTGGGGGGAGCGGAACCATCCAAGCCTGGCCGAGGACCTGGCCCGGGCCATCGACGGGGATGGGGCGGGGTTGTTGCGTGCCGCGGAGCTGGTCACCGCGCAGGATGACGGCACGGGGGCGGGGGCTGCGGCGTTGTTGGGGGTGATCTGTGGGGATCGGCCGGATCGTGGGTTCGAGGCGGTGCTCGCGGAGGGGGAGGAGGCCTTGGTGAAGGCCCCGATACTCGCGGCCTCGCTGGGTGTGCCGCCGATGTGTGAGTTCTGGACGGCACCGGCTGAGCCGCCGTTGGAGTTGCGGGCCGACGGAGCGCCGCCGATCCTGGTGATCGGGCGCACCGGGGATGCGGTGACGCCGTATCGCAATGCGGTCCGGCTGAGTGAACGGCTGGCCTCGGGGCGGCTGCTCACCGTCGAGGGCCTGGGGCACGTCTCGCTCAATCGGGACGATCCGTGCGTGACCCAAGCGGTGGCTCGGTATCTGACTCTGGGGCTGGCACCTGAGGGTGGTGCTTCCTGCCCTCCTCGATGAACTCCTGACGGATCTTGCGTTCGTGCTCCACGCCCCACCAGGAGAAGGCGGCTGTGATGATGGTGATGAACAGCCAGCGTGTGGGCTCGAAGGGGACGCGGAAGGCGAGGTTGATCGTCGCGAACACGGCGAGGGTGACGGCGGTCAGCAGGATGGTCCGCTTGACCCGCGACAGGCCGCGTAGCCAGTTCAGGAAGGCTGCCTTCCATTTCCAGTGGATCATGGGGAACCTCAGTGGGTGCGTTGGGCGCGGTGGGTGGTGCGGGCAGCGCGTGGGAGCGCTCCCACAGGTGGGGCAAAAGATGTCTTCCGGGCGTTCATGGAAACCTCCTTGCCCTCCAAGCCTATGAGGGGACCTCAAGAGACCCCGAGACCCGAGCCCCGAGAGCCCGCCCCATGGAGCACGAATCGCCGACGAAAGCCGCTGGCGCGTCACCAAGCGACGGTGAACCGTCGTTTGTCTGCGGTTCGTGCTCGTCTCCCCCTGCCGGTCGGGTCTGGGCACGAATCGCTGGCGAAAGACGCTGGCGCGTCGCCATGCGACGGTGGGCCGTCTGTTCTCGGTGGTTCGTGCTCGTCTTTCTGCGGCAGTGCGTCTGGGCACGAATCGCTGGCGAAAGACGTTGGCGCGTCGTCATGCGACGGTGAACCGTCGCTTCTCCGCAGTTCGTGCTCGGCTCCCGCTGCCGGTCGGGTCTGGGCACGAATCGCCGGTGATGAGCGCTGGCGCGTTGGTGCGCGACGGTGAACCGTCGTTTCTCCGCGGTTCGTGCTCCGTGGGGGTGGGGTGATTTCCGGTTCCCGATACCCTTGGAGCATGTCTGCCCTCTCGCGGCTCCTGGACCGCATCTGGCCCCCGGCGTGGCTGTACTCCACGTACGAGTCGGGGGTGCTGAAGCAGCTCGACCAGGAGAGCCTTCCCAGGCACGTCGCCGTGCTGGCCGACGGGAACCGCCGCTGGGCGCGGCTGAACGCGCCCGGCCAGCCGCTCGTGGCCGGGTACCGGGCCGGGGCGGCGAAGCTGCAGCAGTTCTGCGACTGGTGCGACGACGCGGGTATCCCCGTCATCACCTTGTGGGTGCTCAGCACCGACAACCTCACGCGCTCAGCAGCCGACGAGCTGGAGCCGCTGCTCGATGTCATCGACGAGCTGGTGGCGGCCCTGGCCGCGACGGACAGGTGGCGGGTGCAGGCCGTCGGCGCCCTGGACCTGCTGCCCCCGCGACGGGCGGAGAGTCTGCGGGCCTCGGCGGAACGCACCGCAGGGGTCACGGGGATGCACATCAACGTCGCGGTCTCCTACGGCGGCAGGCACGAGCTGCGCGACGCCTTCCGCTCGCTGCTCGCCGAGCGGGCCGCGCAGGGGCAGAGCCTGGCGGAGGTCGCCGGGAGCCTGGAGATCGACGAGATCTCCGAACACCTCTACACCGCAGGACAGCCGGACCCGGACCTCATCATCCGCACCTCCGGCGAACAGCGGCTCTCAGGTTTCCTGCTGTGGCAGTCCGCGCACAGCGAGTACTACTTTTGTGAGGCCCTGTGGCCGGACTTCCGCAAGGTGGACTTCGTCCGAGCCCTGCGCAGCTATGCCCAACGGGAACGCCGCTTCGGGAAGTAGCTGCCTCGGTACCAGAGGTCAGACTCGGCGGGCGAGCACGAATCGCTGGTGAAGGACGCTGGCGCGTCGTCATGCGACGGTGGATCGTTCTTTCTCCGCGTTTCCTGCTCGTCCCTCCCCGTCGGTCGGACTCGAGCACGAATCGCTGGTGAAAGACGCTGGCGCGTCATGGGGTGGCCTCGAGGCGTCTTTTCTCCGCGATTCGTGCCTTCATGGGGGCGGGGCGAGGGTGCCGAGGGCTCTGGCACGGTGCTGGGAGTTGGGCGCAGTGGGCGCCTCACGAGCTCCAGGACCGACGGCGAGGCGTCGTGTGCACTTCTGAAGCCAGGTTCGTTGATGCTTTGACGGGGGCGGAATAGTATCTCTCCGAGCGCAAGTGGGCGCGATGGGATGCAAAGGGTGGCATGGTGCAGGTACCAGTGCGGATATCCGGGGTGGAGTTCAGCTACTCCACCCCAGCGGGTGCGGTGAAGGCTCTCGGGGGAGTGAGCCTGGAGGTCATGGCAGGCGAGATGGTCTGTCTGTACGGTGCCAGTGGGTCCGGGAAATCGACGCTGCTGTCGGTGATCGGCGGGCTCGAGGTGCCAGAGGCCGGTTCCGTGCAGGTGATGGGGCGTGAGATCGTCGGTTTGTCCGAGGATCAGCGCACCGATCTTCGGCTGCGCCAAGTGGGACTGGTGTTTCAGGAGCACAATCTGGTGGCCCAATTCACCGCCAGTGAAAATCTCCAGATCGTGTTGCGTGCCCAGGGCTGCCCGGATGCTGAGACCGAGGCCAGAAAGCTGCTGGGGTTCGTCGGGATCGAGGAATTGTGGAACCGGATGCCGGATGCGATGTCCGGTGGACAGCGGCAGCGGGTGGGAATCGCTCGCGCCCTGGCGGGGCAGCGCCCCGTGATGCTCTGTGACGAGCCGACCGGGGCGCTGGACAGCCGTACCTCGGCTGCGCTGTTCGGGCAGCTCAAGGAGCTGACCCGGCAGGCCGGTGTGGCCTGCCTCATCGCCACCCATGACCCACTGGCGGAGCGGTACGCCGACCGGGTGCTGGAGATCGTGGACGGTCAGCTGTCATGAGATACCAGATACCCTTGCTGCTCCGCTCCCGGGTGTTTCGGGGGCTACTGGTGGCGGTGTTCATCGTCGGAATTGCCGCCGGTGCTTTCAAGAGCACCGCGGACGCTCTGAAACTCAGCCCAGCCCAAGAGGCGGAAAAGCTGCTCGGTGGGGCGGATGCAGTGGTGGAGGGATGGGCCGGAGATGGGGTGTCGAGCGGAGCCTATCCGCAGCCCCCAGAGGTCTTCTCTGCTCACAGTGAAATCACGATCTCCACTGAGTATTCCGCCTCGGTGGATTTGGTGCAGGGCGATGATGCCCGCAGATTTCAATACAGTGAAGCTCCGTTGCCCTCCGTGGTTTCCGAGGGGCGCTCTGAATTACTGGAGGGCAATTGGCCCACGCGGTCAGGAGAATGTGTCGCCACTGCGCCCCTTCAAGGAGAATGGGGCTCCACCCACCAGCAATGGGGAATTGCCGTGGTCGGAACATTCAAAGAGGTTTACAGTCATGCCGCAGACACTTTGATGTGTGCCCCGGGTACGTGGGGGGAGCGTGCCGGAAAAGGCGAGAGCATCGAGGAGGTCACGGCGACGTACTGGCTGACGGGACCGGATGATGAGCTCCGGGCTCTCCAAGGTGAGATCGGGGGAGGCAGCGAGGAGCAGCCCATCTCCATGATTCTGCGCGCCGATCTGCTGAGGCCGGATGGGGTCTCCGCCCAGCGCTTCCTGGGCGGGTACTCCCTGGTGCTCGCCCTGCTGGCGGGCATCCCCTTCGTCTTCGCCGGGATGGTGGCCCGCTGGGTGCGGGGCATCCAGCAGGTGCTGGTCCGCTCTGGTATCCGACCCCGGGTGATGCTCCGCACGGCCGTGACGGGCCTCCTGGGGGGAGCCGTCACCCTGGCCGCCGCCGGATGCAGCCTCGGAATGCTCGCAGGCCTGGGGGTGCGTCCCCTGATCCAGCAGGCCAACCAGGGGCTGCCCCTGGGGCCGTGGCAGTTCTCACTCAGCTGGCTGGGGCAAACGGTGCTGTGGAGCGTGGCCGGTGCCCTGCTCGGCTTCATCGTGCTGGGGGCCTTCCAGCAGGTGCGGGCCCGGCTGGCGGAGCGGGCACCGCGCCCCCTGCCCCCCGCCATGTCCACCGCCCTGGGATGGGCTGGGCTCGGCCTGTGGGGAATCGCGGTCTGGTCCTTGGTGACATCGGCCGGAAAACTCTGGCCGATGAGCCTGGGGGTGATCTTCGCGGTGCTCGGCATGGTGGCCCTGGCCCCCAGGGTGGTTGCCTGGGGCAGCAGAGCCGCCGTGAAATCCCCGGCCAGCCCTCGTGACCTGGCGGCCCGGCTGCTCCGCGAGGACGGCGCCCGCTGGGCGGGGGTCAGCGCCGTGGCCACCCTGCTGATCGGGCTGGTGCTGAGCGTGTTCATCAACATCTCCGCCTCGGTGAGCGCTCAAGTGTTGCTACTGGTCCCACAGGTGCCTGAGGGGATGGTGCTGTTCCAGGCCACCACCCTCAAGGGGGAAGAACTACCCGAGGAGGTGATCGCGCAGTTCGAGCAGGACAACCACAGCCAGGCCGTGGCCACCCTCAGCAACACCAACTACGGGGTCGAGGGAGAAGGAGTGGTGCAGGTCTTCGACTCGGTGGCGGAGGCCACAGCCGTGCTGGGACTCACCTCGGAGCAGGCGGCTGTGATGAGCAGTGGAGCGGTGCTGAAGCTCGGCGGGGCCGACGCCGAGGTCACCTTGGTGGATTTCGCCGATCCGTCCCGGACCATCCAGACCCGAGTCATCGGCTTCAAACCCGAGGCCCCGGCCCGGCTGAACACCGGCTACGCCTTCGGGCTGCGCGAGACCATCCCCTTCTCGGAGGAGGAGGGATTGGTGTTCCGGGTTCACACCGGGCTCAGCCCGGAGCAGGCAGCCGACATGGAGCAGTGGCCCGTCGCCTCAGGACATGGCGGGGTGGTCCTTGAGGTGCACCGGCCCAGTGATGGGGCCAGTGCCCCGCTGTGGCTGACCATCGGCTTCACCGGAGTGGCACTCCTGGCCATCCCGCTGCTGGTGTGGACCCTGCAGCGCGAGGTGCAGGCCCTGCGCCCCCTCGCCAGGAACCTCACCGCGATGGGCCTGCCCCAGCACTGGGCCAGGCGCGTGCTCTCCGGGGTGATCGGCCCGGTCCTGGTGGTCCCCCTCGCTCTGGGATGCGTGGCAGGAATGGTCTCGACGGCGCTGCTGCACTGGCTCTACCCGCCGATCTTCGACCTGGCCGGGATCAACTACGTGGGCCTGGCCGCCTTCACCGCAGCGCTGCTGCTGGCCGGAGCCCTGGCCGTCAGGCTGGGAGTCCGCCAGCTGCACAGCAGAAAACGGGCCCTGGTGATCTGAACCCTGAGGAGGCACGAAACACTGGTGAAAAACGCTGGGGCGTCGACATCCGACGCCCCAGCGTTTTCCCCCTGCGATTCGTGCCTGGAAGGGGACGGGACCTCAGCCCGACCAGCAGCGGAAGCGGCTCAGCCCCGGGAGGCCGACAGGTGGAGCTCCCGGTCGCAGGCTGCGACCACCTCAGGATCGTGGGTGATGACCAGGACCGCCCGGCTGGCCGAGGCCTGCCACACATCGGCCATCAACATCTCAGCCGTGGCCTGGTCCAGGTGCTCCGTCGGCTCATCCAGAATCCACAGGTCCCGATCCGCCACCAGCAGCCGCGCCAGGGCCAGACGACGACGCTCGCCGCCGGACAGGCTCGCCCCGTCCTCACCCACCAGCCGACCCGGCTCCAGCGGCAACCCCGCCCGGGCCAGGGCCTGGGCGACCTGCTCATCCGAGGCCTCCTTGTTGCCGATCCGCACGTTCTCCGCCACCGACGTGGCGAAGATGTGGGCATCCTGCGCCAGATAGCCGACGCGCCCACCCCGCTCCACCACGCCAGCCAACGGCGGGATCAGGCCCATCGCGGTGGCCGCCACCGTCGTCTTGCCCACCCCCGAGACCCCGGTCAGCGCCACCCGCTCACCCGGGGCCACCGTCAGGTCCAGGCCCTCCTGCACCACCGGGCCACCCGGCCAGCCGACAGCCACCCCCGCCAGCCGCAGCCCAGCAGCAGCCTCACCATCCGGCACCACATCCCCGGTCCCCACCGGCTCGGCCTCCAACACCTCCGCCACCCGACGCAGCGACGCCCGCGCCCGGGTCCACGTCTGCGCCGCCGCCGCGAACGTCGCCAACACCTCGTGCAGGGCCAACGGCGTCAACGCCAACACCGCCAGGAACGTCGGATGCATCTGCCCGGAGACGACGGCGGGCGCACCGATGGCCAGCCCCGCCACCACCGCGACCCCAGCAGCCACCACCTGCACCGCCCCGGCGACGCCACGGACCCACGCCCCCCGCGACTCCTGCGCGTGCAGCTCCGCATCCAGGCCACGCAGCCGCTCCAACGCCGCCCCCTCGGCCCCGTGGGCCACCAGCTCCGGGGCGGTGCGCGCCACCTCCCGCACCGCATCCGCCAGCCTGCCCCGGCTCGGCACAGCAGCCTCATCGACGTCGATGCTGGCACGCTGCGCCAGCCACGGCACCAGCACCCCCGCCACCAGCGCCGTCACCAACAACACAGCCCCCGCACCGGGAGAGATCACCGCGACCCCCACCGAGGCCGCAGTCACCACCAGCAGCGCCGAAGAGAACGGGATCAACACCCGCACCAGCACATCCGTGACCGCCTCGGTGTCCGCCATCACCCGCGTCAACAGATCACCACGACGCGCCCCGATCAGCGTGGTCCGGGCCAGCGCGTCATAGGTACGCACCCGCAGCGCCGACTGCATCCGCAACGCCACGTCATGACCCAGCAGCCGCTCCAGATACCGGAACACCCCCCGCGAGATCGCGAAGGTCCGCACCCCCACCGCCGGGGCCTGCAGGTACAGCACCGGAGGCATCAGCGCGGCAAAACTGATCAGCCACGCCGAGAGCCCCATCAACGCCACCGACGAGAACGACGCCAGAAAGGCCAGCGCCACAGCACCTGCCAGCCGCAACCGACCCTTCGGCACCTCCGCCAACAGCGTGCTCAGCAACCCCCTCACAGCGTCACCACCTCATCAGCCGCAGCCAACACCGCAGGCCGGTGCGTCACCACCAACGCCCCCGCTCCCGAGTCCCGCACCGCACGGATCACCGCCTCCTCAGTGGCCGCATCCAGCCCCGCTGTCGGCTCATCCAACACCAGCAGCCGCGCCCCTGACCTGATCCGCAGCAACGCCCGCGCCACCGCGACCCGCCGCCGCTCACCCGCCGACAGGCCCTCGCCATCGTCCCCAACCCCCTTGCTGGCCGGGAAATCCGCCCCCGCATCCAGCAACGCCCGTGCCACCTCGTCGTCGGTGGCCTCAATCCCCAGCCGCACGTTGTTGCCGACGGTGCCAGCCACCATCCCCGGGTCCTGCGGCACCCACGCCACCCGACGACGCCACGCCGCAGGGTCCAGCTCCGCCAGGTCCACCCCATCGACGAGCACCCGCCCCGAATCAGGGGAGTGGAAACCCAGCACCAGACCCAGCGCGGTGGACTTGCCGCCCCCCGACGGCCCCGTCACCGCGACCACCCGGCCCTCAGGCACCATCAGATCCAGCCCCGCCACGGCGGGGGAATCCGCCCCGGGCCAGGTGAAACCCACCCCCTCCAGCCGCAGCGAACTGCCCTGGGGCAGGTCCCGGCAGGCCGGGGCGGGATCGTCGCCGATCAGGTCCAGCGCCGCCCGCGCCGCCGCCACACCATCGGCCGAGTCGTGGAAGTGCACCCCCACCTGACGCACCGGCAGGAACGCCTCCGGCGCCAGGATCAGGATGAACAGGGCCGCATGGAAGGGCATCTCCCCGAAGGCCAGCCGGAACCCGACGGTGACCGCCACCACCGCCACCGACAACGACGCCAACAGCTCCAGCGCGAACGACGACAGGAAGGACACATACAGCACCTTCATCGTCTCCGAGCGGTACTGCCCCTCGGTCAGCACCACGCCCTTGCGCTGCGCCCGGGCACGGGCGAAGGCCTGCAGCGTCGGCAACCCCTGGATCAGATCCGCGAAATGATTGGCCAGCCGGTCCGCGCGCGCGAAGCTCCGCCTCGTCGCCGCCTGCGTGGTCCAGCCGATCAGCGCCATGAACACCGGGATCAACGGCAGGGTGAACGCGACGATCAATGCGCTCGGCCAGTCCGCCCACAGGATCACCGCACCCACCAGGAAGGGCACCGTCGCCGCCAGCCCCAGCTGCGGCAGGAACTTCGAGAAATACCCGTCCAAGGCATCCAACCCCGTCGTGACGATCCGCACCAGCGAGGCCGACGACGCGGTGGGGCGCCTCAGGTGCGCGGCCAGGACGTCGCGCCTCAGCTGCGACTTCACCGTCGCCGACGACCGGTGCGCCACCACCGAACTCACCCAGCTGAGCACCCCCCGCGCGACGAACACCGCCAGCAGCAGGGCCAGGGTCAACACCCAGTCCGGGGGCAACGCCCGGTAGTGGAAGACCACCGTGATGGCGTGAGCCAGCAGCCACGCCTGGGCGATCACGAACACCGCCGTCACCACACCGACGACGACCGAGGCGGCCAGGTGAACCCTGGCCGCCCCGGCACGTTTCAGAAGCCTCGGCTCCACCGGTCCTGCCATGAAACTCAGGCTACCGGTAGCCCCCGACAAAAACTCAGTACACGATCCCGTCGGGGATGTTCTTGGTGCTGACCCGACGGCTGAACACCCAGTAGCTCCACGCCTGGTAGGCCAGCACGATGGGCAGGAAGATCACCGTCGACCACGTCATCAGCGTCAAGGTGGTCTCCGACGCGGCGGCCGTGAGGATGTTGAGCCGCTCGTCGGGGGCCATGGAGACATCCTGGGTGAAGCCCAGGTTGCCGTACATCCTCACGAAGATGCCAGCGATCAGCGCGACGATGGACAGGCCACCCAGCACGAAGCCCCAGCCCTCCCGCGACTTGTGGCCGGTCATGAACACCGAGGCGGCCAGGGACAGCACCGCGACCACGGCCAGCAGCCACCCGACGACGGTGAAATTGCCGAACTCGCTGTTGGCGGGGTGGAAGATCTGCTGGCAGAACACGAACAGCGCCATGCACACGACCGCGCCCCAGCCGATCCGACGCACCAGGGCCTCGGCCCGGTCCTGGATCTCACCGCGGGTCTTCAGCCCGACGAAGGTGGCCCCGTGCACCAGGAACAGCACCACGAACAACACCCCACCCAGCAGGGCGAACGGCCCGAACAGGCCGAAGAAGTCGCCGTTCCACAGCAGGTTGTCGTTGGCCAGGCCGATCACGAAGTTCGCGAACCCGACCCCCAACACCAGAGAGGGCAGGAAGGAGCCGATGATCGCGAACCAGTCGAACATGCGACGCCACTGCGCATCAGGGCTCTTCGAGCGATACTCGAAGGCCACACCACGCAGGATCAGACCGACCAGGATCAGCAGCAGCGGAAGGTACAGTCCGGAGAACAGCGAGGCGTACCAGCCGGGGAAGGCCGCGAAGGTGGCCCCACCGGCGGTGAGCAGCCACACCTCGTTGCCGTCCCAGTTCGGGCCGATGGTGTTCACCATGACGCGACGCTCCTTGTCGTCGCGCCCGAGGATGGGAAGCAGCATCGCCACGCCGAAGTCGAAGCCCTCCAGGAAGAAGAACCCGATCCACAGGACGGCGATGAGCAGGAACCAGATGGTGTTCAGCAGCGGAACACTCGTGAGCGTCGTGGCGGTCTCAAGCAGGAACATGGGAACTGGCACCTCAGTAAGCGAACGACATCGGGGCGTCGGGATCGGAGGTCACCTTCGGTTCGGTGACATCCGGCAGGCCCTTGACCGTGTAGTGCAGGAACAGCTTGACCTCGATCACCGCCAGCACGCCGTAGAGCAGCGTGTAGACGATCAGTGAGAACAGCACCTCGCCGACGCTCGCCGTCGGGGAGACACCCGCCGAGGTCGGCATCACACCGGCCACCAGCCAGGGCTGGCGACCCATCTCGGTGAAGATCCAGCCGAAGGAGATGGCGAACAGCGGCATCAGAGGCATCGCGGTCATGAGCGCGGTGAACAGCTTCGAGGCCTTCGGGGAGCGGCCACCACGCAGCGTGAACAGCAGGTAGATGCCGATCAGCAGCCCTGCAGCGCCGAGCGCCATCATGGCTCGGAAGCTCCAGTAGGTGACGTTGACGTCAGGGATGGGGTTGAACTCCTTGCCCTCGGCCTCCAGCTGCGCGATCTGCTTCTTGACGTACTCGGCGTACTGCTGCTGCAGCTTGGTCTGCTCGCCGTTGTAGTCGACATAGCCCTTGGCCGCGTACTCCTCGCGGATGGTGTTGATGCCCTTGATCTCGGGCACCCCGGCGATGAAGGACAGCACACCCGGGATGGGGGCCTTGATCTCCACCGCGGCCGCGCTCTGGTCGGCGTTGGGGATGGTCAGCAGCGAGAAGTCGGCGGTGTCCTCGAAGGCGCCCTCGGCGGCCGCCAGCTTGTAGGGCTGCATGATGGTGATCGCCTTGGCCTGGGCGTCACCGGAGAGGAAGGTCAGCCCGGAGGCGACGATCAGGATCCAGGCCCCGAACTTCGCAGCCCAGCGGTATGCCAGCACGTCGTCGGCTGGGACGTCGTCGTTGCCGTTCGCCCGGGCCAGGTGCCACCCGGCGATGCCCGCGACGAGGCCGCCGGCAACCATGTAGGAGGCGGTGATGACGTGGGGGATCGCGGACCACAGCAGCGGGTTGGCCAGCACCTCGACGAAACCGCCCACACCGTCGAGCTCGGCGCGGCCCAGGACCTCGTTGTACTTCGCGCCGACGGGGTTCTGCATCCAGGAGTTCGCGGCCAGGATGAACACCGACGAGATGACGGTGCCGATGGCGGCGGCGTAGATGGTCAGCAGGTGGATCTTCTTCGGCAGCCGGTCCCAGCCGAAGATCCACAACCCGATGAAGGTGGACTCCAGGAAGAACGCGATCAGCGCCTCCAGGGCCAGGGGGGCTCCGAAGATGTCACCGACGAAGCGGGAGTACTCGGACCAGTTCATGCCGAACTGGAACTCCTGGACGATGCCGGTGACCACACCCAGGGCGAAGTTGATGAGGAACAGCTTGCCGAAGAACTTGGTCAGGCGGAGGAACCGCACCTGACCGGTGCGTACCCAGATCGTCTGCATGACGGCCACCAGCATCGACATCGCGATGGTGATGGGCACGAAGAGGAAGTGGTAGACGGTAGTGACGCCGAACTGCCACCGGGCGATTGTGACCGGATCCATGCGCGCAAGCTACTACGGCTGATCGTGGGACGCAAGATTCGGACGGTATGTCCCCTACGCTGCAACCAACACGTTATGTCATTTTAGGCCGTTATCGGGCATATTTTCGATGAAACGTGTAACTGACCCCCAGAATCCCTATCTTTCCACAGCTTTTGCCGACGGTGACCAAACGGGTCTTCCGGTGTCGGAGGCGCTGGTTGACCACTCGCTGCGAGCGGACGAGGAGGAGACCATCGCGGCGGTGACTCGGGCGATCGGGGCCGGTCGTACGACCCCTCGCGCCGTCATCGACGCCTTCAACTCGGCGACGCGAGCCCCACCACCGGCACACTGTGCTGGACCTGGCCTCCCACGCGGGAGATGGCATCCACAGCGTGTTGGAGTGGCGCTACTGGATGCTGGTGGAACGTGCGCACCGGCTGCCGGCTCTCACCCGCCAGGATGCCAGGCTGCGTGGGGCGATCTTCGACGGCAGCTACGAGGAGTATCAGCTCGTGATCGAGCTGGACGGCAGGGAGTTCCACGACGACGAGCGCGACCGCCGTCGCGACAACCGGACCATGCTCCGCCTCGGCTGGGTCACGTTGCGCTATGGCTGGCGTGACGTCGTCCACGAGTCGTGCCGTGTTGCCCGCGAGGTGGCTGAGGCGTTGCGTCAGCGTGGCTGGGATGGAGAGTTGCGTCCCTGCCACCGCTGCCGGAAGCAATAGGGATTTCGGGGGTCAGTTATGCGTTCCGTCGAAAATATGCCCGATAAACACCTAAAATGACATAACGTACCGCTCAGGCGTCGGAGGAGTTGGTGGAGATGCCGGGGCGGCCCTCGTGGACGATCTTGCCCGGGTTGAGGTTGCGTCCCGGGTCCACGCCCTCGAACAGCGCCTGTTGGATGAACACCCCCGCAGGGGAGATGTCCTGCTCCATCCACGGCGAGTGCTCCTCACCGACGCCGTGGTGGTGGCTCACCGTGCCGTGGAAGTCCATGAACGACTGCTGGATCACCCGCTTGACGTGGTCGTAGCTGGCCATCGCCGTCGCCGAGTCATCAGCGATCGCGAAGGTGAAGTACTGGCAGGCCCCCGAGTGGTACGAGTGCGACAGGTGGCAGAACACCGCCCCCCGCTTGCCGATCTCCGCCAGTGCCTCGTGCACCCGCTCGACGGTGCGCGCATGAATCTCCGCCGCGTGGCGCCACGGTGTCGTCGTCTCCGAGACATCGCAGACCATGCCGTGATCCAGCATGAAATCCCTGAGATACGGGGTGTCGTACTTCTTCTGGTCGTACAGCGTGCCGGGCCCCTTCCCGACCCCCAGCCCGCCGTTGGCCCGCACGATCCTGCCCACCAGCCCCTTGACATAGGTGACGTGGTTGCGCGACCCCTCGAAGCCGATGAAGCTCATCGCGATCTGCCCCAGATCCCAGCCCTTGGCCTCCATCAGCTTCTGGATGCCCTTGCTGATCCACGACGACACCGTCGACGACTTCTTGCCGTTGGCCATGATGTACTGCGTCTCAACCGCATCCGAGACCCTGGCCATCATGACCTCGGCATCCGAGGTGACGATCTGCTCGCAGGCCTTCAGCCCGTCCTCGTATGTGGGGAAGAAGTACGCCTGGATCTCGCGCACCTCCGGGATGCGGTGCACGTTCACCCACGCCGAGGTGATGATCCCCAACCGCCCCTCGGAGCCGATCACCATCTCCCTGACCGACGGCCCCGACGACGTGGACGGCAGCGGCCGAAGCTCCAGCACCCGGCCCGGCATCACCATCGTCAACCCTCGACAGATGTCAGCGATGTCGCCGTACTTGTCGGACTGCATCCCCGACGAACGGGTCGCGATCCACCCGCCCAGCGTCGACCACACGAACGAGTCCGGGTGATGCCCCATCGTCCAGCCGCGCGCCTGCAACTGCTCCTCCAGGTCCGGCCCGAACACCCCTGCCTGGATGTGCGCCAGCCCCGACTGCTCGTCGATCTCCAGCACCTTGTTCAGCCGCCCCATGTTCACCGACACGACCTGCCGCTTCTCATCCGGCAACGCCTCCAGGGCCGCGACGATGTTGGAGCCGCCACCGAAGGGGATCACCACCGCATCGGCCTCGACCGCCGCGTCGACGACCCCGGCCACCTCCTCGGCGGTGCCCGGGTAGACCACCACGTCCGGCAGCCTCCCGAAGTCCCCGGAGCGCACCCGCATCAGGTCACGCACCCCCTTGCCGTAGCCGTGGACCACGCGCGTCTCGTCGTCGGTCTGCACGAAGGCGGCCCCGCAGATCGTCTCCAGCCGGGCCCGCAGCGGCTCCCCCAGCTGCGACGGCGGCACGCTGAGCTCGCTCAGCTCCGGGCGGGGGTGGGCCGGGGCGTTGACATCGACCCCGGTCAGCTCCAGCACGAAGGGCGCGAACTTCGGCTTGTCGGCGTGCTGGTAGCCGCGGCCCTCCTCACCCCAGCCCCACCACTTCTGCTGCTTGACGCCGTCGATCATCATGCCTCCTCGGGCAGTTCCGTCCGTTTCGCCGCCTCCAGTGCGACGCTGCGCGCATACTCGTCCAGGGTTCTGGCCCCGTAGGCTCGGGCCGTGGTGTCGTGCAGCTCCAGCACCCGACGGCGCATCCGCTCGCTGAACTCGTGGGCGATCTCCCCCGGCAGCGGGGCCATCGGGCGGCCGATCACCACGTGCACCGTCGGGCGCCCCTTCGGCAGCCCCTTCTGCGAGCTCGGCCACGCGGCGTGCGCCCCGATCAGAGCGATCGGCACGGCGGGCACCTTCCGCGAGATGCACAGCGAGGCCACCCCGTGCTTGAACGGCCCCATCGCCCCGGTGCGGGATCGGCTGCCCTCAGGGAAGATCAACAGGGGCACCCCCTGGTCCAGCAGAGCCCCCGACAGGCCCCGCACGTTGCGTTTGTTGCTGCCGTCGTCACGCCCCCGGTCGATGGGGTAGCCGTTGAAGAACAGGGTCATCGGGCCGGACTTCCACCACTTGTCGTAGAAGTAGTCCTGGGCGGCACCTGCGGCCAGGAACTTCGAGATTCGACGCGGCAGCGCCCCGTAGATCAGGGGGGTGTCGAGGTGGGAGGAGTGGTTGGCGAACACCACGCAGGCCCCGTCCAGGTCGTCGAGGTTCGACTGGCCGTGGACGTGCACCTTCAGCAGCCGCCACATCGTCGGCTTGAGCAGCAGCATCTGCGCGGCCTGCCGGGCGCTGGCGTTGAAGGCGGAGGAGTACTTCCTGTGGTCCTTGGAGCGGGCCATCTCAGCCTTTCCTACGGCTGGCGGTGAGCTTTCGCGACAGCAACCGGATGAAGCCACGCGGGCCGTGGTCTGCGATGAACAGCGCGATCTTCCACTTCCACGTCGGCACGGACTCGATGCGCCCCTTCGCCGCATCGGCGAGGCATTCACGCACCAGCCGGTCCACGTCGATCCACACCACGTCCGGCAGGCTGTGGGCCTTGATGCCCGCGCGCTGGTGGAACTCGGTGCGGACCCAGCCGGGCAGCAGCGCGGTGACGGTGACCCCGGTGCCGCGCAGTTCCAGGGCCAACCCGGCGGACCAGGTGCGGGCCCAGGCCTTGATGGCGGAGTAGTTGCCGGTGAAGATCGCACCGGAGGTTGAGGCCACGTTGATGATCCGGCCCTGGCCACGGGCCTTCATCGCCCGCCCGGCGGCCCCGCCGAGGATGAGCATCGCCAGGCACATCACATCCATCGCGCGCTCGTGGAGCTCCAGCTGGGAGGCGTCCAGCAGTGAGGCGTGCAGCCCGAACCCGGCGTTGTTGATGAACAGATCGACGGGGAGTTCGGCATCCTCCAGCCGGTCAGCGACGGCGAGCACCTGGTCACGCACCGAGAGGTCGGCCCGCAGCACCTCGACCTCGACGCCGTGGACCTGCCGGAACTCCTCCGCGATGCCGTTCAGCCGCTCCTCGTCGCGGGCCACGAGTACCAGGTCGTACCCCCGGGCGGCCAGTTCGCGGGCAAAGGCGTTGCCAATTCCGGCGGTCGCTCCGGTGATGAGTGCTCGTGCCATGGGGTCAACGGTATCCCCCCTCACGGGTTGGGGGAAATGTCCTCGTGCCGCTGGTGGGGAACTGACAAGTCGCAGGCGGGCTCGTTGTCGGTTTCGGGGTCGCGGAAGGGCAAGGCTCAGGCCCCGATCACCCGCAGGGTGTCCTGGGCCATCGCCAGTTCCTCGTTCGTCGGGACGACCAGCACCGCCACCGGGGAGTCCGGCGTGGAGATGGCTCGGGGTTGCTTGCTGCGCACCTGGTTGGCCTCTTCGTCGAGCAGGAGTCCCAGGTGGGCCAGGCGACGCACCACCGGGCCGCGTACGTGGGCGGCGTTCTCGCCCACCCCGGCGGTGAACACCAGCGCGTCGATCCCGCCGAGCACCGCGATGTAGGCCCCGATGTAGGAGATCAGCCGGTGGGTGTAGACATCCATCGCCAGCTGCGCGTCGGCATTGCCCTTCTCGATCTCCGCCTCGACGTCACGCATGTCGGTGAAACCGCACAACCCCGCCATCCCGGACTGCTTGTTCAGCATCGTGTCGATCTCGTCGACACTCATGCCCTGACCGGCCAGGAACTTGAACACCCCCGGATCGATGTCGCCGGAGCGGGTGCCCATCACCAGGCCCTGCAGCGGGGTCAGACCCATCGAGGTGTCCACCGCGACCCCACCGTCGATGGCCGAGATCGACGCCCCGTTGCCCAGGTGGCACACGATCAGCTTCAGCTCCTCGATGGGACGGCCCAGGAACTGGGCGGCCTGCTTCGAGACGTAGTCGTGCGAGGTGCCGTGGAAGCCGTAGCGACGCAGCCCGTGGGTCCGCGCCAACTCCGCCGGGATGGCGTAGGTGTACGACTCGGCGGGCAGGGTGGAGAAGAAGGCCGTGTCGAAGATCGCGACGTGCGGCACGTCGGGCAGCAGCTCCATCGCAGCGGTGATCCCGGCGATGGCCGGGGGGTTGTGCAGCGGGGCCAGGTCGGACAGCTCGGTGAGCTTCGCGATCACCTCGTCGGTGATCAGGGTCGACTCCAGGAAGGTCGAGCCCCCGTGGACGGTACGGTGCCCCGTCGCCACGACGTGATCCAGCGACGGCCCGTGCTCGCGGAACGCAGCGACGACCCCGGAGAAGGCCGCGCTGTGGTCGGGGAAGGGCTGCTCGGTGCGGAACTCCTCCTCACCGAGCTTGTGGACCAGGTTGCCCTGCTCCTGACCGATCCGCTCCACGATCCCGGAGGCCAGCGGCTCGCCCGCCTCGGCGTCGAACAGCTGGTACTTCATGGACGATGAGCCGCAGTTCAGCAGCAGGATGTGCTTCGACACGTGTTTCCTTCTTGTCTTCGAGTCTGTCAGGCCGGGAGGATTTTAGCTGGCCTGGGCCTGGATCGCGGTGATGGTGATGGTGGAGACGATGTCATCGACCAGGGCGCCACGGGAGAGATCGTTGACGGGCTTGCGCAGCCCCTGCAGCACCGGACCGATGGCCACCGCGCCGGAGGTGCGCTGCACGGCCTTGTAGGTGTTGTTGCCGGTGTTGAGGTCGGGGAAGATGAACACCGTCGCCTTGCCCGCCACCTCGGAGTTCGGCATCTTCTTCGCGGCGACGACCTCGTCGACGGCCGCGTCGAACTGGATCGGACCCTCCACCTTCAGCTCGGGAGCCTTCTCCTTGACGATCCGGGTCGCCTCCCGGACCAGGTCCACGTCCTCGCCGGAGCCGGAGTCCCCCGTCGAGTAGGACAGCATCGCCACGCGCGGCTCGACACCGAAGCTGGTGGCGGTCTCCGCCGAGGAGATCGCGATGTCGGCCAGCTGCTCGGCGGTCGGGTTCGGGTTGACCGCGCAGTCGGCGTAGACGACAACCCGGCTGGACATCGACATCAGGAAGGAGCCGGAGACCACCGAGACCCCCGGCTTGGTCTTGACGAACTCCAGCGACGGACGAATGGTGTTGGCGGTGGTGTTGACTGCGCCCGAGACCATGCCGTCGGCCATCTGGAGATGGACCATCATGGTTCCGAAGTAGGACAGGTCGGTCAGCTTCTCGCGGGCGGCCTCGATGGTGACCCCCTTGTGGGCGCGCAGTTTCGCGTACTCCTCGGCGAAACGCTCCACCAGTTCGGGCTCGTTCGGGTTGACCACCTCCGCCTTCGACAGGTTGAGGCCGAGCTCGGCGGCACGACGTGCGATCACGGCCGGGTCGCCCAGCAGGATGATCTCCGCCACGCCGCGCTGCAGCACGACGTCGGCGGCACGCAGGATGCGGTCGTCGCCCGCCTCGGGCAGCACGATCCGCTTCAGGTCGCGCCGGGCCATCTGCATCAGCTGGTGCTCGAACATCGTCGGGGTGCGGATCTCGGAGCGCGGCAGGTCGATGGCCTGCAACAGCGCCTCCTCGTCGACGTGCCGGTCGAACAGATCCCTGGCGACCTCCACCTTGCGGGCCGAGGAGGTGGAGATCCCGTTGACCCCCTGCAGCACGACGGCGGTGCTGAAGGTGTCCAGGCTGGTGCGCCCGATCGGCAGGTCCACCTCGGAGGAGCCGAGCAGCTCGGAGACGCTTGTCGGCACCTCGAAGCCGCCGGTCATGATGATGGAGGCCAGTGGCCCGTAGCTGGAGGAGCGGTGGGCCATGATGAGCGGCGGCAGCAGGTCCAGCCGGTCGGCCGGGACGATCACCGTCGCCTCACGGGTGAGGAAGTCCAGCACGTTCGGCAGGGTCATGCCCGCGACGATGGTGGTGAGGGACTCCTTGGCCAGGAACTCCGGGTTGCCGCGCCACAGCTCGGCGTCGACGGCCTCGAACTGCGCCCCGACCGACGGGGCGGGCAGCACCGGCTCGCCGGGGAAGACCGAGACGGCGACGTCGCGGACCTCGCGCAGGGCGGCGGTGAGCTCGTCGATCCGGGACTCGTCGGCGCGGGTCGCCATGATGCCGACGACGGTGTTGTCGCGGGACTCGAAGACCTCGATGGCCTCCTCGGCCAGGCGGCGGACCTCCTCGACGCTGCGGTCGGCGGCGCGGCACACGTGGATGATGGGTGCGTTGAGGTTGGCGGCGATCTGGGCGTTGCCGTCGAGCTCGGTGCCGGTGGTCAGGTCCGCGAAGTCGGAACCGATGACCACCACCACGTCGCGACGCTCGGCCAGAGCGGAGTACTTCGCGACGATGAGGTCGAGGCTCGCAGCCGGATCGGCCGCCCACTCCTCGTAGGTGACACCGACGGACTCCTCCAGGCTCTGGGAGGCCACGGCCCTGGTGTTGATCAGGGCCGTGGTGATCGCGTCGAACTCCTTGCTGGAGACCAACGGACGGAAGAACCCCACGGACTTGACCCGGCGGGCGAACAGCTCGACAACACCCAGCGCGATGGCGCTCTTGTTGACCTGACGCTCCGATGCGGCGATGAAAACACTCTTGGTCACGGGTCCACCCTATGCGATTTTCCGCGCTCGGGCTCCCCGAAGCCCCGTCGGGCGGATAAACATCGGATAACAGTCAGCGAAACGGCTCAGATGCCCCGGGCGGGTGGGATAGGTTGGGACTGATCCCGGCGAGGGGCGTCGGGGAACTGCTCGAAGGAAAGCGATGACGCGCATCGAGACTGATCTGTTGGGGGCACGGGAGCTGCCGGACGACGTCTGGTACGGGGTGCACACGCTCAGGGCCGTGGAGAACTTCCCGGTCTCGGGGACGCCGGTGAGTTCCTTCCCCGAACTCATCCGGGGGATGGTGCTGGTGAAGAAGGCGGCGGCCCTGGCCAATGTGCAGCTGGGGGCGCTGCCCGCCGAGATCGGGGAGGCGATCCTGGCGGCCTGCGACGAGGTGCTGGAGCAGGGCCGGTGCCTGGACCAGTTCCCCATCGACGTGTTCCAGGGTGGGGCGGGCACGTCGGTGAACATGAACACCAACGAGGTGCTGGCGAACTTGGCGCTGGAGCGGCTGGGGTTGCCGAAGGGGCGATACGACGTCGTCGACCCGAACGATCACGTCAACCGTAGCCAGTCCACCAATGATGCCTATCCGACGGGGTTTCGGATGGCGCTGGACGTGATGTTCGGACGGCTGGTGACGGCGGTGCAGGCGTTGGCGGAGGCCTTCTCGGCGAAGGGGAGGGAATTCGCGGGGATCGTGAAGCTGGGCCGCACCCAGCTGCAGGATGCGGTGCCGATGACGCTGGGGCAGGAGTTCACGGCCTTCGGGGTGACGCTGGCGGAGGAGGTCCGGCACCTGGAGTACGCCAGGGGGCTGCTGCTTGAGGTGAACCTGGGGGCCACCGCCATCGGGACGGGGCTGAACACCCCGCCGGGGTATCGGGAGCTGGCGGTGTCGCACCTGGCGCGGGTGACGGGACGTCCCGTCGTCGCGGCCCCGGACCTGATCGAGGCCACCTCGGACACCGGCGCCTATGTGATGGCCCATGCCACGTGCAAGCGGCTGGCCTGCAAGCTGTCGAAGGTGTGCAACGATCTGAGGCTGTTGTCGTCGGGGCCGAGGGCGGGGCTGAACGAGATCAACCTGCCGAGGATGCAGGCTGGTAGCTCGATCATGCCCGCGAAGGTGAACCCGGTGATCCCGGAGGTGGTCAACCAGGTGACCTTCAAGGTGCGGGGCAACGATGTCACCGTCGGGTTGGGGGCGGAGGCGGGGCAGCTGCAGCTCAACGCGATGGAGCCGGTGATCGCGCAGGCGAGCTTCGAGTCGGTGTCGTTGCTGATCGCGGCCTGCGATGTGCTGCGGGAGCGTTGCGTGACGGGGATCACGGCGAACCGTGAGGTGTGCGGGCGTTACGTGCGGGACTCGATCTCGGTGGTGACGCTGCTCAACGACCACATCGGGCACCGGGCGGGCGACGAAGTGGGTCAGGAGGCGGCGGCCTCGGGCAGGTCGGTGCGTGACATCGTGGTGGAGAAGGGCCTGCTGGACGCAGCGACGGTGGACCACCTGCTGTCCTTCGACAACCTCCCGCTGAACTCCCACTGACATTTCGCGACCACTCCGCTTCTCCGCTGGACGAGCCGGGTCAGCCGCCGAGGTGGTCGCGCAGCCAGGCGATCTCAGCTGCGTGGTTCTCGGCAGGGGTCTCCAGGACGACCGGGGCGTTCGCGTCGCGGAGCAGGGCGAGCAGCGTCCCCTCGTCGATGATGCCTTGGCCCCATGGGGCGTGACGGTCGCGCCCGGACCCGGGGGCATCCGCCGAGTCGTTGCAGTGGACCAGATCGATGCGACCCGTGATCGCCCGCACATCCGAGACGACGGTGCCAAGGTCGAGCCCGGCGGCGTGGGCGTGGCAGGTGTCGAGGCACAGTCCCACGTGCTCGAGGTTGTCGGAGCCGTCGAGGGCCGCCCACAGGGCCTGCATGGAGTCGAGATAGCGCATCATCGCCTTGTTCCCACCGGCGGTGTTCTCGATCAGCAGCGGGACCTTCACGTCCAGGCCGTCGATGCACTTGCGCCAGTTCGCGTACCCCAGCTGCTGGTCCTCGTCGGCGGTGACGTGCCCGCCGTGGACGATCACGCCCTGGGCACCGAGCTGGGCGGCGGCGTCGATGGTCTGCTGCAGCAGCTTGCGCGACGGGATGCGGATGCGGTTGTTGGTGGAGGCCACGTTGATGACATAGGCGGCGTGGACGTACAGCCCGATCCCGGCGGCCGCGGCCTCCTCGCCCAGCCCCTCCGGCGCGGTAGGTTTCCTCCACGACTGCGGATCGCCGAGGGTGATCTGGGCGATCTCCGCCCCGACGGCGCGGGCCTGGCCGAGCGCGGAGTGGAGGTCTACGTGGCATCCGAACTTCATGGCCCCAAGCCTACGACCTGCCACCTGCTGGTGGGAGAATCTGAGGTCATGGCCGAGGTGATCGAGATTCCGCTCAGCACCCCCGTCGGGGAGCTGGAGGGGCACACGTTGCTCGAGCTCGAGGGCCGTCACGTGGTGCTGTCGCGGCGACACGGCGGGTACATGCACTGGTACGGCACGAGGTCGCACGACGACAAGGACGGGGCGCGTGGTGCACCTCCCAGCCGAAGTATCGCCGACCTTGCGGGGCTGGTGCTGCACCAAGAACTCAAGCGGGCCTTCCAGCTGCCGAAGGGGCGGGTGGTCCATGTGCCCGCCTGGCACCGCAGCCGTCGCTGGGTCTGGTCCCTGGCAGCGACGTTGTCGGTGACGCTGGTCGTCGTCGTGGTGGTCTGGGTGCTCGCATCCCACAGGGTCATTGTCCTCAAGCTGCGGGACTGGGTGTTCTTGAGTGCCGTCTCCTTGGCGTTCCTGTGTTTTCAGGGGGAGAACCTCTTCGGCGGCCACCGGATGATGTACCGGACGTCCTGGCGACGCTGGGAGCTCGTCGACCTGGTGGCCGCCGCGGATCGAAACGACCTGGCCGAGCGTCAGGTGCAGGCGGTCAAGGAGGCCTACGGGATGCTGCTGACCGACCTGGTCTACCGCGTGGAACATCCGGCGCTGTTCGACACCGAGTGCCCGGCCACCGAGCCGTTCAGCCTGGCCTTGGTGGAGTGGGACACCACGCAGCAGCACCTCGAGCGGGCGGCCCGCAGCGCACTGGCCAGCCGGGTGGTCGCCACCTTCCAGCAGGCCCGCCACCACGCGGAGCGGGTCGGGATGGAGCACCTGCCGAGGCCGCAGCGTCGAGTGGTCAGGCGCGCCGCGAAGGCCCTGCGGGTGGCCTCCGACCCGTACGCCACGTCGAGGGAGCGCAGCACCGCGCTGGAGCGGGCGGTGAAACTGCTGGACGATCTGGTGCTGCACTACATGCCGACCGGACCGGAAATCCGCCAAGCCGTGGGCGTCCAGCACCGACGACAGCTGCCGGGCAGGCGGACCCGATGAAGCGGACACCCTGGAGCTTGGTCGAGCCCGGAACCCGCATCGAGCAGATCGCGCCCTGCTGCCTGGTCGTGTTCACCGATCACGAGCGGCAGCTGGTGCGGCTGCGCCTGGGCGACGACTCCAGCTACCAGTGGGAGCGGGTGGACCGCGGCTCGCTGATGGTGGTGCCACCAACAAACATCGACGGCGGACAGCCCCTTGAGGTGCTGGGGCGAAGGCTCGCCTGGAAGCAGCCGGGCAGGCCCCGGTTCCTGCTGGTGCCCGGGTTCACCGCGTCGAAGTGGCCGATGGGGCTGTGGCTCCTCCTCACCACCGCCTCGGCAGTCCTGACGATGCTGGTGACCCTGGCGACGAACAACCAGCTGTTGTTCGGCCTCGGGTTCATGGTCACCCTGCTCGTGCCGGTGTGGATCGCCACCGTCTTGTCCCGCGTCGAGGTGCTGGGGCAGCAGCGGATGGGGGTGACCTGGCACACCGTCCACGCCTACGCCCTGGCGGTGGAGCGGGGCGAGCTGTGGCAGGGCGAGCTGCCCGCCGGAGCCATGCCCTCCCCGGCGGCGCAGGTGGAGCGGATTCGGCAGGACTATGCCCGGCTGCGCAGCGATCTGGTGTACCGGTTGGAGTGCCCGGCCCTGTTCGACCCGGCGGTGCCGACGACGGCGGCCTTTGAGGCGGCGCTGGTGGACTTCGAGGACTCGCTGACGGCTCAGGCGGCGGCCCGGGTGGAGGTGCGGTTCGAGGCGGCCCGGCAGCACGCCGAACGGACCGGGCTGCGCCACGTCGACGCGCGGGACCGGGCGGAGGTGGCGCGGGCGGTGAAGGTGGCACGCCTGGCCCAGGATGCACCGTCGCCGGGCGAACGGGCCGCCGCCCTGGCGCAACTGCAGCGCATCCTGGAGCCGCTGGCGCTGTACTACCTGCCGAGCAGGACGGAGCTGCCCGCCATCGAGGGATGAGCAGGCGTGGGGTCTGCTGCATCCGTCCTCTGGGAGAATTCCCGTATGGCCCCCGACGTCACCGAGATTCCCCTCAACACCCCGCTGGGGCGGCTCGGTGCGCACACCCTGATCGCCTTCGAGGACCGGTGTGGGGTGCTGCGTCGTGACGGGCGACGCTTCGCGCTCCATCTCCTCGGCGACAACAAGGCGGTCGCCGTCTCGGGGAAGCCGGAGCGACGTGGCGTCGGTGATGTGGTGATGGTCGCAGCCCAGCTGCAGCCCCTGCGGGCCTTCAGGTTGCCGGAGGGGAACCTGGTGAGGGCATGGCTCAGACCCCGCGACTACCTTCGTCACCAGCTGTCGGGCCTGGTGGTGCTGCTCGTGACAGGTCTGTTCTGTGCCGCGATGTTCACCTCGCGGGAGATTCTGGTGATCACGGGTGGGTTGGGAATTCTCCTGTCCTTTCCCCTGGCGGGGATGTTCCTGGTCGGCCTCGGCATGGTGTTCCAGCGTTGCGGGTGGGTCTTCGTCATCGACGATCAGTGGTGGGCGCTCGCTGATCTGGCGGTGGGGCCGGACCCCGTTGAGGTCGCAACGCGGCAGGTGGATGAGGTCAAGGAGGAGTACGGGCGGCTGCTGAGTGACCTGCCCTACCGGATTCAGTACCCGGCCCTGTTCGACGCGGGGCACCCCGCCACCGAGGAGCTCACCCTGGCCCTGTTCCAGTGGGACTCCGAGCAGGCCAGGCTCGACCGCGCCGAGCGGGAGGCGCTGGCGAGCCGCGTCACCCGGGCCTTCCACACCGCGCGACGCCATGCGGAGCGGGTCAAGCTGGGCCACCTGCCCGAGGCCTCCCGGGTCGAGGCGGGGCGGGCGCTCAAGGCGGCGCGGATCGCCGTCGATCCTGCGGCTTCCCGGACGGAGCGGGCAGCGGCCCTGGAGGCCGCCGTCCAGATTCTCGAGGGCTTGGCGTTGTACCAGCTGCCGAGCATCGCCGAGGCCCGCGACGCGGTGGAGGGTCGCCGCTTGAAGCAGCTGCCCGGGAGGCGGTCCGCGTGAGGCTTGCACCGTGGTCCCTGATCCCCCTGGGGACCCAGCTGAAGGACATCGCCCCGTGTGGGCTGCTGCTCTTCACCGACGACAAGGCGTATCTGCTGACGCTCGAGGCGAAGGCGTACGGGAAGTTCGTGGTGGCGGATGCCACCCGGTGGCCGTCGCTGGGCAGGATCGGCAGCTTGGCCCCGGATGCCAGGCTGAGGGATTACGTCTCGCGGGTGAAGAAGCTGGATGATCCTCGTTTCATGCTGCTTCCCGGGGTGGTGAGTCCGAGACCCTCCGAGACCTGGTACCTGCTGTCGGTGGTGATGGCGCTGGCCGCCATCGCGGCGACGGTGTGGCTGCGTGACGGCTGGGTCTTCGTCATCGGTGCCCTGGCCGCGTTGTTCGGGGTGCCCGTGGTCGCGACGGTTCTCAGCAAACCGCGGGTTTCGGGGCAGGAGAGGCTGGGTGTCACCGCGTCGAACATCCATGCCTACGCCCTGGCGGTGGAGCGGGGAGAGCTGTGGCGTGGCGCCCTGCCCGCAGGAGCTCCGGTCTCGCCGAGGCTCCAGGTGGAGCGTATCCGGCAGGACTATGCCCGGTTGCGCAGCGATCTGGTGTACCGGTTGGAGTGCCCGGCCCTGTTCGACCCGGCGGTGCCGACGACGGCGGCCTTCGAGGCGGCGCTGGTGGACTTCGAGGACTCGCCGACGTCGCAGGCGGCGGACGTGGTGGAGATCCGTTTCCAGGTGGCCCGGCAGCACGCCGAGCGGACCGGGCTGCGCCACGTCGAGACGGCACATCGCAGTCAGGTGGCGCGGGCAGTGAAGATTGCGAAATTGGCGACCAATTCCTCATCCCCTGAAGAACAAAGAGTGGCATTGATGCAACTGCACAAGATTTTGGATTCATTGGCGTTGTATTATGTGGATCGTCCGGAAATCACGAAATGAATGATCACATTTGTTAACGTTCAAGAATGACGATCGACACCGCTGTTCCGCTGTTCCCGCTGAATGACATCATTCCGGGAGGCAAACGCCACGCCGTGGTGTTCGGGGTGGACCTCGTGGTGATCCGCCCAGAGAGTGAGCCCGAGAGCGTCATCGCGCTGTACGGCCGGTGTCAGCACCGCGGCGCGCTGCTCGCCGACGGAGAGGTCACCAAGGACCACATCCGCTGCACCCTGCACGGCTCCACCTACGAGGTGTGCACGGGCCGGAACATCGCCTACCCCGGACACGACCTGGCCCGCTTCACCGCCGGTGTGACCGCCGGGCAGGTGTGGGTCGACGGCGCTGAGGTCGCGCAGTGGGCGCGAAGCAATCCACAGCGTTTCGACCGCACGGCCTTCCAGGGGGAGTACGCCGACTTCAAGGGCACTCCCGACGAGCCCCGTCGCGACGAGATCCATGCGTTGGCCGCCCACGGCCTGGAGCGGGTGGGCCACCACGGCCCCGTGGCCGCGATGGGGGTGCCGGGACCGGAATTGCCCCGCTGGGACGACCTGCAGCTGGTGACCGCGCAGCTGGCCAGGCTGCCCCTGCTCGACGACGAACCCGTCGGCACCGACGTGGTGATCGGGCCTCGCGCTCGGAAACCACTGTGCCTGGAGATTCCCCTGTTCGTCTCCGACATGAGCTTCGGGGCGTTGTCCGCCGAGGCCAAGGTGGCGCTCGCAGCGGGGGCGGAGGCGGCCGGGACCGGCATCTGCTCCGGGGAGGGCGGGATGTTGGAGGCCGAGCAGCAGGCCAATTCCCGCTACTTCTACGAGCTGGCCTCGGGACGTTTCGGCTTCTCGTGGGACAAGGTGGCGCGTTGCCAGGCCTTCCACTTCAAGGGCGGCCAGGCCGCCAAGACCGGCACCGGGGGACACCTGCCCGGCCACAAGGTGACCCCTGAGATCGCCGAGGTGCGTGGCCTGCAGCCGGGGTCCTCGGCCATCTCCCCGGCCCGGTTCCCAGACCTGACCAGCATTGCCGACTTCCGTGCCGTCGCCGAGCAGGCCCGGGAGGTCACCGGTGGTGCACCCGTCGGTTTCAAACTGTCAGCCCAGCACATCGAGGCTGACCTGGATGCGGCCCTGGAGATCGGGGTGGACTACGTCATCCTGGACGGCCGTGGCGGTGGGACCGGGGCGGCCCCGCTGATCTTCCGCAACCACATCTCGGTGCCGACGATCCCGGCGCTGGCCAGGGCCCGCGCGCACCTGGACAAGGTGGGGGCGCAGGACGTCACCCTCGTCATCACCGGTGGGCTGCGCACGGCCCCCGACTTCCTCAAGGCCCTGGCGCTGGGTGCCGACGCCGTCGCGGTGTCGAACTCGGCGATGCAGGCCATCGGGTGTCTGGCGATGCGGGCCTGCGAGACCGGGCGCTGCCCCGTCGGTATCGCCACCCAGGACCCGCACCTCAGGTCACGGCTGCCGGTGCAGGAGGCGGTGGCCCGGCTGACCCGGTTCCTCACCTCGACGGTGGAGCTGATGGCGGTCATGGCCCGGGCCTGCGGGCACCGTCACCTGAGCCAGTTCAGCCGCGACGACCTCACCACGTGGCACCAGGAGATGGCGGCACTGTCCGGGGTGCGGTTCGCCGGGTCGAGTTGAGCCGACACGAATCGCCGAGAACCGGCGGTTCACCGTCGGCGGGTGACGCGAAGACGGTTTTTGTCAGCGATTCGTGCTCGGGTAGGGGTGGGTGTGCTGGGGTTGTCAAGGGGCGTTCGGCACCCTCCTATCCTTGTCGGTATGGAGTTCGAGCTGGATGAGGTGCTGCTGACCACCCCGGTGGTGGAGCTGGGGGAGCACACCCTGATCGAGTTCGACGACGGCCGCTACATCCTCACCCGCAAGGACTGGCCCGCCCGTCCGGGGAGGCGGGGGGAAGACCTGAGGCTCAGAGGGGTCGGCTGGGACGTCGGTCTCAAGGGCGTGGACCCGAGACGCACCGTCGCCGATGTCGCCGGGTTCGGGAAGTTCGCCGAGCCGACGCGGGCCTTCCGGCTGCCGCCGGGCGAGCTGAGCTTCGAGCACTCGCTCAGGGATGCCCGTCGGCAGGGGCTCACGGCCGCCGCCATCCTGGGTTGCCTGGGGGCGGGAAGCTGGGTGCTGCTGGCCCAGAACGACGGTGCGGCACCGCTGACGGTCGTCGTCGCGGTGCTGCTGTTCGTCGGGCTGCTTGGGCTCTCGGTGCACCTGGTGCTGAAGGGGCTGCGGACCGGGGAGATCACCTACCGCAGTGGCGGGAAGCAGCTGGGGCTGGCCGCGCTGCCGCTGCCGGTGGACGTCGCCACCGCGATCCAGCAGGTGGAGCAGGTGAAGGAGGAGTACGGCAGGCTGCTCACGGACCTGGCCTACCGCATCTCCTGCCCCGCGCTGTTCGATGCGGCCTCGCCCGCCACCGAGGAGCTGACCCTGGCGCTGTTCGACTGGGACACCACCTTCAACCAGCTCGACGACCCGGACCGGGTGCAGCTTGCCAGCCGCATTGTCGCGGCCTTCCAGCAGGCCCGCGACCATGCCGAGCGGGTCGGGATGGAGCACCTGCCCAGCGACTGCCGCGCCCCCGCGGCCAAGGCACTCAAGGCGGCGCGGCTGGCCGCCGACCCGAACGCCACGCCCGGGGAGCGGGAGATCGCACTCCGGGCGGCGGTGCAGATTCTGGACCAGCTGGCGTTGTACTACCTGCCGACGGGCGTCGAGGCCCGCGAGGCGCTGGAGGGGCGGCGGCTGCGGCAGCTGCCGGGAAGGAGCGCGTCGTGAGGCCGCAGGCGTGGAGCCAGCTCGATCCGAGAACCCGGATCGGCGACATCGTGCCCGCGACGGTGCTGGTGTTCACCGACACCGAGTCGAGGATCGTGTGCCTGGCCAAGGAGGCGCAGAACGCCTACAGCGTGCTGGTGTTGCGCTGGCGGGGGCTGCAGTTCTTCGCGACACTGGAGGGTGACGACGTCGTCGGCGGGTTGCCGCAGTGGGTGCTGGGGCTGCCGGGCGGACGCTGCCTGCTGCTGCCTCCCCTGGTGAAGCGGCGGCCACCGGCATGGCTGTGGCTGGTTTCGATCCTGGGGGTGGTGGCTGCGACGCTGCTGGCGATGCTGCTGCTCGATGCACCGGGGGTCCTCCTGCCGGGGCTGCTGGTCGCGCTGGTGCTGACCCCGACCGCGCTCGGCACCGTCTTCAGCCGGTTCGAGATTCTGGGCCAGCAGCGTCGAGGAATCCACTCCCAGGCCGCGCTGCACGGGTGGGCGCGTCGGCTGGACCCCGAGTCCCCGCCCGAGGAGCTCCCGGCGGAGCCGTCGCTGACCCCGAAGGAGCGGATGGAACGAGTGCTTGAGGACTACGGTCGGTTGCGCAGCGATCTGGTGTACCGGTTGGAGCACCCGGCCCTGTTCGACCCGGCGGTGCCGACGACGGCGGCCTTCGAGGCGGCCATGGTGGACTGCCAGGACGAGCTGGACTTCCAAAACGCGAACCGGCTGGAAGTGCGGTTCAACCTGGCCCGGCAGCACGCGGAGCGGGTGGGGCTGGGGCACGTCGATGAGGCCCACCGAGGCGAGGTGGCGCGGGCCGCGAAGGTCGCCAGGTTGGCGGCGGGGGCGTCGTCGAGCGGGGAGCGGGCGACGGCGCTGGCGCAGCTGCAGCGCATCCTCGACCAGCTGGCGCTGTACTACCTGCCGACGGGGGAGAACCTGGCCGAGCTGGAGGGGTGAACAGCCCAGCCGCTGCAAATGTGCGGCGCGTTGCTGATGGGAGCGCTCTCAACCAGAACGCTCCGCACATTTGCAGCGTTTTGCCGCGCACCCTCCAAGTTTCAGTCCAGCCATTTCGTGGCGGGGAAGAACCTGCTCCAGGAGATGGCCCCCCAGCGTGTGACGGCCTCGATGTCACTTCCGAGTGTGCGCGGGGGCACGGGGTGTTCGGCCAGGACTTCTCCCGAGTCGAGGCGGCGCAGTGTCAAGGTGGAGGTCTTGTCATCACCCTGCCAGCTGTAGAGGATGTCCCCCAGCACCGCGACCCCGCTGTGGACTGCTGTGCTCGCAGCCAGCTCGAAGCTCGGCTCCGGTGCTCCGGGCAGCCACACCGTGAGGCCCTCCTGGTACCTGGAGGAGATGATGACGCGGGTCTCGGTGAAGGTCCTGGGCCACGCGGTGAACATCTCCAGCTGGTCGTTCGGGGGCACTGTCCCGGGTGTCGGGTCGACTCGTTGGCCGGTACGGGTGTTGACCGCGACGAGCCTCGCCGAGTGGTCGTTGTTCTGCTCGGAATGGTGGAGCCAATCGCCGATGACCAGGGCCTTTGTTGAGCTGGTGGTCACTCTGTGGCCATCGGCCAAACGCACCACCTCCTTGCCGAGGACTGAGGAGGACAAGGTGACCAGGACTCCCTGGCCAGCGGGTGACACCGAGCTGATCCCAAGGCCCGAGTACAGGGCTCGGGCATCGAATTCCACCCCCAGGTCTGCGGTGCTGAGACGCAGCCCGATCCAACCGACACCGACGCTGGAAGTGATGCTCTGCCCGGCCCCACCGGCCAGGAGCAGGAAACTGCGGTCCTCGGTGAAGGACAGGGCCGCATCCCTCAGCAAGGAGGCCTCGAAGTCATCGCTGACGGCGGTGGTGGCGATGACGGCGCCGTCGTCGAGCCGAATCTTGAACAGCATCACCGGGCAACGCAGGTCTGAGGGGGTGTGGGTGGGGGTGCCCTCGAACTGGCCGGGTGCCTCGAGAAGCAGCACCCCGGCGACGATGTAGGCGTGGGTGTCGTCGATCACGGCAGGCCCTTGGATCATCGCGGTGCGGGCAGTCTGAGACATTTTCGTCCCCTCGGAGCCCTTCTTCGGCGTCACCGGTTTCGTGACCCAGGTGCCGTCGTCTTCGAGGAGCAGGGCCCGGGTGGTGGGGCCGAGCGCATCCACCACGACGGGCACCCAGCCGTGGGCGAAGGCCGGTTCTGCCTCGGGTATCACTGTCATCGCCACCAGGTGATGGTCCTTCACCGCTGTGATCTCGGTCTGGGATTCGGTGCCCGACCATGCCGGGGAGTCGGCGAAGTTGATCGGGAACTCCCCGAGCGGATCATCAGCGACCTGCGGGGTGCCCGGTGTGCACCCGGTGAGGGTGCTTCCGGCAATGGCAGCGGTGAGGGTGAACAGGTCCCGGCGTCGCATCGTGTTCCTCATCATGTCTCAGAACCATTCGGTGGCGGGGAAGAAGAGGTTGGTGGTGGCGGCGCCCCATGCGCTCACGGCGAACTCTGAGCTGCCATGCCAGGGAATGGAACCGAGGTTTTCCCCGGAACTCAAGGAACGGACCGTCAAGAAATTTGCTGAGTCGCTGCTGTACAGGGTCTCGCCGAGGGCTGCGCTGCGGAAGGGGATGGGATGTTCGTTCTCCTTCCACTGGAGTACTGGAGAGCTCTCCCCGGGGAGCCACACGGAGAATCGCTTGGGTTTCTCATCGTGGTGGGCGATCATGCGATACGCAGACCTGGACCAGACTGCCAGGAAATTCCTTTGCCTCAGTTGGTGGAGTTCTTTCCAGGGGAGATCAAGGACGGGGGTTTCCGTGCCAGTGGTGAGATCACGCAGCATGACCGGGGCCAAGCCAGTCGAGTAGTAGCACCACTGTCCAAGGACGAGGACATCTGCGCCAGGTGCTGGGATGTCCCGTCCGTCAGCCAGCAGCACCAGGCCTTTGTCATGTGTCGCGGTGGTGGCTTTCAAAGCTTCGCCTGCGACGGTGATGTCGTCTGTCCCGGTGATGAGGCTGTGGGCGTCGAACTGGATGGACAGGTCGGTGACATCCAGACGGAGCCCGATGAAATCGGCTGACC
This sequence comes from Propionibacteriaceae bacterium, assembly GCA_030532575.1. Taxonomy (GTDB): domain Bacteria; phylum Actinomycetota; class Actinomycetes; order Propionibacteriales; family Propionibacteriaceae; genus Arachnia. The sequence goes on along the minus strand of JAUNKV010000002.1, from coordinate 69,535 downwards.
TGCTTGAGCCGACGACATCTGCCACCAGCAGGCTGGTGGCGTCGGCTGAGAAGCTGAGGGAGATCTCGTCCGGGAGTGAGGCCTTCACCTGCTCGTTGAGCAGGGCTGAGGCCGCGACGGTGCCGTCGTTGAGGGTGATCTTGAGCAGATGGGCGGCACCCAGGCCTCTGATGGGTTGGATGACGATGAGGTAGGCGTGGTCGTCGCCCATGATGACCGGGCCGGTCTGGAGAGGCGGCCCCAGGTCGGGATGTTCGACGGTGGGGTCCAGGTGCTCGGCCAGGAAGTCCAACTCCACCTCGCGGGTGCTGAAGGTGCCGTTCCCATCGGAGCGCACCACCCGGGTGGCGGGGCCGGTGACATTCACCACGACGGGGTAGGAGTGTTCGTCGTCCCTGGGGATGGCGGCACACAGGTGCTCGCGGTGGAGGGCCTTGATCTGGGTCTGGATCGGGATGCTCGGCCACTGCGGGGTCGCCAGGAAGGACTTCGGGGTGGCATCCGGCGCGGGTGGGGTGAACGACAGTGGTGAGGGCACGTCCGGCAGGGTGGGGCCGGGCGGGATGGAAGGGGTGGGAACCGGGCCTGGGGTGCTGCTGCATGCAGGCAGCAGGGCGGTAGCAGCGAGAAGGAAACTACGGCGTCGCATGGCTCTTTCCAGGGATCACACCCGGTGACGGCCACCGGGTCAACGACAAAAATTCTATGACCCGACGGGGTCAGGGGATGTGCGGATGAAGCAGCCCAGCCGCTGCAAATGTGCGGAGCGTTCTGGTTGAGAGCGCTCCCACCGGCAACGCTCCGCACATTTGCAGCGCTTTCGCGGTGGTCCTCGGGGCTCAGTGGTGGATGCTCAGGTCGGAGGGGATGGCGAAGGTGGCCTGGGCGCGACGCACCCCCTGCAGCGGGTGGTCCGGCAGCACGTCGGCCAGGAAGGTGTAGTCCCGCAGGATGTGGGAGGCCTTCAGGTCGCCCTCCTTCGCCCTGGCTGAGACGCAGTGGTACCAGTCGCTGATGTCGCCCCAGCCCGGCGCTGCCAGTGAGCCGCCGAACTGCTGCACCGCCAGCGACGAGCACAGCGACGCGAACCGCAGCCGCTGTTCCAGCGGCCAGGCGGCGAGGGTGCCCATCACGATGGCGGAGGCGAACACGTCGCCGGCACCGGTGGCGTCGATGGCCTGGACCACGACGGCGGGGCAGAAGGCCTCCTCCCCGGTGGACTGGTCGATGGCGTAGGCCCCGGCCGCGCCGTCGGTGACGATGGCCAGCGGCACCAGATCGGCCAGCTTCCGCACCGCCTTCGCAGGCGAGTCGGTGCGGGTGTAGCCCATCGCCTCGACGGCGTTCGGGGTGAAGCCGTGGCAGTGTTCCAGCGGGCGCAGCGTGGCGGGGTCCCAGCGGCCGGACTCGTCGTAGCCGATGTCGGCGAACAACACGGTGCCGCGCTGCCTGAGGGTCGGCCACCAGAAGGTCTCCCCGCCCAGGTCGAGCACGGCGGCCCGGGAGGCAGGCGCATCCAGGATGCAGCGGTGCAGCGGCTCGGGGAGCTCATGCATGTGGGTGACCATTGCGCGGTCACCGTCGACGGTCATGGCGACGGTGATGGCGGAGTGGAACGACTCGAAACGCGGCGACGAGCTGAGGTCGATGCCCTCGCCGTGGGAGAGCATCTCCCACATCCAGTCGGCGTAGGCGTCGTCGCCGAAGCCCGCGACGAGCCCGGTGCGCAGCCCCAGCCGGGCGAGCGCCGTCGAGAGGTTCGCGATCCCGCCGGGGCACGACCCCATGCCGAGGGCCATCCGCTCCTCGCCGGGGATCGGCATCCGGTCGAGTCCGGAGAAGATCAGGTCGAAGAAGACGGTGCCGGTGCTCAGTACATCCAGCGGCGGGTCGTCGCTGGTGCGGATACCCGCCAGGGGGTCGAACGTGGTCTCACTCATGGCGGCTCCTTCCAACTCGCGCCCAGCAGTGGGTGTCATCGGCAGTGTATCGAGGCGCGGATGAGGTCAGGTGGTGGGGGCGCTCGGAGACGCCCCCACCACCTGGGGTCAGCCTTGGAAGGAGTTCCAGAGCAAGACCCCCGCCGAGGTCACGACGATCTGAAGGATGATCCAGATCACGACCAGGCGCAGTGCCAGACGGCGATGGGCGGCTGACCTGTCGGTCAGGAGGACCGCGATCAGGGCCAGAGCTGACAGGGCGAAGGAGACGGGCAGGGCAGGAACCAGCGTGATGACGCTGCCGATGAGCGGAGCCCACACCCACCACGGCGAGTGGAGCAGTCCAGCCCGGGAAGGCCTTGCAGAGTGGGTCATCATGTCTCTCCTGTCATGGTGGGCCACTGGAGGTGCACTGGGGTCAGCGGACGAAGATCGGGACCTCGGGGGTGGAGCGGGCGGCGTCGAGGGTGTAACCGTCCTCGGCGAAGTCACAAAGGGCGGCGACGGTGCGGACCCGGTTTCGGATCAGCCAGGCCGCCATCTGGCCCCGGGCCCGCTTGGCGTGGAAGCTGACCACGCGCGGCACCCCGTCGCGGCCCCGGTCCTCGAAGCGCGGGGAGATCACCCTGACCCCCAGCCGGTCGGGATCGACGGCGCCGAAGTACTCCTGTGAGGCCAGGTTGACCAGCACCTTCGCGCCCGGCGAGGCCGCCAGGTCCTCGGCCAGCAGATCGGTGACGGTGCTGCCCCACCAGTCGTGGAGGTTCCGGCCCCGCGCCGTCGCCAATTTCGTGCCCATCTCCAGGCGGTGCGGCTGGATCAGGTCCAGCGGGCGCAGCAGACCGTAGAGGCCGGACAGGATGCGCAGCGACTTCTGGGCCTCGGTGAAGTCGCGGGTGGTGAAGGAGGGGGCCGCCAGGCCCTGGTAGACGTCGCCTGCGAAGGTCAGCACGGCGGGGCGGGAGTTGTCCGGGGTGTGCTCGGGATCGAAGTCCTGGTACCGGGCGGCATTCAGGTGCGCCAGGTCGTCGGAGATGTGCATCAGGGAGGCGATCTCGGCAGGTGACTTCTTGCGCAGCACCTCGATCAGCTGGGCGGATTCACCCACCAGCCGGGGCTCGGTGTGGTTGCGGGTGGGAAGCGGGGAGGTCAGGTCCAGGGTCTTGGCGGGGGAGATGACGGCGAGCACCCCTCATTGATAGGCAGGAAACGGGCGTGATGCAAGTCCGCCGGGCCACAATGGTCTGGGCTGATCGGTCGAAACTGGTCTGGGAGTGCCGTCAGGGCGAGGTTATCGTGGGCTTCGGAGGCGAGGACGCCTCCATACAGCGGGGCACACATGGGGAAAGGACATGCATGAACGTGCGACCGAAGATGACCGCACTGGCGCTGGCGGCGGTGCTGCTGGCGGGCTGCGGCAGCAGTGGGAACCAGGCCAGCCCGGAACCGACGGCACCGGGGACCGGGGATACGAGCAGTGCCGCGATGACACCGTCGGCGACCGATGGGCAGTGCCCGGAGCTCCCGGCTGATCCCGGCTGGTACGGCGACAACCACAAGAAGCTCAACGAGATGCTCACCCAGCTGGGCGACTGTTCCGGGACGGGGGATGTCGCCTCGGGTGCCCCGTTGGCGCTGTTCGACTGGGACAACACCGTCGTCAAGAACGACATCGGTGACGCCACCACCTACTGGATGATCGCCAATGGCAAGGTGCTGCAGCCCGCCGACTGGGCCAAGGTCAGCACCTGGCTCACCCCGGAGGCGACGCAGGCCCTGACGGCGGCGTGCGGCAGCCTGGCCGAGCCGGGGCAGCCGCTGCCCACCAACACGGAGGCCGGGCTGGCCTGCGCGGACGAAATCCTGGAGGTCTACTCCGACGGCGACACCACCACCGACCAGAAGGCCTTCACCGGCTACAACGCCCGCCGGATCGAGCCGCAGTACGCATTCGCCGCGCAGCTGCTGGCGGGGTACACCGACGCCGAGGTGATGGACTTCGCCCGCCAGGCCAGGGAGCAGAACCTGAACGCCGCTGAGGGCACCGAGCAGAAGGTCGGCAGCGAGAGCGTCACCGGCTGGGTGCGCTACTACGACCAGGTCACCAAACTCATCGAGGTGATGAAGGCCAGGGGCTTCGACGTGCGGATCGTCTCCGCGTCGTCGGAGCCGGTGGTCAGGGTGTGGGCGGAGTCCCTCGGCCTGGAGGGGGACAAGGTGATGGGGGTCACCGTCAACCACGACGGCGACAAGCTCACCAGCACCCTCACCGGTTGTGGCGGTGATGAGGCGTCGATCACCTACATCGAGGGCAAACGGTGCCGCGTCAACGAGCAGATCTTCGGCATCACCGGGGCCGCGGCCTTCGAGCCTGCCCCCGATGGCAAGCGGCCCGCGTTCGGTGCTGGGGATTCCGACACCGACATCTCCTTCATGATCGACGCGACGGTGCTGAGGCTGGCCATCAACCGCAACAAGACCGAGCTGATGTGCCACGCCTACGACAACGAGGACGGCAAGTGGATCATCAACCCGATGTTCATCGACCCGAAGGACGCCGAGGACGACCTCTACCCGTGTTCGACCGCAGGTGAAATCCTGCCCGACGGCGGGAAGGGTCCGCTGAAGGACATCGCGGGCAACCTGATCGAGGATCAGAAGGACACGGTCCACGGCTGACCCGTCGAGAATCCGGGGAACCCGTCACCAACCGCCCACCCGGGCAAGCCGGAGGGAGGTTGGCGGCGGGTTTCCCGGTCTGTTGCAGCTCTGCCCGGGGAGGCTCACTCGTCGCCGAGGAGGCGACGGCGGTTGCGGCCGGAGACCAGCCAGCGGGCCAGTGGGCCGTGCTGGTTGAGCAGGGTCAGGCGGCCCTGGACCTGTTCCTCCAGGCCGGTCTGCACGGCCATCACCAGCTGGTCGTCGCCCTGCAGCCGCAGGGTCTGGTCGGGGACGATGACCTGCTGGCCGCGCACCACCATCGAGACCACCGCGCCTTGGGGGAGCCGCAGGTCGGTGCCCCACATCCCCACCAGCTGGCCCTGCTTCGGGATGGTGAACTGCACCAGGGAGGCGTTGATGCCCTCCAGCGGGGAGGACTCGAAGTTCAGGGCCTGCGGGCTGATCGCATCCAGCACCCCGGCCCAGCGGGCCAGTTTTGGCAGCAGCGGGGCCTGCAGCAGGGTGAAGGTTGCCACCAGCAGGAAGATGACGTGGAACATGTGGGAGGCGCCCGGCAGGTTCTGGGTGAGCGGGATCGTCGCCAGCATGATGGGCACTGCGCCGCGCATCCCGGCGGCGGAGATGAACATCTGGGTGCGGAACCGTTCCCGGAACGGGGTCAGGCACACGGCGACGGAGATGGGGCGGGCCAGGAACATCAGGGCCGAGCCGATGACCAGCGCCGGAACGATTGCCGCCGGGAGTTCGCTGGGGGAGGCGAGCAGGCCCAGCAGCACGAACAGCATGATCTGCGACAGCCAGCCCAGCGACTCGGTGAACCCCTCCGTCGAGGCGTGGTGGGGCAGGGCCTGGTTGCCGAGCCACAGGCCCGCGACGTAGGCAGCGAGCAGCCCGGAGGCCTGCAGGGAACCGGCGGTGGAGTAGGCGGTCAGTGCGATGGCCAGCGTAGCCAGGGGGTACAGGCCCGCGCTCGGCAGCGAGATACGGTGCAGCAGCGACTGCCCGATGCGTGCGATCACCAGTCCGACGACGGCACCGACCGCCAGCTGGAACAGCCCCGTGGTGACCATCGAGGCGATGCTGGCCTGACCCCAGGCGTCGGAGACCACGACGCTGACGATGATGATGGCGGGCGGGTCGTTGACCCCGGATTCGCCCTCCAGGGTGGTGCGGACCCGGGCCTTCAGGGGTAGGCGTCTGAGGATGGCGAACACGGCTGCGGCGTCGGTGGAGGAGACCATCGCGGCCAGCAGGATGCCGGTGCGCACGTCCACGCCGAGCACCAGCACCGCGACGGTGGCGGCCACCGCGATGGAGACCAGCACCCCGACGGTGCCGAGCAGCGCGGATTTCCAGGCGACGGGTCTGAACTCGGACCAGCGGGTGGTGAAGCCGCCGTCGAAGAGCAGCACCGCCACCAGCAGCACGGCGATGTTGTAGGCCAGGCGGGCGTCGTCGAACCGGATGCCGAGCCCGGCCTCCCCGATGATGAGCCCGATCCCCAGGTAGAGCAGCAGACCGGGCAGGGAGCTGCGCGACGAGATGCGCACCGCCACCACCCCGGCCAGGAGGACCCCGCAGGCGACGAGCACCGCCAGGTACATCTCCTGGTCACTCATCGCTCACCTCCCGCATGTCGAGAGGCCATTATCCCGTCTGGGGCGATGGACGGACCAACTCAGAATGTCAGTGCAATACCAGCTGCGCTCCCTTCGCCGGGCTGGGAGAGTGCGCTGACTCCCGTGTGGGGCAGCTTGGGCTTCTTCCAGTACTTCCAGTAAGGCCTGGCGTCGCCATCTGGTTGGTCCTCGCTGCCGTCGCAGGTGTACCGACCATTGGCGGGGTCGCAGGGGTTCTCCTCGGCCTGCGCCGGGTGGGCTGCTGTGAACGCCCCGAACAGCAGCACACACGCCACAGCAGCGGTCGTGATCCTTCGCATCTTCGCGCCTCCTTGTCGTGAGTCTCGGGAGCGGTGTCGCTCTCACTCGCCAAACGCGCAGCGCGCCCAGAAGGTTCTGTGAGCTTCGAGGAAGCAGCCTGCTCAGCCCTCCGTGGGTTCCTCCGTCGCGTCGAACTGTGACTGGTACAGCTCGAAGTAGCGGCCTTTCGCGGCCAGCAGGTCGTCGTGGGTGCCCTGCTCGACGATGTCGCCGTCGGCCATCACCAGGATCAGGTCCGCATCCCGGATGGTGGACAGCCGGTGGGCGATCACGAACGACGTGCGACCCGAACGCAGCGCCGACATGGCTTTTTGCAGCAGCAGCTCGGTGCGGGTGTCCACCGACGAGGTGGCCTCATCCAGGATCAGCAGCGCAGGTTCCGACAGGAACGCCCTGGCGATGGTGATGAGCTGCTTCTCGCCCGCGGAGACGTTGCTGCCCTCCTCGTCGATCACCGTGTCGTAGCCCTCCGGCAGGGAGTGCACGAACCGGTCGACGAAGGCCGCCTTCGCCGCCGCCAGGATCTCTTCCTCGCTCGCGCCCGGTCTGCCGTAGGCGATGTTCTCGCGGATCGTGCCGCCGAACAGCCACGTGTCCTGCAGCACCATCCCGATGTTTTCGCGCAGCGCCGCCCGATTGATGGTGGCGATGTCCACCCCATCCAGCAGGATGCGCCCGGAATCCAAGTCGTAGAACCGCATCAACAGGTTCACCAGCGTCGTCTTGCCCGCCCCCGTCGGCCCCACGACGGCGACCGTCTGGCCGGGCTGCACCACCAGGTTCAGGTCCCGGATCAGCGGCCGCGACGGCGAGTACGAGAAGGACACGTGATCGAAGACCACCTCGCCCCGCTTCACCTCCAGGCCCGCCTGAGGCTCCGGGGTCATCTCGTCGGCATCCAGCAGCTCGAAGACCCGCTCCGCCGAGGCCACGCCCGACTGCAGGACGTTCATCATCGACGCCAGCTGGGTCAACGGCTGTGTGAACTGCCGCGAGTACTGGATGAAGGCCTGCACGTCGCCGATGTTCATCTGCCCCGAGGCCACCTGCAGGCCACCGAAGACCGCGACCACCACGTAGTTGAGGTTCCCGACCAGGAACATGATGGGCATCAGCACCGCGGAGAGGAACTGCGCCCCGAAGGAGGAACGGAACAGCTCCTCGTTGCGGGTGTGGAAACTGGCCGCGACCTCGGCCTTGCGCCCGAACACCTTCACCAGTGAATGACCGGTGTAGGCCTCCTCGGCCTCCGAGTTCAGCTCACCGGTGGCCTTCCACATCGCCGCGAACTGCTTCTGGGAGCGTTTCATGATGAACGGCACCACCACCATCGACAGTGGGATGGACACGATGGTCACCACTGCCAGCGGCCACGAGATCCACACCATCATGATGAGTACCCCGACCACCGTCAGCAACGCATTCAGGAACTGCGGCAGGGTCTGCTGGAAGGTCTGCTGGATGTTGTCGATGTCGTTGGTGGTGCGGCTCAGCAGCTCACCGCGCGGCTGCTTGTCGAAGTGGGACAGCGGCAGCCGCTCCAGCTTCGCCGCCACCTCGGTGCGCAGCTGCTTCACCGAACGCTGCGCCGCCCCGATCAGCAGGAAGTTGCTCAGATACGAGGCGACCCCGGAGATGGCGTAGATGCCGACGACGATCAGCGCCACCTGGCCGATGGCGGGGAAGTCGATGCCCAGGCCGGGGGTGAAGTCGACGCGGCGCAGCATGTCGGCCAGCGTCGAATCCCCTGCAGCCTCGATGGCCTGCTCCTTGCTGAGGCCTGCGGGCATGTTCTTGCCGACGATGCCCGCCAGCAGCAGGTCCGTGGCGTGACCCAGAGTCTTCGGGCCGAGTGTGGCCAGCACCACCGAGAGCAGCGACAGCGTGACCGCGATGCCGACGGCGAGCCGTTGGGGTCGCAGCTGGGTGAGCAGCCGTCGCAGCGACGGCCCGAAGCTGACCGCCGTCTCACCGGTGCCGCTGGGCCCGCCCGGGCCGTGCTGGATGCGGCCGGGGCCGTGCTTCGGGCGTTGCTTCGCCACGGCGGAGCCGGAGTCGGTGCTCATGCCTGGGCCTCCTCGATGCTCAGCTGGCTCTCGACGATCTCCTGGTAGGTGGGGTTGCTGGCCAGCAGCTCGTCGTGGGTGCCGCGACCCACGATCCGGCCGTGCTCCAGGACCAGGATCTCATCGGCGTTTCGGATGGTCGCAACCCGCTGGGCGACGATGAGGGTGGCGCGGTCCGCCGTCGCCGGGGCCAGGGCGGCGCGCAGACGGGCGTCGGTGGCGACGTCGAGGGCGGAGAAGGAGTCGTCGAAGATGTTGACGGCGGCGTCCTTGACCAGGGCGCGTGCGATGGACAGGCGTTGACGTTGGCCGCCGGAGACGTTGGTCCCGCCCTGGGAGATCGGGGCCTCGAGGCCGCCGTCGAGGGCTGCGACGAAGTCGGCGGCCTGGGCGACGGTGAGGGCCTGCCACATCTGCTCGTCGGTGGCGTCGGGGCGGCCGTGGCGCAGGTTGGAGGCGACGGTGCCGGAGAACAGGTAGGGGCGCTGCGGCACCAGTGCGATCCTCGACCACAGGGCGTCGGGGTCGAGGTCGCGGACGTCCACGCCGTCGAGGAGGACCTGGCCCGAGGTGACGTCGAACAGGCGGGGGATGAGGTTGGTCAGGGTGGACTTGCCGGAGCCCGTCGAGCCGATGATGGCGGTGGTGCGGCCGGGGGTCAGGCGGAAGCTGATCTGGTCCAGTACTGGTTCGGCGGCGCCGGGGTAGGCGAAGGTGACGTCGCGGAACTCGACCACCCCGGTCAGCTGCGACGGTGTGACCGGGTGCTTCGGGGGTGCCACGGTGGGTGCGGTGTCCAGGACCTGGAGGATGCGGTCGGCGGAGACGGCGGCGCGGGGGGCCATGAAGACCAGCATCGTGGACATCATCACCGAGATGAGGATTTGCATGAGGTAGGACAGGAAGGCCATCAGCTGACCGATCTGGATGTCGCCGCCGTCGACGCGGTGACCGCCGAACCAGATGACCGCCACCTGGGACAGGTTCATCACGAGGAAGGCCAGGGGGAACAGCAGCACCATGAGCCGGGCGGCCTTGAGGGAGACCTCGTAGACGGAGGTGTTGGCCTGGTCGAAGCGGGCGGCCTCGTGGTCCTCCCGGACGAAGGCGCGCACGACACGGATGCCGGTGATCTGTTCGCGGAGCACACGGTTGAGGTCGTCGAGGTTGCGCTGCATCCGCTGGAACAGGGGGGAGACGAACAGCACCAGGGTGGTCAGGGCCATGCCGAGCACGACGACGCCGACGCCGATGATCCAGGACATGCCAGGGTCCTCGCGCCATGCCATGACAAAGCCGCCGACCATCGTGATGGGGGCGCCGATGAGCATCGTGAGGCTGGTCTGCACGATGTTCTGGAGTTGTTGGACGTCGTTGGTGGTGCGGGTCAGCAGGGAGGAGGCGCCGAATGTGCGGACCTCGGTGGTGGAGAAGCTGAGGGCGCGGTCGAAGATGGCGGCGCGCAGGTCGCGGGACATGCTCATGGCCGCGCGGACGCCGAACCAGATGGCGACGATCTGGGCCAAGGCCTGGATCAGGGCGAAGACGAGCATCAGGAGGCCGGAGCGCCAGATGGCGGGGATGTCGCCGACGACGACGCCCTCATCGATGATCCGGGCGTTGAGGGTGGGTAGGTAGAGGGCCATGACCGTCGCGATCACCTGGAGTACCACCACGATGGTGAGGGAGCGCCAGTAGGGCTTGAGGCGGGTCAAGGTGAGGGTGAGGAGACGTCCGAGCATCAGGCCCCCCGGTGGGGTGCGCCGTCGGGCAGGGGGCGCAGGTGAGGATGGGACAGCACGTCGCCAAGTTTACGGGGTGTCCTCCGGGAACTCCACTGTCGCCAATGTGGGGGACAGGGAGGAGGCAGGCGGATGGTTGATCCCGGCCAAGGGGCGACGTAGCGTGGCATGTTGATTCGTCGACAGGAGTTACCCGTGTCCCAGCTGTACCTCGTCGAGGTTGTCCCCACCGCTGCGGTTCCTGCCCTGGAGACGGTGGCCGCTGTTGATCACCGGGTCACCGATGTCGGGGCGCAGGTGGTGGAGGTCCAGGTCACGGCGGCCGGAGGTCGGATCATGGCGCTGGTCGAGGCCGACGGCGAGCACGTCGTCGCCGATGCGTTGGAGGGCCTGGAGGCCGAGCAGGTGGGGGTCGAGTGTGAGCGGGGGCACCAACTCGGCCAGCAGTGAGAGGGGTGGTCATGCCCTTTTCTGCACCTGTGAGGAATAACACCCCAAGGGTGAGATGAGTGAGCCTTTGGGGTCCAAGCTGGGATGGCCCTTGAGGGTATCAGCGGCAGGTCATGTGGCTGGGATGATCCCGTAGCGCGGGGAACCTGGGAAACAAACAGTCGAGGTGACCCCGCCCCCCGTTCTGGCGGCCCGTTCTTTCAGGGCTTGCGGGGGATGAGCCACCTCACAGTGCGGAGTCTACCACCAGGTTTTGCCTCGTATGAGACAGTCCTCGTCAGAGCCCCTCCGCCTGGGAGACATCAAGACCCAGGGAGTATCCGAGATGGGAACAGGTGCATTGGCCAGTGGCTCCGCGAAGGAGTGCCTGTAATCATCCCCACGAGGAACAACCCTGGTTTTCGGCGAGCTGGAAGGTGATGCCAAATCATCCTCGCTGTGCGGGGAAAATGCTGCGCGTCGGCGGTCGGCCAGGGTTGGCTTCGGATCATCCCCGCTGTGCGGGGAACATGTGATCGACATCGAGGAGCGGTGGCCGGAGTTGGGATCATCCCCGCTGTGCGGGGAACATTGCCCCTCACGCCAATGCCGGGCCACAGTCGACGGATCATCCCCGCTGTGTGGGGAACATGGGTCGTCACACCGTCTCCGGCACAACAGTGTGGGATCATCCCCGCTGTGCGGGGAACATTCAGGGACCGGGTTGCCCTCATGGTCGGTGACCGGATCATCCCCGCTGTGCGGGGAACATCGTCCCTTTGACCGTTGAATTCGCTTGTACTCGGGATCATCCCCGCTGTGCGGGGAACATCGACAACCGGGGGGGCTGAGATGAAGGCCAAGGGATCATCCCCGCTGTGCGGGGAACATAGTGAGGGGGCGGGGATGCCGCCGCGGCGGTCGGGATCATCCCCGCTGTGCGGGGAACATCACCGAGCAGTGGGTCGCGGTCGACTCTCTCAGGGATCATCCCCGCTGTGCGGGGAACATGTAGTCCTCGTGCCGGTAGGCGGCACATTCCCGGGATCATCCCCGCTGTGCGGGGAACATTTCCTCGGCACACCGGTCGTCACGACGGGCCGGGGATCATCCCCGCTGTGCGGGGAACATCCCGACCGAGAAGACCATCCACCCGTTCAGGCAGGATCATCCCCGCTGTGCGGGGAACATTTCTGGAAGTCAAGCATGATGGGGTTCCTATTCGGATCATCCCCGCTGTGCGGGGAACATCCCAAAGACGCGCAGTTCCTCGAGTCCCGCCGCGGATCATCCCCGCTGTGCGGGGAACATGTGCTTGGTCAGGGACGACTCATGAAGGGTTGGGGATCATCCCCGCTGTGCGGGGAACATGAGATGGGCGACCCGAAGGACCCTGGTGCAGACGGATCATCCCCGCTGTGCGGGGAACATGTTGCGCGACTTTCCGGAACCAGCCTCGGAAAGGGATCATCCCCGCTGTGCGGGGAACATGGCCGGGAAGAAGTCCCCCACCTTCGAGTACGAGGGATCATCCCCGCTGTGCGGGGAACATCAAGCAACTTGTCCGTGGTGGGCTGCGTGTGTCGGATCATCCCCGCTGTGCGGGGAACATAAGTGCGCACCCGCACGCCAACCATTTCAGCCAGGATCATCCCCGCTGTGCGGGGAACATGATCATCCACGTCGGGGACGGGGCCGAGATAGGGGATCATCCCCGCTGTGCGGGGAACATACCACCCGCGCCTTCCACAAGAGCGAGATTCTGGGATCATCCCCGCTGTGCGGGGAACATGCCACGTCACGCGCGGCTGCCGGGGTGACTGCGGGATCATCCCCGCTGTGCGGGGAACATCTCGAAGCAGAACGCAACAGCGTCATCAAGAGGGGATCATCCCCGCTGTGCGGGGAACATGCGTGGGATGGCCTCAAGCGGAGCGTCCTGGACGGATCATCCCCGCTGTGCGGGGAACATTACACCAACAACGCCGCCGAGCCCTTCAACCCGGGATCATCCCCGCTGTGCGGGGAACATGCCACCAGCCGGGGCGGGCATGAACGCCCCCTGGGATCATCCCCGCTGTGCGGGGAACATCCAGCGATGCGCTTCTCGATCAGGTCGAGGTAGGGATCATCCCCGCTGTGCGGGGAACATATCTTTCCTGCGTCCAGACCGGCCTTGTCCAGCGGATCATCCCCGCTGTGCGGGGAACATGTCTCCCCCTGCCCCAAACGGCCCTCCATGAGAGGATCATCCCCGCTGTGCGGGGAACATGAGTCTCACGCTCCAGGCGCGTGAGCACCCAGGGGATCATCCCCGCTGTGCGGGGAACATTTCCGAAAGAGCGTGAAGGCCGGTCCCGTCAGAGGATCATCCCCGCTGTGCGGGGAACATCAGCGCCTGATGCTCGGGTTGGTGATGATGTGGGGATCATCCCCGCTGTGCGGGGAACATGGTATCGCCGGACTGATTGCCACGTGGGAAACCGGATCATCCCCGCTGTGCGGGGAACATGTCGGCGTGGCGGATCAGCCAGGCCACGACGAGGGATCATCCCCGCTGTGCGGGGAACATTGCCTTGGGTGGGGTCATGCTGCCACCAACCCGGGATCATCCCCGCTGTGCGGGGAACATCTGGAGTTCGCAGGGGCGAGCTGGCGGAGCGAGGGATCATCCCCGCTGTGCGGGGAACATGCCCACTTGGATGCTCTGGTGCACGGCACCAGCGGATCATCCCCGCTGTGCGGGGAACATTGGAATTGCTTCCCGGCCAGCGCGCCCGCGAAAGGATCATCCCCGCTGTGCGGGGAACATGTACACGTCTCCGCGCTCACTGAATTCAGTGGAGGATCATCCCCGCTGTGCGGGGAACATCTGACGGTGGCAGCATCGGCCACGTTCACAATGGGATCATCCCCGCTGTGCGGGGAACATCGAGAAGAATGGCGTCCAAATCGCCATCGCGACGGATCATCCCCGCTGTGCGGGGAACATCTTTCGAACCCGGGGCATTGATGAAAACGACAAGGATCATCCCCGCTGTGCGGGGAACATCTCACGCCCAAGGTCCGAGAGTTGGAGCTGAAAGGATCATCCCCGCTGTGCGGGAACATATTGTCGGAATGGCGGAGTTTCCGGCGTTGATCGGATCATCCCCGCTGTGCGGGGAACATTTTCTCGATGACATCGACTGGCTGACGGCCAGAAGGATCATCCCCGCTGTGCGGGGAACATACCGCATCCAGATCGTCCGCGGCAACCGACACAGGATCATCCCTGCTGTGCGGGGAACATCATCTTTTTTGGGCTCAGAGGTTGACTTCGCAGGGATCATCCCCGCTGTGCGGGGAACATGTGGGACGACGAAGGGCGGCCGTACCCCATCCAGGATCATCCCCGCTGTGCGGGGAACATCCCCAGAAATTTGGATCAAGCATGATCTACCTCGGATCATCCCCGCTGTGCGGGGAACATCGGATCAGGGATGGGCGTCGGGGCGTTGGCGGGGGATCATCCCCGCTGTGCGGGGAACATCGGATATGGCTAGCTGGAAGTTGGCTCGTTCGCGGATCATCCCCGCTGTGCGGGGAACATGCGCAGATGACTGACGGCTTGTCGATCGGCCGTGGATCATCCCCGCTGTGCGGGGAACATAGCTGCGGGAGGCATGGCTCTCCCCGCAAGTTCGGATCATCCCCGCTGTGCGGGGAACATGTCAGGGGTGAGCGCCCCGACCGGGGTGCAAGCGGATCATCCCCGCTGTGCGGGGAACATTGTGGTTTGGTGGGGGTTGGGTCCCCTGTTCGAGGATCATCCCCGCTGTGCGGGGAACATCCTGATTGCATGATCATTCCGATTCACGATGAAGGATCATCCCCGCTGTGCGGGGAACATGGGTCCGCTGCGTGTCGGTGATCGGGTCGTGTGGGATCATCCCCGCTGTGCGGGGAACATTGGGCCAGCACCTGGGCGGGAATTGCGGGCGCGGGATCATCCCCGCTGTGCGGGGAACATGGTCAGGGCGTCCGGTTGACGCCGGGGCCGATGGGATCATCCCCGCTGTGCGGGGAACATGATTGAATCCGTTGACCTGCTTCCCGTAATCGGGGATCATCCCCGCTGTGCGGGGAACATGAATTGTCAATTCTCCACGTAAAGGCGACATCCGGATCATCCCCGCTGTGCGGGGAACATAGGCCTACAATGACCACCGAAACCACCTACGAAGGATCATCCCCGCTGTGCGGGGAACATAGGGTGATAAGCGCCATCTCACCGATGGCCTCCGGATCATCCCCGCTGTGCGGGGAACATGCGCCGGGGCTGTCTTGGCCCGGCCGGGCGCGGGGATCATCCCCGCTGTGCGGGGAACATCGTTTTGCCACTCTTGGCCTCCAGCGTGACCGTGGATCATCCCCGCTGTGCGGGGAACATCGATGGTTTGTGCGACGGACGGGGTGTTTGGCCGGATCATCCCCGCTGTGCGGGGAACATTCCCACAGCGCGGTCCAGCCTGCCTGGATTGCGGGATCATCCCCGCTGTGCGGGGAACATACATTGGGTGCACCCGAGCGGGCGAAAGGCCTAGGATCATCCCCGCTGTGCGGGGAACATTGGCTTTTCCCAGGGCGTTTTCCCGGACTCCCGGGATCATCCCCGCTGTGCGGGGAACATATGGTGCAGCTCAGGATGATCAGCGTGGTTTCCGGATCATCCCCGCTGTGCGGGGAACATGCGCGACGACTCGGATTGAATCCGTTGACCTGCGGATCATCCCCGCTGTGCGGGGAACATTTTTTCAGTACACGGCCGAAATTCAGTGCCCCAGGATCATCCCCGCTGTGCGGGGAACATTCCAGCTGCCACAGCAGATCATGACGGACGGTGGGATCATCCCCGCTGTGCGGGGAACATGTTACCTTTCCTTTAATTTTTTGGTGTTTCGTAGGATCATCCCCGCTGTGCGGGGAACATCCTCGGATTGTCCTTATTGATTTGCTCAAAGGAGGATCATCCCCGCTGTGCGGGGAACATATCACGGAGGCCAATTTCATCCGTGGGATGCTGGGATCATCCCCGCTGTGCGGGGAACATGCAATGGCCCCACCACGCAGGATTCCATGAAAAGGATCATCCCCGCTGTGCGGGGAACATGGCAGGTGTACCGCCTCATCAAGGGCCGTCGAAGGATCATCCCCGCTGTGCGGGGAACATTTTCCAGGCTGACGTGCCTGCGACAGCGGACGTGGATCATCCCCGCTGTGCGGGGAACATAAACGCACGGATGGACAGAACGGGCGTGTGGAAGGATCATCCCCGCTGTGCGGGGAACATGCCTTTTCGATCTCCGCCAAATTCCCCACTGTGGGATCATCCCCGCTGTGCGGGGAACATGCCGCTTTCCCAGTCCTCTGGGTTGAGGTGCCAGGATCATCCCCGCTGTGCGGGGAACATCTACCGGGTTTCGGCGCGACCTGTCCGATACTGGGATCATCCCCGCTGTGCGGGGAACATAGGAACGCCACCCCGGGGGTCATCTTGACTGCGGGATCATCCCCGCTGTGCGGGGAACATGGTGCACGAGGAGGACGTTCTTGAGGCCTACGCGGATCATCCCCGCTGTGCGGGGAACATTGGCCCAGACGGAATGGACAGGGCGGATGCTCAGGATCATCCCCGCTGTGCGGGGAACATGCGGTACTCCGCTCAGAGATGCCGCCTTGCGTAGGATCATCCCCGCTGTGCGGGGAACATAAGGCGGAGCGCGGCAACCCGGGGCGCATCTCGGGGATCATCCCCGCTGTGCGGGGAACATCTCCGATGTGGTCGCGGACGCCTTGCCCGAGTGGGATCATCCCCGCTGTGCGGGGAACATCGATGGTTTGTGCGATGGGTGGGGTGTTTGGCCGGATCATCCCCGCTGTGCGGGGAACATTGACGGGGCGTTCCCCGGGGGATGAGGTGGTGGGGATCATCCCCGCTGTGCGGGGAACATACATCCAGCATCCAGCAGAGGGCTACCTGGAGCTGGATCATCCCCGCTGTGCGGGGAACATCATTTGTGCACCCCGGCAGGGCGGTTCCGGACAGGATCATCCCCGCTGTGCGGGGAACATGCCCCAGGGGGCGCTTCATGGCAGTCTTCTTCCGGATCATCCCCGCTGTGCGGGGAACATGGGGCATGACCTTCAGAGGAGGAATCCGTCATGGGATCATCCCCGCTGTGCGGGGAACATACCCTCATCCTGGCCCACTACCTGACGCAGGAGGGATCATCCCCGCTGTGCGGGGAACATTTTGCGGCCGCGGGGGTGATTTGCTAGACTGGGGGATCATCCCCGCTGTGCGGGGAACATCCGCTGACGACTGCCAGCCGACCACTCGCGCAAGGATCATCCCCGCTGTGCGGGGAACATCCTGAGCGCCTGCGGGAAATGGATTTGTTGCTGGGATCATCCCCGCTGTGCGGGGAACATCCTTGCTGACAAGGGAGTATACACCAAGTCTCCTCGTTCTACGATCACTTTCGTTTTGACCGCAGCCAGCGGTAGCGGGATGCCTTGGGTAGCGGTGCCTTGACTGTAGGGGACGAGGTGTCGTTGGCGGGAGGGCGCTTCAGGGTGACGAAGCCGTCAAGGTCGACTGGGGACCAGCGGTGGCCTGAGTTGCGGATCGCGAATCCCTGTTCGTTGCGTGCCGACAGGACCATGAGGGCCGTCCCACCGCCGAGCTCACGATTTGTCAGCTCCCAGAGCTCGTCCCTGACGCGCGCAGAGACCTTGCCCACGAACACCCCGGGAGCGGCCTCGAGCAGCCATCGTGTGAGATGTCCCCGCAGCCCGGGCGGCACCTTGCTCAACACCAGAACGATCAAAAGTCGACCTCACTGTAGTCGATGCCGCCTGCCACTGCCCCGGCTTTGTCGTCCCACAGGTGCAGCACGTTGATGTCCCAGTCGATCTCGTCATGCGGGAGCAGGAGCTTCTTGATGTCGCGGACGCAGCGCTCCAGGATCGTCCCCTCCCGCATCGCGTCCCGTACCCGACGGCGTGTGTCACCACTGATGTCGTCGGACCCCTCAGCAACCACGTCGAAGGCGATGGGAATGGTCACCTCGGCCTTGTACAGGTCAGCGACGTCGTAGATGAATGCCCTGGAATGTCCCGTGTGGATGAACCCCAGGCCCGGGGAGCACCCCAGAGAGACCACGACGGCGTGCACAACCCCGTAGAGGCAGGAGTGTGCTGCCGACAATGCCTGGTTGATCGGGTCCGAGGACTCGAATGCCATCGGGTCGTAGTCGCGTTTCTTCCACTCCACCCCGGTGCGCTTCGACTCCTGACGGTAGATGGAACGAACCCTGGCCCCCTCACGTCCGCGCAGCTGTTGCATGGTGGTGCCCTCCACCACCTCGTCAGGGAAACGCCACTCGTACATGCGACGCGCCACCGCCAGCCTTTTCCGCGTGTTGGACACTGCCTCGGCCTGAGCCTCCAACAGCCGCGTTGAGGTGGCCAGCGAAGCCCCATGCGCGTAGTAGCGCACCCCAGCCTCACCAACCCAGACCACGGTGACCCCGCACTGCGCCATCAACATCATGGCGTGATGCGTGACCCGTGTCCCCGGGCCGAGCAGGACTGCGCTCACCGTCGCTGCCGGAACGTGGATGGTGCCCTCCTGGTCCGTTGCGGTGATCGCGTTGCTGTCCCGGCTCACCGTGCACCGTTCCAGGTGGAGGAACGTCACGCGATCCTCCACCCGGAACAATTGCTGCGACCTGGGTGGTGCAGTGCCCTTCATCACGCTTTGGCCAAGGTCATGAGCCCGCAGCCGTAGGCCTTGGCCCGCCCGATGCCCTGGGTCAGGGCAGTTCTGAGCCTGTCTGGATCAGCGACGGTGAGCACGCCATTGAAGGTGGCCGTCCCAATCGTGACGGTGCCATCGCCGCGACGGAACCTCTTGCTCTGGCGATCACTCACGAGGAAATCAGGAGATTCAGGATTCCCGAAATCGACTCCCAGGTCCTCAGCGCGATCCAACAGCCAGTCGCTCTGCTGCCTGACTGTCACATGGGCGTAGACCTTGAACTTCTCTCCCTCTTTCACCCGATGGGTTGGGTTCGCGGTCAACCGGAAACCCCACTTCTGGTTTTCCTCGAGAGAGCCAAGCAGATTGGAGTAGCCCACCGACTGCATGGTCGGCTGGGTCGGCCATCCAGCCTGCTCCTCGATGTGGGTCAGGTCAGGCTGTCGCTCGCTGACGACGTACAGCGCTGGCCGCAGTGGGTCGTCGGAGTCCAGGCGCCACAGGGGACGCTGTCCTTCGGCTCCTGGCGGGAACCCGGACAGGACTGCCGCATGCATCGCCTGAGGGGACAGGATGAGTTTGCGGGCCCCGGCCCGACGGGCGTTGAGGAAGGTACGTGTGAGGAACATCATTCGCCTCCCAGAGCAGTGAACGGATCATGGACAAGGGACTCAGACGACTCCTCCGCGCCGGTGTCGAGGACCACATGCGTGGAGACCACCATGCGGCTTCGATACTGGCGATGCTCCGGGTTGAAGGAGACCGGCACATCGTTCAGCTCGCGGTACGGCGGCAGCTCCGGGTAGACCGAACTGTCGGCCTGCACCGCCACCCGCACCGTGGCCTGCCTGGCCCTGCGCTTGACGAAGTCGCTGACCTGCCAGGGACAGGCCTGCACGGCATCGGCCACAGCGACATCCTCGACCCCCAGGACCACCCGCCCTTCGGGAACGCATGAGCGACGCCCGAGGTAGATCGGGTAGGCCGGGTCAGCCAGAGCCTCGGCGAGCCCTTCCAGCAACGGGCGTGGCCCGCCCAGGAAAGCCGTGAAGACGGCGTCGGCCCAGTAGAACCGCTCGGTCAGTGGCATGGAGGAGCCGCTCACCTGGTGATGGGCGGTGTGGAAATCCCGCAGCAGGCTGCCACGTTGATCGATGCGCACCGCGAGTTCCAACCCGACCAGATCCTCGATCGGGTCAGAACGACGCCTCCCCTCAGCCGCGGCGAGCAACCCGATCAACCCACTCTTGGTGGGCGCCTCCTCGGTGTTGCGGCGTGTGAAACGACTGGCAACGCCCCAGCTCTGCAGCGGGCCCGCCAGACGGAGCTTGAGGACGCTCACTGCTCCTCCAGCACCTGCTGCTTCACAGCTTCGACGAGCTTCTCGAAGGAAGTGGCCTCTCCCAGGGAGGCAAGGCCAGCGATCTCCGACGGCAGCCCCGCCACCAGCACGACCTCAGGCCTGCGCCAGGTCTCGAAGACCTCTCCGGCGTGCGTCGTCAGCCGCTTCACGGCAGGCTTGAGGAGGCCCTCATCCGGGGTGACCGGGTTCTCGAACGCCCCGACGAGGCTGGTCGGCTGCCCAGTGCCGACGGTCACGAGCAGCGCCGCCGGACGGGTGCCGTTGGCGAAGGTGTTCTGTTTCCCGCTCGGGATTGCCTCCAGGAAACTCTTCGTGAAGGCCTCGACCGCAAGGCCGACGGCCTTCTCGTTGCCAAGGTTCTCGCGGAGCTGATCCACGTTGATGACGGCGTAGCGGTAGAGGGTGGAAGCCACGAAGCCGACGGTTCCCATCATGCCCGCACCGGCGTCCTCCTCGTCCTCGTTACGGTTCTTCGCGTCATCGACAGCGGTGAAGAAGTCGTACTCCGGGGTGGCCTCGTGGACACTGATGGCGTGGGCCACCTGGCAGGAGGCGTCGACGTTGAGGTCCGCGGAGTCAGCGACCATCCGTCCGAACAAGGCGATGTCGATGGAATGGTCGACATCCACGAGGCTCTTGACCTTGGCAGCCTTCATCGCATCCTTGGGGTTCGGGGCAGTGCTGGCTTCGATTGCCGCATCAGCCAGGGACTCGATCTGCCGGTGCGACAGGAACACGAGATACCCCGTCTCGGGAACTCCCGCAGCCGTCTTGGCCTTGGCCTTTGGAGCAGGTCTCTTGAAACCTGCGGCCTCCATGGCATCGACGGCCAAACCTTCGGCTTGGTCGGCCAGGTCGGGGTGCTTCTCGGCGATGATCTTGGCGATGTCAGCCACGATCATGCGGCTCCTGGTGCCGACCAGGGTGGGGTCGAGGGACTCATTGAAATGCTTGCGCATCGCGCGCTTCCAGGACTGGCTCGAGACGCGGGAGCGGGTGACGCCGCCGTAGATGGCGGTCTTCGGAGCGCCTGAGTCGTCGCGGTTCATGTTGGCCGGGGGGACGGACTGCAGAGCGTGGAATTCGATGTAGGTGGTCATGCCAGGTCTCCTTCAGGGGTGTTGTCGGTGGTGGGGGAAAGGGTGAGACGATGGAAATCACGGCCCCAGCGGCGCTGGACATCACGCTGGTGACCGGTCAGGAACCAGTAGAGGTCGTCGGCGTAGCGGCCGTAGTCGAACGGGATCTCGTGGGAGCGGAGCTGAGAGATGATGCCACGGGAATGAGCTTCGAGCCCCGCCAGAGTGGTTGCCTGGGCAAGAGCAGTGAACCGCTTGTACACCGGAGTTTCGTGCACGTCCTGGCTACCGCTGCTGCTGTCCGCCAGTCGCCGGACGGCCACACCGAACGGCTGTTTGGAGTGCATGGACCGGCTTCGGCCCTGCTGGTGCATGGCGAACTGTGTGAGCGCCAGGTGGATTGCCATTTCGGTGTGGCTCCGGCGCTTTGCCGACAGATCGTCAGGGATACCGTCGAGGGTCACGCCCCAGATGGCGGGCACCGTCGCGGGCTCCTTGCCCAGCGCGCCGCGCAGCTGCGCCAACAGCCCTCGGGCTGCAGGGGACATGGTCGCTGGGTCCTGACCGATGAGCCGGAAGATCTTGGAGGTCACGAAACCTCCACAGGTGAACTTCTCGCTCACTCCTGTTCTCCTCTCTGAATTGGTTGTTCGAGTAGCGACAGCTGCTTGCGGAGCGCGGTGTGGAAGTAGCTCTCCGCAAGCCCTGCCGTCATGAAGCCACGCTTCGTCTCCCGGCCTGCGACTGCGGCTGGAGGGCAGGTGGTGATCAGGCGCCCGGCCTCCGACATGAGGACGCCGTGAACCTGCCGTTGCCAGTCGCGGTGGGCTTCGACGGTGTCCGTTGTGGCGCTGAGGCCAGCCAGCCAGTCCCGGGCGGGAGCATCGAGGGCCGACCAAGCAGCCAGTTGTGCCCGTTGTGCTGCTCCCACGACCTTCATGTCGTCACCGGCTGACTTCTCATCGCCACCTGCGGCATAGTCGAGGTTCTTTGCCAGCCTGCCCAGCTCCCACACAGCCCGGTCGGTGTTCACCAGGGCGTCGTGGATCATGGCGACCACGGGGGCTGCCTTGTCGCCAAGGAGCGAGACCCTGAAGTCGAGAGTGTCGTGGTAGAGGTCAGCGACGGTTGCCTCCTGGGGGCCGTACTCCATCCCGACCAGTTCGAGAGTGGCGCTGAGATCCTTCGTCCCCGATGGGTCCAGCCCCTTCAACATTCGGGTGGTCGTCGGTTGCAGTGTTGCCTCGTGACCATCGACCTCGGTGACAGCGTGGGAGAGCATGGCGGGAGCACCGCGCCAGGCGGCCCTGGTCGGGTCGTGCTTGAGGGGCATGTACACCGCCTGCTTGAACTTCTGACTCTGTGGCTTCGAGTACCGCCAGGCCGTCATGGGTTCCAGAGTGTGGCGATTCTGCGGTGTCACCTTGTCACCCTGGCACAGCACCACCCCGGTCACACCTGATGCGGCGTCACCGACGAGGCGAACCCGTCGGGACTGCCAGGCCAGCAGATCCACCGGGCCACGTGGCTGCGCTTCCAGGTCACGCTGCTCGCTCTGCGCCTCGTCGCGAGCCCACACCGGGTGGTCCTCCGGGTTCTCCGGGGTTGTGCTGAGGTTGAACAGCAGGGTGTCTGCAAGGTGTTTGCCGTGCAGCACGACACCACCGATCTGGCCAGCCCAGCCAGGGCCGATGGGATAGCCCTTCCCACCCTTCACCTCGGGGTCGCCGACAGCCCCGGAGCGAATCCCGCTGGGGTCGAAGGCGTGGCAGTGGATCAGCCACAGGGCTGCCTCAGCCGCCTCGATCTTTGACAGTCCCTGTCCGGCTCTGGTGGTGAGGAAGGGGTCGCCGTTCGGGACATCGCTGATGAGTTTCTCCAAACCGGAGGCCTCGTTCTTTGCCGTCCTCAGTGTTGCCACCTGCATGAAGGGGCGGGTGGGATGGAACAGGTCGAACCGATCCTCGTACTCGGTGAGGTAGGCCTCGATCCGCTCCAGGTCCAGGCCCTCCTCATGGAGCTCCTCCAGGTCGGACTCCCAGTGGATGCCGATGGCGTCGTGGATGATGGCGAGCAGTACCCGCAGCACAGCGAAGGACTGGGTCGGCAGCTCCGTGCTGAGGCGACGGATCTGGTCCGCTTCGGAGAAGCATTCACGCAGCGAGAGCTGATCCGACGTGCCGTCGAGTCGCAGCACGGGAATCCAGGGTTCTGATGTCAGGTTGAAGCTCATTCGGTGCTCACCTCCATTCCCCGGATTGGCGAGTAGGTGAGGGTGTGGGTTTTTGACCCCACCCTGATCTCTGCATGCAAGGTTGAACCTCCTTCTGTTTCCTGGGTCATGGGCAAGAACAATTCGCCCTTGAGCAGTGGGTGTTTTCGCCAGGCCCAGCGTTTGACCCGCGGGTCTGACTCGATGGCGGCGACGCACTGGTCGAGGTCCCAGCGCACGATCCTGCTGGGCAGCCTCACCGCCCAGGTCGCGATCTCCCTGGCGATGTCGTCGCTCGGCAGGGTGGAGACGTCCAACACCTCGGCGACGGTGGGGTCGGCGGTGTGCCAGGGCGGCCGTACTGCGGCGGAGCCGTCAGGGGTGAGGGGAACGACGATGACCTCCAGGGATGGGTCGGTGTCACGCACGGTGGCTCCCATCTGCGCTTCCTTGGGATCGTTGGCGAGGTCCATCCATTCGCCGAGATGGCCCGGCCCGCGCCTTGAGTGGGGGCGTAGCACCCAGGTGCTGGCCTTGTGGCGTGCCCTGTCCTGGAGTTTCCCGTGTTCCTCGGCTGCTGCCTGCAGGGTGGGCTGCCACCCGTCAGGGCCGAGAGGTTCATGGCCCAACGCCCGCTGGACGAGTGGGGAGATGTCGGTCGGAAGGGTCACCGTTTCACCGTGCAGGGTCAGGGTGCCTGCTGTCCTGAGCAGATGATGGTCGCCGTAGATGACGTGGGAGCCGGAGCTGCCTCTTGGCAGGGGGCCGTCGTCCTCGTCAGCCAGGATCAAAACCTGAGCCTGCTCCAACCCCTTGGGGCGGCTTCGGGGGTGACGGTGCAGTCTGCCGATCCGCTGCAGCAACAGATCCATGGGGGCCAGGTCAGTGATGAGGACGTCGAAGTCCACATCCAATGACTGCTCCACGACTTGCGTTGCCACCACCACCTGACGGTGGGGACGTTCCTCACCTGCCCTGGGGCCGAACAGCTCAGTGAGTTCGTGGTCGTTGGCGGCACGGTCGGCGGACATGAAACCGGCGTGATTGAGCAGCACGGGCCCAAGGCCAGCGGCGTCGAGTACCTCAGCGGTTTCCTGAGCGTCCTTGACGGTGTTGCGGACCACCAACGCACAGCCCCCGTTCGACAGGCATCGGGTCAGCGTCGCGACGACTGCCTCGAGTGAGGTGGGATGCCAACTCCAGGACACGGTGCGCGGCGGACTCGGGTCCGGGACCACGCAGGTGCGAATCGGGGCAGGCGACGACGGCAGCGTCGTGATGAGGGGGTACTGATCCTCGGAGATGTCCAGCTCCTCGATCTCCCGGCGCCGTTGTGGGGAGTAGGCCGCGAGCATGGCGTTTCGTCGCTCCGTGGTGAGTGTCGCCGACAGCACGATGACGGGGACGCCGTACGCGCCCAACCAGCTGAGGGCCGAGTCCAGGTAGACGTTCATGTAGTCATCAGAGGCGTGGGCCTCATCGATGACGACGACCTTGCCGGACAGGGCGATGTGGGCCAGGGCCAGGTGTTTGCGCTGCAGGGCAGCCATCAAGATCTGATCGATGGTGACCACCGTGAAGTTGGCGAGCAGTCGACGGCGTGCCCCGAGGAACCACTGGTGGGCGACCGCGTTGCACGGTGGCTCCCCGTCGGTTTCGGTGTCGTACATGGCGGCGACCTGATCGCTGCGCACCAACTCTGCCTCGAACTGGCGAACCTCCTCGATCATGGCGGCGTAGCTGCTCTGAAGCATCGCTTTGCCGTGTCCCAGGGTGATGGACCATGCGGCGGCCTCGTAGGGTTTGTGCGGCTGGTTCGGCAACCATGTGGCGAGACGGTCGAACATCGCATTGGCGGTTGCCTGGGTGGGCAGAGCCACCACCAGGCCCTGTGCTCCCAGCGCGGCCGCGATGAGCTCGGCAGCTCCGAAGGCAGCCTCGGTCTTCCCGCCGCCCATCTGCGCCTCGATGATGAGCATCCCGACGCTGCCCTTGCGCGCGATGTCGTGGGCGATGTGCTGAATTGCGCGGGGCTCCCAGCCCTCCGGCCAGCTGAATCTGGAACGGTAGAACGAGGCAGCTGATTCCGCCAGGGACGGGGGTTCCCACGGGGCTGGCATGGCGGCCTCACCCCAGGCGAACAGGGGGCGGATGGCCTGTTCCTCGGCAGGCAGGATGTCCTGATCCTTGGGGAAGAGGGGGAACAGAGTGGTGTTGCTGGCCAGCCAGTCCGCCACCACGACGAACCCTGCGAGCTCCACCAGCAGCGGGAACGGGATCTTCCAGGTCTTGAGGTGTTCCAGGTCTGCTGCGATGTCTGAGGCTTCAGCCAGCCAGGTGATGAACTCGGCGCGCGTCTTGGCCCACTCGGGCCCACCGACGCCGTTGAGGAGACGCTCTGTGTCAGTCAGCTGCTCCTTCCTCATGGGGCGGCCGTGATGGGCTCCGATCACGGAGCTGATGGCCAGTGCAGTTCGTTTCGGGACGTCCTGCTCGGTGAGCCAGGTCATCAACGCAGCCTGACTCACCAGTGAGTGAGGGAGGTGTCTTCGGTCATCCTTCAGCTCGGCCATGACTCGGCAGGGGAGTCCGGCATCCCGGGCTTTCTGGGCCAGGGGTTCTGACTGGGCAACGAAAGCCGGACAGGCCTTGCCGACATCGTGGATGCCAGCAAGGAAGGTGGCGATCCGTCGAATCAGACCGGGTTCTGGCTCCCAGTGAGCCCACCGCTCCTTGACCTGCCTGCTCAGCCACTCGTCGTACAGCCGGGACGCTGTGTGGAAGCTGTCCGTCATGTGTTGGTGAAGAGGCAGCCAGTGGGTCTGGCCTCCGGTCTTCGCCCAGATCGAACGAGCCTCGCGGCTGAGTGCTGCGGGGTCTGGGCGGGGGACGAAATTGTCAGTCCCGGGTGCAACCCTGTTGTTGTCCATGACCACCTCGTGCTGGATCGGAGTGTGATGCCAGTCTACGTCATCCGAAAGTACAGTGCAACCCCCGTACCCCAAAACTTCAAAGGTTGGTTTTCTGCTGCAGCAGAGGCCATCCCCACGGAGGTGGGGAGCACGGTTACCCCGCAACTACAAAGCGGGTCATCCCCGGGGGCCCTCCCGGGGACAGCACAGCAGGGTGAACATGCTACCTGTTTGTCGTTGACCGCGTGCGGGCTGACCACTGGGGAGATCGCAGCGCACAACAACGAAGAGGGTTGTCCATGCCCTTTTCCGCTGGTCGAGCCGGGGCCCGATGCGGAGTGAGGGACCCCGGCTCGAGCCCCGGGACAAGTCCCTGCACACCGTCACCAGGTCTGGAGACGAGCGCTCTCGCAAGCTCGCCCGCCCGCTGTGAACAGCGGGTTGGAGGGGCCGACCCGAGTAGTGATGAAATAACACCAAAGGGCCGGTCCCGGAGGGCCAGTCGCCAGGTCATCGACTGCGGGATGCCCGTGGCCATCCCACCGCCTCAACGAAGTGCCAGCCCCGAAGGGCTGGCCACCGGCTGGCTCACCCCCACCCCGGGGAATGTCACCGAGCCTCAACGAAGTGCCAGCCCCGAAGGGCTGGCCACAGCGCGGCCCGGAGCTGGTGGAGCTGCCCAGGGGCAGGCCTCAACGAAGTGCCAGCCCCGAAGGGCTGGCCACCTTCAACGGTCGTCAGGGAGGTTTCCGCGTCGTCGAGGGCCTCAACGAAGTGCCAGCCCCGAAGGGCTGGCCACGATTGGTCGCTCTGCTGTCCGGGCCTCCCGCATCTGGCCTCAACGAAGTGCCAGCCCCGAAGGGCTGGCCACTTCAGCAGCCGCTCTGCAGGAGAAGGTCACAGGAAGCCTCAACGAAGTGCCAGCCCCGAAGGGCTGGCCACGCAACCTCATCCCCACCCCACGCCTTGATCGCCTCGCCTCAACGAAGTGCCAGCCCCGAAGGGCTGGCCACCATCGGTCACCTGCTCGACAACATCGACTACCTGCTGGGCCTCAACGAAGTGCCAGCCCCGAAGGGCTGGCCACGATCCCCGCCATTGAGATCAGCGGAAGTACGGTCACGCCTCAACGAAGTGCCAGCCCCGAAGGGCTGGCCACCTGCACCTCGACGACGTTCTCCACGATCACCGCGCGGCCTCAACGAAGTGCCAGCCCCGAAGGGCTGGCCACCCGGCGCGCCGCCCCGATACGGACGCGAGCAAACCCTGGCCACAGGCCGACGACGTGGAGATGTCGTTCATCTCCGGCACGCCTCAACGAAGTGCCAGCCCCGAAGGGCTGGCCACTGACGGTCCCGCAGCGTCTCACCAACCAGACCGCGCCTCAACGAAGTGCCAGCCCCGAAGGGCTGGCCACGCTCCTGATTTTATCGCCTTCTGGCTTGGGGGTTTGGAGGGGTGCTGCGAGAGGTGCCTTCCCAATGACCGTGTCGTGGTGGGGTCTGACGGGAAGATCGCCACTCGTGTGGCTGTGACAAGGGAATTTGGTGCGCGAGTGGTCAAGGCGTGTCGCGTGTTCCGTACCCCTCTCGCGGTGTCAAACGATGAAACTCTGTGAAGTTGTCAGGTTGCGTTCCCGGCCCAGGAACTCGATGGTGGTTCCCGTCGTGCTTCCCGCTAGGCCAAGATCACACAGGAGAACAGAGTCCTCCTGCTCGCTCATCAGGGCTTGCAACTCACGCCGAAGGCGGGCCAGCTTCACCGGCGCCGCCTCGATGAGGAAGACGCTGTACTGGATTCGGTCCCCGTAGCTCAGAAGAGCCTTGGCCAAGCGGTCACGACGGGGGTCATCCGGCACATCGTAGGCTGCCAGAAGCAGTCTCTCGTCGCGACGACTCACCTCGTCCTCACCCCCACGTAACGCTCCTGGGAACCATCCAGGTAACCGAGCAGCATCCTGGCCTGCACCTCAATGGCGCGCCGCCAGGACACCTTGTAGTCGAAGACCGGGTGCCGGAATTCCTGGCAGACCCGCCGCTCGAATGCGACGGTCACTGCGCGACGTCCCGCGTCCGTCAGCCGATGGTCCTCAAGGCCTCGGCAGAAATCATCCAGGGTCAACTCGCCGTTGTTGATCGCCGACACCACCGCCGAATCTGCCAGCAGTGGTCGGAACTGTTCCATCAGGTCCAACGCCAACGCAGGCTTGTTCCGGGTGGAGCTGTGGACGAACCCCAGGTGCGGATCAAGCCCACAGACGTGGATTGCACGAACCACCTCTGAGAGCAGAAGGCCGTAGCTGTAGTTCAGGGCAGCATTGAGTGGGTCGGTTGCTCCTCGACCATGACGGCCGGGCCACGAATCACGCACCCACTGGGCCGAGGACAGCATCACCGGGAAATTCTGGAAGTAGACCCTCGCGGCCCTGCCCTCCTGCCCCAGCAATTCCTCCACCGTGCCTGCAGAGCTGGCCCTGCTGGCCAGCGTCCGCAATTCCTGCACCTGCTCGGCGCAGTCCTGTTTGGCATTTCGACGAAGCATCGTCGCCTGATTGCTGATCTTCGAAGCGATCAGCTCGTTTGCCAGCTCCATGTCCCCGGTCACCGAGGTGTGCAGCTGAACCGCTCTGCCCCCGCCATTCGGAGAGCTGGCCGACCGGCCGAAACCGATCACCCGGCCACGTCCCGAACACCAGACAATGCTGATCCCGCGATAGAGCGCCTCCCTCACGAGAGCTGTCGAGAGGTCCACGTTTCCGTGAACCACGATCCCCGCGACCCGTTCGATGGGCAGATCGGTGATGTCCTCGTCGCCTCTCTGCACGATCACCCGGCCACGACGCAGGGACGCCCGCGCTCCGGGAACCGTGAGGTGA
The DNA here is from genome assembly GCA_030532575.1 of Propionibacteriaceae bacterium. Lineage (GTDB taxonomy): Bacteria > Actinomycetota > Actinomycetes > Propionibacteriales > Propionibacteriaceae > Arachnia. Next base: position 40,491 of record JAUNKV010000002.1, on the reverse strand, counting down.
AGCACCTCCCCGTGAGGGTCCGAGACCAGCACCCGCTTGACCGGTCCGCCGCGCCGCTCCTCCGGAAGGCACACTCCCGCGTGCGAACAGAACCGACACCGTGGATCCTCCAGCAGCGGCTCCGGGGCCGTGTCCCCCTCCACGATCTCCCGCGTCAGCTCCACCAGACGATGCGCCTCGGCCAGAAGAGCATCATCCACCTCCACCGGTACCGAACGTCGATGATTGGTGAAATACACCCGCTGCGAGGAGACCACATGGCCTTGTGCCTCCAGCCCGCGACGCTGCAGCGCCAGCTGGACCCGGTTGGCTTCGCTGACACTCGGCTCCCGCTTGCCCGGGGTGGCCTTGTACTCCACCACCTCGACGGTGCCGTCCTCGACATCCACCACATCACACTTGCCGTAGACCCCCCACTCCAGGTCCTCCACCTGGACCGAGCGACGCTGAGGGCCGGTGCTGACCCCTGAATCAACTCGACTGTGGGCGGCCTGGCCAGCCTCCATGTTGAAGCTGGCCACGACCTCCCCAGTTGCCTCCAACCATGTCCGGCGCGGGCAGAACGCGGTGTTCGTGACCAAACTGATGGGAAGCATCGGCCCGGTCATCGCGGCTCAACCTCGAACAGATCGAGCACCCCGTCCATCAGGTGGCGTTCCGGTGCGGAGGAGCTGCCCCCCAGGTGGATTCGGAATCGGATGAGCCCGACCACGCCCCGGTTGCTGAGCCACCGCATCGACGCCCGAGCCTCTGCGTCCTCGGGTGAGAACGCCACCACATCCAGCTGGCGGCTGCGCAGCACGGCTCGCCACAGCGGGAGACTCATCGCAGTGGCGACGACGGGCAGTGCCGCATCCGCCGGGTGAACCCGTGTTCTGGGGGAGACCGCCGGGGACTGCGACATCTGGTGCACCTGGTGCACCGTCGGCATCCAACTGATCCCCCACAGCGCACACCATGCGACGGCGGCATCCACAGGCCCGGGCTTGGTGAAACCGGTTCCGGTACGGGAATCCGCCTTCTTGTCGATGTCCACCAGCTGCTCCCCGGCCAGCCCGGCGGCCAGCTCGTCGCTGTTTCTGGACTGGATCGCCTTCAGCAGCGGACGAACCCTATGGGTGACCAGCTCCTCACCCCGATTCCTGGTCTTCATCTCCCAGCGGCTGGCCCCACGATCCGGTTGCCTGTCCTTCTCCGTGTGATGCCAATGGGCTGGCTCGCCCAAACCGTGCAGCATGTTCCGGTCGAGTCTGCCGAGATCAGCTGTCAGGTACCGCTGCCGCTGCGAGGAATAGGTCTCCCACTCCTCACGGCTTTCGGCGCTCTTGATCCGAGGGCTGAACAACGCCGCTCCGTGACGCCGCTCATCGTCCAGCTGGGCATGTATCCAGTGGTCGTTCCCGATGGCCGCCGCATGGTTGCGAACGGCCGCGCCCACGTCGTCGGCGGAGACGCCGGTGATGACCAGCGACGGTGACGTGCCTTCCTGCCAGTACATCCGCAGTGCGGTGTGGCCCTGATCCTCCAGGATCGCCGCCAGGCCGAAACCCGCAAAGTGGGTGAGGGCGCTGGTGATGGGGCCGCCCAGATGAAATTCAGTCATGATCCCTCCTTCGACACCATGCCGTCAGCTGACCTGAGGAGCGCTTCCAGATAGGAGCATCCCCATGCGCCCCAGCGCTCCTGAGTGCGCTGCATGAGCTCTTCCCAACCGCCCTCGGTGAACAGGCTCTTGGCCAAGGCGGTGGGTTCGACCAGCAGATCGGCCGCCACCATGTCGAAGCTCGGGCGCCCTCTGCCATGGCTGGTACCAACCAGCCGGGCCACGAGGTCCCGCAGCTCCTCTGGCTGGTCCGCCAGAGCGTTGAGTGCCGACAGCACGGATGCCTGTTCATGCCGCCACCCTGTCGGGAGACCACTCATGGCCTTGGCGCGGCGAGCCTGCTGTGCCGAGGGGAACCCGCTCTTGGCCAGCAGCTGTTTCCCGTCCGCCCCGAGCGCCCGCTGGAAGCGGGGGTCGGCCTTTCCGTCGTCGTGGTGCAGCCCGGCCAGACGCAGGGCCTCGACCAGCTCCTTCGGCAGACCCACCGTTTCCCCGAGCTGCTCGGCCTGGGCCGCCACAGCACCAGAATGCTGTTCCAGCGGCACGGGCAAGGGGGCCACGGTCCACATCTGCCGGTCCTCCTCTGACGGGGCGTCGGTGTGCCACACCACCCAGGGGAATCGCTGACGACCCAACCCCAGGTTCTCCACGGTCTCCGGGAACACGAAGTCCTTGGCCTCGGGATACTGCTGTTTCAACAGCTCGATGGCCTCTTCCCGGCTGAGGGGGGCCAACTCCTCGAGCAGATCGTCGGGGTCTCCATCGGCGACAGAGGGGCTGGGGTCCCCGGCGAGGATCACCCGGGTGCTCTCCTCCCCCCAGACAGGGGTGGCCTGGTCCTTGGCCTGTTTGGGGTCCACCACGACGTCGCTCTTGCACACGGCGAGGTCGGAATCGACCACCACCAGGTCCCCGGGGATCAGGGAGACACTCTCGTGGTGCAGGCTCAGCTCTCCCCGGCGCCACAGGAAGACCCGGTGTTTCTTCCCCTTGGCCAACACGTGCTCGACGATTTCCGCCAGGCGCGGCAGGACGACGGGGAACACCTCGCGTGATGCCGGAGGGGTGGCGCGGAGAAGCCCCAGGGCGGGCTCGTCGTCACCGAGTGGGCCACGAACGATCAGTCCGCCTTCCGCGTTGGGGACCTCCAGGTCGTCGCTCAGCCAGAGCTCCAGCTCAGGTTCTGCGAACAGCCCGCCGCCGGTGTGGGAGAGGTAGTCCACATCCCCCAGCTCCAGCCGGGAGAGCAGCATCCTGCGGAGCTCGGCGGCCGGAGGTGGGGCAGCGGCCAGGGTGGCGGGGGTGAATGACAACTCTGAGCCCAGCCCGGCGTTGATCCAGGCGTGAGCCGCCTGCAGTTCCTCAGCGGTGTAGATGCCGGAGGGTTTTGAGGGCCGTTTGGGGCCCAGCACCACCAGTTCAGCCGATGGGCGCAGGCCGAGTCGGTTCACCCGGCCGAATCGTTGCGCCAGGGCCGAGCCGGGGGCCAGCTCCGTCACCAGGGCGTGAAGGTCGATGTCAACCCCCACCTCGACGGTCTGCGTCGCGACGAGGACATCCACGCTCGGGTCGCCTGCCACGGTGAACAGGTCGGCGTGCTCCTCCTTCAGCCGTGCTAGGTCCAGCGGCCGCATCCGGCCCACCCAGGACACCGCCTTGAGGCCTCTCTCGCGCAGCAGGTCAGCGATCTCGGCGGCGCTTTTCACGGTGTTGACCACGCAGCCGACGGTGCCGGGCGCGGTGAGCCGGTCCCGTGCCGCCAGGATTTCATCGACGAAGACGCCGAGGACGGCCTTGGGGTGATTTCCCTTCGTCTCTGGAATCTCCACGTATCGCAGTGGTTTGGGGTTGGTGAGCCTGCTCGCCAGCGCGGGTTCCGCCTGCAGGTCGTCAGGGGTGATGCTGATGGCCTCCTGCCCCGGTGTCAGGTGGGCGGTGGCGGAGGCCTCCACCACCTGAAGACCGGGCAGCTGGAGCTGGGCGGCGTCCCGTTCGGCCAGTTCTGCGACCCGTCGGGCGGTGAGCAGGAACTGCCGGTTCAGGTGGGCCTCATCCAGCACCAGCGCGGTGTCGATGGCCAAAAGACCGGCCAGGCGTGGGCGGGCCTGGAGAGAGGCGCCGTAGGCCCTCATCAGCAGGGCGCTGCCCGCCATCTGCGGGGTGGTGCAGATGATGTGGCAGCCGCCGGAGGTCAGCAGCCATTCATGGTCTGGGGTGATCCCGCCACGCAGGTTGGTGATTTCAAGCCCTGCGTTGAGGCCGAGGCTCGTCAGGGCGTCGGCCACCTCACGGACAACCGGTTCGGTGGAGTTCGCCAGGGCGTCCCGGATTCTTTCCGCCACCTGCTCGTGGGAGTCCACCAGGCCGCGGCGGTTCACGACGAGGGCCAGCCGTCGTGGCAGCCGGGGGGCAGCACCCTGGGCGGACATGGCCGAGGCGAAGACGTGCACCGGCACCACGACGGTCTTTCCTGCTCCGGTGGGGGCGGTGATCGCGGCTGGCCACTCCCCTTCGCGGACGATGTGCTCCAGCAGCCGCTGCTGCCAGGCGAAGGGGGCGTGCCCCGTCACGGCTTTCAGGAACGGGGCGAAATCAGCTGTGGAAAGCAAGGCTGGACTCCTTTCCGAGGGACAGGAAGGTGGGGACCAGGAGACCGCCTCCCAGGTGTCGGGACTGCCCGACGGCCATGATCGCGGTGGGGCTCAGCGACGGTGCGAGTTCCAGCAGGGCACGGTAGGGCTGGATCACCATCCCGGCTGGTGCCTTGTGCACGAAGTCGCTGGCCTTCGAGTCCTTGAGTTGGTAGAGGTCCTGGACGGTGAAGTCCAGCCCTTGCACGGTGTCGGCGAGGTGTCGCCAGGTGGCCTTGGGGTCCTCTGCGGTGGGGTCGCGGGGGATGTGCTCACCCAGCAGGTCCCGCATGAGCAGCCCCAGCGAGAGGTTGAGGGTGTCGTACGGGCTCCACGGGCTGAGCCCACACCGTCGATCCCCGGCCCGCACCTCGGGAATCAGGGGGGTCAGCGGCTTCCACAGGGTTGGTGTGGGGTTCGGGTTCCGGGGCCAGAAGGTGGCTCCGGGGACCAGGGTGTAGGGCCCGAGGCTCTGGGTGCCGAGGTCGTTGCGGAGGCTTCGGATTCCCTTGAGCCTGTTCAGCAGGGCTTCCTCATCCACCGGGTCGATGCCGCGCGGGAGCATCACCAGGAAGGCGGGTTCCTCAATGCCGTGGTGGCTGGCGTGGCCTGCGGGCAGGTACTGGAGTGCCACCCGGTTGGCGGGTTTCGCGACGTCGTCGGGGTAGCGCCCGGTGATGACGGGAGGTGCCTCGTCGCCCAGATGGGAGAGCAGGGCCGAGCGCAGGGTCACACACCACTTCACGGCGGTTCGTTCCGTGACGGGGGTGCCGTGCCTGACGGGGAGGATCGCCACCTGCGGCCACGGCGCGAACTCGTCAAGACCGGTTTCCGGTGCCGGGACGCGGTAGAGCAGCGTGGTCACGCCGTCGTTGGGGATGGGGTGCAGGGCTGACTTCTCGCCCTTTTCCTTCACTGACTCGGAGCGGGGCATCCTGCGGGATTCCCGGTAGGCCGTCTCCAGGGCGTCGAGGCGTCCGGTGGTGACGGAGCGAACCCGGGTGCCGCCTCGGGAGAACGGGGTGGCCTTCTGGTCGAGGTGGTGGGTCGGCTCTGCCTCACCCACTTCGAGCACGACGGGGGAGTCGGCTTCGCCGAGGCAGCTCACGTCAGCGGCCAGGAGGTCGAGGGTGGAGGCGATCTCGTCGGGGATGCCGTCCGCCCACAGCCAGGCGACGGGGCCGCCCAGGGCGGTCCCTGAGACGTGGCGGAGGGTCTTGGCCACTTTGCCCTGCTGGTTGAGGGTGCCTTCGTCGCGGTATGCCTCGGTATCCCTGTCCGGACGGCGAAGGGGCGGGAGGTGCAAGGCGTCGGGCGGGTTGTTCTCCAGCCACCGCAAGGCGGTCAGGGCTTCGCTGCTGGGGGTGGTGTCCGTGCCGGAGGGGACGGCGGAGTCCCCTTGCCCGGCGGCGTTCAGCAGGGCGCTGAACAGGCGGGCGGTGTCCGGGAAGGGCGCGATGGAGCCATCCGGGTTGTGGCCGCGGAACACCCCCAGAGGAAACCGTGCGAGGATTCCTTGGAGGCCCATGTCACTCGTCCTCGTCCGTGGCCTCAGCGGACTTGTCGATGATGGGGCTGCCGGTCACCTTCAGGACCTGGCCCTGCCAGGTGATGCCCGCCTCCTGCTCGGCGTGCTTGATGGCGGCCTCCAGCAGGGCGTCAGCGGCGGCGATGTCCAGGGGCTTGACGTCGTGGCCCTCGCCGTGTCGGGCGTCGAGCCAGTACTGCTCGGGGCCTTTCTCCACCAAGTCGCAGTTGGCGCGCAGCACGAGTTCGCTGTTGGAGCGGGCGACACCGTTGAGAATCCAGGCGGCGAGCAGGACACGGCAGGCGACGTTGGCCTTCAGGACATCCTTGTGATCGGTGCCGAAGCGCAGCTGCCGCAGGGCGGCGAAGGAGAGCACCTGCTGCCGGATGATGCGGCGGCAGGAGACCAGGCCGAGGGTGTTCAGGGCAGGCGGGATGGAGCCGATGCCGAGATGGGAGCCGGAGATCGGCTTGTTCTTGGCGGAGGAGGCCTCCTTCTCCAGCTCGTCGACCTTCTTGGGGCTGAGGTCGTCCTTGATGTTGTTGAGGATTTCCTTCATCTCGTTGCCGGTGAGGCGGACGCTGGGGGAGGCGCTGTCAACCCGGGCGCCGCCGCGTCGGGGGTTGCGGGTGGCATCGGGACCCTGGTCGGCCAGGACGCCGATGATCTCACCGGTGATCGGGCTGCGGAAGCGGCTCTGGTGGGACTTGCGGGTGGAGTCCCAGGCGCCGAGGGCGATGGATGCAGGCGAGGTTTCCAGGAGGGCACGGGCGTTGGTGGGGGTGCTGTTGCGCAGGGCGACGTAGTCAGGGTGCTTGACGGCGGGAACCCCGTCGATGGTGCCCAGGCGGATGTGCCCGTCGAAGGCGCGGTGCGGCAGGTTGAGATCGCTCAGGGTGCCGAGGGTGGGGTAGGTGACCTCGATCCGCGGGGTGCGGGACAGGACGGGGTGGTCGTCCGCGATGGCGACGGAGACCTGTTCCTCAATGCGGTTCTGGCTGGAGGCCTTGCCGTCGAGCAGTACGACGTGTTGGGGTTCGCCATCCACGAAGCGCCGCTCGTAGGCGTAGGTGGGGTTGTTGCCATCCAGGAATCGGGCCGGAGCGACACCTGCGGACTCTCCGCCAGCCGGGGCCAGCTCGGTCAGGATGCGCAGGCTGTTGGCTCCGCCGGGGCTGCAGGCGGCGATGAGTGTGTCGATGTTCAGTTCCATGAGGAGCCTCCTCGCTCGAATCGATTTTTTGTCAGACCCAGGTGCTTGAGTGGGACTGTCGTACTTGAAGGCTACAGGAAGGAAGCGTCAAGGGCAAATCAGCTCTAGAGTAGTGCAAGCTTCTAATCATCAAAGACCATGTATCAGCATGGCTGGGGCTCGTGCGCCCTGAAAGCTCTGGGGGCTCTGAAGCCAACCCGATCCACAGAAACGAAGGACTGGCCCCAGCTGGCGGGTCTCAAGCAGGCAGCTTCCCTCGGCGGAGTCGAGGCGCTTGCCCAGCAGAGGGCCGGTTGCTGGAACCAGTCGCTCCATCGCACCACAAATCACTGCCTCAGCAAAGAAGTGATCTCGGAGGATCGGTCGCTCCACCAGCGGACCTGGCCCGGGTTGATGCGGACGCGGCCTTAACGAAGGACCGGTCCCGAAGGACCGGCCACCCCAGAGCCGACCGCCGCGACGATCTC
>JAUNKV010000002.1:0-33040 GCA_030532575.1 Propionibacteriaceae bacterium | reverse complement strand
GCCGCTCCCCCCGCGGCGGTGGGCGGGTTTGTGGGGGCCGGGCCATAAAGCACGGACGGGACCGGACGCGTCGCCCACGACCGCGCCGAGCGGCGGTTCGATATCCCGGCGCGCCCCTCAACGAAGGACCGGTCCCGGAGGACCGGTCACCAGGGCCGCAGTGATCGTCCCGAGCGCGGTGGTCGTCGTCCCTCAACGAAGGACCGGTCCCGGAGGACCGGCCACCGCTATCCCTGCCACCAAGCCCATCGCCGCCCCGGAGCCCTCAACGAAGGATCGGTCCCGAAGGACCGGTCACCCGCTTGATCGTGCCGTGGCGATGAAGCTGGTGGGTCCTCAACGAAGGACCGGTCCCGGAGGGCCGGTCAGCTTCGGCAGTGAGGCCCATCTGCTTTCCGAGGGCCTGCCCTCAACGAAGGACCGGCCCCGGAGGACCGGCCACATTCTGGTATCAACCACCCGCAGCCGCCCACGTGCCCTCAACGAAGGACCGGCCCCGGAGGACCGGCCACCTTCGGCATCGGTCCAGGGCTGGCCACTGCTGGACCCCCCTCAACGAAGGACCGGCCCCGGAGGACCGGCCACAGCCAGACCGTGCCGTGGTCGATGCCCGACTGCGCCAGCCCTCAACGAAGGACCGGCCCCGGAGGACCGGCCACCCCCCGGCCGCCAGGTCGGCGGCCTTGAGAGCGAAGGCCCCTCAACGAAGGACCGGCCCCGGAGGACCGGCCACATACGCTCGGCCCCATTCTCAAGGCGTTGAGTGCCCCCCTCAACGAAGGACCGGCCCCGGAGGACCGGCCACTCGTGGCCCGCCCGGCGGGGACGACCGTTTTCATCCCCTCAACGAAGGACCGGCCCCGGAGGACCGGCCACGGCGGCGTGGATGATGCCGGGCGCCCATTCACGCATCCCTCAACGAAGGACCGGTCCCGGAGGACCGGTCACTCGAAGGCCTGCCCGCTCACCTGAGCATCCTGCACCCCTCAACGAAGGACCGGTCCCGGAGGACCGGTCACGATGATGGCCTGAGTCAGCGCGTCCACCTGGTCGTCCCCTCAACGAAGGACCGGTCCCGGAGGACCGGTCACACAACCCCGGCATGGATTTGAGCCGATTTCGAGTTGCCCTCAACGAAGGACCGGTCCCGGAGGACCGGTCACAGCCGACGAGCACCCCGACCCCGGCCAACACGGCGGCCCTCAACGAAGGACCGGTCCCGGAGGACCGGTCACTGTCTCGGCGCATGTTTCCGCTGCCGCCAAAAGTCTCCCTCAACGAAGGACCGGTCCCGGAGGACCGGTCACGGGAAGACGGTCAGCGCCTATGTTGCGATCAAGCACCCTCAACGAAGGACCGGTCCCGGAGGACCGGTCACCCTGGGTGGCGCGGTCGGTCGCCTTCTGGAGTTCCGTCCCTCAACGAAGGACCGGTCCCGGAGGACCGGTCACACCACGGGGACGCCGAACATGCGTGAGGCGGTGGTGCACCCTCAACGAAGGACCGGTCCCGGAGGACCGGTCACGGTCGCGGCAGTGGACGTTTTTCACTGTCTGACGGAGCCCTCAACGAAGGACCGGTCCCGGAGGACCGGTCACATGAAGAATGTGGAATCGGTGGGGCAGACGGTCCCCCTCAACGAAGGACCGGTCCCGGAGGACCGGTCATATTGCGTCCAGCCCCAAGGTCCATGCGGCAGGGATGCCCCCCTCAACGAAGGACCGGTCCCGGAGGACCGGTCATACTGGCTGTCCGTGCTGTTTCTCGTCCTGCTGAGCGGCCCTCAACGAAGGACCGGTCCCGGAGGACCGGTCACAGTGCGGGGGGCTCGGGCTTCGCAAGCAACTCCTTCAACCCCTCAACGAAGGACCGGTCCCGGAGGACCGGTCACGGCTCCTGATTTTATCGCCTTCTGGCTTGGGGGTTTGGAGGGGTGCTGCGAGAGGCGCTTGCCCGGTGGGTGTGTCGTGGTGGGGTCTGACAGGAAGATCGCCACTCGTGTGGCTGTGACAAGGGGTTTTGGTGCGCGAGCGGTCAAGGCGTGTCGCGTGTTCCGTACCCCTCTCGCGGTGTCAAACGATGAAGCTCTGTGAAGTTGTCAGGTTGCGTTCTCGGCCCAAGGAAACGCTGGGCCGAGGTATTGGGGACAACGAAGGGGCCAAGGCCCGGGTGAGGCGAAGCCAAGCTTCTGACGTCAAAGACCATTCCTCAACGAAGGACCGGTCCTGAACGAGCCGGTCGTGCTCAAGTTTACGAGGTCATCCGTGGTCTGGGGTTCCGGCGTCACGATGTGGCAGGCCCTGTTGACGACTCCTCGAGTCCCTCACCCCTGCGACGGACGTAGCAGGGGGTAGAGGATGGTCTCCCGGATGCCTGCTCCCGGGTTGAGCAGCATCACCAGGCGGTCGATGCCGAGCCCCATGCCGCCCATCGGCGGGGAGCCGTACTCCAGGGCCTCCAGGAAGTCCTCGTCCAGCTGCATCGCCTCCGGGTCACCTGCCGCAGCCGCCAGCGACTGCGCCACCAGCACCTCACGCTGGATCACCGGGTCGATCAGCTCCGTGAAGCCCGTGCCCCGCTCCATGCCGCCGATGATGAGGTCCCAGGCCTCCACCTTCCCCGGCTCGCTGCGGTGCGGCCTGGCCAGCGGCTGCGCGATCGACGGGTAGTCGTGCACGAACGTCGGCTGGATCAGGCCCGGCTCCACCAGGTCACCGAACAGCTCCATCGCCAGCTTCCCGGCCCCCCACTTCGGGTCGTACTCCACCTCTCGCCCATCAGCGATCTGCTGCAGCTCCTCCAGTGGGGTCTCGACGGTGACCTCGTGGCCCACCGCCTCACTCAGCCCGTCGAAGAACGACAGCCAACGCCACTCGCCGTCCAGGTCGATGACCCCGGCCTTGGTCTCCACCTGCCGAGACCCCGTTGCATCCGCCGCCGCGACGATGATGTCCTGGGTCAGTCGCGCAATCGTCGCCTGATCCCCCCACGACTGGTACGCCTCCAGCATCGTGAACTCCGCCGAGTGCGACGAATCGATGCCCTCGTTGCGGAACACCCGCCCCATCTCGAACACCCGATCCGCGCCGCCGACCATCGTCCGCTTCAGGTGCAGCTCCAACGCGATCCTGAGGCTCATCTCGATGTCGAACGCATTGATGTGCGTCGTGAACGGCCTCGCCGCTGCCCCACCGTGCACCAGCTGCAGCTGTGGCGTCTCCACCTCGATGTAGCCCTGCGCGTACAGGGTCTCCCGAATCGCCCTCGTGATCGCCGCCCGCGTGCGCACCATCGCCCGCGCCTCGTCCCTGGCGATCAGATCGACGTAGCGCCGCCTGACCCTGGACTCCTCCGACAGCTCCTTGTGCAGCGTCGGCAACGGCCGAAGCGCCTTCGACGCCATCCGCCACGATGACGCCATCACCGACAGCTCACCGCGCTTCGAGCGCACCACCCGGCCCTCGACCCACACGTGATCGCCGAGATCCACATCCGACTTCCAGGCGGCCAGCCCATCCTCGCCGATCTCACCCAGCGCCAGCATCACCTGGAACCTGGCCCCGTTGTCGCCCGGTGTGAAACCGTCCTGCAGCGTCGCGAACGCCAACTTGCCCGTGTTGCGGATGAACACCACCCTGCCGCCGACGGCCACGACGTCCTGGGTCTCCTCACCCGCCTCCAGGCCTCGGTAGGCGGGATCGTCGCGCACCTCCGCCAAGGTGTGGGTGCGCTTCAGGTCAGCCGGGTAGGGGTCGCTGCCCTGCCCCAGCAGCCGCTCCCGCTTCTCCTTGCGGACGGCGGTCTGCTCCGAGTCGGTCGGTTCCATCTCACGCACATCACTCACGGGGCGATCCTACCGTCTGGACGCCCCCTCAGCCCGCGACGAGCCGGACCCGGATCACCCGGTCGCAGACCTCCCAGACCACCTGCGACAGGTCGCCGACATGATGATCGGCCCGCAACTTCTCCGGGGTCTGCGAGGTCAACACCCCGAGCACCGGGAACCCACCAGCCCTGGCCGCCGCCACCCCCGCCGGGGCGTCCTCCACCACCAGGGTGCGCTCAGGTGCGGTCCCCAGCCGCTTCGCCGCCAGCAGGAACGAATCCGGCGCCGGTTTCCCACTCGCCACCTGATCCCTGGTCACCACCACCGGCGGTTTCGCCAACCCGGCCGCAGCCATCCGAGCCTCCAGCAGCGGGGTCGTGCACGACGTCGCAATCGCGGCCCGCTCGGCAGGCAGCGTCACCAGCGCCTCGACGGCCCCGGGCAGGGCCTGCACACCCTCGGTGTCCTCCACCTCCAGCTGCTCGATCCGATCCGCTGCGTCCTGCCGGTTCCCCGGAACCAGGATCGCTGAGACCGACGCGCTCGGCATCCCGATGTAGCGCGGCAGGTCCTGGGTGTCCACCCCGAACTCCTCCGCCCACCGGTTGTAGGCGCGGTACATCGCCTCCTCGGAGTCGACGAGGGTGCCGTCGTGGTCGAAGATCACCGCCTCGAACTCCCCGACGACCCCGTCCGCCGCCTGCCGCCACGCCATGGCAGCCGCTACTTCCAGAGGGTGGCCAGCATGAACGAGGCGACGATCAAGCCGATGGCGATCAGCACATTCCAGTCGCCCAGCGCCCGCATGAAACCGATCTGGGTGTTCGCCAGGTTCCACACCACCATCCACAGCACACCCAGCAACCCGACGGAGATGAAGGCCCAGGGCACCCACTTGCGCTCGCCGGTACCCTTCAGGCGCTTGCGTTCACTGCGGGCCTCCACCAGCTCCTCGGCCTGCTTCTTGCGGGCCTTCGCCTTGGCTTCCTTACGAACCTTGGATTCGGGCACAGGCCCACTCCTTCCACGACTTTCTGGGGGCCAAGACTAGTCGAGCCCACCCACCAAAACCCATTCCTGCCTCGCGGCACCCCGTAGGCTTGTCCCCATGAGTACGGAGCGCACCCCCTGGCCGGACCGCCTGGCCCGCATCGTGCGACCCCGCAGCCAGCGCACCCCACCCACCCGACGGGGCCGCGCCGCCACCGTCGTGGTGTGCGTCCTGGCGGGAGCCATGATGTCGGTCGCGGCCCTGGCGGCACGGGGCACCGATCTGCGCTCCGACCGGAACCTGAGCCTCAGGGAGCTGGTCGCCACCCAGGCCGAGCGGAACGAGGACCTTTCCGAGGAGGTCGCGGGCCTGCGCTTTGAGGTGGACCAACTCACCCGCACCAGCAGGAGCAACCCCACCCACGATGCCCAGCTGGCCGAGGTCGCCCTGGACGCCGGTGCCGAGGCGGTCACCGGCCCCGGGGTCAGGGTGGTGCTCACCGACGCCCCCGTCGATGTGAAACCCGCCGGTGTGGACGACGACTCGCTGGTGGTCCACCAGCAGGACATCCAGGCCGTCGTCAACGCCCTGTGGGCGGGAGGAGCCGAGGCCGTCACCATCCAGAACCAGCGGGTGATCGCCACCACCGGCATCAAGTGCGTGGGCAACTCGGTGGTCCTCCACGGCATCCCCTACGCCCCGCCCTACGTCATCCAGGCCATCGGCGACCCGAAGGCCCTCAGCGCATCGCTCGAGAACAGCCGCGCCATCCAGATCTACCGCCAGTACGTCGACGCCTACGGCCTGGGCTACGAGGCCAGCGTCGTCGATCAGCTGGAGCTCCCGGCCTTTGAAGGGGCCGTTGGGGTCAACCATGCGAAGCGGGGTTGACCCCAACGTTTGACGCTCTTGTTCCTCAGAAGACACGTGGTTGAGCACGCGAAGCGAGGCTGACCAGATGCCTGACCCGTGCCACAATGACGCCGTGGCACGCATCCTGGTGATCGACAACTACGACTCGTTCGTCTACAACATCGTCTCCTACCTGGCCCAGATCGGGGCCGAGGTGGAGGTGTGGCGCAACGACGACCCGCGCTTCAGCACCCCCGGTTGGGAGGCCCCGTTCGACGGTGTGCTGCTCTCACCCGGACCCGGAACCCCGGAGCGGGCCGGGGTGTGCATCGATGTGATCCGCGCCCTCGGCGGACGGGTCCCACTGTTCGGGGTGTGCCTGGGGCTGCAGTCGATGGTGGTTGCGCTCGGTGGGGTCGTGGGGCGCGCCGACGAGCTGCTGCACGGCAAGGTCTCGGCGGTCCACCACGACGGCCGGGGCGTCTTTGCAGGTCTGCCATCGCCGATCAACACCACCCGCTATCACTCGCTGGCCGCCGACCCGGCCACCGTACCCGACGAGCTGGAGGTCACGGCCCGCACCGACAGTGGGGTCATCATGGCGGTGCGTCACCGCAGCTGGCCGATGGAGGCCGTGCAGTTCCACCCCGAATCGGTGCTCACCGAGGGCGGCTACCAGATGCTCGCCAACTGGCTCGCCAGCTGCGGCGACACCGAGGCCCCGACCCGCGCGAAGGACTTCACCCCGCTGGCGACCACCTCGCTGTCGTGAGGCTGCCCCTTCTCCGCTGGTCGAGCTTCAGCGCCCCAGCGCCCGATTGTCGAGTCTTCTCGCCTTTCCGCTGGTCGAGCCGGTTCCCGGAGCTTGCGTAGGGAACCGTGTCGAGACCCCTGGCACCCGGTGCTGGGACTTTCGCTGAGCGGAGATTGTCCGGGGTTCAAGTCTCTGCGGATGGTTGCGGGGTCTCGACACGGGATTCCCTCGCTTCGCATCGGGATTCCCGGCTCGACCAGCGGAGAAAAGGCCCAGCTTGACCAGCGAAACACTCCCGCTGTTCGAGCCGAGGGCGCTCTGCGCCCGACAGTCGAGACCCCTGGCACCCGGTGCTGGGACTTTCGCTGAGCGGGGGGTAGTCCGGGGTTCAAGTCCCTGCGGACGGTTGCGGGGTCTCGACACGGGATTCCCTCGCTTCGCATCGGGATTCCCGGCTCGGCCAGCGGAGAAAAGGCCCCCGGCCCGACCAGCGAAGAGATGCTCTCAGTTCTCTGTGGGCGTCGGCGTTGGGGAGCCCGGCTGGCCGGGCTGGGTCTGCTGCGGCTCCGGGTACTTCGCGATCTCCACCGTCACCGTGGCTGTCTTCTCCAGCTCGGTGCCTGCCGGTGGGTCCTGGTGGAAGACCCGGCCCTCCTGGTGGCCGTTGATCTCCTTCACCGTCACCCGCAGCTCCGAGGTGAACCCGGCATTCTTGAACAAGGTCCTGGCCTGGTTCTCATCCACGCCGTTCATGTCCGGAACGACCGCCTTCTTCGCTGCGGTCCCCACCGTCACCTTCAGCTTCGAGCTGCGCTCAGCAGCCTTGCCTGCCTGAGGGCTCTGCTTGAACACCTTCCCGGCCTGTTCGTTGTTCTCCTCCTCGGCCACGCTCAGCTCTGCGGTGAATCCCGCCTCCTGCGCCTTCGCCTTCGCATCCTGCAGGCTCAACCCGCTCAGATCAGGCACCACCGACTTGCCGGTGGCCACCACCAGCGTGAACGGTTGATCGGCAGGGACCTGGGCATCCTTCGCCGGGTCCGAGGAGATCACGTCGCCCTTCTTGGCCTTGGGGTCCTCCTCGGCTGGATCAGCCTCCGTCGTGGTCACCGTCCCCGTGAACTTGCTGTCCTTGAGCAGCTGTTTCGCCTGCTCCTCCGACAGCCCCACCAGCTGCGGCACCTTCAACGTGTTCGGTCCCTGACCCACCTGCAGAGTCACCGTGGAGCCCGTCGCGGCCTGCTCACCGGCCAACGGCTTGACGGCGATCACCTTGCCCTTGTCGGCCTCCGTGGACTCCACCGGCTCGACCTTCGGTACGAACCCGGCGTCCGTGAGGAGCTTCTCCGCCGTCGCCTGGTCGGAGCCCACCACTGCGGGCACCGCCACCGTCGTGGGTGTCTTGGTTGGCGGGTTGAGAATCTGGTAAGCGGCGAACGACAGTCCACCGATCAGCAGCACGGCCACCGCCACCAGCGCGATGATGAGCTTCTTGCGGCTCTTGGGTTCCTCCTCGGGCTCCATTGCAGGCAGGGGCCCCGTCGCTGGCACCGGCTCGGCCAGCTGGGTGGCGGCAGGATCGGCAACGGCCCGCCTGGCCCCCATCGCGCTGGAGGCAGGTAGCACCGTGGTCGGGGTCTCGTTCTCCGAGACCGAGGCCAGGGCGTGCACCGGCTGCCCATTCAACGCCCGCACGATGTCATCACGGAACTCGCGCGCATCCTGGTACCGGTCCACCGGTGCCTTCGCCAACGCCTTCAACGCGATGGCGTCCATCGCGGGCGTCACCTCGGGGTCCCGCTGACTCGGCGGGATCGGGGTCTCCCGGACATGCTGGTAGGCCACCGACACCGGGGAATCCCCCTTGAACGGCGGCTCCGAGCACAACAGCTCATACATCAGACAACCAACCGAGTACAGGTCCGAGCGGTTGTCCACCTTCTCGCCCCGCGCCTGTTCCGGGCTCAGGTACTGGGCGGTGCCGATCACCGCGGCCGTCTGCGTCATCGTCGCCGAGGTGTCCGCGACGGCCCGGGCGATCCCGAAATCCATCACCTTCACAGTCCCCGACGGGGTGAGCATCACGTTCGCGGGCTTGATGTCGCGGTGGATGATCCCGGCCCGGTGGCTGTATGCCAGGGCGTCCAGCACCCCGAGCGTGAACTCCAACGCCCTGCTCGGCAGAATCTTGCGGCCGTCACGCAGCACCTCACGCAGCGTGATGCCCTCCACCAGTTCCATCACGATGTAGGGGACCATCACGTCCGACTTCGGGTCGCGTTCCTCACCCGTGTCGTAGACGGCGACGATGTTCGGGTGGTTCAGCCCAGCCGCCGACTGGGCCTCGCGGCGGAACCGGGCCTGGAAGGTGGGGTCGCTGGCCAGGTCGATCCGCAGCCGCTTGACGGCGACATCGCGAACCAGGCGGGTGTCGTGGGCACGCCAGACCTCGGCCATGCCGCCACGGCCGATGATCTGGTCGAGCTCGTACCGCCCGCCCAGGAGGGTCCCGCGCTCACTCATCGCGTCGGTCCTTTCGTGTTGATCGGGAACCATTGTGAAGCATTGCAGCAGGAATTGCCCATCGTCATCATTGAAGCGCCTCCACGATCTTCCTGAAGATGGGGGCGGCCACCCGGCCGCCGGAAATGTCGTCGCGCTCCAGCCCGGACTCGGAGACGAAGACCGCGACGGCGACGTGCGGCTCGACGGCATACCCGACGAACCAGGCATAGGGCGGACGATCCGGGTCCGACTGGGCAGTCCCGGTCTTCCCCCCGATGGTCAGCCCCTTGATGGCGGCGGGTTTGCCGGTGCCTTCGCTGACCACGCCCTCCATCATCTGCCTCAGCAGCGCGGAGTTGTTGGAGCTGAGCGGTTCGGCCATCTGCTGCGGGGTGACGGTCTGGATCACGCGCAGATCGCTGCCCGAGACCGTGCGGACCAGGTGCGGCCGCATCAGCTTCCCGTCATTGGCGATGGCGGCGGTCACCATCGCCATCTGCAGCGGAGTCGCGGCGACGTCGTACTGCCCGATCGCAGACAGGGCCAGCTGCGCGTCGTCGAGCTCCTTGGGGAACCGCGAGTTCACCGACGGCAGATCGATCCGCGGATCGGAATTGAAACCGAACCGCTCAGCCATGCTGCGCAGCTTCTCATCCCCCAGCTCCACGCCCAGCTTGCCGAAGGCGGTGTTGCAGGAGGTGGCCAGGGCCGCCGCCAGGGTGATCTCGGTGCCGCCGCAGTTGGTGGAATTCCCCATCGAATGGGTGGAACCGGGCAGCCGGTAGCTGGCCGGGGCCTCCACCAGCGTCGAGGGCTGGTGCCCCGCCTCCAACGCGGCAGCGGCCGTGACCAGCTTGAAGGTGGAGCCCGGCGGGTAGACCTCCCGCACCACCCGGTTCTTCAGCGGCTCGTCGGGAGAGTTGAGCAGCGCATCCCAGTTCGCCGACTCGGTGCCGTAGTCCAGGTTCGTCAACAGGTTCGGGTCGTAGGTGGGGGTGGAGACCAGCGCCAGGATTTCCCCGCTGGTGTAGTCGATGGCCACCGCCGCTCCCTGCTTGCCACCCAGTGCCTGCACGGCGGCCTTCTGCGCCGCAGGGTTGAGGGTGGTGCCGAGCGTGGCCCCGACGGGTTTGCGTCCCGTCAGCAGATCGACGATCCGCGCCACCGCCTGCGAGGAATCGGTGCCGGACAGCTCCTCATTCCAGGTGCGCTCCAACTCCTGACGGCCGTAGGTGTAGGAGTACCAGCCGGTCACCGAGGACCAGGTGGGGCCGTCGGGGAAGGTCCGCTCCCACGGATACTTGCCCTCCGACGGCACGCTCACCGCGATGGGCTCGTTGCCGACGAGGATCGCACCGCGGCTGGTGGCGAACTCGGCGTCACGGACCCGCTTGTTGCGGGAGTCCGCGTTGAGCTGCGCGGGTGGTCCGACACTGATCCAGGTGATGTTGACCAGCAGGGCCGTGATCAGCAACCCGATGAACAGGCTGACCTTGCGCAAGGGGGCGTTCATCGTGCCACCACCGCCGTCGCATCACCGGGGGTCAACAACTCGTGCGGGGTGGCGGTGGCACGCTGCGGCATCCGCGCCCGGTGCGAGATCACGATCAACACCCCGACGATCATCCAGTTCGCGATCATCGACGATCCGCCCCTGGACATGAACGGGGTGGTGAGACCCGTCAACGGCAGCAACCGGGTGATGCCCCCGATGATCGCGAAGACCTGCAGCGCGAAGGTGAACGACAACCCCCCGGCCAGCAGCTTGCCGTAACCGTCGGGGCAGATCAGCGCGGTCTTCAGGCCACGGGAGACGATGAACCCGTAGACCAGCACGATTGCCATCAGCCCCACCAGGCCCATCTCCTCGCCCAGGCTCGCGGCGATGAAGTCGTCCTTCGGCAACGGCGTCAGCGCAGGCCGTCCCTGCCCCCAGCCGCGCCCGAACAGGCCACCCCAGGCGAACCCGAACTGGGCGGAGATCACCTGGTAGTTCGCGTCGTAGTTGCTGAAGGGATCCAGCCACGCATTGATCCGACGCGGCACGTGATGGGTGAACCGCGCCGCCAACACCCCGGCGACGAGGAAGGCCAACCCCGCCAGGATCGGCCAGGCGGGGCGCTGCGTGGCGATGTAGATCATCACCGTGAACATGCCGAAGAACAGCATCGCGGTGCCCAGGTCGTTCTGGAAGACCATGATGCCCAGCGCCATCAGCCACATCACCGCGATGGGTCCGAGATCCCTGGCACGCGGGAAGTCGATGCCGAGGAAACGTTTCCCGGCCAGCGCCAGCACGTCCTTCTTCTCGTAGAAGTAGGCGGCGAAGCCGATGGCCAGCATGATCTTGGCCACCTCGGCGGGCTGGAAGCTGAACCCTGCGACCCTGATCCAGATGCGCGCCCCGCCCGTCGCACGCCCGATCACCGGCAGCAGCGGCAGCAGCAACATCACCAAGGCCCCCAGGAACATCAGGTAGGGGAAGCGTTGCAGCCGACGGTGGTCGCGCAGGAACACCAGCACCGCGACGAACAGCAGCATCCCCAGCCCGGTCCAGATCAGCTGCCTCGCCGCATCCTGCCCGATGGGGTTGGTGGCCTGGTCCAGCCGGGCGATCATCGCCAGCCCCAGACCATTGAGCAGCATCACTGCGGGCAGGATCACCGGGTCCGCGTACGGGGCCTTCCACCGCACCACCAGGTGCGCGACCAGCGCCATCGAGTACCAGATCACCACACCTGGAACCAGGTCCGGGGGCAGTGCGCCGTGCAGGTTGAGGTGGCTGATGATCCAGCCGCCGATCCCGAAGCTGCACGAGATCAGCAGCAGCATCAGCTCGACGCCGCGACGACGCCTGAAAACGATGTACTCGCCCGTGGCCGAGGGCTGCTGGGTGACCGACATCAGCAGGCCTCGGGGTCGTCCTGGTCCGGCGTCGGGGAGGTGACGACCAGCAGGCTCGGCGTGGTGGTGGGCTGTGGAGGCAGGGAGGCATCGGGGGCCAGCGGCAGCGGGTCCGTCGACTCGGAGGCACTCGGCTGCGGGGTGGGATTCTTCGCGCGCTGCTCCCGCACCGCCAGGCAGCGCTTCGCGTGGCCCTCCAGGATGGCGGCGGTCTCCTCGGCGGCGCTCAGGTCCGCTGAGGTGATGATCTGGGCCACCTGCTGCTGGAAGTGCACCGGCAGGTCCGCCACCTTCGTCTCCCGCCGCTCCACCAACTCGTGCAGCGGATACCCGAGCAGGGTACCGGGCAGCCCGTTGTAGATCGCGACCTGCCCGTCGGAGGCCGCGACGAAGTAGCGCGACGCGCTGTAGGCCCGCACCGCCCAGAACGTGCCCCCGAGCAGCAGCAGCACCGCGAACAACGCGGCCAGCACCGTCACCCAGCGGCGTTTGGTGTCACGGGGGGCGTAGCGGGCCTGCTCGGCGGTGCCGTGCTCGACCTCCTCGGCCTCCTGGGGCACGGGTGGTTCCGGGTAGCCGGGGCCGTCGTCGGGCACCACCCTCGGGATCTCCCGCTCCAGGGCGGACCCGGCCAGCACCCCGCCCCGGGAGTCCAGGTCGTCGCGCTGCGACACGATGCGTGCCAGCACCAGCGAGATGTTGTCGTAGCCGCCGTGGGCGTTGGCCAGGGCCGCCAACCGGGTGACGGCCTCGTCCAGGTCCGCGAGCCCCAACAGCGTCTTCAGCTCCTCATCGGAGACCATCCCGGACAGACCATCGGAGCAGAACAGCAGCACATCGCCCTCGACCACATCCAGCTCGAAGAAGTCCGGCTCGGTCTCGTCAGCCCCGTTGAGGACCTTCAGGATCAGGGAACGGTGCGGATGTGACGCGGCCTGCTCCGGCGTGAGGCGGCCCTCATCGATCAGGGACTGCACCCAGGAGTGGTCGTGGGTGAGCTGCTGCAACTCACCGTCGCGCAGCAGGTAGCCGCGCGAGTCGCCGATGTGGGCGATGCCCAGCAGCGTCCCGGAGAACGCGGCCCCGCAGAAGGTGGTTCCCATGCCGTCGAGGTCGAGGTCGCAGCGGATCAGGTCCGCCAACTTGTCGTTGGCCCGCTGCATGATCCCGGCCATGTGTTCCAGCAGGTGCTCATCATTCAGGCGGCGGTCACTGTGGCTGGCCTCGGTGGCTGCGACGGCGGAGGCCAGGTCCCCGGCGGCGGCCCCTCCCATGCCGTCGGCGACCAGCAGCATGTGGGGGCTGGCGTAGGCGGCGTCCTGGTTGTTCTGGCGGATGCGGCCCACCTCGGAGTGGATGCGGAAGTCGAGGGAGAAGGTCACATCACACCTCCAGCCTCATCATGGTGCGGCCGATGCGCAGGATGTCGTCGACCGTCATGGGGGTCGGTTCGGTCAGACGTTTGCCGTTGAGGTAGGTGCCGTTGGTGGAACCGAGGTCGGTCACGATCCAGGTCTCGGCGTCGCGTTGGTTGAGCTGCGCGTGCCGGGAGGAGGCGTAGTCGTCATCGAGGAGGACGGTGGAGTCAGCGGTGCGGCCCAGGTTGATGGTGGAGCTGACCGGCACGGACAGACCCTGCTGGGCGCCCTGGGTGATCGCGAAGCGGGTGGGGACGCGCCCGGTGCCGCCCCGACGATGGGGGGCGGGCTCCGACGGTGGCAGGTCGGTGACCTTGACCTTGCGGCCGAACAGGTCCTTGCGCACCACATCGGCGATGATGCCGATGAACACCCACAACAGGGCCAGGAAGACGATCTTGATCGCCGCTGCGATGAGGTCCGACATGGATCAGTTCTCCATCGGCGAATGCACCAGCATCCTCGTGTTGCCGATCTCGATGCGGGAACCCTGCCCGAGGTGGGTACGGGTCACGCGCACACCGTCGACGGTGACCCCGTTGGTGGAACCCAGATCCTCGATGGTGATGGTGAGGTTGCCGGGCGTGCCCGTCACCGAGACCATCGCGTGGCGGCGGGAGACCCCGGGGTCGTTGATGCGCAGATCCGCGTCGGAGCCACGCCCGATCACCAGACCCGGTGGGGTCAGCGGGTGACGCACCCCTGCGACCTCCAGCACGAGCGGGGCCGTGCCGTGACCACGACGGAGCGGGGGAGCGGCGGCGGTGGCCGGGTCGGCGGCCACGGCGCGGCTGGAAATCTTGAACTGCCCTGTGGTCAGCCCCTGATCCAGCACGTAGAGGATCTGGATGGGTCCGTTGAACACGTAGGAGCGCTCCACGGCATGTTCGCGGATGGTCGGGGTGATCTCCGCGTTGAGGGTCTTCGAGTACGGGAAGAGCCGGTTGTAGTCGTGGGGGGACAGGGCGACGGTGAAGGAATTGGGCACCAGACGGCGGTCCCGGCTGAGCAGCTTGGCCTCCGCGTCGAGTTCCCGCTGGATGCCAGCAGCGATCTCGATGGGCAGCACGTCGCCCTTGAAGGCACGGGCGAAGACCTTGTCCACGGCAGCACCGATCTTCTTCTCGGCACGGTCGAAAACTCCCATACACCTTCCTTCCGACATCGCCAGCTTACAGATCAGTCATGCAACATCGTCCAGCCCATCGGGGGACGAGAGCAAATGGGGGGACGGGGCACTCACCGAAACGTCGTCGCGTAGGCCTCCAGAATCGCGGTCGCGCCCTCGACCGCGCTGAGACGTTCGGCGTCGATGTCGGCCTCGACCCGCTCGGCGACGGCACGGACCTCGGGTGAGGTGCGCAGCCGTTGGACCACCTCCTGCTCCACCATGTTCCACAGCCAGGCGCGCTGTTGCTCCTGGCGTCGTGCGGTGAGGTCGCCTGCGGCCTCCAGGTCGCTGCGATGCTTCTCGACCGCCGCCCACAGCTCGTCGAGCCCGGCCCCGGTGTGGGAGGAGCAGGTCAGCACGGGGGCGCGGCGCTTGGAATCGTCGCTGGAGATGAGCTTCATCGCGATGCTGAGCTCGCGGGCCGAGACCCGGGCGGCCTGCTCGTTGTCGCCGTCGGCCTTGGTGATGGTGATGACATCGGCCAGCTCCAGGATGCCGCGCTTGATGCCCTGCAGCTGATCCCCGGTGCGGGCGACGTGGAGGAACAGGAAGGTGTCGACCATCCCGGCCACCGCCACCTCGGACTGCCCCACGCCGACGGTCTCCACCAGCACGACGTCGTATCCGGCGGCCTCCAGCACCAGCATCGACTCGCGGGTGGCGCGGGCCACCCCGCCGAGGTGCCCGGCGGAGGGCGAGGGGCGCACGAAGGCGGCGTCGCGGTTCGCGAGCTCCCCCATACGGGTGCGGTCGCCGAGGATGGAGCCACCGGTTCGGCTGGAGGAGGGGTCGACGGCGAGCACCGCCACCTGGTGGCCGTGTTCGTCGATGAGTTTGCTGCCCATCGCGTTGATGAAGGTGGACTTCCCGGCACCCGGCACCCCGGAGATGCCGACGCGGAAGGCCTTCCCGGTGTGAGGGGCGATGAGCTGCAGCAACTCGTGGGCCTGCTCGCGGTGCGCGGGCTTGAGGGACTCGACCAGCGTGATGGCCCGGGCCACGTGCCCGCGCGACCCGTCGACGACCTTCTCCGCCAGCTCCGCCACACTCAGATTCCGCATGGGCTAGAGCCTATCCCGCCACGAGGACATCGCGCCCGGGTGGTCCCCGGTGGTGATGAACCGACGCCCCGGCCCCGCGTCAACGGTCGGCCAGGCCGTCGATGCGATGCATGATGACGCCGTCGTAGCCGAGCATCGCCCAGTCGGGCTCGTAGGCCCCGATGTTCGGCTCGTTGATCTGTCCCGCGACGTTGTTGAGCAGCAGCGTCGGGAAGTCCACCCCGCACTCGTAGGCGTGCGGGTAGACGCCGCCGAAGCGGGGGTTGACCTCCAGGATCGACCAGCCCTCAGGGGTGGAGAACAGATCCACATCGACGGTGCCGCGGAAGCCGCAACGCTTCACGAAGTCCGCCACCAGCGCGAACAGCGACTCGTCCTTGAAGGACACCGACTTGTCTGCCGTCCCGGCCCGCATCCGCAGCTTCTTCTTCGCGAACATCGAGACCACCTCACCGGAGATCATGTCCACGTAGACGTCCACATCCACCGGTTCACCCGGCAGGAACTCCTGGATGATGAGCCCGGGTGTGGCTGCGAAGGCGGCATCCAGCTGCTCCCGGTCGTCGATCCGGGCGATCCCGGCCGAGGCCGACCCGGTGCGCGACTTCACGAACAGTGGGAACTCGGCCACACCGGCATCCAGGTCGGCGTGGCAGGCCTCCAGCGTGATCCACGACCTCGGCGTCGGCAATCCCTCGGCCTGGAGCCACTGGAACATCAGCCACTTGTCGAAGGCCCGCTCCACCACCTCGGCGGGGGAGATCATCACCTGCACCCCGATGGCCTCGAAGTCCTCGACGTGGGCCGCCAGCAGGCTGAGCTCCGGGTCCAGCAGTGACAACACCACCGCGATCTCCTCGTCACGGCAGATCTGCAGGATCGTCGGCAGGTAGTCAGGGTCACTGATGAGCGGCACCACATGGTGCCCGTCGGCTGCGTACAGGGCCGGGGCCAGCTCCGAGGCGTCGGTCGTGATGACCCGCCCCCGGCCCGCCAGGGCACGCCGAAAATAGGTGACGGTCTGCACGCGGCTGCCCGCGGTCAGGATCAACACGTTCATGACTTGGCTTTCCTCTCAGGCGTCCCAGGTGTTCCCGGCCAGGTACTCATCGACGCCCCACCGCCTGCGCACCTCGGTGAGGGAGCCGTCGCGAAGGCGAGCATAGACCCGCGGCAGGTACTGGATGAACAGCGGGTTGAAGGTCATCGTGTAGCTGCCCACCTTGTGGTAGACGATCCGGTCGCCCTCGCTCAGCCGGGGTGCGCGCTCCAGGGTCATCAGGCGGTCGTTGTCCAGGCAGGTGAACCCGGAGATCACCTGCGGTCTCGAGCACGGTTCACCGTCGGAGACGACGGTGTGCTCGTAGGCCTGCTTGCGCAGGAACGGGTCCAGATTCGTGCGGGAACCGTCGGTGACGACGATGAGGTGATCCTGCACCGGCTTGGAGTCGATCACCGAGGTGTGCAGGTCGAAGGGCACCGCCACCAGCGCCGCTCCCGGTTCCAGGATGAGGCGGGTGCGTTGCGGATCGACCGCGTCACCGACGGCCTCCCGGATGGCCGTGACGTACTCGTCGGGGGTGGGGAAGCGGTCTGAGTCCCCGCCGAAGAACCCACCTCCCATGTCCAGCCAGTCCAGCTCCAGGCCGTACCGGGTGATGATCCCGGCAGCCGTGCGTCCCGCGGAGACGTAGGTGTCCAGCGCCCGCGTCAACGAGGTGACGTGCAGGTGCAGGCCCGCGATCCGCACCCCGGCGGCCCGCAGCTCCTCGATGGCCGAGTCCAGGTCCCCGCCCTCGACGTGGAAGCCGAACCTGAGCCCCGCAGCCCCGGACGCCGTGTGGTCGGGGGCGTCACGGTCCACGTCCCAGTTGACCCGCAGCCCCACGCCGTCGATGCGCTGCCCCCGGGCCGCCCGCTCGACCACCCAGCGCAACTCCCGCCGCGAGTCCAGGTTCACCACCGCCCCGGCGTCGAGGGCCGCCTCCAGCAGCTCGGGTGTCTTCACCGGCCCGTTGACGACGATGTCGCGGGCCTGGTGCCCGGTGCGCAGCGCCAGCTCCCACTCCTCGGCGGAGACGATCTCCGCGGGCACCTCGTGGCGCCCCATCCAGGCCACCAGCCACGGCAGAGAGTTGGTCTTCACCGAGTAGGTGAGCGTCGAGTTCGGCCAGCCACGCTCCAGCGCCTCCCGGAAGGAGCGCACCCGGGTGAGCAGCAGCTCCTCGTCGACGACGAATGCGGGGGTTTCGATCAGGGTCTCCATGATGGGGGAATTCTAACGACCGATCCTGACGAATCCTTTGTCAGAGGGTGGCGCTAGACTGCGTCGCAGGTCCTATCCGAGAGGTGAACTCCATGGCAGAACCCCGCATCCTTCCGTCGGCCGACCTGGACGACGGCACCCAGATCGGCGACGGCTCGTCGATCTGGCACCTGGCCCAGGTGCGTTCCGGTGCCGAGATCGGCGAGAACGTCATCGTCGGCCGCGGCGCCTACATCGGAACGGGCGTCCACGTCGGGGACAACTGCAAGATTCAGAACTATGCCCTGGTCTACGAGCCCGCGCACCTGGCCGACGGGGTGTTCATCGGCCCGGCCGCCGTGCTGACCAATGACACCTTCCCCCGCGCCATCAACCCCGACGGCACCTCGAAGTCCGCCCACGACTGGGAGCCGGTCGGGGTCACGCTGAAGAAGGGTTGCTCGGTCGGGGCCCGCGCGGTGTGCGTGGCTCCCGTGACCATCGGCGAATGGGCGACGGTGGCCGCTGGCGCCGTCGTCACCAAGGATGTCCCCGCCTACGCCCTGGTGGCCGGGGTCCCCGCCCGCCGCATCAAGTGGGTGGGTCGTTCCGGTTTTCCGCTTGAGGAGACCGGCCCCAACACCTTCCGTGACCCGCACACCGGCGACGAGTTCGAGCAGGTGGGCGAAGTCCTCAACCTCGTAAAGGAAGCATGATGTCGTTGTCCTTCATCCCCCCGGCCAAGCCGATCATCGGCGACGAGGAGCGTGAGGCCGTTGACCGGGTGCTGCGCTCCGGCATGATCGCGCAGGGCCCCGAGGTGGCCGCCTTCGAGACCGAGTTCGCCGAGCACTTCAAGCTCGGCCGGGCCTGTGTGGCCGTCAACTCCGGCACCTCCGGCCTGCACCTCGGGCTGCTGTCCTGCGGCATCGGGGCGGGAGACGAGGTGATCGTCCCGTCGTTCACCTTCGCCGCCACCGCCAACTCCGTCGCACTGACCGGGGCCACCCCCGTCTTCGCCGACATCTCAGCCGACGACTTCACCCTTGACCCAGCCTCGGTGGAGGCCTCGATCACCGAGCGCACCAAGGCCATCATGCCGGTGCACCTCTACGGGCACCCGGCGAAGATGGACCAGCTGCAGGCCATCGCCGACAAGCACGGCCTGATGCTCTTCGAGGACGCGGCCCAGGCGCACGGGGCGTCGCTGAACGGTACCCCCGTCGGTGCCTTCGGGTCGTTCGCGATGTTCTCGCTGTACCCGACGAAGAACATGACCTCCGGTGAGGGCGGCATGGTCTCCTGCGCCGACGAGACCATCGAGCGCAACATGCGGCTGTACCGCAACCAGGGGATGCTGCAGCAGTACCACAACGAGGTCGTCGGCCTGAACAACCGCATGACCGACATCCACGCCGCCATCGGGCGGGTGCAGCTGACCAAGGTGGACGGCTGGACCAAGCAGCGCCAGGACAACGCCGCCTTCCTCACCGCGAACCTGGCCGGTGTCACCCCGCCGCCGGTTGCCGAGGGCGCGGTGCACGTCTACCACCAGTACACGATCCGGGTGCCGGAGGGCCGCGACGGCGTGGCGAAGGCGCTGAAGGAGGAACACCAGGTGGGCTCCGGGATGTTCTACCCCGTCCCGAACCACCGGCTGAAGCCGTTCCAGGTGCCCCTCGAGCTGCCGGAGACCGAGCGGGCCGCGAAGGAGTGCCTGTCGCTGCCGGTGCATCCCTCACTCAGCCAGGACGACCTGGAGCGCATCGTCGCCGCCGTCAACACCGTCGTGAAGGCGGGTGCGTGATGAGCAATCTGCGTGCCGGACTCATCGGTCTGGGAATGATGGGGCGTCACCACGCCCGCAACCTGAAGGCCATCGACGGCGTCGACCTGGTCGCCGTTGCCGATGCCCAGGGGGACCCGCACGGGGTGGCCGCCGGGCTGCCGCTGCACCCCGACATCGATGGACTGCTGTCCGAGGGGCTGGACTACGTGGTGGTCGCGGCGCCGACGATGTACCACGAGGAGATCGGCCTCAAGGTTGCCGAGGCGGGTGTCCACGCTCTCATCGAGAAGCCCCTCGCGAAGACGGTCGAGGCCGCCCAGACTCTCGTCAAGGCGTTCGCGGACAAGGGGCTGATCGGAGCCGTCGGCCACATCGAACGCTACAACCCGGCGCTGCAGGAGCTGCGCCGTCGCCTGGAGGCAGGCGAGCTGGGGGACCTGTACCAGGTCACCACGAGGCGGCAGGGGCCGTTCCCGGCCAGGATCGCCGACGTCGGGGTCATCAAGGACCTGGCCAGCCACGACATCGACTTGACCGCGTGGGTCACGCAGCGTGACTTCGAGTTGGTGGCGGCGCGCACCATGTTCAAGGCGGGCCGGGAGTACGAGGACATGGTCTCGGCGACCTGTCAGCTGACGGGCGGGTTGATGTCGAACCACCTGGTGAACTGGCTGACCCCCACCAAGGAACGGCTGACCATCGTGACCGGCGAGAAGGGCATGTTCGTCGCGGACACCCTCACCGCCGATCTGACGTTCTACGCCAATGGGCGGGTGGAGACCACCTGGGACGACATCGCGCAGTTCCGTGGCGTCACCGAGGGCGATGTGACCCGGTTCGCCATCGCGAAGCCGGAGCCGCTGCGCACCGAGCACGAGGCGTTCCGCGACGCGGTGCTGGGCAAACCGGCCGACATCGTGACCCTGGAGCAGGGCGCGAAGGTGGTTCGGGTGTGCGAGGCGATGATCGAGTCGGCCGCCTCGAACCAGTTCATCGACGTGCGTTGAGAGTGAGGATTCACAGGAACACGGTGCTGGTGATGGCTGCGGCCGTCACCAGCACCGTCGTGTGGTGGGGGCTTCACCGCTGGTGGTTCATGTCCGGCGACGACTACCTGCTGGTCACCCAGGGCGGGGATGTCGGGGGGCGTTTCTCCTTCCGGCAGTGGCTGGGATTCCTGGCTGATGAGTGGCTTCGGGTCAACGGGCGCACCTCGGACAGTCTGCTGCGGGCGGTGCTTCGGCCCGGACAGTGGTTCTATCCTTTGTTCGCTCCGTTGATGTTCACTGTGACAGGGCTGGCTGTCGGATTCTGGCTTGCTGCCACACGTCGGCCAGGGGATCGGTGTTGGTTGGTCTGCCTCGGCCTGCTGGTGGTTCCCACCGTCGGTTGGCTGGTGCCGGGAGCTTCTGGGGATGCGATCTTCTGGACAGCTGGGGCGATGAACTATGTGCTGCCGCTCGGGGCGGCGGCTGGCGGCTTGGCTGTTCTGGTGCGGGTTCTGGACGGGGCCGAGGTGCCCTGGCCGGGAGTGGTGCTGGCAGGGCTGTGGTTGATGTTCACCGATTCACTGCAGGAGATCGTCTCGACGACACTCGGCGCAGTCGCGGTGATGGTGGTCATCACGGCTTGGGGCAGGTTGTCGTCGAGGGTCTGGGTGATGACGGGCATGATGGCAGCGGCATTCGCGGTGCACATGTCGGCTCCCGGACTGTGGGCGCGCAGCGGATCGGTGGCGGAGGCATCAGAGACCTCCGGGGTGACGAGGGTGATTCAGGCAGCGGCGGCATCGGCCAGCCATCTGAGTGATCGGGTCCCACTGCTGTGGTTGGCCTTGATCGTGCTTCTGATGGTCTGCGCTGCAGTGCACCGCGAGCTGAGAGGTGCTGTCACGGTGGCCGTCGGTGGTTTGGTGTTGGTGGGGCCCCTCGGGTCGATGTATCTCACCCGGATGACCGCCTCCCTGCAGCGTGCTGACGGTTCGCTGGTGAGGGTGGTGCCGTACGGGGCGCTGCTCGTGGGAGTGCTTGCGATTGCATTTCTCGCCACGTGGTGGGTTCTTGCGAAGGGGGTGCGGCTTTTCGGTTGGGGGCCCGTCGTGGCCTGGTTGGCCTTCGTCGGTTCCAACGTGTTCGTCCTCGGCAGTGGCGCGTTGACGGAGCGGGTGCATTTCCTGCCGACGGCGTTGCTGCTCGTGGTGGTGGTGTCGCTGTTGTCCGTGGTGACCCGCGATGTGGCCGAGGTGTGGCGTCGCGTGGTTGCGCTGGGTCTGGTGGTGGTCCTCGGTCATGCCTCGTTGGTGTGGGTCGATCGGGTCTGGGTGGGGCTCCAGGCGAATCACGAGTTCGTGACCGAGCGGATCCTCCAACCGCTGCGAAGCGCTGCCCCGGGCAGCCATGTGGTGGTGCCGAATGTACTGCCGGTGCCGACGATGTCGTACGGCAATGCCTTCCTCATGCCGCGCTATGAGAAGGCACTCAAGACCTACCATGGTCTTCCCGACGATCTGACCATCACGAACCCATGACCTCGCAGAACCGTCACCGCGCCGAAACTTCGTCGGGAGGCAGTCCTGTCGTGCATCTGTTGTGGTCGCAACCAGCCCGATACGTGTACGCGGGCGGTGCCTCGTTCGTGTTCAACCTGGCATTGCTCAATCTGTTTCGGGAATTCTGGGGATGGCCGACGGGGATGGCGGCGGTCACAGCGTTCTGGGGGACATTTGTGTTCAGTTTCCTGACCCAGCGGGTTTTCGCCTTTCGAGCGACCACGGCGGTTCATCGATCCCTGCTGCGCTACTGCATCTTGGTGGCGGTGAACTCCGTGGTGGTGGCAGGGGCGGTCACTGTCGCGCACGAACACTTCCGGCTGGGGCTCGGAACGTCCCAACTGATTGCGACGATTCTCACCACGGTGTGGAATTATTTTGCCTACCGTCACTGGGTGTATGTCGCGGAGGAGCTGCGGAGGTGAGGGAATGATGGTTGCTCTGACGGTGGTGATCCCGGCCCATGACAGTGGAGGACGGCTTCGGGACGCGCTTCGTACCTTGGCCCAAGAGCTCGAGGGCACTGACCTCGAGGTTGTGATCGTGGAGAACGGATCACGTGACGACACCTGGCAGGAGGCCAGGCGGCTGGCGGCAGAGGGGTTTCCATTCCCGGTGGTGGCCTGCCAGTCAGCGACAGGGATTGGAGCCGCCTACCATGAGGGGGCGTTGCGGGCCACGGGCCGGATGGTGTTGTTGACCGCTGACGATCTGCCGTTCGGGGTCTCGGACATCCAAGCGTGGCAGGATGTTGGTGCGCCGGATGGGATGACACTCGGTTCGAAGGCACATCCGGCATCGTTGGTGCCTCGTGGTCTGGCAAGGGAGCTTATGTCCGGTGGTTTTCGGCTGCTGCGGTGGTTGATTCTCGGGATGCGCGTGAAGGACTGTCAGGGCACGGTTCTGGTGGAGCGTGACTGGCTGGTGGGGCAGGTTCCGGGGCTGTGTGAGCAGGGATACCTGGCAAGCACGGAGATCGTGCAGGCAGCGCTTCGCGATGGCGTGGTGGTCAGAGAGGTACCGGTGAAGTTGGCGGAGCACGACGAGGATTCGCGGACCCGGATTCGCCCCCGGGACGTCATCGACATGGGTCTGGGGTTGTTCCGGATCAGACGTGCAGATCGGCTGAGGCGTCGGGCATCGGTGTGAGCCTCACATGATCCTGCTGAAGTCGATGAAGGCGCCGGACCCCACAGGGACCGGCGCCTTCATCGTGGGCTCAGAGAGCGTTGCGCAGCGCGGTGGCCGGGGAGAACTTCGCGACGCGGCGGGCCGGGATGGTCATGGCCTTGCCGGTGGCGGGGTTGCGACCCTCGCGAGCGGCACGCTGGGTGGTGGTGGCGGTGAAGACACCGGGCAGCTGCACCTTCTTGTCGGCCACGAGGGCTTCGGTGATGACTTCACCGAAGGCGTCGATGGCAGCCTCGGCCTGGGCGTTGGTGAGGCCAGCCTTGGCAGCGATGGCCTGGATGAGTTCACGCTTGGTCATTGATTGTCTCCTTATCGTGAGGTCTTCATCATCGTTGAGCGATTTGCCCGCCATGTCAAGCTCCGACGCGGCGAAACGCCCGTGTTTTCGGGGCTGTGGGGGAGCCTCACCAGGTGGGGACACCCCGTCCCATCCCGTGG
This sequence comes from Propionibacteriaceae bacterium, assembly GCA_030532575.1. Taxonomy (GTDB): domain Bacteria; phylum Actinomycetota; class Actinomycetes; order Propionibacteriales; family Propionibacteriaceae; genus Arachnia. Next base: position 9,350 of record JAUNKV010000002.1, on the reverse strand, counting down.
TAGCTCCACCCGGCTGTCTGCCAGCGGTGCGGGTCGAGGACGTTCCTGCCGTCGATGATGACCGGTTGGGTGACGAGCTTCCGGCACCGGATCGGGTCCAGCTCCAAGAACTCCCGCCACGGGGTGAGAACCATCACCACATCGGCTTTGACAAGGGCTTCTTCGACGGTGTCGCAGATCTGGAGGCTGGGCGGACGCCGTCTCAGCTCGGCGCTCGCCGCCGGATCGACGACCCTCACCTCGGCTCCGCGGGTCCACAACCGCCAGGCGATGTCCAACGCCGGGGAGTCGCGCAGATCGTCGGTGTCGGGTTTGAAGGTGACGCCGAGCACGGCGACGGTGCGTCCGGCGAGTCGGCCACCGGTCGCCTCCTCGGCCAAAGAGACGGCATGATCGCGACGTCGCAGGTTGATTGCATCCACTTCACGCAGGAAGGTCAGTGCCTCATCCACGCCGAGCTCCCCGGCGCGGGCCATGAAGGCGCGGATGTCCTTCGGCAGGCAGCCGCCACCGAATCCGATCCCGGCCTGCAGGAACTTCGCGCCGATCCGGTCGTCGTACCCGATGGCCTCGGCCAGGCGGGTGACATCGCCGCCGGTGGCGTCGCACAGCTCGGCCATCGCGTTGATGAAGGAGATCTTGGTGGCCAGGAAGGAGTTGGCGGCCACCTTGACCAGCTCGGCGGTGGCGAGGTTCGCGACCACGACGGGGGTGCCGGCGTCGAGGATCGGGGCGTAGCACTCGTCGAGGATCGCCTTGAGGCGCAGCCCCGCGGCCCGGTCGTCGGGTAGGCCGTAGACGATGCGGTCGGGGCAGAGGGTGTCCTGCACGGCGTGGCCCTCGCGCAGGAACTCGGGGTTCCAGGCCAGGGCGAGGTTCTTGCCCGAGCCCTGCAGCCGGGCGGTGAGTCGCTCGGCGGTGCCGACGGGCACCGTCGACTTGCCTGCGACGAGCACCGGGCGGTTCCCGCTCGGCTGGGTGTGCGTGATGATCGCGTCGATGGCGGCATCGACGAAGCTGAGATCCGCGCCGAGCCTGCCGCCGAGCTGCGGGGTGCCGACCCCGATGAAGATCAGCTCCCGGTCGGCCAGCAGTCGCGCGTCGGTGGTGAAACGCAGCCGCCCGGAGGCCGTGGTGCGGGCCAGTACCTCCGGGAACCCGGGCTCGTGGAACGGGGCCTCACCTTGGGCCAGCCTGGCCACCTTCTGCTCATCGATGTCGAGCCCGACGACGTCGTGCCCGATCTCGGCCATGCACGCGGCATGAACGGCCCCGAGATACCCACACCCGATGACAGCGATCCTCATGGGGGAAGGGTAGTGCAGTGCGTGGACCTTGTTGCTGGGTGACTACCCGGAGAGGAACAAGAGGGCGTGCGGTGAGGGCGGCATCTACTGCAGTCGCCCTGGTGACCCCTGGCTGCGGACCTCCTCGACTGCCACGCTCCGGTGTGATCTTCGTCGTCCGCCTTGCCAGGAACCCATCATGACGATCCTCGCGACGATCCCACCTCACCGCGCACCCTCTAACATGAACCCATGATCTCCGAGGGAGGCTGGGGTCAAGGAGGGCCCGTGGACCTTGCATCGTCGCCGGGGCAGGTTGCCGTGATCTTCCGGGCAATGACAGGAGTCCCATGAGTGCTCAACCCCACACCGACACCGTAGCCAAGTTCCGCGCCTTCATGGTCATCTGGGTGGCCCAGCTGATCGCCAGGATCGGCAACGGGCTCACCGCCTTCGGGCTCGGGGTCCACGTCTACCAACAGTCCGGCCTGACCACCTCGGTGGCTCTGGTGACCATGGCGGCGTTCCTGCCGTCGCTGCTGCTCGGCCCCCTGGGCGGGGTGCTTGCGGACCGGTTCGACCGGCGGCTGCTCATGATCCTCGGGGACTCCTTCTCCGCGCTCGGGCTGCTGGGGATGCTGCTGGCCTTCCACACCGGCACCGCATCCGTTGTGGTGTTGTGCCTGTGCGCAGCAGTGAGCTCCGTGTTCAGCTCAGTGATGGACCCGGCCTACCGTGCCACGGTGACCGATCTGCTCACCCCCGAGCAGTACGCCCGGGCCGGTGGGTTGGTCCAGCTGGCCGCAGCGTCGCAGTACCTGATCTCCCCCGCTGTCGCCGGGCTGCTCATGGCCGCGTACGACATCACCGTCGTCGTGACCATCGACATCGCGACGATGGTGGTCACGACCAGCGCCATGGTGCTGGTCTGGCGAACCGTCAGAACCCCTCGACGTACCCCGGACAGTGGGTTCTGGGCTGACTTCAGGCAAGGGTGCCGCTTCCTGGGCAACAGCCCCGGAATCATGACGCTGATGCTGCTCCTCACGCTCGTCACCTTCTGCATGGGCTTCCTGCAGACCCTGCTCACCCCGATGCTGCTGGACCTCTCGGATGAGACCACCCTTGGCGTCGTCCGCTCCGTCGCCGCAGTCGGCATGGTCGTGGCCAGCCTCATCATCGGGGTGTTCAACATGAAGGGTTCGTGGATCGCCTGGATCGCTTGGTGCCTGGTCGGCGGCGGTGTGGTGGTGTTCTTCATGGGGGCCATCCCCAACGTGCTCGCGATCGGGGTGATGGCCTTCGGGTTCTTCCTGATCCTGCCGCCGCTCAACACCGCCGTCGAGGTGCTGGTGAGGTCTGCCATCCCGAACGACACCCAGGGAAAGGTCTGGGGACTCATGGGGTTGATCTCCCAACTCGGCTACATCGTGGCCTACGCAGTCTCCGGTTTCCTGGCCGACCACGTGTTCAACCCTCTGCTGCGTGACGGTGGCGCCCTGACCGACAGTGTCGGTGCGCTCATCGGGGTTGGCGAGTCCCGGGGCATCGGACTCATCCTCATGGTCGTCGGGGTCCTGTTGGTCGGCATCGCTGCCCTGGTACCCCGAAGCCACGCCATCCGGTCGTTGGCCGTGCAATCCCAAAAGGACCAGTCATGAAGGAATGGTTGTATCTTCGGTATTCGCGCAACGACCTGGTGCGCAACTGGGGGGTGAACCTCGCGCTGTTGGCCATCCTGGTGCTGAGCGCCTTCCTCATGGCCACCGGCTGCATGGTGATGGAACGCCTGGTCGGCGGCGTCAACAAGCTGTTCGACGAGGCCAGGCCACCTCACTTCCTGCAGATGCACGTCGGTCCGTACGACCCGGCGGCCCTGGAGCGGTTCGCCGCCGAGCACCCTGAGATCGACTCGTGGCTGGTCGAGGAGATGATCGGCCACGACTCGGCGTCGCTGACCTGGTCCCGCCCCACGACGGGGGAGTCCGGCAGCATGGCCGAGAGTCTCATCGACAACCTCTTTGTCAGCCAGAACGAGTCCTTCGATCTGCTGCTCGACGCCGATGGCGCCGCCGTCCGTCCCTCCGACGGTGAGGTCTACGTCCCCGTCGCCTACGAGTCCCGGTTCCATCTGCTGGTGGGGGATGTGCTGCAGATCCAGACGGGCAGCGGGGTGAAGTCCTTCACCGTCGCCGGTTTCGTCCGCGACGCCCAGATGGCCTCCTCGCTGTCCTCGGCCACCCGCTTCGTCATCTCCCCGGGCGACTTCGCCGCTCTGGCCGAGGCCGGGGGTGGCAGTCCGGAGATCATCGTCGAGTACCGGGTCACCGACACCTCGCAGATCGGGCAGCTGCAGACCGCCTACGAGGCCGACGAGTCACTGCCGAGGAACGGCCAGGCCGTCACCTTCGACATGATCCGGCTGGTCAACGTCTTCAGCGACGGCCTGGTCGCCATCGCCCTGGTCTTCGCCAGCCTGCTGCTGGTGGTCATCGCCCTTGTCAACCTGCGATTCATCATCAAGGGAACGATGGAGGACGAGGTGCGCCAGATCGGCGTGATGCGCGCACTCGGGCTGCCCACCAAGGCCATCACCGGGCTGTATCTCGGCAAGTACAGCCTGATGGCCCTCATCGCCTGCCTCCTCGGTGGGCTGCTCGGTGTCGCCGCCACATCGTTGCTCACCCAGAACATCGCCAAGAACTACGCCAGCCCCGATGCCGGGGTGGCGACGGTGCTGGCCCCGGTCGTCGCCCTGGTGCTGGTGTACCTGCTGGTGGTCGGCATCTGCCGGGGAATCCTGCGTGGGGTGCGTCGCGTCGAGGTGGTGGGTGCCCTGGTCCACGGCAGCCTGATGGACGAGAAACAGACCGCCAGGCGGGCCGTGCGCGCAGCGAGGCAGGCCCGTCGCGCCCGGCTGGGCAGTGGCGGGGTCGGGCTCGGGTTGGCGTGGATCGACCTTCGGGCGGAGCTTCGGCAGTGGCTGCTGATCCCGGTGGTGTTCTGCCTCACCGCGCTGCTGCTGATCCTGCCGATGAACCTGCTCACCACCTTCTCCAGCCCCCGGTTCGTCACCTACATGGGTGCCCCGCTCGCCGATGTGCGCGCCGACCTGCAGTTCTTCGACGAGGTCACCACCGTGCGCGCCGACCTGGTGGCCGCAATGGAGGCCGACCCGAGGGTGGACGACATCCGGACCTTCGGCACCGTCCTGGACGAGGCTCGCGGACCGGAGGGCTGGGAGAGCCTGCGGGTGGAGGTCGGGGACCATTCGCGCGGTACCGTCGAATTCCTCTCCGGGCAGCGCCCCGCCGAGGGACAGATCGCGTTGTCGGTGCTGAACGCCGACCACTACGGCGTGACGGTGGGTGACACCCTGGCAGTGCGTCGAGATGGCCGGGAGAGCGCCGTCGAGGTCTCCGGCATCTACCAGGACGTCACCAGCGGGGGTCGCACCGCCAAGATGCAGGGTGAGGCCCCGGGCGACGCTGTCAGCCACATCATCTATGCGGATGTCACCGAGGGCACCGACCCGGCCGGGATCAGCCAGGAGTACGGCGAGCGGTTCAGCCAGGCCAGCATCGTGCCGATGCAGGAGTACGTGACCCAGACCCTCTCCGGCATCACGGATGCGTTCCGCAGTGCTGCTTGGCTGTCCTTCGGGTTCGGGCTCGCGGTGGCAGGACTCATCACCGCACTGTTCCTGAAGCTTCGGCTCGCCAGGGAGCGCCGACGGATGGGGGTGCTGGCTGCGCTCGGATTCTCGCGCAGGGAGTTGATCGCCCAGGTGAGGTTCAAAACGGCCCTCATGGTCGCCGTCGGGACGGTGCTCGGCACGCTCATTGCCTCGACCCTCGGCGAGGCGGCCGTCAGCACCCTGATCTCGGCCTCAGGGTTCGGTCTGGCGAGCCTGCGGTTCATCACCCAACCGTGGGTGGTCCTCGTCGGCTATCCCTTGACCCTCATGGCGGTCGGCCTGTTGGTCGCCGTCCTCGTCACCGCAGGTCTCAGCCGCGGTGAAACCAGCCAATGGCTCAACCGATAGGAGTTCGACATGACTCAGATCGTCCTTGAATGCACAGGAATCACGAAGACCTACATGAGCACCGATCCCCCGACCGAGGTGCTGCACGGCATCGACCTGACTGTGGAGCAGGGCGAGTTCGTCGTCATCATGGGGGCCTCCGGGTCCGGGAAGTCGACGCTGCTGTACAGCATCAGCGGCATGGATCGCCCGACGACGGGATCGGTACGGCTGGAGGGGCGCGACCTCACGGGACTGAATGATGACCAGATGAGTCGGGTACGGCTGACCCGGATGGGGTTCGTGTTCCAGCAGCCCTACTTCCTGCCGAATCTGAACATTCGGGACAACGTGCTGTTGCCAGCCCTCAAGGCCGCACCGAAGCAGGGGGATGCGGTGGTGGCCCGGGTGGATGCGCTGCTGGACCGGTTCGGGATCGGGCACGTCAGGGGCCACGGCATCACGGAGGTCTCCGGCGGGCAGCTGCAGCGGGCCTCGATCTGTCGGGCGCTCGCCGGGGAACCGGCCATCGTGTTCGCCGACGAGCCGACCGGGGCGCTCAACAGCTCCATGACCACCGAGGTGATGGACGCCTTCTCCGGCATCCACGAGGAGGGGCGCACCATCGTGATGGTCACCCACGGCCCGGCCTGCGCGGCCCGAGCGGACCGTGTGGTCTACCTGCGCGACGGCCGCCTCGTCGCCTCACGGTCCCTCGGCCGGTGGCATCCGGCCGAGGCGACGGCGAGGCAGGACGACCTGCTGACCTGGCTGCGGGGCCAAGGTTTCTGAGGGCGTTGATCCCCGGCTGGGCGTGACACATCAAGAAGGCGACACGTCACGGCCAGCCGGGTCAGGGTCACTCGTTGAGGTCGAGTGGGTTGGGGCCGATGCGGTTGTCGGCGTTCAGCGCGTCGATGGCGGCCCGGTCCTCGGCGGTGAGGGAGAGGTCCAGGGCCTGGAAGTTGGAGGCGATCCGCTCCGGGGTCTTCGACTTCGGGATGACGACGAAACCGCGGTCCATGTGCCAGCGGATCACGACCTGGGCCGGGGTCGCGCCCAGTCGCTCCGCGATGGCGGTCACCGCTGGGTTGGCCAGGTCGTGGGCCTGGCCGAGCGGCGACCAGCTCTCGATGGTGATGCCGAGGTCGTCGCAGTGGGTGATGAGGTCGTCGGGCTGGAAGGTGGGGTGCAGCTCGATCTGGTTCACCGACGGCGTGATGCCGGTCTCGTCGACGATGGCGTCGAGGTGCTCAGGCAGGAAGTTGCACACGCCGATGGACTTCACCAGGCCCTCGGAGCGGAAGTCGATGAGTTGCTCCCAGGTCTCGACGTACAGGTCCTTCGCCGGGCACGGCCAGTGGATGAGGTAGAGATCGACCTGATCCATGCCGAGCTTCTCCAGGGAGCGCTCCAACCCGGCGCGGGCCAGCTCCCGGCCCTGCACGGCATTCCACAGCTTCGTGGTGAGGAAGATCTCCTCACGCGGCAGCCCGGACTCCCTGATGGCCTTGCCGACCCCCACCTCGTTGCGGTAGATCGCGGCCCCGTCGATGTGTCGATACCCCACCTCCAGGGCCTTCAGCACCGAGGCGGTGGCCTCGTCGTCGGTCATCTGCCAGGTGCCCAGGCCGAGCTGGGGAATCTGGACACCGTCGTTCAGGGTGATGATGGGAGAACTCGTCATGACCCCATTCAACACCGCCCGGCCAAACGACGGGGCGAGAACGACGAAGGCCGCGCGTCGTGTCGAGTCTTGGTGGGTCCCTGCGCACCGTCACCAGGTCTCGGCACGGGCGCATCCGTCAAGCTCGCCCGCCCGGTGTGAGCAGCGGGCGGGAGGTGCGGGCGTGAGTCGTGATGAACGACGCTCCGTCATCTGATGATCTCGTCTGGATTCAAGCCGAGCTGTCTGAGGTCATCGTCAACTTTGCTGATGAAGGTGTGGCAGAAGCTCTCGATCTCGGGCCAATCAGCCGGAGCTGTGTTGACCAATCTACTGATCTTCTCTCTAGCTGAGTTGGTGTATCGAATCTTGGTTTTCTCTGGGTGCTGGAGTCTCCCGTGGGTTGAGGGAGGTCAAGGGATTCAGGGGGTCGTTCATATCGATTTTCCGCTGGTCGAGTTGAGTCTGACGGTCGAGTCCTCTGGCTCCCCGTGCAGCCTGGCACAGTTGTCGACACAGAATCAGCTGTTCGGGCCGATCAGTCGCTGTTCCCAAGTCCCGCTCAGGGGCGTCAACTTTGGTAGGTCTCTTGAAGTTGTCGGTTCATTCCAGCTTGAGTTTCTTTCGTGCTTCGGTGAGGGTGTATTGGCGTATTTTTGGTTGTTGGTTGGTGATGAGGTAGGAGGGGTTCTGGTAGAAGTTTTCGTCCCAAGGGTGGAGGCCTACGGAGGTGCTGTATTCGAGAAGCATGTCGTTGGTGAGTCGGTCCGCTTTGCGACGTTTGTTGTAGACATCGAGATCTTCGTAGGGGTGGGGCTCTCCGGAGAGCTCGAAGACCCATTTTCCAGGGTTGTTCTCGATCAGGTTGACCACGCGGACCTGGCCGAATTTGGCTTCAGGCCCAAGGACGTGGAAGTGTCTTCCTCCCAATGGGTGGGTTGGTCCGGCTGCTGGGGAGACGGATGCAAAGAAGTAGCCCCGGATGTTCATGATGGTGGCCATGTGGGAGACGCGGTTTTCCACGCCTTGGCCTTGGGCGTGGCCGTCGAAGATGGCGGACCAGCCATCCAGCTTGGTTGAGGTTACCAAGAGAGGGGGGCCTCCGATGGTCAGTGGTTGCAGATGGAGCAGGTTTTCCTCGAGTGATCCGGTCAGTTGTGTGACCTTGGTTGGGACGTTTGGGGCTCCGGCCAGGAAGCGGGTGATGGCTTCGGTCACTTCATGGGCCTTGGCGTTGAGGAACCCCAAGGCATAGGTGAGCGGGGCGAGGCGGTTCTCGAACACGGCCAGCATGATTCCTTCCTAGTCCACGGTCCAAAGATAGACGGTTCCATCGGGGTCGTTGGCCAGAATCCGTTTGCCGTGCTCTGGCCCTCTACTGGAGTTTGATCTGTCAACTTTTTCATGGATGTGAGTTCGTCTGCGAATCTGTATTCTTTTGCTCTTGAAGCACTCGCGCCATGCGAGTTGTCGTGTCAAGGCCATCATCTGGGATCCGCCTGTCATGCCATTTTGCTCCAGCTGCAAGCCATCGATTCCGATATTGTGCAATGCCGGCTGGTGAAGAATCTTCATAGCCCCACTCGACGCCGCAGCAAGGGCAAATGTCAAACGATGGATCTTGTCCGTTAATCCCCCAAGGTGGGGCAGGAGGGCGATAGCCGCAAACGCGACAGTAAGAATCTATTTCATTGATCATTGAAGTAGTCCAAATTTGTAGGGTGGTTATGCACACTAGGGGAAGGCTTGAAGTATGTTCTAGGTGCACCCGAAGAATTCGCGACCCCGAAGAGATCGCTTTGCTGACTGTATCTGATGATATCCCCATTGGGGCGAATTTTTGAGAGGGTGCCTGGAGGTGGAGTTCGAACAAAGGCCTGTGCCTCGGCAACGTATTCCATGGCATTTCTTAGATGCGGGAAGTCTGCTCGATGTTTGTTGAAGTGCGCCAAGGCGTTCTGTGCGGCTGTTCGTGAATTGGTTGGTGACCATAGTGGAGATGAAATCCGCGTAGATGTTGGCGGTTGTGGTGTTGGGGTGGGGAGTGCTTCGGTTGTGACTTTGGTGAGTGTGTCGTCTCCTGTGTTGGCTCCTAGGCGTGTTGTGATGTTGCGGATGAGGGGGATGCGGTTGGTTTGTTGTTGTGCCCAGTTGATGGCGCTTTGGCCGAGTGGGGTTTTGGCTGCCCATTGGAAGGCTTTACCGAGGCCCCATCCTGCTGCTCCACCTGCAGTTCCAAAGGCTGCTGAGGCGGCTACTTCTGTCCAATTGATGGGGTAGCCGTTGGTGGCTTGGTCGATGAGGTTCCCGCCTGCGGATAGGCCTGCTCCGAGTGCGATGGCTGCGCCGATCCCGACGGGGCCTCCGAAGATGG
>JAUNKV010000019.1 GCA_030532575.1 Propionibacteriaceae bacterium | reverse complement strand
CGCCGCCGCTGCTGAACGCACCCTCGAAGACGACGGGGTTCAGGGCCGCGCGGGCCGCGTAGATGGCGGCGGTGTACCCGGCCGGGCCAGAGCCGATGATGATCAGATCGTGAATGCTCATGGTTCTTTCTTTGGTGTCATGTGGTGGAATCTGTGGACACAGGGGAGGGGCCAGCAAGATGTCTGCTGGCCCCTCCCCTGTTTGTTTCATCCCCCATACCTGGGGGAACACTGGTACCCCGCAACTGCACAACGGGTCATCCCCCATGTCTGGGGGAGCAGTGGGACCCCGTAGCCGCAAGACGGGTCATCCCCACGGGGGGTGAGGAACACAGGAAGCCCGCCATCGGACCGGCAGGGGTATCCGATGAGGGTGAGGATACCCGGGTTAGTAGGGCCAGATGAGGCCTCCCCCACTTTCGGGGTGGGGGATCAGCCCGACGGGTTCCCACTGCTCGCCGATCCGGTCGGCGTGGTACTCGATCCACTCCTGCCAGGTCTGGTCCCCCCAGACAGCCCCCATCCGATGCTCATCGAGGTCGTGGCCCTGATAGTCACTGCTGTACCAGGTCTCGACGATCTCACGAAGGCGGGGCTGCTCACCACTGGGTGCGGCATCGATGAGTTCCTGCCGACTCTTTCGGTGCCGGAGCCGAACCCGGTAGGAGGGAGTCTGCACACTCCAGGCCTTGGGCTTGGCAGTGCACAGAACCTCCTCGATCCCCGCATCGTGGAGGACCCATTCCAGGGCTCGGGCGGTGGGGGTGAGCTCGTCCCACCACCGCACCGCCCGGGAGGGGTCGGCAGCCAGTACCCGGGCCGCTACCCCGAGCCACCAGCCCGAGGGCTTCCCCGCATGGTCGGGGTCGTTGTCGGGGATGATGACCGGGGCGCCGGAGGCAAGAATCTCGTCGAAGACCTGGCCCTGACGGGTCAGGATCGCGTTCATCTCCTCCTCAATCCGTTCCGGGATGGGGTCACGGCCCCTGCCCCAGGAACGCACAGTGCGGGGATTCACGCCGAGTTCGTCGGCGAGCTCCTCGGTACTGAGGCCGGTGAGGTGGCGCAGGGCCGCGAACCGTCCCGCGGACATCCGGTCAAAGACCGGACGTTTCGTCGCCATCATGTTTCCTTTCCTGATAGCCCGGGAGGGCCGGGACCTGGCGCGGTCCCGGCCCCCGGGTGGGGGGTTAGTACTCACCTTGGAGGGAGGTGAGGTAGAGGTCGGCGTCCTCTCTGCTCATGGCCTCCACACCCTCCCGGGTGGTGGGGCCGACGTAGAAGCCGCCCTCTTCGTGGCGGCCTTCCCAGATCAGGGCCATGATCTGGTCGACTTGGCTGTCGGTGATGGTTCCTCGCACTGGAGCCGGTGCCTGCTCGACCACCGGAGCGGGCTCCGGCTGCTCGACATCATCGGGGATGTCGAGCAGGGTGGGGTCGGTGGGGACGTCATCGAGGGTGCTCCAGCGGGCCACCTCGACGCCGTTCTTCATGGCGACGTAGCCGCTGAAGACCATCCGGCGCAGCCGCCGGTTGGGGATCTTGAGGACCCCCAGTTCCAGCCCGACGGCCTGGTACGCCATGTGGAGGGCCTTCTTCTTGGCTCGGATGGCTTCCTTCTTCGCCAGAGCCTCCTCGGCGGCCTGGCGGGTCCAGTACTGGCCCCTCCCATCAACCTTCCAGTAGGGCTCTCCGAGCCCATCGGAGATGTATCGGATGCGATCGGTGTTCTGGGGGGTCATGGTGTTCCTCCTCGGGTGTGGTCGGGGCTGGTCCCCGATCTCGCAACCGAGTTTACACCCGTTTTCGGGTGTTATCAAGTGGGGTTGTTTGGACGTCTTAGGCGTCCTAGAGTGGGGGTGAGGTCGGCACCTGTCGACCGTAAACCCCCTACTGGAGGACGTCATGTCTGTGTTGACTGCGAGCAATGGCCATTGCGCGATCACCGGGGAGTTCCGGCTGGTTTGGGATGAGGTCCGGGAGACGGTGCGGGATGACTGGTTCGCGCCGTGCACCGTGACTGGGTGCAGGGTGGAGGTCCTGCTCGATGATGAGTGGGTGCCGGTGGATGAGCATCCGGATTACCGGCCCGTGCCGGGGGGTGAGGGGGATGATGTGTGTGTCGGTCTGGATGATGCGGTCGCTCCGGTGGCGTGGGAGGACGAGGCCCCCTTCATCACGGTGGAGAACGAGTTGCTGATGCGGTGGGGGCTGGAGCTGGAGGACATCCCGGTGGTGACGCCGTGGTGATGACAGGGTCGCTGTTCCGGGTGTTGCGGGAGGGGATGGGTCTGTCCCAGCAGGACCTGGCGGGGCTGTTCGGGGTGCAGAAGCGGGCGGTGCAGCGCTGGGAGGGTGGGGATCGTGAGATTCCCACCTCCCGGGGGGAGGAACTGCTCCAACTGTTCCAGCACTTTGAGGAGGTGGTGGCCCATCATGTGGAGCAGGCCCACGCCAGTGGTGGGCTGGTGGTGGTGGGTGTGCTGGATGATGAGGGGGAGATGCCTGCTGGGTGGCAGCGTGCGGTGGCGTTTGCTGTGGTGCGGGCCACCCCAAGGGTGGTGGTGGCTGATACCACCCTCGAGACTGGGGGTGCAGGATGAGTCAGGATCAGTGTCGGTGGTGTGAGCGGCGTGCTCGTACGGGTGGGCTGTGTGGGACTCATCAGCGTCGCCGCACACTGGGGTTGGCGATGCACCAACTCCACGAGGACGTCGGGACGGCTCCGTCGGGGTTCGGGTTGCTCGGGGTGGTGGAGCGGGACGAGACCGGGGTGTTGTGTCATGAGTGTGGGCACTGGTTCGGGTCGTTGGCCTCCCACATTCCGGGCCGTCATGGCATGTCGGTGGCGGAGTACCGGCAGCGGCATCAGCTTCCCGCGCAGACCCCGTTGGTGTCGTTGGGGACCTCACGGTTGATCAGCCAGCAGTCCCGCGACCGGGTCGGGACGGCTGGGTGGAAACGATTCGAGACAGCCAGGGATGAGAACCTCCCGGCGGCGGTGGAAGCGGCCAAGCTGGCGTCCAGTCAGGCGACAGCCGGGGCGAAGGCCGCGATCGCCGCGGCGGCCACACGAGCTCGTGCTTCGTCCCCTGTCGTCGCGGATGACGAGCTGTGGGAGCAGCGTCTGGGTGAGTATCTGACGTGGTGGAGCTCGACGGGTGTGCCGCCGTCGGCCAGGCCAGGAGCCAGTGAGGAAGCGACACGTTTGGGCCGGTGGATGCGGAAACAGTGGCAGGCCATCGCAGCGGGGTCTTTGTCGCAGTACCGGCGGGAGTGTCTCGAGCAGGCTGGTATCCCGTTGCGGCCGGGGCGTGGTGCCCGGTGGTGGCGCACCACACCACCACCATCAACCTCGACGTCGTCGTCGATGTGATGCAGCCGGGTGGAGGTCACCCTTTGGGGGTGGCCTCCACCCGGCTGTTGTATCCCCACCAGGTGTGGGGAGCACTGGTACCCCGTAACTGCAAAGTGGGTCATCCCCACCAGGTGGGGAACACGGGTGACCCCTCCCACGTCAGCTGTCAGGGCTATCCCCACCAAGGGGGAACCACAAGGGTCATCCTACCGCATGCGGGGGAGGTTGAGGGTGCGGAGTCGGTAGCGGATGGCTTCCTCGGCGCGGTCGGGAAGAGCAGCCTTGAGGGTGGACATGTCGGCGGCGTGACCGAGTTCACGCAGGATCGCGTCCTCAGCAGGGGTCCAAGGGCGACGGGGGCTGGAGCGGGTGGTGACACGACGAACACCTAGGTGGGTCAGACGGGCCTTGATCGCATCCAGGGTGCGGCCCGGCAACAACGCCTCGAGTTCCTCCCACGGCATGGTGGGGCCATGCTGGTGGAGGAGCTGCTCCTCGGTGGGGGTCCAGGACCGTCGTGTTGGAGAGTAATGGGTGGTGGGAGCGCGGTAGATGGCCAGGCGGTTCATCTGGATACGGATGGATTTCAGACTCCGCCCTGGCAGGAGTGCGTGGAGTTCCTGCCATGAGGCGGTGGGGCCGTGTTCGTGGAGGAGGGTGTTCTCGGCTGGGGTCCAGGAGCGGCGGGGTCGGGTCCGGCCTGCTGTGTGGCGTTGGGTGGTCAGGCGGGCATAGATCGCGGTCCAGGTACGGGTGGGGAAAGCCGCCATCAGGGTGTCCCGGTCAGCGTGCTCGAGCTCGCTGAGGGTTTCCAACTCAGCAGGGGTCCACTCCCCCGCCCTCACGGTACGACGGATACCCAAGCGGGCCAGGCGGGTCGTGATCGCTTTCCGACTTCGTCCGGGCAGCATCGCCTCGAGCTCGTCCCAGGGCATGGTGGGGCCATGCTGGTGGAGGAGCTGCTCCTCGGTGGGGGTCCAAGACCTTCCCGGGGCAGGAGGGGTGTGGAGGTCACCGGCGAGGTAGCGGCGGAGATCATCCTGGTCCTGCCTGGTCCAGGTCCGGCCTTGCCCGACACGTTTGATCCCCAGTCTGTGCAGCCGGAAGACCAGGGCACGAACACTGCGGTGGGGGAGGGCGTTGTGGAGTTCCGCCCAGGGGGCGCGGGCTCCGAAAAAGCGCAACAGGGTGTCCTCCGTCTCCTGCCACCTTCTCCCTTCACGTTGCAAGCCCAAGTTGTTAAACCGTTGCTGGATGGCGCTGCGTGTTCTGCTCGGCAGTAATGCTTCCAGCTGCTCCCATGAGGCGGTGGAGCCGTGCTCACGCAGCAGGGTGTCCTCCTGGATGCTCCAATCTGGTGCTCTTTGACCAGTTCTGTTTCCCGCGAGGCTTCTGCGTGAAACTCCCAGCTGGTGGAGCCGCTGCCTGAGAGCATCCTCTGAGCGTTGCGGGAAAGCCGCTTTCACCTCCTTCCACACGGCGGTGGCTCCAAGCTCACGCAGCAGTTCATCCTCCTCACGGCTCCACGGAATCTGTTCCAGCAGGTGGGTGATGCCCAGCGTGCGCAGTCGGGTGTAGATCGCGGTCTCGGTACGGCCCGGGAGGAGCGCTTTCAGCTCCGACAATGACATGTTGGGGCCATGCTTGTGCAGCAGCGCTTCCTCCTCAGGTGTCCACCTCACCACAGGCATGGCCCCGACGGCCTGCTCCCTCTTCCTCCTTCTCAGGCGAGCCTGGATGGCCTTCCAGGAACGTCCCGGCAGGGCTTCCAGGAATGCTTCCTTACCCGCATGGAGCGGCAACGAGTACAAGACCGCTTCTTCCTCATCCGTCCACGCCCATACAGGCTCCCGTGGGGTGATGTTGAGGGTCCGACAGCGCCTCTTGATGGCTGTGAGGGTGCGGCCGGGAAGACGTGTCGCCAGGTCCTCCCACGAGGTCGTGGGCCTGAACTTCCGCAGCAGCTCATCCTCCTCGACACTCCACAGGAGGTGTCCTGCCTGACGGGCAATACCCAAGTGACGCAGCCGCGCCCTGATGGCTACTTGGGTGCGTCCTGGCAACAACGCCTCGAGTTCCTCCCACGGCATGGTCGGGCCATGCTGGCGCAACAGTGCGTCCTCGGCCGGGGTCCACGGGAGGTGTTCTGCCTGACGGGCGATGCCCAAGTGACACACCCGCTTCCTGATGGCAGCTTGGGTGCGGCCCGGCAACAACGCCTCCAGCTCCGGCCAGGGCAGGGTGGAGCCATGCTCACGAAGCAGTGCGTCCTCGGCCGGGGTCCACGGGAGGTGTTCTGCCTGACGGGCGATGCCCAAGTGACACACCCGCTTCCTGATGGCAGCTTGGGTGCGGCCCGGCAACAACGCCTCCAGCTCCGGCCAGGGCAGGGTGGAGCCATGCTCACGAAGCAGTGCGTCCTCGGCCGGGGTCCACGGGAGGTGTTCTGCCTGACGGGCGATGCCCAAGTGACACACCCGCTTCCTGATGGCAGCTTGGGTGCGGCCCGGCAACAACGCCTCCAGCTCCGGCCAGGGCAGGGTGGGGCCGTGCTGGCGCAGGAGCTCGTCCTCGGCGGGGGTCCAGTGCTGTTTCTTCATTTTCTTGCCCTGCCTTTTCGGTTCTGCTTGGTGCCGTGGCGGGGTGTGGTTCGGTGGATGCCGAGTGTTCTCATGCGGCGACGGATGGTGTCCTGGGTTCGGGTGGGGAGGAGGGTTTCCAGTTCTGGCCACGGCATGGACGCACCGTGGTGGCGGAGAAGTGCATCCTCCTCCAGGGTCCAGGGGTGAGGGGTGGGGCGGTGCAGGCCGAGGTGGCGTATCCGTTGCCCGATTGCGTCTTGACTCCGGTCGGGGAACGCGGCTGTCAGCTCCGGCCATGACGCGGATGGTCCGATCTGGTGGAGGAGCTCGTCCTCGGTTGGGGTCCAGCGGCGTGGTCGTGTGGCAGGTCGAGGAGCACGACGTCGGATTCCGTGTCGGGTGAGGGCTGTTTGGATCGCGGACTGCGACCGCCCTGGCAGCAACGCTTCCAGCTCGGGCCAGGGCAGGACGGGGCCGTACTGGTGCAGCACCGCGACCTCGGTGCTGCACCACGGGCGCCGCGCACTCATCATGGGGTGTCCCAGTGGATGGGGGTGGTGGGGTAACGCTCGAGGTGCCGGGCCGCTACCCCGATCCACCAGCTGTGGGGTAGCCCATCGCGTAGTCCGGGGTAGCGGCGTGGGAGCAGGAACCTTTCTGCGGGGGGTAGGTGCTCGACGGTGTGGGTGTGCTGGTCCAGGAGCATCCACATGTGGTCTGCGATCCTGGGAGGGATGGGGAGGGTACCGGCAGCCCAGTCCCGGAGGGTGCGGGTCCCCACACTCCGACCGTCCCGGCCTGCGGGCAGCAGCTCAGCGAGCTCCTGAGTGCCCACACCGAGCAGGTGCCGGATCGCGGTGAAGGTCGCCCCATCCATTGATTCCATCAGTGTCCTATCTCATAGCGGGTCGAGGCGGTCAGGGCGGCGACTTCCTGCCGGGACAAGAAGGCCAGGTTCAGCTCGGACAAGATGCGTGCCACCCGTTCCATCAGGGCATCACGTTCTGGCCCGTGGTTCGTGCGGGTGGCCTTCGCCGCCAACTTCTGGGCGGTGCGGGCCTCAAGGCGGGTCGCTGCGGGCATGTAATCCAGCCCGGAAGCACGCGCTGAGGTGACCGCGTCCTCGAACAACCGCTCGAGCTGCTCAGCCCGGCCGAGTGCTTCCCGCCCAGTCAGGGTGTGGTGGTGGTCTTCCCACTCGGTGAGGGCTTCCCAGAACCTCTTCGCCTCTGGGAAGGCGACGTCGAAGAACCCGGGACCCTCCAATACGAAATCGAGGTCCAACCGGTATTCACCGATCTGTTCCTGGATCGCCGCCACGATTCCCTCGGCCCGACGTTTCGCCACCTCACAGGACCCTCCACACCGGCAGGGGCTGTACGGGGCGGCGGCCCGCAGCGGGGGCACGGCATCCTGTTCACCAGCCGCCGGACCCTTGGAGGCCTTCTCCCTATCTCCGTCCGGCGAGTATCCCTGCGCCCGCAGCCCAGCACGGAACTCCTCATACGTCACCCGCGGTTCGGATGAGTCCTTGACGAGATTTACGATCTTGAACATCACCGTCATCGCCAGCAGCGGCGCGAACGCCAGCATGATGTAGGACAGTGCGCTCAGAAACTCACGGAGCGCTTCTTGGAAGAGTTCTTGTTCCATCTCACACCCCTTTCAGCGCAGCAGCTCGATGAGTTCGGCGGCTTCACTGGTGGTGAGGGTCTCTCGCCGGTCCAACAGCGCCTGGGTGCGGATGTCACGTGCCCGCATCCACGCATTCAGGTAGTCCCGGACGAAGACCTCAACGGCCTCGGCTTCCTTCCCCGCGGGAACGTGGGCGGGGACCTCAACACCCAGCAGGGCATCGACGTCGACCGTTTCCACTCCGAGCGCCCGCTTCAGGCGGGTCTCGGCGAACAGTCGCCGAGCCCGCTCCTCGGCGCGGGCAACCCGCGCCTCCGAAGGCCGCTTCGGGGACCGCCATGTGACAGCGAGGTCGTTGATGTACTTCAACTGTTTCGCAGTGGGAGCCATGAAATCTCCTTGGATGTGTCGGGACTGTGTTTCCCGGTGGCTGGGACCTGTTTCCCAGCTGGCACCCCCAAGTCTACCTCCGGATGCGGAGGTAAATCAAGGGGTGTTGTAGGGGACCGGGTGGTTGGTGTGTTGGGCGTGGCGGCCGTAGTGGAGGATCAGTTCGGCGGTCTGGGGGTGGCAGTGGGTGTGCCAGGAGTTCAGGGTGTGGATGAGGTTGGGGTCGGTGTCGAAGAGTTGGCCCAGGAACTCCAGGGTTTCGTTGGTGGGGCAGCGGATGGCCCAGTTCTCTGGTTGGTCGTCACGGACGGCATGGAGGAGGTATCGGGCGAGGAAGTACTCCTGCAAGGAGGTGTGGGCGAAGCCAAAGGTGTTGCCTTTGTCGTGCCGGGTGAGGAGGGTCGCCACACGGAGGTCTTTCTCCAGCAGATCGGGGCTGATGTGGTTGTAGCGCGTGAACGATTGTTGGGTGTTGCGCCATTTGTGGAGCCATTGCTCGAGTTCGCTGGCCTCCAGTCCTGTTGTCTCGTTGCGCCAGAGATGCGCTGCCAGGTGTTCCATAAGCTTGAGCTTGTGGGGTGGTTTGAAGTGATGCTGACCGTCGTCGCGGTCGAGCCATCGCTGTACCAGGTCTTCGTAGATGTCCACTCCGCGGATGGCGTGTCCTGCCCGGCGCTGGGAATCGAGGTTTTCCAGTTGCTCACCGAGCATCCTCACCATGAGGGGTCGGGATGCCAGATCGGCCAGGTCATATACCTCGTCCAGCAGCTCCAGGCCCTGAGGGGTGTCGTTCCTGCCTGCCAGGCCTTCCAGGTAGCGGTGGCTCTGTTCGCGGGTGAAGGGAAGGAGGTGCAGTGTCGTGACGGCGTCAGCCTGGCCGTGTCCGATGTGATTTCGTTGCTCGTTGAGGGTGCGGAAGTACTGGGGGCGGCAGGAGACCAACACTTTCGGGATGTTGTGGCTGGGGTCCTCGTTGTGACGCCGTTGCGTTATCTCGAGGAGGTCGAGGAGGCCCCGGGTGAAGGTGATGGCTTCTTGGTCCTTGAGGCGGCACAAGACGTCGTCCAGGCTGTCAAAGATCACCACCGCGCCCTGGTCCACCCAACTCCAGAAGTCGTCGAGGGAGTAACTGCGATCAGCGCGCCAGCCACGATTGAAGCATTCCTGCACCGTGGCTGCCAGGGTGGGGATGCCCGAGTGGAAGTTCCATACCTCTCGCAGGTCGAGGTAGATGGGGGCCGGGATACTCGGATCGGTGGCGTGTGCCTGGTGGAGGTACTCGGAGAGACGCTGGCAGGTGACGGTCTTGCCTGTCCCGTTCTCACCCAACAGAAGACACAGGGGAGATGTCCCGGCCGTGGTCGCCCAGTCAGTCAGGAAGCTCATCACGTCAACGGTGGGGGTGTTCTCACCCAAGTCCCCCACCACTGCGTGAGGGTCGGTGATCACGGTGCAGCGGCGGACGTGGTCGAGTTCCCTTGCCAAGGCAGCATCCGGAGGAGGGATGGGACCCTCGAACCACAGCTGCCGGGCTGCGGACCCGCCCTTCTTGCCAGGGCTGCGCTGCACTGTGATGTTGAGGCCTTGGGTCGTGGCAGCTTGGTTGAAGCGGTTGCACAGGTTCTTCAGGGAGTTGTTGGCCGTGGCCGTGTCCGCGAACCGGTACAGGGTCTCGTGCACCGCCTTGATGGTGACCTGGTTGTGGTTGCCCAGCAGGGGGAGGATCAGCTCGATGGCCTTCCGATCCTTGGGGGACAACTTCAACCGCTCGATCGCACGCCTCACCTGATGAGGATTCAGCGCGGTCATTATTCCTCCTTCACGTTGATGCCAGCAGCCTACCACACATCTACGCTGAATTATCTGAATAAAATTTGTTCAGCTCTCAGCTTGGGGGCGGGAACACAGCAGCACCGTCAGGTCTGCGGTTCCGTTCGAGGCCAACCAGGTGCCTCGGTCCTGGTAACAGCGGTACGCTGTGTTCGGTCGTGTCGGTCGTTGGGAGGACTGGGATGGGGTATGTGGAGTTGCCGATGGTCCATGTTGACCTGGGTGATCTTCGGTTGGACTTGGACAATTACCGGATTCCGACCAGGCCGGATGATGAGGCTGCGGCGTTGCAGTATCTGTTCGCGTCGGAGGATGCGTTGGAGGCGGCGACGTCGATCCTTCGGGATGGGTACTTCGACAACGAGGTGCCGGTCGTGTTGGAGACCTCACTCGGCAGCAAGCAGTATCTGGTGTTGGAGGGGAACCGGCGGGTGAGTGCGTTGAAGGCGCTTCAGGACCCGGGGGTGGCGGGGGTGCAGCAGCAGGCGGTGGAGCGGTTGTTGAAGCGGTTTGCGTCGGAGGTGGCGAATCTGCCCGTTCGGATTCGTGTTCTGGTGGCTCCGGATCGGAAGACGGCTGAGCCTCACATCGCGCGGCTTCACACCACGACGTCGAAGAAGAAGTGGAGTCGGGATCAGCAGGCGACGTTCTACTATTCGTTGCTGGATGCTTCGACCACGGTGGCTGACATCAAGGCTCGGCACCCCGGGGTGAAGAACATCCCGGCTTTCATCAAGATGGCGGTGATGCGGCGGTTCCTCAACGGGGTGAGGTTTGATGATCCGAGCCTGCATGACTACGCGGTGAGCAACGACTTGCCGATGTCGTCGTTCGAGTACGCCTACAAGCGTCCCGAGATCGCAGAGGCCTTGGGGGTTTCCTTCACCAAGGACGGGTTGCTGGAGCCGACGACGGAAACGCCGGAGGCCATCGGCGCGGGGCTGTCCGAGCAGCACCGACGGGCGGTGGAGTATCTGATCGGTGAGTTCCGAGCAGAACGCCTCAACACCCGATCAGATGCGCTCAAAGCCTCCCGCCCCGAGCTGGTGAAGCAGCTCGTCGCGCGCATGACCGGGAGGCCCCCCGCTCCTCCCCCACCACCAGACCCGAATGACGGCGGAAACAAGGCCTCAACGTCGTCGTCGGGCGGTGGGGGTTCGTCGCCGGGCAGTTTTTCCGACCAGCGGGGTGACGGTGCTGAGTCCTCCCAGACCAGTGGTGGGGGTGTGGGGTCTCGGGGGCCGAATCGTCCCGAGACGAAGGACAAGCTCGACCTGAGAACCCTGGACTACGAGCAGCTGCCTCCAGCCCTGGAGGGTCGTTACTTCGAGTTGCGGCGGCTGTCGGTCCAGGAGTTCCCGATCACGACGGCGATCCTGTTGCGTTCGATCCTGGAGACCACGGTGAAGTACTACCTGGAGACCACGGGGGTCTCCGCAAGCGGGGCGCTCAAGCCGATGCTGCAGGAGCTCAGGAAGGCCGAGGGAAACAACAAGGCCTGGATGACATGTGTCAACCAGGTCGATTCTGGTGGCTCGGAGACCCCGGGGGCGGTGGCGTGGTTCAACGTGGTGGCGCACAGTCCGGACCGGCCCGTGTTTCCCGAAGAGGTTCACAAGGCGTGGAAGCTGGTGGAGCCGTTGCTCAGGCGGTTGCTTGACGGTGTGGGTGGAGGTCGGTGATCGCGGCCGCGATCTGGGGGGAGGCGATCAGGAGTTCCTGGGCTCGGCCCGGGTGGCGGGCGGAGTAGGTCAGCTCGAGCAGGAATTGGGGGCAGCTCCGGTAAAGACCTTCAATGAGGGGGTCGTGGTCGTAGGTCAGCAGCCAGTGCGCGGCCTCGATGCTGGTGATGATCTTGGCCAAGGCGATGTGGTCACGGCCGTCGAAGGCGTTGAGGTACAGCTGGGACCCGGCCTCCACATACGGGGGGTCGATGTAGAAGAACACCCGCGGGTCATCGGCGTGGGCGGTGAGGACACTGCGCCCGTCCAGGTCGGTGACGCTGATCCGGTGGGCCAGGTCCCCGATGGCTTTGACCCGCTCGACCAGGGTGGTGCGGTTGAACCGGGCATCGATGCGGTAGCGGCCCTGCTGGGCCAGGCCACCGATCACCCCGGCATTGAGGATGCCTGACCGGTTGGTCCGATTGAGGTAGAAGAACGCGAACCCGAGCTCCACCGGGCGGGTGATGTCCCCGGCCCGGTAGATCGCCTGCTGGTGCCGCCACTGCGGGATCGTCAACGGCGTGGTTTCAATCAGCTCGATGAACTCGGCGTTGTGGGAAGTCACCGCCTGCCAGAACGCATACACCGCCGGGTCGAAGTCGTTGATGACCAGGTGATCGATCACCCCTTCCCGAAGCAACGCGATCCCCGCCCCTGCTCCCCCGGCGTAGGGTTCGACGTAACACACCTCCTGTAACCCCAGATGAGTGAACACATCAGCGAAGAACCCCGCCAACGCGGCCTTCCCGCCCGGGTACCTCAACGGCGACAACGTCCCATAGCGGCGTGACGCCACCACCTTGACCGCATCAGCAGTACTCACGACACCCTCCCCTTCCGTGCCCGAAACGCCGCAACCCGACACCGGGCAGAACAGTACAAAGCCCCCTCCCGGCCCAGGAACGACGTCGCGCAGTGCTGGCAGGACCGCCACGCCCCACGACGACGTAACCGCTCCCGCCGCAGCCGGTGATCCAGCACCCCCAACTCCTCATCACTGGCCTGTTCCAACTCCACCATGCAACAGATACTATCTGTAACACACTGGGATGCGCCACCCGACCCCTTTTCGTTCGTTAACTGCCCAAACTCCAGTTTTCAACGAATCCCGCCCGGGTCGTCGATGGGGGCGGGATGATGTTCTGGTCCAGAGCAATCACCGATGAAGGAGGACACCATGCGTCGTATCATCACCGTGCTGGCCACCCTGGCTGTGGCCTGCGGACTCCTACTGGCCAACCCTGGTGCTGCCAGTGCGGCACCCCACCACCACGGCACCCTCCCCTACCCCACCGGCTGCGGAGCCAACGCGGTGGTGATCTCCCGCCAGAACATGGCAGGCGGCACCGCATCCATCGTGTACTCCCGCACCTGCGGCACCAACTGGGTCGAGTGGTACGGACCAGCCATCAGAACCGTCAAAAGCACCTACGCCGGGACCTCTTGGACCACGCCGGAATGGGATCACACCCGCTGGGCCTACTCCCGCCAGGTCTCCGCACCTGGCAGCACCCCCATCGAGGCCTTCATACAGGTCTTCCCACCCAACGGACCTATGGAGGACTGGGGCGTTCGTTGCCAGTGGACCTGCACCTGGACCCGCTACGCATGACGTCCTGAAGAGTCGCCGTACCACCGGGTTGACATGAAAGTCTCAGCCCCTCTTCCCTAGCACCCCATCAGCCCAGACGTACTGATGCACGCAAGCAGTCCCCGCCCTGCAGGGCGGGGACTGCTTGCGTGCATCAGTGTCTCGTCGGTGGGCGAGGAGGGGGTATTGGGTGCTTGATGACGACTCCGCCCTTGATGGTCACCTCCTCATGCCCGTAGTCGTGGATGGCCACCCCGGGGTCGGCCAGCACGTGGACGTTGGGGCCGATCACGTACACCGTGGACTCGTCTGCTGCTAGCACGACGGTCGGGGTGCAGCCGAGCACACCGCTGGCGTACACGATCCCGCACTCGTGCACATCCACGCGACTCCGCTCGTACGCCCTGACAATGCAGGTCCCGCCCACCTCCAGGCGCCCCTCCCCGGTCATGGTGACGGCTGTGCACTGCGGCGGGTCACACGACAGGTGGTCCCCGGCCTTGGTCTCGATGTGAATGGCACGCTCCCCGTTGAGGATCGCGACGTCGATTTCGGCTTGCGACTCCGCGTGCAGCTCCCGCGCGATGGCGCGGAAATTCGCACGGGATCGATCGGTGCGAGTGCGACTGGTGGTCATGATGGTTCTCCTTCTGGGCTGTGTTGACGGACAGGTGATGCCTGCCTGGGTGGGGCGTCCCCCAACACCATTAATCATAGGGCACACCATGCCCTATGTCAAGGTGTGCCCTATGATTTCTTTGTTGCCCAGAGGGTCGGTTTCATCGGCCTGCATCCTGCCCCCGGCAAAGAAGCCAGGGGCAGGAGATTCCATCACCGACGTCCTTCTCAGTGGTCGTCTCCGTTGTGTTTGAGGGCGTTGATGATCAGGGGAATTCCTGCACTGCCGCTCAGGAACAGCAGCCCCCACAACACCCACTCCAGGGCGGAGAAGGCCTCGGGTCGGGTGAGGATGGCCCAAGCCCGCCAGGTGGTGATCGCGGGAAGCACCACCACGGCCACGACACCTACCCGCCGGGTGCCGGGGCTGATGCTCTTCCAGCGGGTGGACAACCAGACCACGGTCACAGTGACGAGGGTCAACATCACCATTGTGGGGATGACGGCCAGCAGGATCATCACGGGGTGCTCTCCCCACCAGCTGGGGCATCGTCGTTGGAGTCTTGGTGGAGGGGTCGCGTCACCACGACGAGTAGGGCAAGGCTGGCCAGGAAGGTGAGCCCCCACAACACCCACCCGAGGAAGGACGTGGACTCCGTGAGGCGGTACCAAGCCTGTCCCCCATTGAGCAACGGCAACGACACCAATGCGATGACCATGACCCGACGCTGCTCACGAGCATGACGATCCCACAACCTCCCCAACCGCACAGCCCCCAACACCACAGCCACCACCGTCATCACCAACGGCACCCCAACCACCAACCACAACATCCCTACTCCTACGGTCTTGACGAACATTTCAACCCCTTTTCAGTGGTCCATCCCACGATAGATCGCAGGACCGACAAAACTCAGGGCCACACAGAACATCGCGGTGTGAACCAGGCTCAGCAGGCCCAGGCCAGGTGCTTGGCTGGGAGGGCGAACCCACTCGACGAGCTCCAACCCCTACGGGAAGCCCCCACACACGCTCAAACCACCAAAAGGGTGAACCTCAACACCCCCAAGCTGCGGCAGAAACACCTTGGGCCGCTAGCCCGCCACGCCAGGGACAGGCCAGTCAGCAGCAGCATCACCTTCATCATTACAGTAACGCCGTAAGTACTGTAATCAGTAAGGGCGGCGGCATCGCGGCGAAGTGGTTCAGTCGTCCGCAGTCCAGCGCTTCGCCCACCCCCGTGGCATCCAGGCAGGCTGGGACGACCTCACACACCTTTTTGCCCCCACGTGCCCCCCCCCCCGCCAGCGCCTGGACTTCAAGGCCAAGTTCGCCCAAGCCGTCGCTGAGGTCGTGAAGGCCTCACGATCCCGGCAGGCCGCCCCTCCATCCCAAACAAACCAGCAGCACCAGGAACATGTGATTGACCAGTCACACCTGCCGGGATAGTTAGGACATACCCAACATCCGGAATAGCTAGACTAGTTAAGATAGTGAAGATAGACAGGATGAACAGGCCTGTCACGCTAGTGCAACCAAGGACACCACAATGACCATCTACGCAGTCGCTCTCTCCAAGGGCGGCAGCCCCCGTCACCGCCTGGACCACCCTCCCCAACTGCCCGATTTCCCCACAACCCGCACCCGGCAGGTGGGATCAGTGTCTTGCGCGACTGATCCCAAGTGTCCTCAACCGATGACGAATGCTCTCTCGGGTCCGCCCTGGCAGAAGAGCTTCCAGCTGCTCCCACGGCGCGACTGCGCCAAGATGGTGCAGCAGCTCGCCCTCGCCCGGGGTCCAGGGTGGAGCTTTGCGTCGAGACAGCCCGAAAAGACGCATCCGCTGCCCGATCGCGTCCTGGCTTCTGCCGGGGAACGCAGCCTTCAGCTCCGGCCACGAGGCGGATGGTCCGATCTGGTGAAGGAGCTCATCCTCAGCTTGAGTCCATCGTGGTGGACGCCGCGACCCACGACGTGATCGACGACGAGGAATCTTCGACCTCGTCAGCGCTGATTGGATCGCTGACTGAGAACGCCCTGGCAGCAGGGCCAGCAGCTCCGGCTACGACATGGTGGGACCATGCTCCTGGAGCAACAAGAACTCCCTACTGTCCCAGCGCTGTGGTCGAGCAGGCTCTGTCGGCTTCTGTTGTCCTGCTGTCACTGGCGTGTTTGGCCGGGTGGCAGTCATCGTGTGAGTCGGTTGGGGAGGCGTGCTGGTGGTGTTGGGAGGGTGCCGCCGTTGTTGGTGCGGGCCTGGTCGACGGCCCAGCTGATCGCTTCGCTGCACCATGCGCTGGCGGAGAGCCAGCGGCCTGCTTTCTGGTCATCTGTGAGTGCTTTGCGCATCCTGGTCACGGAGGCCTCTGGCACGGTGAAGGAGCGTGATGAGCCAACGCGGGCCTGGGCTCGCTCTTTCATGGTGCTGGTGCTGCGTTGTTTCGGTGTCCGGGACGCATGGGTGTCCAGGGCCGCTGCGATCCAGCCTGAGAAGGTGTCGAGGAGGCCGCCGTTGTTCCAGTCAGCGAGATACGCAGCTTTGGCACTGGTGTACTCCTCCTGTGTGAGGTAGAGCCCGAGAAGACGCGTGTTCCCTGTTGTCTTGGGAGTCTTCTTCTTGCCCCTGGTTTCAGGCTGCTTCTCGGGGATGACATCGTGGGGCACATGCAGCGGTGGGTCGTCGGCGATCGCTGCACGGTTCCGGTCTCTCAAGCTTCGGCGAGTGGTCATTGTGGTGTCCTTGGTTGCACTGGCGTGACAGGCCTGTTCATCCTGTCTATCTTCACTATCTTAACTAGTCTAGCTATTCCGGATGTTGGGTATGTCCTAACTATCCCGGCAGGTGTGACTGGTCAATCACGTGTTTCTGGTGATGATCGGGTGCAGAGCTGTTGCGTAGTCAGCGGCAACAGCGGACCCTGGGGCGAAGACGGAGACTGGCATCCCAGCCGTGTAGGCGTCCCTGACGGCGACTGCCTCTCTGACCGGCGTCGTGACGCGGTCAGGGTGTTGCTCTGTGAGCATGTCGACGACATCGCGGTCGAGCAGTCGTCGTGGATCGTGACGTGTTGGGACGATCCAGTGGACCTGCTGGCCTGGCTTGAGGATCGGGGCGACTCGTTGGTTGATGGTCGCAACCAGTCGGTCAAGTTGGTCGTAGGCCTCGGTCTCACACGCCACTGCTGCCACCACGACATCGGCGGCCGCCAGGGCGGCCAGAGTCGCCAGGCCCAGGGCTGGCGGGGTGTCGATCACAACGTCATCCCACTCCCCCGCCACAGCAGGCAGATGGTCTCGCAGCACGGTGAGGACCTCTGGTCGCTGTTCCAGGTTGGCCAGGTCATGAGTGCCTGCGAGCACGCTGGCCCCCGGCACGCTGGGGGCAGCGACAGCAGCCTCCAGCGCTGAGGCCTCAGCTGCCAGGACATCGGCTGCCACAGCCGTCACCTCGGTGTCCTCTGTGACCCCGAGCCTAGTGGTGAGGTTGCCCTGCTGGTCCAAGTCGATGGCCAGCACTCGTCGCCCCTGTCGAGTCAGGGCGACGATCAGTTCAGCGGCCGTGGTGGTCTTGGTGCTCCCGCCCTTGGAGAGAGCGACTGCGTAGATGGTCATTGTGGTGTCCTTGGTTGCACTGGCGCGACAGGCCTGTTCATCCTGTCTATCTTAACTATCATAACTAGTCTAGCTGTTTCAGATGGTGGATGCATCTTAACTAGTCCGACACTTGTTTCTAGTGATCATGCGGCCTGGACAGCTGGGGTGATGTGGTGTTCGGTTTCGATGATGCGTCGGGCTTCTTTCCAGTTGAGGCGGCCGTCGGGTCGGCGTGGGTGCGGGCCATGGGTGGGGGGGCCTGTGTCGGGTAGGAGGGTGAGTTGGCTGCGGCTGGGGCGGTGTGTGGTGCTGGGGCGGCGGGGTGCTCGCATCCATGCTTCCTCGGATCGCCACCAGGCCCACAGCTCACGCTCAACCTGGTAGCGGTGGGCTCGCTGGTTGAGGCGGCCGTCGATACCGAGAACCTGGGCGGCGGTGGTGCGGCGGTCGGTGGGGGGGCGTTTCCATCCGGCGCGGGTGCGGATGAGGACACCGACGTCCACGAGCCGGTCCAAAGTCCGAGCGGTGTGCTCGGGAGAGGACCCCAACTGGTGGGCCAGCTCGTCAAGACGTTGAGACTGAAGGGTGGTAAGGGCGTAGAGGTTGCCAGCGTGATGGCCCAGGCCGGGGCTGGGGGTGAACAGGTCGTGGGCGGCGTCGGCAAGGCGGCCGGTGAGGGTAGCGAGGAGGGTGTGGCGTTCGGCGGTCCCGGCCCCTTCGGGGCGTGGGTCCGCTTGTGACCGGGCAATAGATGCAGGACTGTGGAGAACTGGGCTGGGGGTGATTTTCCAGTGGGCTCCATGCGGGCCGGTGGCCTCCTGGACCTGGGTGATCCACCCATCTGCCGCAAGGCGGTGGAGGGCGGTGCGGGCGGTTTCACGTCCGATCCCTGTCAGGAGCGCGAGGCGGCGGATGTCGGCCTCGATGGTGGGGGTCAGGGCTTGGAGAGCGAGGATGCACAGCGCGTCGAGGAGTTTGCGGTCGGTGGGGCCTCCTCTGGTGGTCCAGCGGCCTGTGCTGGCATCAGCGCGGGCCTGGACGTCGCGGATGTGTGTGGCGATCGCGTCGGCCCTGGTGTCGAAGGTGGGGTCGTCCCCGATCTGGCGTGGTGTGGTGGCCACGTGCGTGACGGCCTTGTCCCACTGGCGGCGCAGCAGGAGGGATGCTTCTCGGGGGGAGCGGGGACGACGGTGGGTGCCGTCACGGTAGGTGCGGATGTGTTCCAGGCCCGGAGCTGTCTCGACGAGCTGCGCGATGTCGTGGTGTCTCCAGCGCGCGGCCGCGGCACCGATGAGGACCCTCCACACCACAGCCGACGCATCCGTATTTCCTGTGACCTTCTCCTGCAGAGCGGCTGCTGAAGCTGCAGGCAAGTTGCGTCGAGGTCCTGGAAGGTAGAGCCGTCCATGATCATCAACAGGCAGTGGCCGATCCCGCCCAGGCAGGACAGGTGGGTCGGTGTGGGTGACCAGCTGTGCCAGGGTCTCCACCAGGTGCCGGACCTGGGCAGCAGTGCCCGTCGGGGCGGTGAGCGTGCTGAGCTCACCAGAGATGACGGTGGAGTGGCCTCCAGCGCGGTGCGGGGCACCCGGCGGGCGGACACACCCGGTGACCGGATTGGTCAAAGGAGACACATCCACGGTGGGGCACAGGTGCCGTGCCAAACGCGCCAGCGTGGCCACAGTCTCCGCATCAACACTCTCAACCAGGCCAGTCCACACATGACGGCCACCCGTCGGGCCAGACTCACACACCACAACATCCAGACCAACATCGTGCAGCAGGCCACACAGTATGTCGGCGTCACGGACGGCCGCGTCGCGTGCCTCAGCTGATTTCGCATCCAGGTCAAAACACAACAGCCGGAACCGGTGATCCGAGCCTGCCAGGTAGACCGCCCACGGCCGCCCCGGCTCCTCGGCGTCCACACGACACCGACCGCTGTAGACGTTCAGGGCACGCCCAGAAGCATCCACCCCCGCCACACGCACGCTCAGACGCGGACTCAACACGGCCGTCAGCCGCCACGACGCACCAGACAAGGCGGCTTCCACAGGGGAGGTGTCAGTCTGCTTGCTTGCTTGCAAGCAAGCAAGCTGGTGCTCTGCTAGAGTCGAAGACACACGGAAGTTCCTTTCGGTATCGAAGCTCCTTTGGTAGGGACTTCACAACTCAGGAGAGTCTCTCTCCTGCTTCGTGGGTAGCTGGGAACTGCCCACGGCACAGCTTGGAGCGGCCCCTTCGGGGGCCGCTTTCATGTCACCACTGGTCCCTCCTCCACCAACTTGGCCTGCTGGGTTGCTTGCCGTTGGTTCCACTCATCCCACCAGGGCAACAGGGGCTCTCCGGGGACCCCTGTGAGTGCGTGCTCGAGGATGGTGACGATCAGGTTGTTCTGCGTCACGTTGAGCCTCTGGCAGTTCTCCTTCACTGCTGCAATCACGTCGACGGGGACTCTGAGAGAGACACCGTGGGTGGGGCGTCCGGCTGGGCTCTTCCTAGGTGGCATGCGCACACTCTAGCACCTCTCAAGTGATATCACTAGGCCTTATGCGCCTGTCGGAGGTTCGGTAGGGCTGTGCCGAAGCAACCGGCCCGACGTGTCAACGTCGGGCCGGTTGCCAGGAGTTCGCTCTACCGCAGCTTGGCTGGCGATTCTTCAGCACTCACGCGACGGCGGGTGTGGGTGGTGCGTCGATGCTGCCTGCTAGGGCGGTGGTGATGGCGGCGATGGTGTCTCGCCCGAGGAGGGCGAGGTTGAGTTTGGCCAAGAGCTCGGCGACTTTGGCCATGAGTGCTTCGCGTTCGTGGTTGCTGGTGGTGCTGGCTGCTTTCGCGACCAGGCCGCGAGCGGTTTTCAGGCTGATGCGGTCAGTGCTTGCCAGGTAGCCGTCGCCTGCGATCTGGGCGGCCGCGACGGTGTCCTCCCACAGTGTGTGGAGGGCTTGCGCTCGGGTCAGCGCTTCCGCCCCTGTCAGTCGTAGGTGGGAGTCTTCCCACTGGGTCATGGCTTCCCAGAACCGTTTGGTGGCGGGGAAGTTGATATCGAACAGGCCCGGAGCCTCCAGCGCGAGCTCCAGGCTGGTTTGGGCCTGCCCGAGCTGTTCCCGCAGCTGATTGATGGCCTGCTCGGCCCGCTCTCGAGCTGTAGGGCAGGCCCCCGGGGGCAGGGCGTGGGGGGTGGGGCGGAGGGCGGCTTGGCGACGGCGTGCGCTCCAGGCGGTGATGGCTGCGGTGACCAGGGCCGCGAAGACCCACAGGATGGTGTTGGCCCCGAGCTGGGCGAGTGGGTGTGACATGAGTTGCCCCTTCCAGATAGTAAGTTCTACTTGCGTAAGTATAGCTTACGCAAGTAGAACTTACTAATCGAGGGGTGGGGTGGGTGTTTCGGGGGTTTTCGCGATGATGGCGGCGACCTGGACGCGGGTCATGCCGACCCATTGGGCGATGCGGTACTTGCTGACGCCTTGGTGGTGGGCGTGTTGGATGATGGTGTCGCGTTGGGCTCGGGCTTTGTCGGCGGTGTCCTGGGCTTGTCGCCAGTGGTTCCCGGCGGCGCGGACCTGGTCCTCGAGGGTGTTCATGGTGGTTTCTCTTTCCAGTGAGGGGTGGTGGTTAGAGGATGGCCTGGATTTGGTGTCCGAGCCAGTGGGCGACGTTGACCGCGACGGCGTTCCCGGCTTGCATCTGTTGTTCGCCCTTGTTGCCGTGGATGATGTAACTGGGCGGGAAGGCCTGCGCGCTAGCTGCTTCGCGGGGGGTGAGCATCCGGAAGCGGCATTCGGGGAGGGTGGGGGCGGGGGTGAGGAGGCTGTGGGTGTCCTTGGTGGACATCGTGCTCAACGGGGCAGCGGATGCCAGGTGGGGGCGGCTCCCTCGCCGGTAGGGGATGACCAGCAACTCCCCACCACCCACAACAAGGCGAGGGGAGGGTGTCTGCGTGCCGGTGGGGTGTCCACCCCGGGGCGCGGCGGTGGGCTTGGGGGTGAGGGTGTCGGTGTGGAAGTGGTTCAGGGCGTGGTGGAGGCGGCGTTGTGTGGCTGCTGCCAGTGGTCTGGTGCGTTCTGCGATCACCTCGCCTGGGGTGGTGTGGTCGATGGCGTGGCTGGCTGGGGTGGTGTCGGGTTCCACGATCCCGTGTCCCGGGACCGGGCACACGTAGTGGTACTGCTGCCGGTACTTCCCGATCTGGCGGCTGGGTTTCTTCCACCACTGCCGGGCCTCAACCATGTTCCCGCAGTCTGGGCACCATGCCTGGGGGCGGGGTTCCAGGTCGGGGCGACGCATCCCTGCCTGGTGGAAGATGATGTAGAGCCGGTCTCGCCACTGTGGAGCTCGCGTGATGGTGACGTCATCGCCGATGTGCGCGGCTGAGACCGACACGAACTGGTGCTCGTAGCCGAGTCTACTCATCCCGGCCAGCCAGATGTCGAACAGTTCCCACGCGGCCGCCTCGACGACGTTTTCGACCATCACGATCTTGTAGCGGTGAATCTCGACCGCGCGGATGACTTCCCAGAACGTCACCCGTGAGCGCTCGAATGCTGCCGAGGCGACATGGCCGTGTTCCTCGAACAGGCTCGGCTGGCCGGGGCGACGTCGTCCACCAGCGGGCGACAACTCCGTACAGATCGGGGAGGCCCACAACACGTCGGTGGAGGGCAGGTACCGCAGGTCCACCGCCTGGAGGTCCGCGCACAGGTGCTCTGCGCTGGGGTGGTTCGCGGTGTGGGTTTCAATGGCCCGTGGCCAGTGGTTCGCAGCCAGTTGGAGCTCGAATCCGGCCTGGACCAGGCCGGTGGAGGAGCCCCCCATCCCGCAGAAGAAGTCCGTCACCGACGCCACCACACACCTCCCGATAGTAACCATTCTTTACGTAAAGAGAGTTTACGTAAAGAATGGTTACTGGTCAAATGTGGTGGGTGGGGTTGTTGGGGGTGGGGTTGTTGGGGGAGGGGTTGTTGGGTGTGTGGTGGTGTGGGTGGGGGTGGTTGCTGTGGGTGGGGGTGTGTCGGGTGTCTTGGTGTGTTGGGTTTCGGGTGGTGGGGGAGGGGTGGGTGTGGTGGAGGCGTTTGTCGAGTTGGGTGAGGTGGGTGTGGGCGGCGTCGAGTTGGTCTTGTTTGGGGAAGGGCAGGCCGAGGCGGTTGAGGATTTGGGTGGTTTCGTCTTCGAGGCGGGTGATGGTGGCGCGGGTGTCGGTGAGGTGGCGGGTGATGGCGGTGACTTTGTTTTCGAGGGTGCGGATGGTGCCGAGGGTGGGGGTGCGGAAGTCGTGGATGGGGATGTGGCTGCGGGAGAGGGGGACGTCTTTGAGTTCGAGGACGACTTGGGGTTCGAGGCTGCCGGTTTCTTTGAAGGTGGCGGCGTAGGCGGTGATGGTGTGGCCGCCGAGTTGGCCGATGGGGATGGGGGTGTGGCGGTGGTTGTCCCAGTCGGGGTTGGTGGCTGCCCAGTGGGCGAGGGCGTCGACGGCTTCGGTGCGGGAGGTGATGGTGTGGCCGTTGATGGTGATCGCGAAGTTGTCTCCGTGGGTGGGGGTGGTGCGGGTGGCGGCGGTTTCGAGGCGTTTGAGGATGGCGCGTTCGCTGGCCAGGGTGGTGTTGGTTTCGGTGAGGGCGTGGGTGAGGGCTGCTTGGGAGCGGTCGTGGGCGACTTTCTCGCGGCGGAGTTTCTGGAAGGTGTTCTCGGCGTTGGCTCGTTCGAGGAGGAGGGGGTTGCCGGAGGCGAGGGCTTTGGCTTCGGCGGCGGACAGGGCGGTGTCGCCGATGTCTTCGATCTCTCGAACGTCGAGGCGACCGTTCATGATCTGGGAGATGAAGTGGGCTTTGCGGGCGACGGTTTGCCAGGAGTAGGCGTCGAAGCTGCGTTCGGTGACGTAGCGGTAGATCGCGACTTCGGGGTTCTGGTTGCCTTGGCGGATTCCTCGTCCGTCTCGTTGTTCGAGGTCGGCGGGTCGCCAGGGGCAATCGATGTGGTGCATGGCGACCAGGCGGTTTTGGACGTTGGTGCCAACCCCCATCTTGGCGGTGGAGCCGATGAGGACCTGGATGTGTCCTGAGCGTGCGGCGGCGAAGAGGCGGGCCTTGTCGGCGTCGTTGTTCGCTTCGTGCATGAAGCGGATGGTGTGGGCGGGGATGCCGTTGTCGGTGAGGAGGTGTTTGAGTTCGGTGTAGGCGTCCCAGCGGTCCTTGTTGGGGGTTCCGAGGTCGCAGAAGACGAGCTGGAGGGCTCCGGGGGTGGGGGAGGGGTTACCGGAGGCGTCGAGGTAGGTGTTGGTGCGGGTCTGGTTCCAGATGTGGGTGATCTGGCGGGCGACGAGGTCGAGTTTGACGGTGCTGGTGGGGAGGTGGTTTTCATCGAGCAAGCGCATGTCGAGGGCTGCTTTGCGGCCGTCGTTGGTGATGGTGAGCATGTTGTCCTCGTGGGGAGGGACCATGCGGGCGGCGACCAGGTCGGCGCGGTCTCCGAGGGCTTTGATGAATGCGACGAGTTCGGGGCTGGGGGGCAGGACGATGGTTTCGGTTTCTCGTTTCCCGTCGCTGGGGCGTGGCGCGATCTGGGGGACATCGAGGTTGAGGTCCTGGGAGGTTTTCACGTCGGCGAAGGTGTGCCACATCCGGAGCATCTCGGGGACGTTGGTGAAGCTGGCGAAGCGGCTCTTGAGCCGGAACCCGCCGGTGATGTTCATCTCCATCTCGGTGACGACTTTGCCGAAGGTTGCTGCCCATGCATCGAAGCTCTCGACCCCGGCGTCGCGAAGCAGGTCGGGGCGTAGGTAGCGTTGCATGACGTGGGCTTCGGTGACGCTGTTGGCCAGGGGGGTGGCGGTGGCCAGGGTCGCCACCCGGGTGCCGTGGCGGCTGCGGAGCCATTCCAGCTTGAGATGGAGGTCGCTGGATTTCTTGGAGCCGTCGATGGCAGCGCCGGGGATGTCTGAGGGGGTGGTGAGGTTTTTGTACATGTGGGCTTCGTCGACCAGGAGGTAGTCGATGCCGGTGTCTTCCCAGTGGACGCCTGGGTCCTTGGGGGAGTCGAGGAGTTTGCGTAGCTCTTGTTCTCGTGTCGCGATGGTCTTCTCGATCTGTTTGATGCTGCGGCTGCTGTGGCGGTCTTGGCGGGTCTGTTCGAGGTGGGTGCGGAGGGTCGCGAGTTCGTTGGTGATGTAGGTGGACTGGGCTTGGGGGGACAGGCTGATCCGTTTGAAGGCTTCCTGGGTGAGGATGACTGCGTCCCAGTCGTTGGTGGCGGCGCGGGCGACGAACAGCCGTCGGTTCTCGCCACGGAGGTCGTCGCTGGAAGCAGCGAGGATACGGGCGGCGGGGTAGGCCTGGAGCCATTCCCTGGAGAACTGTTCCAGCATGTGGTTGGGGACCACCACGGCGGGTTTGGTGATCATTCCGGTGCGTTTGAGTTCGGTGGCACCGACGATCATCTCCAGGGTCTTGCCTGCCCCGACCTGGTGGAACAACCCGACGGTGGGTTCGCTGAGCATCCGGGCGACGGCGGTGCGTTGGTGGGGGTGCAGGGTGAAGTTCAGGGCGAGCCCGGGGAATCGAAGGTGTGTCCCGGCGTCGGTGTAGTCACGGAGCACCAGCGAGTTGAAACGGCGGTTGTACTCCGTGGTGAGGGCTGTGGCGCGGGCAGGGTCCTCCCACACCCACTCACTGAACCGTTCCTGGAGGGCCTCAGCCTTTGCTTGGGCGGCGGCGGTCTCCACCGGGTTGAGGACTTCTTTGGTGCGGCCCTCGCGGTCTTCGATCTTGTCTTTGATCTCGATGGGGCGCTGGTCCATCAGGGCTTCGGCGATTTCGGGGGCGCTGAGGCGTGGGGTGCCCCATTCCTGGGTGGCGCGGATGCCGTGGCGACGTCCGGTGACGTTCCATGTCCCAGACAGGGGGTTCTCGACGGTCAGGGTGCGGTCGTTGAGGAGATCACGCAGGAAGTCTTGATGAATCTGTGGGGAGATCCACACGCTCCCGAGGCGGGCGTGGATGTCGGCTGGGCCAAGTGGGTCAGGCAGGACACGCTGGAGAGCGGTCACGTTGGGGGTGTACCGGTCGGGGTCGGCTGCTGCTGCGTGTCGGGCGGCGTCGAGTTTTTCCCTCACGTTGCCGGAGAGGTATTCGGGGGCGTGGATGAGTTTCCCGCTGACCGGGTCGTCGAAGACCAGACCAGCAAGCTTGGGGCGGGTGTCCTCGATGGTGGAGCCGAGGAGGTCTGCAATCGCGGCGACGTCGACCTCACCGGTGCGGTTGAGGGTGATCGCCAACGCATCCTCGATGTTGTCTGCTCCTTGCGGTTCGGGGCGGGGGACGAGCACCCGTTTGGTCAACAGTGCGGCTGGTTCAGCGGTGGCGGTTTGTTCGTCGAAGACCTCCAGCGCATACACCAGGGGGGCGTGTGGGTCACTACGGAGGAACCGTCTGACTGGTGGCTGGATTCGGGCGTAGCGGGGTTGGGTTTGGGGTTGCTGGGTCACAGGGTCGACAACTTGTTCCCCGGTGAGGGCATCCACAACCGGTTCCTCTCGCCCGGTGGGGCGCATCGTGACCCGGTTGAGGGGGCCGTAGGTGTCCACATAGGAGCGGTACAGAGTCAACGCTTGGGTGCGGACCTGTTCCAGCTCTCGGTCCCCGCCGGTGGTGGTGGCTTCTCGTTGCAGGAGATCGCGGGCGACATCACGCAGCTGCAGCAGCGCCCCCAGCTCGGCCTGCTGGGTGGCGGGAACCTTCAACCGTTCAAGACGTCCGGCCTTGACGGTGTGGAAGTGGCCTTCGTGCTGCACCACGGTGCCATCCCACAAGCTCGTGGGCTCCACCTCTGCTGCACCGAGTGACTGCGGTGCGGGGGTGGTGTGCTGGTAGGTCAGGTGGATGGTGTGGGCGGTCTCGGTGATCTGCTCCAGCGCATGATGGAGGTGGGTGCTGGTGGCGGCCAGGTCGGGGGCGAGCACGTGGAGGGTGTCGGCGTTGTGCATTCCCTGCCCGACCTCGAAGCGCCCCAGCACGTGGTCTGGGTGGGTGTGGAAGTAGGTGTTGACCCGGATGGGGGAGGCAGCTTGCTCGGGCAGGGGGGTGGTGGTTTCCCAGGTGAAGGGTTGGGGGGTTTCCCCCTCGATCCGGCGGCGGAAGATCAACAGGTCGGTCACCGCGTCGGTTCCGGCGGAACGGCGGTGTGCTCCGGTGGGGAGTCGGACCGCTCCCACCAGGTCGGCGTGGGCGTACATCTCACGACGAGCTGCAGGGTTGGTGGCGTCGAGGGTGAAACGGGAGGTCACCACGGCCATCACCCCTCCGGGGGCGGTCAGCGCCAAGGATTTGAGGATGAAGTGGTTGTGGATGCTGTGCCGGTTCGGGTTGTGGATCGGGTCGTGGAGGGCGATGTCCCCGAAGGGCACATTCCCGATCACTCCGTCGAAGAGGGTGGGAAACCTGCTCTCGGCGAAGGACTCGGAGCGGATTGTTGCCTGAGGGTAGAGGGCTTGGGCGATCTGAGCGGTGGCAGGGTCCAGCTCCACTCCCACCATCTCCACCCCAGCTGGTGCGGCCCCGATGAAGGTCCCTGACCCGCAGCCTGGCTCCAGCACCCTGCCTTGGGAAAGTCCCAGCCTGGTGACAGCCTCCCAGATTTCGTGCACCAGCTCGGGGGAGGTGTAGTGGGCGTTCAACGTGGTCCGTCGTGCCGCATCCCACCCTTGGTCCCCCAACACCTGGTGGAGCTCGTCGCGTTCCCTCTGCCACGCCTGGTTGGTGGCATCGAAGACCTCCGGGAGTGCTCCCCATGAACTCCACCGCGCCAAGACCTGCTGTTCCTCGGCAGTGGCAGCACGCCCCTCGGTGTGGAGCTGTTGGGCCAGCCGGAGTGCTTCAACATTGGCCCGGTACCGGGCCTTCGCCCCCGACGGGGCCAACGAGGCTACACGTCCAGGATCAAATACAGGTTGTTGGCCTGCTCGGCCGCGTGGAGGCGTTCCTCCCACGACAGGGCCGGGTCCTCCGCCCGGGACAGCAGGTCCCTCACCTGGATCACCCGCTCCCGGTAGGCCTCCTCCTCGTCTGTGTACCCGAACTCGATCCGGCTGAGCTCGCAGGTCCTCGCGACCCGGTCGTCGAAGTACTCCAGCTTCGTTTCGATCATCTGGGAGCTGGGAAGGGGGTTGAGGATTTCCTCCAGCTGGGTCTCGAGGTCCTGGCTGGGTTCGTGGATGCTCCAGAGTCTCTCGGACAGCACGATCTCCTCGGCCTGGCGCTGGATCATGGTCAGCTGCTGGACCCGCTCGATGTAGCCCAGGTCTGGTGGGAGCCGTCGCTCCTGGACCTCGGCGATCTGGATGATCTCGTCGGCCAGTTCCTCCCCCAGCTGGGTGAAGAACTCCTGGGGGTTCGTCAGCTCCTCGTACTGGCGTGGTGCGTGGAGCTGCCAGTGGTCCATCGCCATCATCCCGTACTTGTTCATCACCGGGTTCCTCGTCGAAGTTGAAACTGGGTTGGAAGCCAACCAGTCGTTGGCGGGAGGGGTGTCGAGGGCGGACCACTCGACGGTCGGCCTCGACCTCGGGGAGTCCCCACAGGTCAAGTTCTGGCTGGTTGGGGACCTCGTCCCTGCCTCCTCGCCCCATCGCGCCTCCTGTCTCGATGCAGCAGAGACTACCGCGCGGTCACGCCACCACCAGGCGTACATCCAGGTAGGAGAACTCATGATCGTGTCATCCTTTCTTCGCGGTCTCGAGGTTGGGGCGTCCGGCCCCGGTGAATCGGGGACCGTAGTAGGAGTCGTTGAGGACGTTCGGGGTGACCCGCACTGGCACTCCGGGGCGGGGAGCTTCGATCATGCCGCCCTTGCCGTCGGCGATCCCGACATGGCCGGGGAAGAACAGCAGGTCACCGGCCTGGATGTCGGCGGCCTGGATAGGGGTGATGAGTTTCTGCTGGGCCGATGACTGGTGGGGCAGTGTCACCCCGACCTGCGCCCACGCCCACAGGGCCAGCCCGGAACAGTCGAACCCGACGATGGTGGAGCCGTCCTGCCCACCGGGCGAGCAGCAGTGCCCGGTCGATGGGCCATTCGGGGTTCCGCCTCCCCACGAGTACGGCACCCCGAGCTGTGTCAGGGCGTGGGCGACGACCTTCTCCCCGATAGTTCCATCAGCCGGGACGTCCTCTTGGGTGGGGGTGCAGTGATCGACCGCGTTGGTGATGTTCAACCGGGGAAGCAGGGATGCAACGGTTGCTTCGTGTTTGGCGTAGTACAGCGGGAACGCTGAAACCTGGACTTTCTGGGCGGCCTGCCACAACGGCATGGTTTCCCAGCCCTTGATGTTGACCAGACCGGGGATGTGGTAGCCGACGGGTCCGGCCGAGCCAGCAGCCTTCTTCGTGACGTCGTGGCCGTGGTAGAACGTCTCGGCAGCGTAGGCGACGTCGTTGAGGATGGCGGTGTTCTCCTCGATGCTGTTCCCGTCGGCATACCAGCCGACGTAGGCGCGTTGTTGGAACACCCCGACGTCCCCGTCACCGTTGGGTCGCCATGTGGAGCGGTCCGCGCCAAGGGTGGACTCCTGCAACGCGGTCATCAACGCAATCGCCCATGCCCTGGGAGGCAACCCGAGCCGCTGACCGACCTCCACAATCTTGGTCGCCGTGGCGATCTGTTCAGCATTGAGTGACCCGGAACGATCCACCCCACGAGGACTCGGCAGGAACGCAGCGACCTCCTGCGCACTGACAGCTGTCACCGCTGATCCCTGAGAGCTCTGCGACCCGGGAGAGCCGTCAAAAGCAAGCTGGAACTCGGTGAAGGCCTCGACCGGATCGACGGCGGTCCCACCTCGTCGCACCTCGAAGTGCAGGTGTGCGCCCGTCACCCCACCGCTGGCCCCTTCCACTCCGATCTGTTGCCCTGTGGTGACCTGGTCGCCGACTGCGACCTTCACGGAGTCGAGGTGGGCATACCGGGTCCTGGTGCCGCTGCCGTGGTCGATCTCGATCCACCTGCCATAGGAGCGTGCCCCAAGGTTCTCCACCCTGGTCACCGTCCCCGATGAAGCGGCAAGAATCGGCGCACGACGTGACGCCGATGCGAGGTCGATCCCGGTGTGGAGCTCTGCTCGGCCACTGATCGGGGACCGTCTGGGACCAAACGGGCTGGTGATCCGGTACGACTCCCCAATGGGGATGCTCCAGGCTGTCGTCACCACAGCAGGCCGACACACCTGCTGCTCCTCCTGGCGTTCCCTCGGCGAGATCGATCCACACATCGCAAGACACAACGTCACCAGCAACGCCACCGGAGCGCAGCCCAACGCCACCACGCCAGGCCCCTTCTTCCGAGACTTACGCCGACGCCTCCGCTCTATCCCTGCCGCCTTGGCCACTCTGTCCCTTCCACTCACACCCCGCCGTCAGGGCTGTCCCCTTCAGCTTCTGAGGTCTCAGCCAGGCGGAGGAGGTCTTCTCGGGAGATTCGACGATGTCGTCTCCCGGCGCTGGGGTCTGTGGTCACCACCACTGACCGCAGCTTGGGTGCATCCCCTGAAACCAGCCGCTCAGCTGCCTGCTTGCTGACTCTCAAAACCTGCGCCACCTCCTCAACCTTCATCCAGTACGGCCACGTCGACGGGTCAGTGCAATCCAGGTCGTCAGGCATGTCCCCTAGTCTGCCGGAGCACTCCCGAACGTTCACTCGACACCTTCCCTACGACAACTCAGAAGCATCATATCAAGCTTGTTTAAGCTTGGTTAAACCTATCTAAGATGATTTTAACTTTTTTAGGCTGTGGCGTGGTAGGGTGTGGCAGCATGGGAACCACGAACAACGCTGCGCGAGGTCCAGGACTCGACATCCTGCGGGACGGCCTGGCCCCCCACCAGGTCATCCAGGACCAGGTCGCCGACGAGCAGCATCAGGACCCGTCGACTCCAGTAGAGCAGCCGGGGCTGACAGAAATTGTTGACCCGCCCCCTGACACCGATCCGGAACTGCAGCCTGAGGCCGTGACCGAGGAGAGCGCGGCGATGGAGCTGGAGCCTCCGGCGAATGCGGGGGCGCTGACGGCATCACTGCGGGCCTTGGGTGATCTTCCTGAGGCCACGGGATGGCGCAAGGTACTAGGCCTCGGGCCGTCGAAGACGCAACTCCAGGCCGCGGAGCGGAAGGCCCGCCTCCTGGTGGGCTTCCCGGGGTCAATGGTGATCACCGCAGCTTCGGTCAAGGGGGAGGCGGGAAAGACCACCACGATGCGCGGCATCATGGCTGCGTTGGCCAATGCCCGTGGCGGCGGGGTGGTCATGGTCGACATGAACGAGGTCAGCGGGACAGCAGCACTACGGTCGGTGGTCTCCCATGACCGCAACGTCGGGGACATACTCAACAACATCGACTACCTGATGGGCAGGCGCGCCCAGCTCGCGGAGCTGGAGTGGTGCATGCACCGGCAACCGGACTCCTCGGAGTGGGTGTTGGCTTGTGATCCCGAAGCGACGGAGCTCATCAGTCAGGAGGAATTCGCCAAGCTCCACACCGTGTTGAAGCGGTTCTACTCCATCATCGGGTTCGACACCGGCAACACTCAGCTGCTGGCGTCATGGCAGGCGGCCTGCCAGGTCGCTGACGTCTACGTGGTGCCGGTGAAGTGGCGTGGCGACCACTGTGTACCTGCGAGGAACATGCTGGAGGCAATGCTGAAACGCGATCCGTCAGTCCGAGACCGCCTCATCATCGTTGGGACCAACACCGTCAGCAATATCTCCCCCTTGGAGAAGAAGGTTGTTGTGGACCACTTCAGCGAGCTGGGCCTCCCCATCTGGGAGACTCCCTTCGATCCCGGCCTGCACCAGCAGGTCATCCGCTGGAACTCCTTGAAGCCAGCGACTCAGGTCGTCTTCGAGGAGCTCGCAGCAGAGCTGCTGGCCAAGGCCACAACCACCACACAACAGAAAGAGAAAGGAGGAACGGGTCGATGAGAGACCTGTTCAACAACATCCAGCCGGGGTTCGGTCCCTTCCAAGCCCTGTTGACGAACTGGGCCGGCATCCTCATTGCGGCCGTGTGGGCGGGGGCGTTCATCTGGGCGGCCGTCGCCCTCATCTTGTCCATCGCGAACGTCCTTCGAGCTCGTAAGCAACATCGACATGACTCCGAGGAGGTCGTGGCGAAGGTGTTGTGGCCGCTCGGGGTCATCGCTGCACTCGTTTTGATCCCGGTGATCTACGTGGCGATCTATGACTCCGCTGCATCTCAGATCCCGCCCCCGGCACCTGCGCCCACCGCATCACCCAGCTGACATGAAAGGACCCGGTCATGACCAGGATCGTTGACGAAACCCACCCCGACACGCCCACACGTAGTGGCAAGGGCCTCAAGGTCACCCTCCTCGCCCTGGTCATGACCGTTGTCCTCATCACCGTCTACTGGTTGGGCACCCAGAACGGCCGCAACCACACCCCTGCCCCAGCGGCCACAGGTGACATCACGCCAACGGAAACCGCCACCCCCACCACGACGGAGTCCCCTCCTCTTGTGGTCACCGTCACCGAGGAGCTCATCCCCGGGCTCTACCGGGGCACGGCAACGGTCTCCACCGGCAACGCCCGCGAGGTCTACGGCGTCAAGGTCGGGTGGGACCGCACCGTTGATGGCGCCGTCGGAGCAGCCATGAGTGTTGCTGGAGCTGATCGTTGCCTGGCGGGGGTGGTGGAGTCCACCGCCGCTGAGCTGTTCCCCCACCTCTACACCGGCCAGTCCTTGGA
Organism: Propionibacteriaceae bacterium; assembly: GCA_030532575.1. Lineage (GTDB taxonomy): Bacteria > Actinomycetota > Actinomycetes > Propionibacteriales > Propionibacteriaceae > Arachnia. The sequence continues at coordinate 21,454 of JAUNKV010000019.1, read as the reverse complement.
GGACATCCTTCACGACCCGGCATGGGTGGGATACCGGCAGGTGATCCGGGACGCTTCCCGGTTGAGTGATGATGGGGTGGTGATGGATGCCAACAACCCCACCCTGCCCTCCACCGAGGAACGGTTCTATGGTGGGGCCATTCCCGAGTACGGGGTCTACAAGATCACCAACATCGAAAACGACACCGACGGCCAACCGCTGCGGGTCGAGGTCTGGACCTTCCTCCCCCGCTACTCCGGGACTGGCACCGACACCAACATGGATGGCGTCGTTCGAAGCTTTGAGCTCATACGAGACGTCATGGTGTGGGTCGACAATGACTGGAAGTCCGAGGATGGTGGAATTGAGGCTTCCACTGATGTGAGGGTCACGAATCCTGGGTGGGAGTTCATCATGTCTCAGGTGGGTGAGGGGTGGGCTGTCCCCGCGGATGGAACGCAGGACCCGATCCCTGGGGCGGTGTTGACCCAGTGAGACTATTTCTTTCCTCGAACCGGAAGGTCCTCCAGTCGTTCCTGTGGTCGCTGGGGCTGCTCGGGGTGTTCTGCCTCATCGCAGTTCCTCTCACCTGGGCCAACCCCACCACCCCGGAAGCCAAGAGACCACCATGTCGAAGCTTCAGTGTCAATCCGTGGGCGGTGGGTCCGCAGGCTGAGGACCCGTGCGCTCAACCACCCAGTGAAACTCCGAGCGCCCATGCGTCGGCGTCGTTCATTGAACCGCCCCGGGCGGAGCCGACCCCGTCGGTGACGCCGTCGACATTGGAGCCGACCGCGTCTCCTTCGGTGTCGGTTCCTCCGTCGGCGTCTGCTGCCCCTGCACCCACCGCGTCTGGGTCGGGGGCCGGGTCTGTGGGGCCGTCGGGGGAGCAGTCTCCGACGACAGCATCGGAGGAGTGGGCTCAAGACAGTGGGAAGAGTGCCGATCACTTGTTGAAGGAGATGGGTGGACGGCTCGGGGAAGGGTTTGTTGCTCCTATACCAGCCTATGGGGTGCTCTTCATGCTCGGGTTGTTGGTGTTCATCACCGTGTTGATCATTTTCCTGGCTCGCTCAGCGCGCGGCTACTACGACCAAAAGGTTCGCAAGGATATGATGGAGGCCTTGCCTCGGATCGCCACGTTTGTTCCGCTGGTGTTGTGCATCCCTGAGGCGGTCAACTTGCTGCACCAGTTCAGCGTGGAGTTAGGGGATGCGTTCTACAACAATTCGATCAAACCGTGGGAGATGTCGAAGTACGTCAAGTTCAACAGCTTGTGGGACATCTTCACCATGCCGCTTGCCGTGATCCTGGTGTCGATCACGTTCATCATATTCGTTCACATCTGGATCGTCGAGGATGCGGTGGCGTTGTTCGCCTTGTACATCATGACGGTGTTGATTCCCATCACGACGGCGATGTCGATATGGCCCCACAACAGACGCATGTTCTGGCGGATCATCGCAGTGACGATTGGATGTGCCCTGGTTCCACCATTGACCCGGTTCGCCTGGTGGTTGATGATGTTCATGGTCAAGGACGTGTTCAACAACCAGGGCGGCTGGATGAACGCGATCCTGATCACGACGATGACCGGGGTGATGGTGTCGATGCCCATCATGTTGGGGTATGTCATGCCCGCACTGTCCCCGTACGGGTCGAATGCCTCAGGTGGGACCGCTGGTGACTACCGGGAACACACCCGAGGCACAACCCGTCGTGCCGGGGACGCCAATGTGGGGATTCAGCGGCTGGTGCAGAAGCTCTCCACGCAAGGCCCCTCCTCATCCGCGTCGTCGGCTACCGCATCATCCTCCTCTGCTGCGGGAGGTGCTGGGAAAGCCGCCGCGGCGAAGGGAGCTGCTGCTGGGGGAACCGCAGCAGCCTCTGGGGGTGCTGTGGCGGCAGGAACTGCTGGCGGGGCTGCTGTTGGCGGCCCGGTGGGGGCTGTCGTGGTGGGTGCTGTGGTCGCTGGTGGTGTGGCGGTGAACCAAGGCCGTAAAGCGTTGCAGGCCCGAGCCCGTGAGGGCGCACTGCGAAGCTACCAGGCAGCCGGTGGCGGCTACGCGGTGGACCCGGACATGTATTCGGATTGGAGCACGCCTCGCCGCTCAGATAATTCGCCACGTACCGGCTATGACCAGAACCAGACCTATGGCCAGTCAGCGCCGCCTGAGAATGGTAGGTCTCAGAACCCACAGTCGAGGGGGTCGTGATGGTGGAGAAGTTCCGTTTGGGTGGGGTGACCCCTGTGCCGTGGCTGAGCCGCACCAAGTTGGTGACGCTGATCGTGCTGGCTGTGGTGGTCGCGGTGCTGATGGTGATGATCTTGGTCACCAAGAGCCTTCTGCTGGTGATCGCCATCGCTGCGGTGGTGGCCTTGATCGTGCTGGTGTGGTCCCGACGTACTGCCGATGGTGGTTCGTGGCTGGGCAAAGTGGGGAACCGGATTCGGGGCTGGATCGGGCGTCGGGCCAGGTGGGATGACTTCGATCCTGCCCGGGAGGATCAGCCGTTCTTGCTGATGCATTCCACCCGGATGGTCAGTGTCCCGGCCGGGGATGGCACCATGTTGGGGGTGTTGGAGCACCCGAACCACATGGTGGTGGTGCTGGAGGTATCCACCACCACCCCGGGGGTGGTCTCGGATGACCACGTGAATCGCTGGCAGAACACGGTGGTGAACCTGCATCGCGAGCTCGCCGACCCCAAGAACGCACTGAACCAGATCGATTGGCTGACCCTGGTGCGGCCTGAGGACCCCACACGGGTCCGTGCAGCGGTCCCTGACCTGGCATCGGGGCTGTCCGATGATGTGGTGTTGTCGATGGCCGATCTGCCATTCGAGGCTGCTGAGAAGGCGGAACGCTACTACTCCTACGCCGTGCTCAGCTTCGACATCGATCTGCTGTTCGAGCGGGTCGCGAAGCCCCCACTGACTGCCACCAGTGGCGCAGAGGCCGCCTACGATGCGGCGATTCTGGTGGCGAAAATCCTCACCGCGAAAGGGATCGAGGTCAAAGCAGCGCTGAGTCCCCAAGAGATCGCTGCCCTGGTTCGGGCCGTGGTGGACCCTGCCCGAAGCCCTCACGATGTGGAGGACTGCACAGACCAGATCTTCGCGTCCTGCCCAGCCTGGCGACGCGACACCACGATGGTGGCCGTCACCTCGAGCGAGCAGACCTGGTGGCACACCTCCGCGTCCTTCGGGCTCGACGACTGGCCCCTGCCTCCAGTGACGGGACGCTGGCTGGAACCCATCGTGTTCGGCTCCCAGCTCGGGTACCGCACGATCATCACACAGACCCGGCTGGTACGACGCCACGATGCGAAGGAGTTCGCTCGACAGCAGTTGACCACAGCCCGCTCGAAGGCCGATCACATCGACAAGCAGGGCAAGATCGATGGTGGTGAGGCCTGGTCGAAGGAACACCTGGCCTCCGAGATCGCAGCTGACATCGTCCAGCACGGGCAGATCGGGGTGATCCCGTCGGTACGAGTGATGCTGTCGGGCCGCAGCCGACGAGAAACCACCAACCTTGTCGATGAGCTGCAAACCGTCATCGCGGAATGTGGGGCCGAGGGCATCACCCTGGACCACGACAGACCAGGAGCCGCGTTGCTTCGGCTGCTGCCCATCGGGATGGAGGTTCCCCAGCGATGACCACTCTCAGCCGCACCTCCTCGCCAGCACCGTCGAAGACTCCGTTCACCACCACAGTGAAGAAGACTCTCATGAACACAGGCTCTGGGATCAACCGGTGGTGGCGACGCAGCTGGTACCGCATCGGGCGAGGTCGACTCCTACGTCGTCTGGTCCGGGCACTGCGGTGGCAGCACCCCACAGTGCGGGGCACCTGGACTTCTGGCCGACAGCTTCCTGCCCTGCTGCCGGTGTTGACCTGCACCGAGTTGGAGAACCACGGCACCCCGCTGGGGCTCAACATCTGGACCAATCAGGTGGTGTGTGAAACCGCGTGGGACCTGTACTGTGATGGTTTCCTCACCGCCACCAACCAGTGCATCATCGGTGATCTGGGAGTCGCGAAATCCAGCTACGTCAAGACCATGCTGACCCGCTCCATCGCCACCGGCGGCCGCGCGGCCGTGTTCGACCGGAAGAACCAGCGCCAGTCCGGCGGGAACCGGGGCGAGTACACCAAACTTTCCGATGCCGTCGGTGGCACCACCCTTCGTTTCCATCAGGATCGACGCCTGGGCACGGTCATCAACGTCCTCGATCCCCGCATCTCGGTGCGGTCCGAATCCGCGAACGAAAGTGGCATCATCGGGCAGGACCGGCTCCTGCGTCGTGTCGCCGAGACCGCGTTGGAGCGTGACCTCAGCGAGAACGAGAAGTACGCCCTCAACACCGCCCACCACACCGCCTTGAACACCGCCGCCACAGAAGATCGGGTCGCCACCCTTCACGACGTGATCCATGCTCTCCAACACCCCGTCGGAACTGGCCTGACCGGGACCAGTCTCACCGATCTGCAGGAGTGGGGACTGCCCGTGGTGTTGGGACTGCTGCGCTACACCACCGGCGACCTGACCGGGCTGATCGACGGGGAGACCAGCGGCCCCGACGACACCGAGGTGAGTTTCGATGCCCCCTTGCTGGTGTTCGACACCTCCGCGTTGGAGTTCGGCAGTGAGGCGTTGGCGCTGATGATGGCGATCACCGCAACGTTCCTGCTGGCGGTGTGGGTCAACACCCCTGGCGAGAAGTCCATCGTGGTGGAGGAAACCTACTCCGCAGAAGGGGTCGGCACCGTCCCCAAGATGTTCCGCGACATCACCAAACGCGCCCGCGGGGTCGGGGCCTCAGTGATCTCGGTGTTCCACCACATCAGCGACGTCGCCCCAGGGTCACCGCTCAGAGCCCTGTTCGACGAGGCCGAGCTGATCTGCATCTTCCGCCAAGCCAAGGTCGATCATGCCCAAGCTGTGATCGACGTCACCGGTCTCGACCCGAGCAGCCGTCATCTGATCCAAACCCTCCCACGCGGCACCCACCTGCGGGTCCGGGGAGCACGCCTGCCCGCCATCGTGGTCGAGATGACTCGCACCGAGCTGGAAGAACACATCACCTTCACCGACGACGCCTTCGAGGAAGACACCTGAGATGCTGCCCTTCGGCTTGACCCTGTGGTCCCTGCTGCTGATCCTGCTCGGGATCATCATCGTGGCCAGCCTACTCGGGCTGCTCCTCGGGCAGGTGATGCCCAGCTCTCGATCCAGCACCGCACTGGACTCTGAACGGCTCAACTCCAACAAGTGGGGGCGATGGAAGACCGTCCGCAAGGACCTCGGCGATGATCCCGAACCCGACCCTCGCCGGTTGTGGATCGGGCAACTCGAGGGCCACGATCTTGCCAACCCCCCGCTGCGTTCGGTGATGGTCATGGCCCCCAGCGGTGCAGGCAAGACCCCCCGCTATGTTGTGCGTGCCGTCCTGCGTCACCACGGCCCTGCCGTGGTGACCAGCGTCAAGGGTGACCTGCTGGAACTCACCCGAGCGCACCGCGAACAACAAGGCCCAGTGTGGGTATTCGACCCCTCAGGAACCCTCGGTCAGGCCACCTGGTCCCCTCTGGCCCACATCACCACCTGGGCCGATGCCCTCGATGCTGCCCGCTGGATTCAGGAATCCAGCAAAGCAGACGCCACCGGCGGGCTGAAGAACAGCGAATTCTGGGACGCCCAAGCCCGCTTCCTCCTCGCCCCACTGATGTTCCTCGCCGCCAAGAACGGCCGCCACATGGGTGATGTCGCGAACCTTGTGGTCGGCGGCCGCGCCAACGAAGACTTCGTCACCCACGAGCTCGATCAGCTCGAGGAGACACAGGCCAGCACCTACTGGGCTCGTTTCGTTGAGCTCGTCCATGAAACCAAGTCCTCCGTCCTCGCCACCGCAGCAACCATCCTCGAAGGCTGGACCCACCCACGGATCGCCGCCGCTGTGAACGTCTTCGCCGACGACCCGAACCTGCTGAACCTGGATGAACTGCTCAGCACCAACGGCACCCTCTACCTGGTTTCCCCCGCCACCGAGCAGTCACGCTTCACCCCGATCTACGAATGCCTCGTCAACGCCATCACCATGCGCGTCGAGCACCGCTACATGGAACGAGGCTCCATCGCCCTCGACCCGCCCATCCTGCTGGCCCTTGACGAAGCTGCGAACATCGCCCCCCTGCGGCGTCTGGACTATCTCGCCAGCGCCGGTGCCGGGCAGGGCATCCTGCTGGTCAGCGTTTGGCAGGACGAAGGACAGATCGAATCAATCTACAACCGTGCGAAGGCCCGCACCATCATCTCCAACCACTACACCAAGGTTTATCTGCCCGGTATCTCCGACCACGAAACCTTGGTCCACCTGTCCGACCAGATCGGACAGGACCTGATGAAACAAACATCCCACTCAGCCCACAAGGACGGCTCCTCCACCACCACCAGCTGGGTGGAGAAACCCGTCGCCCCGGCCTGGTGGCTCCGCCAACTCCCCCAAGATCAGGCCATCATCCTTGCCGGTCGCCACTCCCCCATCCTGGGGCGTCTACCAGCATGGTTCGAAGATGACGCCCTGCGGGCGTTGATCCCCACCGACGTGGCAGAACGCTTCGACAAGGCCCACAGCCGTCTCCCCGCCACGAAAGGACGCAAACGATGACCACCACCGACACACCCGCAGACCCCGACGACGATACTCCTGAGCTGGCAGAGGTACTTCAGCTGCTCACGCAGCTGTCGGAGAACGTCGAGGAGCTGGACCAGCGCCTCGACGACGTGGTGCGGAAGGTTGAGGCCCTCGAGCAGCGGGAACACAATCCTTGGCCCGAAGCGAGCAAAGAACTCAGAGACTGGGTGAAATCAGAACTGAACCCCACCTTCCACATGGATGCCCTGCTGAAGGAGTGGTGGACCAACAATGCGGTGATGTCGGAGCTGACAGCGCTGTATGAGGCCTACCGTGAGATGAAGGACTCGAAGGCCACAGGGTGGGACAAAGTGGCCTGGCACAAGATTCGCGCTGAGACGGAAGAACGAATCCGTGTCCACATCAAACGCAGCAGTGGACCTGCGGCTGGGTGGGACTCGCGCTGATCTGCCAGTTCAGAGTCGCCGGTGCAGGTCATCACGTTGCAGGGTGGCAGCGTCGTCGTGGTGGCTGGGGTGGTTCGGGCTTCGTTTCTCCTCCACCACAGGCTGCTGCTGGTGTTTCTGGTTCATGCGGTCCAGGATCGCTCGTGCCTTCTGGAGTGCTTCCCGGGGGGCTTCACGGGTGGCTTCACGGCGCTCCTGCCGCCGTGAAGTCGTCTCCTGCTGTGCGACGGGGGCATCCTGGTAGGGGTCCTCGACCCGGCGTGGCTGCATCATCTCGGCCGCATCGTGGGTTTCTGCGGTGATCAGGTCGATGTTCCATGCCAGGTCCTCTTGCGGGTTGGCTTTGCTGAACTCCTCCGCGGTCAACAGGATGTGGGTTTCCCACTCCGCTGGGGGAAGTTGCGCGATGAGGTGTGCGGCCTCCCGCGCCAAGCCGACGCGCACCACCGCTCCGTCGTGGGCAAGTCGTGGACCGTGTTCCTCCACAAGCTGACGGAGCAAGGTCCCGGCAAGAGTGGGGGCCACCTCTCCCCATTGCAACGGCTGTTGAAGCAGGTCACGGCCCCGGGGATGCTGGAGCAGCTCAGCCGGGTCCTTCACCACGGTGTCTTTATCAGGAGGAAGCAGCACCCACTGCTTCGCGGTGATCCCCGCAGCGACGTACCGCTCGAAGTCATCCGCAGCGGCTTTCATCCCCGCCGCGTCGGTGTCGGTGGCCTCCCACACCCGACGGCCATGACGAGCGATCTCGTTGGCCTGGGCCTGGGTCAAGGCCGTTCCCAACGGAGCCACACCCACCGCCTTGCCATTGGTGGCCATCGTGATCGCCAACGCATCCATCGGCCCCTCCACACGCACGATCTCTGCCCCTGCCTCGATCAGGTCCTGGTACTCGGGCAACCCGAACAGCACCTCACCCTTGGTGAACACCTCCGTGCCAGGCGTGTTGAGATACTTCGGCACCCTGGGGTCCGCACCTGGTGCGGCACGCCCGATGAACCCGACCAGTTCGCCCTGACTGGTGTGGATGCCGAACATCAATCGATCCCGGAACACATCGATCAACTCGCCGCGACGTCCCCACTTCGCCAGCCCTGCCTCGACCAGTTCCCCATCGCTGGCACCGTGGTCACGTAGATACTGGGCGAGCTGGTTCCCGGCAGGGGCGTAGCCCACCACGACGCTGTCCTGGTCCCTCAGGTCGGTTCCCAACCGGTCAGCCAGGTACGCAGCCGCCCCGGACCCTTGGTAGCAGTCACGATAGAACGCGGCCGCCTGCTCATTGAGTTCCATGATCCGGCTTCGCCCCACCCCAGCAGCTGTCTCCGGAACCTGTACCGGATCATCGGCAGCAACAACGGCCTCCTCCTGGGGTGTGTCCCAGATCGGCTGGCCCGACGTCGAAGCAGGCTCCTCCACCTGGTCGATGGCGTGAACGTCGCCCGTGGCATCACCATCATGGTGACGGTCAACGTGTCGTTGCTCCACCTCGTCTGTTGCAACCTCTGGGGCCTCCTCCACCTGGTGACGTCGTGGCCTGGTGGAAGACAGCGACTCGAAGTCAACATCGGTGTCGGGGTCGTGAAGAACATCAATGATGTCTTCTTCACGAGGACGGAGGACCTCATCGATGTACTGGGTCAGCAGCGGAGCCAGCGCCTCGCCGCTGAGGTCATGGGGCAGCAGGGTTGCTGCGGCCGCGACCACGAGCTGCGGATCATGACCATCGGCCTCCACGCCACGGATGACCACTGCCAGGCGACTCCACGACGGCAAGGCCGCCGCCTCGTCCACCACCGCAGCATCGATGACCTCACGCAGCGCACCGTCCCAGCTTGGCCCCTGCACGGTGTGGAGCTCGCCACGGACCCGCCACCACAACGCGGCCGCGGGATGCTCTGTCGGCAGTGGACCACGCTGTACCGCCTGATTCAGCATCGCTTGGACATTGGCCCCAGAGCGTTCCTGGGCTCGTAGGCGAGCCACCAACACTGGCCAGTACGGGTCAGAACGCACCTGTTCAGGGACCTGCCACGCCACCGTGGCCAGCTGAAGCTGACGGTCAACACGCTGACGCAGATCGTCTTGCCACACGCGTTCCCCAATGAACTGGGCTGGCGGTCCCAACGGGGTGATGTCGGCGTCGCTGAGTCCCACACTGGCCCGGAAAACCGCAACCTCTGTCACCAACACGGGGTTCGTCAACAACGGACGAGCCCACCTGGGGGCTGTTCCCGGGTCCTTCACCCAGCCCTGTGCCAGCTCCCGTACCCCCCCAGAAGCTTCTTTGACCAGCTCGAACCGTGCCTCCAGATAGCTGCTCCACTCCTGGGGAAGCTCCACCTGGGCAGGCCACCCCCACAAGCTCGGCAACGGTCCACCATCACGAAGGTTCACCTCGTTCCGGGAGAACCGCCATGCCATGATCGCCACCGGATTCCGGGCATCCTTCAATGATCGACTTGCCAGCAACCGGTCGAAGACCTGGGCGGAATCTTGTCCGGTGAGTTCCACCGCCAGCATCTGGGCCTGCAACTCAGACCAGCCCCGCATCTCCGATGCCCCCGGGATCGCCTCATTGACATGCTCCTCGACCCGGGCACACACCTCCGGCCCGGCGGCGGTCATCAACCCGGTCAACACATTGTCCTGCCACGCCGCTGCGTGATGACGCAGCAACTCTTGTGGCTCATGCGCCTGCCGCACCTGACTGGTGGCCGACACAGCTGCCCCATCACGCTGCAGCATCGCCTCCAACACCTCCACCGGGGTGGGCGGAAGCAACGTCTCCATCCAGATTTCGGACTCCTCGGCCGCGCCGGTGGTCACCCACACATGGTTGCTGTGACGGCCACGCGACATCGCCACATACAAGCTCTGCCGGGTTTCCCTTCCCGCCACCAGGGTGTGGCTGGAATCCACCGTCACGCCTTGTGCACCATGCGCTGTTGAGGCATACCCCAGCTCCACGAACGACCTGACATACACCGCAGGCAGCGTCACCTCCAAGCGGTGTTCCTGGCCCCGAACCCGAAGCGACCCATCCTCATGAACTTTGGTCACGCTCCACCGTTGCCGGTTCTTCACCCAGTCCGTGTTCGACACCCGAAGCCGTCGATCATTGCTGCGCGTAACAATCACATCACCCACACCCACCTGGGACCCGTCACGCAACCAAACCTGCCCATCGGTACGCACCACCCCCTCTGCAACCAGGTGCTCCCGAGCGAGCCGGTTCAACACCGCAACATCCTCGTTGGTGGCAGTGATCATCACCGCATCCCACCCTTGGGCGACGTCACCACGCCACGCCTCCACCACAACCTCATGCGCTGAATCCGTCGCAATCGAATGCAACCGGCCCTCATCAAGGTAGAACCCCAACGCATCAGCCACACCCTCACGCAGCGACAACGACGCAGCCGCTTCAGCCGGGTTGCTGAACCTGACCACCTCATCCAGAGTCAACACCGGATTCTCCGCTGCCAAGTCCCGCAACACCCCACCAGCAGCCACAGCCGCCAACTGCTGGTGGTCACCGATCAACCGAACAGACGCACCACGATCCATGCTGAACGCAATCAACCCAGCAAGATCAAACGTGCCAGCCATCCCAGCCTCATCCACCACCACCAGACTGGATGCATCAATCTGCTCAGCCCACTCCGGGACCTGACTGCCCTGCTCCAACGCATGAGTCAACGCTGCAATCGTTCCCCCACCAGCCCGCATCGCAGTACGCAACCCATCTGCTGCGACATGGGTCGGGGAAACCGCAACCACATTCCCGCCACCGTTCTCCCACGCCCTGGCCAGCACCCGCATCGCCGTGGTCTTCCCCGTCCCTGCCGGAGCCAACGCCAGCTGGATACGCTCCCCACTGGTGGCGAACTCCCGCACCAAACGCGCCTGCGCCGGGTTCAACGTCACCCCGTTGGCCACCGACTCCAACAACGCCACCGACACATGATTCTCCCCCACCGTATAGCCCCCCCGGGCGTGCGCAGCCGACCGGATGAACTCCTCAGCCTCCAACACCCGCCGAGTGGTGAAACGCTCCGACAACGCCCTCGAATACTGCGACGTCCCATCACGACGACGCACCTCCACCGGAGTCTCCACCACCGCCTCAGGGTCCACCACAACCTCAACAGCCTGCTCCCTCACCCGAGCAACAACCTGCTCCACCAACCCCTGATACTCACCCCCAGCCACACCAAGAACACGCACCTGACGTTCCGCCTCAGCAAGCACATGCTGCATCTGCCACACCGCACGCTGCCGCTCCACCACCTGCGACACCCGCTCCGCAACCCGCACCACCAAAGCATCATCAACCGTATGAAAAACTGAACGCCGACCCAACGCCTGCTCAACCATGTCATCCAGCAACGCCCCACCACCCAGCACCTGGACCGCCTGCTCACGCCACGCCTGCCGCTGCTCCCCAAGACTCCGAGCCTCATGCTTCTCCCCCCGAGTCTCCAACGTCGCCTGCTGCGCCAACTTCGTTGTCTCCACAGGCGTCGGCGGACGCAGATGACGCGCCTCAAACTCCGCCACCAACTCCGCCTGCCGCTGCGTGATCGCATCCCTGCGAGACGACCACGCCTCAATCAACTCACCCGAAATCCCCTCAACCTCACGAATCGCCCGACGCCCCGAATCCGACGCCCTCGCAACAAAATTCACCCCCAACCGCTCCGCCAAAATCCGCTCCATCGACGAGTTGTACCGCTCCGACGCAGCAACCGTCAGCTGGTAGATCATCCGCCCATCCAACGCCAACCACGCCCCATCCTCCAGCGCCTGCACCTTGTTACTGATCGGAACATGCGTGTGAAGATCAGGATCACCAGCCCTGGAATCCCGATGCACGAACTGCGCAGCAATCAACCCCCTCGTCTCAACCTGACGAGCACCACGAACCCCCCTCCTGGTGTACGCAGCCTGCTCCTCCAACCACCCCACAGCATCCCGCACAGCCTCATCCTGAGCCTGCTCAATCACCTCAGCAACCTCACGAGGAGCCACCGCCCACAACGCCGAAATCGACTTCACCGGCGAGAACGTCACATCAAACCCAGCACACGACCTAGCCCCATTACCACGCATCTCACGCTTCAAATGACCATCCAACTCCTGCGGACTCAACGGCTCACGCCCATACGCCTCCCTGAACGTCGTCCGCGCCAACACAGTACGGATCATCGCCCGCACCTCATCAGGAATCCGCTCCCCCGGCTTCCGCCCCTTCTCCTGATTCCACGCCGCATATGCCTGCCGAAGACGATCATGAAACGCCCCCGTCGACCCATCAGTGAACACCCGCCCCAACTGCGACGCCTTCAACGCCTCCCTCTTCGACAACCCCGCCAAGATCGCAGCCTGCTCCAACCGATCCGCCTCAGGATGCCGCCCCGAACCAAACAACGCCCGCATCTGATCCTCACGAACCACATCCCCCTCCCGCACCACAAACTCCGCACCAGCGTCACCAAACCCAGCCAACCCACGACCCAACCAACGCCCAGGCGACTCCCCCTTCTGCGCGTAGTAGTCCGCCAATCTCTGACGCCCCAGGTTCGTGTCATCGAATACAGCAACACTCCTCACCAGGTAGTCATACCCATCACCAGCAGAGATCTTGCTCAACGACGCAGTCACCCAGGACACCTCCTTCCACGACACTCACCCCACACCCTACCCCTCCAAAGTGCAAGAGGTGTGTTCCGCTTGAAACTGGCTGGATCAGCCAGATCGCGGGGTGAGCGCGGCTAGGCCTGGCTGGTGGGGTAGACTCGAGGTCATCGACGACGTGAGAAGGGAGACGACCGTGAGCGTCACATCGAGGGAGAAGGCTCGGAAGTTTCGGGCTGGCAGGATGGCTCGGCTCCGCAAGCAGGAGGAACAGGTCACCCGAACCATGACTCGGTTTCTCCAGGCAGGCGCCCGGGTGGAGACTGCTCGAACCCGCCTGGCCACTGCCGAGACAGCGCAAGGCACCGCGCTGCTCAAACTCGTCGACGAGTTCAAGGTGTCCCTCCAGGAGATCGCCGCGACCTGCGACCTGGAGCTGAAGGAGATTCGCACCATGCTCAAAGCAGCACGCAGCTCCACCACCAACGACGACCAACAGCAGACCCCCAGCACGGAACCAGCAGACTCCCCCACCCCACCTGATGCTCCAACAGCTGCACCAGATGACCAGTCGCCTCGATCCTGAACTCCTGCAGCAGCTGTTTGCTGCTCCTGGGCTCACACAGCGATGGGAAGCACGAGTCTCAGCAACAACCCTGGCCGCTGGATGCCGGATTTGGCTCGGCGCAATCAGCGACAAAGGGCACGGACGTTTCTGGCTCGGCACAAACCCTCAAGGCCGAGACGTCGTCCTGGCCGCACACCGCGTCGGCTACGCCCTCCACCACGGCATCGACGCTCTCCTCGCACACGAACTGATCCGACACCTGTGCGACGAACCCTCCTGCCAAACCCCCACCCACTGGCAAGCAGGAACCATCCAAGAAAACACAGCCGAGTGGGGAGCCAGGCGACACACCCCCGGCTCCCCACTCCGCGACACCAGAGGACCACGCGGCCGCGCCCTCGCACTCCGCACCGCAGCCCTCAACGGCCACCCCCTCGACCCCATCGCCCGCCTCGGAACACCAGCAGGCGACTACCTCCAAGACCCCCTCATCGACGACGAGAGGTCACAGCTGTAGCCCAGGGCCTCGATGCTGCTCCACCGGATCATGACCACGAGCTCCATGATGAATGCTGTGGCGTGGGTCAGCACCTCGAGAACGCTCCTGGCGACCCTCCAGACGAGTCACAGCATCCACCGCCCTGGTGAACGACCCGTACAACTCCTCGAACACCATGAACTGCTGGTACGAGTCGAAGGGCCACGCACGCTCTGTGATCGTGCGCGCCTCCACCCCCGAAAGTCGCCGTGCGGTCTCGGTCAGCTCCGGCAACTCCCTGGTCCCCGGCTCAAGTCGACCCAACGCGCGCATCGAACTCGTCGCCTCAGCAAGCCAGCTCTGCGCCTGCACCGGACTCATCTCTCCGATGCTCTCCAGCTGACGCACCAAGACTGCCTGCCGCATCGCCAACGCCTGAACCGGATGTCGTGGCTCCGTCGCAGTCTCGAACACCTCAACCAGCGGAACCGGATTGGGCTCCCACGTTGGAGGCTCCGGCATACTCAGCTCCGACGCAAGACTCCACACCGCTGGATCGACCCGGCTGAAGTCGAGACGAAACTCCGAGCGAGCAGCAACATGCTCCAAGAAGAGCTTCCCCGTACGGCCGTTGCCCTCCGGGAACGGATGGGCATAGTTCAGCTCCGCATAGACCCACGCCATCGCGCGCGGGAACCTCTCCTGGTCAAGACGTTCCCACTCGACCTCCGCAACAACATCGAACGCACGCTCCAGATGCTCACGGACCCCGTCTGGCTGGAACGCGAACCCCTGGCCACCCAGCTTCGACATGTCGAAGGCACGAAACTCTCCAGCCCACGCGTAGACATCCTGGAACAGATGACGATGGATCGCCTGGAGGTGCTCGACGTCGAAGCTGTGCTCCACCAACTCAGGCCGTTCCAACAGCTCACGGGTACGCTCAGCCACCACCACAGACTCGACGTCGTGAAGCTGCCCAGCATCACGGATGTCAAGCAGGTTCCGGTAGACCTGCGTACCCGGGTAGAACTGCTCCTGCCAACGTGACTCCTGGCTCATGACGACGACCTGGCAGCACGAGCACGAGCACGATCACGCAACTCCTCCAGCGAGAGCTCCCCACGAGCCCTAGCCACGAGATCAGCAACCTCCTCCCGAGAGGGCCTCCACCCCTCATGCTGCCCAGCAGCACACGCCTGCAGCACCCCCCACACCTGCACAGGACTCAGCCCCTCAAACAGCTCCGGCCACTGCCGCTCCACATCCACGTGTCCAGTCCCTCTCCTCAGTGCTGGATTCCTCGTCCCTGGTCCAACCCAAGATGCCGCTGTGGGTCGTCGATACGCTGAGCATGGTGCAGCTCACGATGCTCAGTGTGGCTTCCCTGATGTCTCCCTTCCAGGACATTCATCGACTGCCAGAACGAGCTTTGAACCCGATCCACAGCCATGAACTGCTGATACGGATCAGCTGGCCACGCACGCTCAGCCATACCCCGAATCTCATTCCCTGTCAGCTGTCGTGCCCTTCCAGTCAGCTCGGACACCCCTGGCGTGCTGGGATCGAGAGTCCCCAAGGACTGGATCGACGCCGCTGCCTGACCCAGCCATACCTGGGCTTCCACTGGACTCATCCGACGAGCAGCAGACAGCTGCTGCTGCAACGTTTCCTGCTTCCTCTCCAAGGCAGGAAGCAGGCGAGCCTCCTCCCCCTCCGCGAGCATGAGCGATCCTGTAGCAATCAAATCCTCCCGCAGCACCTCCTTCTCCTCCGCCAACCAGATCATGTCCTCCTTCGTTGGGAAACGGCTCTCCCAGCGGTCACCATCCTCATCTCGAATGAACTCCTCTCGGTAAAACCCGAAAGCACGCGCGATCTCGAAGTCAATCTGGTCATCCTCCAGCACCTTGTTGAGGTCCCCCTGATGCGTCAAGACCAGTTGCAACGCGAACGTGTCGTCCACCGTCGGGTCATGCATAGGCACCAGACCAGCTGCCGCGTAGGCTCGATCAGAAGCAGCACTGATCTCCGCTCGCACCGCCTGAGCCTGCTCGTAGCGCTGCTGGAGCGCCTCCGGATCACTGCCATAGACCCCGAAGGTCAAGAGGGTCCCCAAAGACCCTCGGACATCCAGAAAGCCTTGCGCATCAAAACCTGGCAAGGTATCCAGCTCTTCCCACGTGAACCCCATAGTTTCCGCCTTCCTCGAGGAACTATTGCAACCAAAATTCTACTTCACGGCGTCCCTCAAATCGTGAGATTCGCGATGATCTCCTGCCCCGCCTTGGCGCTCCTAAACGTTTCAAGGAGTGCTTCGGCGCGGTCGGCGCGGGTTCGCTGTTCTTGGAGCTGGGTGTGCAGCTTCTCCGCCTCGGCACGCAATTGCTGGGCCTGGTTCTGCTCGGCTTCGGCGCGAGCTTCGGCTCGGTCGGCGCGGGTTCGTTGGCCTTGGAGTTGGGCTTGGAGGTCTTCGACCTTCAAGCGGAGTTGCTCGGCTCGGCTCTCGATGTCTTCGAGGGCACTCTCGAGCTCACGGCCTTCGGCCTGGGCGGCCGCAAGCTGGGTCTCCCAGCCCTGGCGGGCGGCCTCATGCTCGGCACGGGCAGCGGCCACGGCTTCACGCCATACTCCGGTGAGTCGGAGTTGGACTGTCTCGGGGACGGGTGGCGCATCCTGCGCCTCCTCTTGCTCGTTCCAGGTTCTGGCCGCGGCCGCGGCTACGGTCATGCTGACGCCTGCGGCTGTACGGATGGCGCGGGCGGTGACCCGCTTTCCTGCGGCCGCGATTTCTTCGGCGGCTTGCTGGGCGCGTTGTTCGGGGGTGGTGGTCATGGTGACCTCCTTCCTTAGTAACATTAGAAACAAGTAACACTGTTACTTGTTTCTAATGTTACTAGATGGGGCGGTTTTGACCAAAGTGTCCCACCGTGGGACAGTGGGGGTGTCCCGCGGTGGGACATGGAAGGGGTGGTTGTTGTGGTGCGGCGTTCGTCGTTGGGGTGTGTGGTGGAGGCGTTTCGTCGGGCGCGGGAGCGTGCGTCTGTTGCGGTGGCGTTGGAGGCGGAGCTTCTGCATGTGGCGGTGTGGGAGTGTCGGGAGGCGGGGTTGTCGGTTCGGGAGACGGCGGTGCGGCTCCAGGTTCCGAAGTCGACTGTGGCCCGGCATTGGCGTGAGGGGCATCGGTGTTCTGAGGTGGTGCCGGTGTGGGGGTCGCCTGGGGAGTGGGCTGCGGCGTATCGGGCTGTGTGGGAGCACAGCCCGGTTGATGCGGCTGATGTGTGGGTGCCGTATGTGTGGGAGGAGACTCCGGAGGGGGGTCGGGTGGTGAAGCCGCGTGGGTGGGGTGTCGCTCGGAGGGTGGTGGGGTGAGTGTGGGGCGTCTTGGTTTTGGGAAGGTTTTCAAGACACTCTCCGCCTGGTCGTTCGACGACGGTCTGAGCGCGCCATCCCGCACGGGGTTGCATCTCGGTTAGTTGTCTCGCCGTGTTATGTCTCGCTGCTGCGTGGTGTGGGGGTTTGTGAGGCATGATGGGGGTGTGAGACTTCTTGGATATGCGCGGGTGTCGACGTCGGAGCAGGACCCGGCGTTGCAGGTGGATGCTCTGGTCGCTGCGGGGGTGGAGCGACGGGATGTGTTCTCGGATGTGACGTCGGGGGCGAAGAACGCGGTGGAGCGGCCAGGGATGAAACGGCTGCTCGACTATGCCGAGGCGGGCGACGTCGTGGTGGTGTGGCGGATCGACCGGCTGGGGCGCTCCTTGTTGGATGTGCTGCACACCGTCGAGTTGCTGCGCGGCCGCGACATCTCCGTGCGGTCCCTCTCGGATGGGATCGACCCGAGTACGTCGACGGGGCGGTTGATGCTCGGGTTGTTGTCCACCCTCGCGGAATACGAGCGTGAGTTGATCGCTGATCGTGTGGCGGCGGGGATCGAGGCCGCGCGTCGTCGAGGGACCCGGTTCGGGCGTCCTCCCCTGGACCACGACGTCGTGGCTCAGAAACTCGCGATCATCGAGCAGGAACGCGCCAAGGGCCGCTCCGTCGTTGAAGCGGCTCGCCTGGTGGGGTGGTCCCGAGCGACCTACTACCGCCACAGACAAGATTGAGAATGCGGGAGCAGGCCATAGGAGGTGTTGCAAAACTTGCCAGCCACTCCGCGTTGGGGGCGGCTGGCAAGTTTCGTTCTCGCCTCACTCTTCGTTGAGGCCCAGGAGCTCACGCTCCCAGTCGGGCATGGCTTCTGGGTCATGGGCTTCTGCTGCCTGCTCGGCATCCAGAATCTTCTGGATGTTCTTGGCCAGGACCCGTCCGGGCACGGTTTCCTCTCGTGCCTGGAGTCGCGGGTGACGGCTGGTGCTACCTTCGACAGCTCCAGGGAGCCGTCGAAGGAGGTCGGCGGCCCATTTGATGGTGCGGATCGGGACCTTCCCCGCGTTCCCGTTCTCCGAGTCATGGAGCTCGGCCTCGAGGTCGGCCCAGCCACGCTGGGAGAGCTTCTCCCAGTCCGGGTCCTCGTTGAGTTCGAGGTGTCCCCCTGGGGTCTCGATGAGGAGATCTTGCCGCTGTGCTTTGAGGGCTTCGGTGACGAGAACGTCGGCGGCATCGCGCTGGAGCCGCCGGTTCGTGGCCAGTAGTAGCGCGGCCAGGGCCGCATCGACCCGCTCGTCTTCGGGGGCGTGGGCGCCCCATTCGCGGGTGCGGTGGGTTTCCCACAGCGGGTAGAGGTCTTGTCCTTCGCGGTGTTCTCGGGCTCGGGTCTCCAGGGCCAGGCCGAGAATCTCGGTGCCGTGGAGGAGGAACGAGACCGTCCAGCGGCGATCTGTGAAGTCTCCCCCCTTGCTGCACCACAGCAGCAACGAGTAGTTGTCATCGAGGCGGACCAACCGCCTCTCGACATTGTCGGCGTGCCGGGCCGAGAACGACCGCAGGCAAGCCGCGACGCGACGGCCGACACCCGGGAAGGCCTCGATGCCTTGCAGCCAAGCGTCGGCTGCGTGGCGGGCGGCCGGGTTTGAGCGATGCTTCTCAACCTCATTCTGGGTGAGGGTGTGGGCCGGGTCGGCGGGGAGAATGCTGCGGATCATGGTGTTGTCCTTCTGGGCTGTGGTCGGACTTGGTTCCAACACCATTAATCATAGGGCACGACCTGCCCTATGTCAAGCTGTGCCCTATGATTTTTTATTGCCCTGGTGTTCGGTTCTTGGGTTTGCGTCCCGCTCCGGCTCCCTTGCCGGGGCGATTCCGCTGCCAGTCCCTGACGGTGGAGGGCCACCAGTAAGGGGTGGAGCCACCGACGACGCCGTCCTCAGGGGGAAAGCGGCCAGTGCTGCGGTAGTTGTTGATCGTGGACTTGGACAGCCCGAGGAGGACGGCGATCTCGGGGATTCCAAGGGGGTATTCGCGCTCAATGGTCATGATGGTGGGCCTCCTTCTACTCCCCCGTAATCATAGGGCATCGGAAAACCTATGGAGCGGGTGGCGTGGTCCCCGCCTGGCGGGAATGGGTCAAAATTTTGCCTTGGGTGTGTGGGGGCCGTGACAATTGGTAGAGCCGCACGATTATGTGGCGGTTCGCGAGTGAGTGTGGGTGTGTCCCCGGTGCGACGGGGACACACACCACATCTCATCTCGTGGTGGTCAGGTGTGACCCCGCGGCAACGGGTTCACACCCTGAGGGAAGGAGTGGGTGATGCTCCCTTGGAGAAGACGTGCCCGTCTGTGGGTGCGACGTTGGTCTCCGGGGTCCAGTGTATCTGGTCTCCGGTGGCGGCTTGACCAGGGCCTCACGTTTCTGCTGGTGGGGCTGTGGGACCTGTGGGTGGTCCTGCACCCCGAGTGGGGCAGGTCCTGGCTCGCCGTGGTGGTGATGGTCGCGCGGATCGTCGTCGCTTTGCTGCTACGGCCGATTGAGCCCCCAACAGCCCCGTCTGCGCCTGCTGGGCGGGACGGGACCAGTCCGGGCTGAAAAAGCTGCTGGGGGTGGAACCCAGGTGTTGGGTTCCACCCCCAGCCCCACAAGCGTGGGCAAACCGCTGTGTCGCGGAGAGGTGGACGGTCATGGCGCCCCCTGTGTGTGGGGGTGTCCGTCCGGTTGTGAGTCTACCGCCTGGTGGGGGTCAGTGGGTGCGCCATGCCCAGACTCTTTCCCGCTCGATCAGGGGCGCGTCCTCGGGGCCTCTGACGTAGGAGTCGATCCACTGGAGGCGGCGCTGACTGCGTCCGGGTCCGTGGGGCTGGTTGGTCCAGTGTCCACGGACGAGGTGGCGGGTACGCAGTTTCCTGCCACTGCCCTCCGGAGTGGTGTCGTGGCTGCGGTGGGGTGTGGGGCGGATGTTGATGATGGTGACGTCCGCGTCGTGGGGGATGCGGGCGAGCCCGGTTTCCCCGGTTCGGGCGTCGATGCGCTTGGTGTGGGTGGTGGAGGGTTGCCTGCTCATCACCCACATGCTCGACAGCCAGGCGGTGAGTCCGTGGGCCTGGCCAGGATCGACGGGGTGGCCGTCGACGGTTTGGGCTCCGAGGTCCCCGAGGATGCCAGGCAGCGGGACCCGGATGGTTGCGAGTGGGACCAGTTCCCCGGGGGTGGGGAACAACGGGTGGGGGAGGCGATGCGCTCGACACAGGGGCATGATCGCCAGCTCCTGCTCGTCATGGATGGCCCAGATCAGCCCATCGACCACCACCGGGTCGGTGTAGTGGATGTCAGTGCGTTCCCGGGACCTCAGGTACAGGCCCCCAAAGGAGGCGACGTCGAGGGCGGGGAGGGGTTCTTCGACCAGCACCAGGCCGGTTCGGGCGGGTGCGTCGGTGGCAACGATGCCGGGGCAATCCGTGGCGGCATCGAGGGCTAGGGCTGCCATGTCCGAGGACACCCACACCATCATGGGTGCCCGGAGTGCTGCAAGGCGCTCCTCGCCCTGCTTGAGTCCCTCGACGAACTCGGCCCCGTACTGCAGGAACCCGCCGCGGACGGCACGCTCCAGCAGGCGTTGGAGGTGCTCATTGTTGCCGGTGAGGGACCGCACCAGGTCCCGACGCAGCTCTGGTATCTGCCGTGCCCGCCACCTCATCTTCATCTGCTTCCCCATGTGTTGATCCTCTCATCCAAACAGGAGTGGGGGGCGGCCCTACCATCGGGCCGCCCCCCACCGGGTTGGTTCACCAGTTCGTCGCATCGATGAGCGACGACGGTTCGAGGCCGTTACGGCGAGCCAGCTTCTCCTCGATGAGCCTGTATGGCTCCGGGTCCTCGAAGTCGACGTCGGCATCGCGGTTGTTCAAGCTGAGAGAGTCGACCGCGACCCACTGCTCGGTGTCGTCCAGGTCCTCGGCCTCGGTGACCCAGAGGCTGCAGACGCACGCCTCGTAGGGCTCACTGGTCTGCTGGCCGTAGGCGTCGATGCCGTAAAAATCGACGACCAGGTTGATCTCGCTCCAGGTGATGATGTTGGTGGTCATGTCCGGGTCCTTCCGGGTTTGGTCGGGGCCATTCCCCGATCTCATAACCAAATCTACACCCGTTTTCGGGTGTTGTCAAGTGGTGGGTGGATTTTTTTCTGGAAGAAGTTGGGGGTGGGGCCGTCTGTGGGTGGCTTCTTCCCCCAATTTGTTTCTTGTGGTTCAGGACTGGGCGGCCAGCCAGCGTTCGGCATCCAGGGCGGCGCGGCAACCGGAC
>JAUNKV010000018.1:16070-53843 GCA_030532575.1 Propionibacteriaceae bacterium | reverse complement strand
CACCCAACTCGAACTCCTCCGAACCCAATGAAAAGAACCCCCATGAATAACGCCCAGTGACTGGTACAAGCTCTCTGGGTGCACCCGTGCGGTCAGTCCCATCAGTGAGTGCATTGAATGGGTCACCTACAATGCCGGGGCCGAGATTCTCACGACAGCCCGGGAGCTGGCGAAGGTTCAGAAAGCAGCTGTTGATGAATGGAACAAGTTGCACCCACTCTACTCCTCGTTCCCTCGTTACATCGACTCAGTCCCTGAGTACTTCCGGGGTCATGAGAACCATGCGAGTTTCCATCTGGTGAACACCAAGCGCTGGATCAACGATTTCTTGGAGACCGAGGGGCATGAGCTTCCCAACGGAAACACCCATGCTGCTTTTTCGCTCGACATGATGGAGTGGATTCATCCGAACAAGATCGGGCACGCAAGGATCGCCGATATGCTCGTCAAGGAGCTCGGGGTACCTCGATCCGCCACGCAGTCCCTCCCGCCAGAGGAATCCCCCATTGCTGAACCAGAGGCCGAAACCGAAGCGCGAGAGCCTATTTCTGCTTGGGTTCAGGGTTCGTACGCGCATCCCATCGGGAAGCCCCTTCGACTGGATGCGCGGGGCTCCTACAGTGCCAGGGGGAAGATCGCCACGTACGAGTGGGACCTGGACGGTGACGGGCAGTTCGACCACACCACCACAAGACCCATGTTGACCTACACCTGGACCAAGGAGTTCGTCGGGAAAATCACCCTGCGAATCACCAGCGAGCTTGGCGCCACCGCGACAACGACCACGGATGCAATGATCACCAACGATGATGACTCCACGCCGTATGCCAGGGACAACTGCCCTGAGGTGTACAACTACGGGCAGACCGACTACGACAAGGACGGCATTGGGGATGCCTGTGATCCGACTCCCGGGTACCCGACGGAGGACCTGCCTGGAGTGATCGAGGGAGACCCGCCCACCCCACTGCCTACGCCTTCGCACTCGCCGAGCGCATCTCCAACGAAGAGTCCGTCGCCGACACCCTCCAAGACACCCTCGGTAACCCCCCTCGCCAAGTCCGTCCCCGTCGGTCACGGCATCACCCACACCTTCGGAGTCGCCGAGTGTGTCGCCATCAGTGGAGCCGAGCGTGACACCTTCACCCACGGCCTCACCCTCGGAGAGCGTATCGCCACTACCCACGATGACACCGAGTGCCTCACCAACGGAGCCCTCGCCCTCCGCGACGGCTGTCCCAACGGTGACTGCTCCACCGACGCTGAGCCCCAACCCGACACTCAGCCCGGTACCAACAGGATCACCAACTGGAGTTCCGCCGGTACTACCGTCACCGACCAGCGCACCAGTACCGACAACACCACCGCAGCCAACGGCCCCAGAGCCGCCCGGAGTCCCGGTCCCGTCGCTTCCTGTGCCGACTGACCCGAACAGACCGCGGCCCGGGCTGCCGAACACTGGGGCGTGAGTCCAAGGGTTCTTGCGCCGGTCGAGCAGATGGATGCTTGACCGGCACAAGCCCTACCTCATCAACTCCCTCACCTCCACGCCCAGACGCTCTGCCAGGTGGCCGCGATTACCTCCGTAGTCATCAGTTTGCGCGTGTGGATGTCCGACGTAAACCTTCGTGATCTCCCCAAGCAGCCCTTCGATCTCAGCTGATGCCTCCGCATGCATGCTCGCGTAGAGCGAGTCTTCGCGGGACACACGGTGCTTGTCAGCACTGTCGATGAAGTGAACTCCCACGGCTAAAGTGTGGCCCACAAAGCGGCCACACGGTAGCGCATCGGTTCGAGGCGGGTTCAACAACAATCGCCATGCAACATCTCCACCTCCTGTTGGCGAATCATTGCCCGCAACCACAGCACGAGGAAGCCCCGTGGGTCTGATTGGACCCACGGGGCTTCCTGACTCAGCTACCGGTCTTCGGCAGACCAGGCCGTACCTTCGGCGGCTCTGGCTTGACCGGCTTGGTCGGCGTCGGTACCGGAGTCACCGTCGGGACCGGGCTGGGCGACGGGCTCGGCGTGGGCTCCGGCTTCGGCGGGAGTGGGCTGACCGGCTCGCAGGCACGATCATTCAGCTCACCACCGATCCAGGTGAGGTCGGCGCGGTTGAGCAGACCCGTTCCCTTCTCCCCGGGTGCAAGCTCACACTCGGCCGCGGCCTTCGTGAGCTGCTCGGTGACCCGACCCTTCACCGTGATGGTGAAGGTGTGGCTGGCCCCGGCCTCGATCCACTGATCGGTGACCAGGGAGACCTTGCCCTGAGCGTCGAAGTCGGCAGCCGCCTTCACATCGACCGGATCGACAGCGCTCACCTCGACGGCCCTGACCTCGATCCCCTCACCGTAGGCGAGGGTGTCGCTCAGGGTGTAGCGGGTCTCCGCTCCCCCGGTGTTGCGCACCGTCACGTCGTAGGTGATGGCCACCGCGGCACCGTCCTGGACGAAGTCCCGCTGCGTCTTGGTCAGCTGCAGCTCGGGCACCTCGACGCCACGGCAAGCGCGGGCGGTCTGCGACTGTCCCAGGGCCGTCATCTCGACCTGGTTGAGCAGACCCGTGCCGCTCTCCCCCGCCTGGACCTCACAGTCCCGGGCCGAGGCACTGGCACCGATCTTGACCTTGGCCTTCGCCTTGACGGTGTAGGTGTGGGTGGCACCCGCCGCGATCACCTGATCAGCAACCAGAACGGTGTTGGCCACACCATCGAAGTCCGCCTTCACCGTGACATCGGCCGAATCGACCGCTGCCTCGACCGAACCCGGCACCACCTCGACGCCTTCGCCGAACTTCAGCTCATCGCTCAGCAAGTAGGTGGCCTCGAACTCGCTCGGGTTGGTCACCTGCACCTCGTAGGTGATGGCAGCCTCCTGACCCTGCTGGTCGAAGTCCTTGACCACCTTGTTCACCTGCGGCTTGCCCGGCACCTTGACCGCCTCACAGGCCTGAGCGCTGAGCTCGCCGCCTGCCCAGGTGAGGTTGGCACCGTTGAGCAGACCTGTTCCGGTCTCCCCCGCTCCGAGGTCACAGTTCTTCGCCTCCGCGGTGATGGTCTCAGCCACCGTACCGGTCACCGTGACGGTGAAGGTGTGGCTGGCCCCGGCCTCGATCCGCTGATCGGTCACCAGGGTGACCTTGCCCTGAGCGTCGAAGTCAGCAGCCGCCTTCACATCGGCCGGGTCGACGGCGCTCACCTCGACGGTGTCGATGGTGATCCCCTGACCGAACTTCAGGGTGTCGGTCAGCGAGTAGGTGGTGGCGACGTCCCCGGGGTTGGTCACCTTCACCTCGTAGGCGATGGTCACCTTGTCGTTGTCCTGGACGAAGTCCCGGTGGGTCTTGGTGAGTTCCACCGCGGGCAGCCCGAGCTGCTCGCAGGCGCGGGCCTCGACGGTCTTGCCGCCGCTTGCCATCCTCGCCTGGTTGAGCAGACCGGTGCCGGTCTCCCCTGCTGCGAGCTCACAGTCCCGGGCCGTGGCCTTGGCATCCAGCGCCACCTTGGCCTTCGCCTTGACGGTGTAGGTGTGGGCGGCCCCCGCCGAGATCGGCTGATCGGCAGCCAGGGTGGTGTTGGCCACGCCGTCGAAGTCCGCCTTCACCGTGACCGCAGCCGGATCGACCGCAGCCTCGACCGAACCCGGAACCAGGGTCACACCCTCACCGAACTTCAGCTCGTCGTCCAGGGTGTAGGTGGCGTCGAACTCGCTCGGGTTGGTCACCTGCACCTCATAGGTGATGGTGCCGTCCTGGCTGTCCTGCTCGAAGGCGACGACACGCTTGGTCATCGTGATGTCGCCGGGCGCCTTGAGTGCCTCGCAGGCGGTGACCTGGGTGTCCTCACCTGCCGCGCTCATGGTCGCCTGGTTGAGCAGACCCGTGCCGGTCTCCCCTGCTGCGAGCTCACAGTTCTTCGCCTCGGCGGTGATGGTGGTGGCCACATTCGCCCTGGCCTTGACGGTGTAGGTGTGGGTGGCCCCACCCGTGATCGCCTGGTCGGCAACCAGAACGGTGTTGGCCACACCATCGAAGTCCGCCTTCACCGTGACCGCAGCCGGATCAACCGTGGCCTCGACCGACCCCGGAACCAGGGTCACGCCGTCGGCGAACTTCAGCTCGTCACTCAGCGAGTAGGTGGCCTCGAACTCACTCGGGTTGCTCACTCGCACCTCATAGGTGATGGCAGCCTCCTCACCCTGCTGATCGAAGTCCTTGACCACCTTGTTCACCTGCGGCTTGCCCGGCACCTTGACCGACTCACAGGCCGTGGCCTCGGTCGCCTCACCGCCGGAGGTCATCCTCACCTGGTTGAGCAGACCCGTACCGGTCTCCCCCGCTGCAAGGTCACACTCCTTCGCCTCTGCGGTGATGGTGGTGGCCACACTGGCCTTGACCGCGATGGTGAAGGTGTGGGTGGCCCCACCCTCGATGACCTGATCGGTGACCAGGTTCACCTTGTCCGTGCCGTTGAACTCGGCCGACGGGGTGAGCGTGTTCGGAGTCGCGGTGACGGCGGCCACCTCGGTGATGGTCACGCCCTCGCCGAACTTCAGCTCGTCGTCCAGGGTGTAGGTGGCGTCGAACTCGCTCGGGTTGGTCACCTGCACCTCGTAGGTGATGGCGGCCTCCTCGCCCTGCTGGTTGAAGTCCTTGACCACCTTGGTGACCTTCGGCTTGCCCGGCACCTTGACTGCCTCACAGGCGTCGTCGGTGAGCTCACCGCCCGGCCATGTGACATCTGCCTGGTTGAGCAGACCTGTACCGGCCTCTGCCCCCTGCAGCTCACAGTTCTTCGCCTCGGCCGCGATGGTCTCGGCGACGGTACCGGTCACCTTGATGGTGAAGGTGTGGCTGCTGTTGGCTGAGATCGCCTGGTCCTCGGTGAGCTTCAGCGACGCCTGGCCGTTGAAGTTGTCACCGAGCGGGGTCACCTGGACCGGATCGACCGCCTCGACCACGGCGGAGTCCACCGTGATCCCCTCGCCGAATTTCAGGGTGTCGGTCAGCGAGTAGGTGGTGTTCACCGCAGCCGGGTTGGTCACCTTGATGTCGTAGGTGATCTCCACCTTCTCGCCGTTCTGCACGAAGTCACGGTGGGTCTTGGTCATCTCCAGCTTCGGCAGCCGGACCGCCTCGCAGGCCTCCGCGTTCTGCTTCGCCCCACGGTGGGTGAGGGTGGCGGTGTTGCGCAGACCGGTGCCGTTCTCCCCCTGGTCGAGGGTGCAGTCGGTCGCAGTCTCGCTCATGGTCGGCGACACGGCTGTCTGCACGGTCACCGAGTAGGTGTGACGCTCCCCGACGGCAATCGGCTGATCGGTCACCAGGTTCACCTTGTCGGCACCGTTGAAGTCGGCAGCCGGGGTGATGGTTCCGGGAGCCACGGTGACGGGGGCGACCTGCTGCACCTTGATGCCCTCACCGAAGGCGAAGGTGTCATCGAGGGTGTAGCTGCTGGGCACCTCACCGTCGTTGCTCACGACGATGTCGTAGGTGACCCGGGCCTGGGAGCCGTCGGTCTGGACTACCTCACGGACCTGCTTGGTGATCGAGACCTGCGGGTCCTTGAAGGTGTTCGTGGCGGTCATCCCGATCTGCACCAGGGCATCGGGGGTACCCCCGGTGACCTGGACTGCGGAATCGAAGTCCGCGTGGTCCACCACGAAGGACACCGCACCGCCGGTTGCGGTCTCGGTGCCGTGGCACCGGGCACCCAGCGGCAGCATGACCGGTTGGCCCTGCTGGTCCTTGAACAGCTCGGTGGCGGCTCCGGTGATCGTGACATCGCCCTCGGCCACGACGGCTGCCGTGGCGGCGTCGTCACCCTTGACGCAGGTCACGTGAACGGTGAACTGCTTGGTGGCGGCCTCGGCGACGGCGTCGGCGTCACCTTCGAGCTTCTTCGTCACGGACAGCTGTCCGGCCGAGTAGTAGTTGGTCACATCCGCGATGGCCGAGGCCTTCTTGGTGTCCTTGTTCCACGCGATGGTGACAGTCCTGGTCGGTGCGGTCTGGGTCGGGTCGGCCTTGCCTGCGGCGGTCTCGGTGACCACACACTCGGCGCCCACCGGGATCCCGGTGAACTCCTCGCTGGTGAACTCAGTCTTCCCGGCCTCGTAGGCCAGGACGACCTCACGGTTGAACACCTCGGCCCCGTTCAGGGAGCAGACCGCGTTGAAGCGGTACTCGTCCTGGGGCGCGAAGGTATCCACGCCCACACCGGAGACGAGCTTGGTGACCTGCAGGGTCCCCGTCAGGAGGTATCCCGCATCGACGGTGGGATCGTCGCTGTCGTAGCCCAGCTGGACCGCGTCGGCAATCCCCTCGGCGTCGACGTTGGAGTCCACCGCCCGGTCATCCCCCTCGGCCTTCTTGGTGAAGGTTGCCCCGGGGATCTTCTCGAAGTTCACCACGTAGCCACCGGGGCCAGCAGCCCGCAGGTTCGCGAACTGGTACTGGCCCGCGTCGTCGGTGGTGGTGGTCAACGACACGTCGTTGCCGAGGTCGTCGGTTCCGGTGAGCGTGACGGTGATGCCACTGGCCGGGGGCTCCCCGGCGTCCTGGATGCCGTTGTCGTTCAGGTCGAACCAGGCATGATCCCCGATGGTTCCGGCCACGACCCGCTCGTTGCGCTTGATCGGACCGACGGGAAGGGCCAGCCCGGTGGCGCGCCCGAAGGTGACGTTGGAGTAGACATCGCCCTCGGCGTTGTCCATGCCCTTCATGGTCAGCTCCACCTCGATCGCGTGATCGGCGGGGAAGGCGCCGGGCTTGGTGACCCGCAGCGCGGTGACCTCGTCGGCTGCCGTCGGGCAGGCACCGGTACCGCTGACGGCCTGACCCCCTGCCGGGGCATCACACCAGGTGGTGCTGCCCGCGGTCCCGTTCGATGGGTCGTCCGGGTCCATGTTCACATCCTGGGCGGAGGTGTACTGGATCTGCACCTGAGCCGTGTCACCGGCCCCCTGAGCTCCCATCGTGTACTTGGTGACCTTGGCCTCGACGAAGGGGAAGGTGCCGTTGAAGGCGCTCTCCCCCAGCCCGTTCCTGGGCAGCACGTCGATGAAGACGGGGTTGCTGATGGCCTTGTCGTCGGGGCTGGGCAGCGTGTTGGTCATGCGCAGCCGCCACCGGTTCACCTCGTCGTTGGCCTGCCCGGCACGGTTGGCCTGGACCACGGGGGTCAGGGCCAGCTTCTCCAGCTTGATCCCTGCGATGTTGGTGACCTTCGCCTCAGCGGCGTCCTGGCGCAGCGCCACCAGCGAGTGGTCGCCATCGGCCCAGACCTGGACGGTGTTCTGGTACACGCCGTCCTTGACTGCCGAGGACACCTCGGAGGTCACGATGATCTCGGGAATGTCGGCGTTGACCGTCTGCTCCGGCAGCACCCAGCGTAGGTAGGTGGCACCCGGGCCGCACTGTTTACCGCCCGACAGTTTGGAATCAGCCGGGGTTGATCCCTCATCCACGAGCGTCGGCGGACGGGTCGCCTCCACGAAGTGGAACCCTGCCGGGAGGCAGTCCTCCACCCACACCTCCTGGGTGAGACCGGGGGCTGCGGCCGGGGAGGTGAGCGACGGCTTCAGCCGCCACTGCACGATGTTGGCCTCGTTGGCCGTGCTGCTGCCGGTCACCTGGGGCGGGGTCTTGCTGAACTCCCCGGAGGTGCCGCGGCGCACCTGCTTGGTGATGCGAGCCTGGGCGAGGGCCTTGATGAGGCGGTCCCCGAAACGCCCTTTGTGGGTGTCCTTGTCGTAGAAGCTGCGCGCCCACGGGCTGGCGTGGTTCAGCACCTCATCCATGGTGAGCTCCGCCAGATTGACTCGCTTGACCGATGCGTAGTTCGGCAGGATGTCACCGCTCGGCAAGTCGTTGACCGCGACCCTGAGGCTCGTGGCCACCACCATACGAACGCCGGGGCCGAGAATCGGGTCATTGGCCACGGGCTCCGGGATCACGACGTGGGCACGGACCCGCCCCACAGCGGTGTATATGCCCTGAGCTGCCTTGTCCGGATCATTGCCGGGGACGTCCTCGGGCCGGTCGTACCATGGGCCTGCGGCATCCCCACACTCAGAGGCAGCACTCGAACCGCCTGGGACGGCGGAGTACTGCACCGTGATCGGTGGGACCTCGGAGGAATCCGTTGCGAACCGCGCCCCGTAGCGAGGGCTGCCGTCCGGGTTGTTGCCATTCCTGCGCAGCACGTTGTTGTAGCCGGTGATCCACACCGGGGCCCCGTTGGAGCCGACTCGTTGCAGGGCAGCACTGATGTCATCGGTTGGTGGAACATCCCGGGTCTCAAGATGAAGTCTGGTGTTGTCCCACGCATCGCACATCACGGTGCTGACCTTGCCGGGAAGACCGGTGTTCGTACCCAGGATGTACATCTGGGACTGAACCTTCTGGTCCGGCGCCACCGTGATCCCGCCGGAGCGGTAGCTGGCATCACCGGGTGGGCCCGCCCCCAGCGCTGAGTTCCCCATGATGTACCGAGCGGCAGGAGTGTTCATCGGCTCCCCGGGAACCCCGGCGAAGTACTTGGTGAACTCGGAGCCAATGGTGATGTTCGGCGTGGAGGTCCGGTAGTCGTTGAAGGTCGGCTGATCCGCCAGCGTCTCGACATCCGTTGCGGGTTCGAATCCCTTGATGTCCAGCTCGGTGTAGGCATTCCTGGTGTTCAGGGTCCAGGTGTTGCTCTTCTCGGTGCCGAAGTCCTTGATGGTCTCCAGGGGCGTGTACACACCGAAGGAAGTCACCACCGCATAGGCTTTCCCGGCAGGGATCGCCGTCCCCTTCGGCAGCAGCACCTGGGAGGGGTAGGTGGTCAAGGAGGTGTCGGCATTCCTCACGGTGAACTTGGCCGGTTTGCCCGGCCCCTCCTGCGTGAAGGTCAACTGACCCGAGTCCCGTACCGCGTTCACTGCGGTGCTGCCGGCGTATCCAATCCTCGGGGCCGGTGCCATGTGGAAGTAGTCGTAGGTGGCCACCCTGGAGCCGTACTTCTCCAGATCGGCCTCGATCTGGAGGTACTGGTCCTCGGTGAGCCCCGGATGCAGTGCACGCGGGGACAGATCATCGGTGAAGGTGATGTCCCCGATGGCGGGCATCGCTCCCTTGCCCCCGGCTGGGGCCGAGATCAGGGCCGTGTAGACCACAAGTTTGCAGGTCTTCCGGTTGTCCCAGTAGCAGCCGGTGTTCGTGGGGCCGAAGTAGTAGCCGGTGTTCTCTGCCAGAGCCACGCTGTTCTTGGAGATGTCCCACTTCAGCCTGGAGGTGGCCGTGATCTTCGGCAGATCGGGTGCCGGAGTGGGGGTGGCCCCGTTCGCCGTGATCTCAGCGGAGATTGGAGCGAGTTCCTGACCGTTGTGGACGAGGTTGCTCACCTTGGCGCTGAGGGCCAGGAAGTCAGAGGCATTGGTCTTGGTGCCGAGATTGCAGACCAACTCCTGTTCCGGCAGCTCGTTGATCGAGTCGGCGGTCAGGGGAACTGCGGGGCTCGGCAGCGTGCTGGGGGTCAGCTGGGAGCCGTTGCCGGAACACACTCCGGGTAGCGCCTCGAGGTAGAGCCCCTTCGGAAGCTTGACCTTGATCGTGACGTCCTCCACCGGGGTGCCCCCACCGGCGGAGTCGTTGGCGTTGTACTGCAGGCGGTAGGTGACGGTGTCGTTGACCCGCACGATCCCGTTGCTGGGCCCCGAGTCGTTGCCCGCCTGGTCGTCGCCATCCCAGTCCGGTGTGCCGTCCTGGGAGATCGTCATCGTCAGTCCCACCTGTGGTACGGCATGGGCCGCCACTGGAAACAGCGTCGCCAACAGGGCCCCAGCGGCCCCCGCCGCCCAGGCCTTGTGGCGCGCCCTCTTGTTCAACAAAGCCACAGTCCTTCTTCCCCTTTCACCCCTCAGCGTCATCCGACGCCCAAAGGCAGCTGTGGCAGGGGTGGGAGCACCCGGCGGATCCCCCTCATCCCAGCCTGTCATCCAAAAATACAATTGACGAAAGTTAGATGACCTGTTTTTCGTAGTGAACCGCATGTTAGACATCCGGAAACAGGGGGGCAAGTTTCAGCTCTGCGAGGTGCCTGAAGCTGAAGCCGAACATGAGAAAGGCCGCCCTGCTGAGCAGGACGGCCTCGGTGTGGCTCCCCGGACTGGACTCGAACCAGTAACCCTTCGATTAACAGTCGAATGCTCTGCCAATTGAGCTACCAGGGATCGGTGGCCTGACGACCACGCGGAGATGAACTCTAGCAGCGCAACGCAGAGCAGGGCAAATCAGGCGACGTGCCTCAGCTCGGCTGGGCCATGGTGGCACTGGTGAGTCCGGCCAGCACCAGGTGATCAACGCGGTTGAAGGCACACATCTCGGTGTCCCCGCCCGGGTGGGTGCGAAGCCAGGAGACCGAGGTGTTGTCGAGAGCGAACCAGCTGGTGGTCTCACCATGGACCTGGGAGGAGTCCCGGCGCAGTTCCCCGGGGCAGAACATCGCAGTGGTGAGCAGGGAGCCGATGGCCCCGTGGCTGACGAGCACCACGCAGTCGTCCTGCGTGAACTCGGCACGCAGCCAAGCTGCCAGACGACGCGCTCGCTCGATGGCGGCCGCCCGCATCTCGAAAGGGCCGGGCCACCACCCCTGTTCCGTCACGGCGTCCGGGAAACGCAGCCGGGGGGAGACGGCCTCCAGCACCGAGCGCGGGGAGCCGGGATGGGCCACGTGATCCATGATCGGGCCGACGAAGGGGCCACTGCGTTCCATGAGCTCGGGCAGCACCTCGGCCTCGCGGTCCAGGGCCTCGAGCAGCGGCGCAGCCGTCAGCAGGGTTCGCAGGAAGGGGGAGACGAAGATGTGCGTGGGGTCGGGCGCAAATCCGGGGAACCAGTCGGCCAGGGCCTCGGCCTGGGCCTGGCCCAGCTCGGTGAGTCCCGGATCGGGGACCCGCTGGTCCTCGTTGCGGGAGACGGCCCAGGCTCGGTTGTTCGTCGATTCGGCGTGACGGATGAAGATGAGATCCACGCCTGGAGGCTACCGCCAGTCACAATCCGTATTCCACCTTCAGCCGGTCGGTCTCCGCCACGACCAGCGCTGCGATCTCTGGAGCATTCAGGTCGACCTGTCCAGTGGCGCTGGCCAGCCACTGCACCGGCTCGTCGCCTCCTGGTGCCCTGCGGGCGGTGAGGGTGACGCTGCCGCCGGGAACGTCGTGGGTGGCGCTCATCACCGTCGAGGCCTGGACCCGTTCCCTGAAGACCCCCGGGAGTTCCCCAGGTGCGGGCAGGGGGCAGTCCCACTGTCCCTTCGTGGTGTACCAGTGCAGGCTCGCCGGGTCCTTGCGCCAACCGCCGCCGAGCACCTCCTCCCAGGGCCAGACCTGCCAGGTGCCGTCCTTGAGGTGAGCGAATTCCCGACGGCTCGCCACCAGCCATTGGCCCTGCTCCCCCTCGGCCCACGCCAGCAGTCGCGGCTCCTCACCCAACTGGGCGGCGAGGCTGACGCGAAGATCGGAGG
The DNA here is from genome assembly GCA_030532575.1 of Propionibacteriaceae bacterium. Lineage (GTDB taxonomy): Bacteria > Actinomycetota > Actinomycetes > Propionibacteriales > Propionibacteriaceae > Arachnia. Next base: position 42,340 of record JAUNKV010000018.1, on the reverse strand, counting down.
GTAACGAGTGTTTGGCCATGTCCCCATTGTGCCGCGTCCACACCGGCAGGTGTCTCCCGAAGCCACGCAGGTGTTGTCAATGTGTGGGCTGGTGTTGTCAATACCGCTCCAAGCTCTGGTACGCGAGAGTTCGGGCTGCGAGCCTGAGGTCATGAACATCTCACGCACCCATTTCACCGCCCCACTCATCGATCTCGCCGAGGAGGTTGAGCTCTTCCGAACCATTGAGGCAGCCACCTACGCGGCCCACCTCCTGGAGACCGGGAGTGGTTCCTGGGACTCGGCTGACCTTCAGGCCATGGTGGAGGCCGGTCTCCAGGCCCGCCACCGGTTGTTCACCGCGAACCTGCGGCTCGTGATGAAGATCGCTGCTGCCGAGGCCCGGCTGAGCGGCATCGAGCTGGAGGAGCTGTTCCAGGAGGGCTGTCTCGCCCTCGGTGAGGCGATCCCCCGCTTCGATCAGCGCCGTGGCACCCGGTTCAGCACACTGATCCACCGTTACGTCACCCGTGCTGTGCGGCAGCGCTCCCTGCACGGCCGAATCTCGATGGAGCTGGTGCGCCATCACAGTGGGCGGCGGGAACAGGTCCGCTGGACCTCACTGGAGCGTCTGCCTCAGGAGTACACCGCCACCGACGGCGGGATGGAGGAGGTGGAGCGTCCCTGCTGGGAACTGCTGGATCTGCTCGGGCAGGCCGGATGGGTGCTCCGCAAGCGTTATGGCATCGGCACCCGTCCCACCACACGCACCGTCTTGTCCAGGACGCTGGGGGTCTCCCCCTCGACGGTCCGCCGCTTGGAGGAGACTGGTATCCAGGCCGCCAAGGAGCTGCTCGAGGGTGAGCAGTGCCGCACCCCGAAGCTGCCCCAGGTTGCCTGACCAGGCCTCAATCCGTGCCCTCTCAGTCGCGGCGGATGCGGTCCAGGAGGAGTTTGCGCTGCATCTCCATCCCGGTCAGCTCGGCGAACATCTCCTTGTGGCCTTCAGGATCGTTGACCGGGTTGGTGCGCTTCAGGCGAGACTTCAGGTCGTCGATGCGTCTGGCCAGGTCGACCAGGTGGAGTCGGTCGGTGTGTTCCAGCACGTACTGCTCGTCGGGGTCCTCGCTCAGCAGGGGTTCGACGGCGAGCATCCGCAGCAGCCCCGCCGTCTCCTGGTTGGGGGCGGCTGCGACGAGGTCGCTGGTCCAGCTCTCGGTCGGCTCCACCGGGGCCAGCAGCCGGAACAACGCGGCGTAGGCGGGGTGGCTGAACTCCTCCTCGCGCAGGGAGTTCCAGGAGGCGTCGAACAGGAAAGGACGCTGCAGGAGCAGCTTCACGGTGTCTCGCTCCAGCTGCAGGCCTGGTTCCCTGGGGTCCGGCCAGCCTGCGGGTAGCCCCTCCGCACGGGGCATGGCCGGGGCCTGCTCGCCGCCGCGACGCTGGGAGCGGGCCACCTCGCGGCGCACCTGCTCCAGGTCCATGCCGAGCATCGCGGCCAGATCCCTGAGGTACTCCCCCACCATCGACCTGTCGCGGATGGAGCCCAGCAGGGTCGCCGCCTCCCGGAGCGCCCCCAGCCTCCCCTCCGCCCGGTCCAGGTCGTAGCCCTTGAGGACGTTGGCCATCACGAAGTTGTACAGCGGGATGCGGCGGCTGACCAGTTCCCGTACCGCAGCCTCACCGTCGCGCAGCCACAGGTCGCAGGGGTCGAGCCCGGAGGGTTCGACAGCCACGTAGGTCTGGGCGCTGAAGTTCCGGTCGCCCTGGAACACCTTGAGCGCCGCCTTCTGCCCAGCCTCGTCACCGTCGAAGGTGAAGACCACCTCGCCGTGAAGCCCGTCGTGGGTGCCGAGCAGGCGTTGCAGACGGCGGGCGTGGTCGTCGCCGAAGGCGGTGCCGCAGGAGGCCACCGCGGTGTCCACCCCGGAGATGTGGGCGGCCATCACATCGGTGTATCCCTCGACGACCACGGCCTGGGCACGTTTGCCGATGGCCTGCCTGGCCAGGTCCAGCCCGTAGAGCACCTGGGACTTCTTGTAGACCGGGGATTCGGGGGTGTTGATGTACTTGGCGGGCAGCCGGTCATCGTCGTGGATACGTCTGGCCCCGAACCCGAGCACCGCACTGGCGGAGTCCCGGATGGGCCACAGCAGCCGACCCACGAAGAAGTCCCGGCCGCCGTCACGGATCAGCCCTGCTGCCTTCAGCACCTCGTCGTCGAAGCCCTCGCGGCGCAACTGCTGCCGCAACGCTGAGCCGCCCCTGGGGGCGTAGCCGAGGGAGAAGTGCAGCGCGTGGTCCCGGTTGAAGCCCCGCTGATCCAGGAACTGGCGGGCGACGATGGCCTCCGGGGAGCCGAGTTGAGCTGCGAAATAAGCTGCAGCCGCCTCGTTGGCCTCGAGCACCCGCTTGCGCATCCCCGCGGGCTGGCCGGGGCCCTGCCCGTCGTCGATGGTGCGCAAGGTGACCCCGAACCGGTCGGCCAGCACCTGCACGGCCTCCACGAAGCCCAGGTTCTGCTGCCGCTGCAGGAAGGTGATGACATCACCCCCCTCGCCGCAGCCGAAGCAGTGGAAGAAGCCGCGCGACGGCGAGACGGTGAAGCTTGGGGTCTTCTCGTCGTGGAACGGGCACAGGCCCTTGTAGGAGCCGCCCCCTGCGGATTTGAGGGCAACGTAGTCGCGCACCACATCGTCGATCCTGGCCCGCTCCCGGACCAGGGCGATGTCCTCCTCGTGAATCCTGCCCGCCATGCTGCGAAGTGTAGAGGGTCTGCTCAGGGGCTGGGATCAGCCCTGCTCCGCTTGAGGAACCGCGACATCCAGCCACCAGGTCCAGAACTTGCGCCGGGCTTCCAGGTCGATGCGCTCGGCTTCCTCCCAGGATGGCCCTCCGACGGCACAAGCACAGTCGTAGTCCGTGGCTCGGTCCCACGCGTCGTCGTCTTCATCGCGCCACCCATCAGGGTCATCCCGGAAAATGACCCCGTCATGCTCCCCGACTGCCCACTCAGCTGTGACGCACGCACGCCACGCAGCGGTGAGCACATGATGTGCCGCTGCCTTGGCAGGGTCGTTGATGTCTTCCCCGTACCGTCTCCTGGTCCAATCGGCGAAAGCTTCCAGACAGCTCATTCGTTCATCCTGGACCGGGAGCTCCACTCGGCCCGCCAGCAGGTCCTCGGCCAGCTGGAGAAGCTGTTCCACCGCGGGATCACCCGGATAGGTGGCGTCCCAGATGTGCTGGACGTGACGCACACATGCCAGTTCGAGCCGAGCGATACGGCTGCGGGCGGCAACGAGTGGCAGGCGGCCCTGGAGCAGGGCCTGCCACACGAGATTGCGGGTGTACTGGGGAATGGTCGCGTCAGTGGCCTTCGCCACCTCGGACCGGGCAACAGCGATCGCTTCGGTGACAGCCATGGTCATGACGCCAAGGGTAGCCTTGGAGGGCATTTTGTCTCACAACCAGCCACGTTCGGTGGCGATGCGGGCGGCCTCCACCCGGTTCGTGGCCCCGGTCTTGCCGATGGCGCTGGAGAGGTGGTTGCGCACGGTTCCCTGGGACAGGTGCAGCTGCGCGGCGAGCCGGGCGATGGGGTCTCCGAAGCGGGCCAGCCGCAGCACCTCCTGTTCGCGTGGCGTCAGCGGGTTCGGCCCGGAGAACAGCAGCTCATTGGCCAGGGCCGGGTCCACGGTTCGCAGGCCCTGCTGGGCGCGACGTACCGCCTCTGCCAGGACCCGCGCCGGGGTGGTCTTGACCACGAAACCGATGACTCCGGCGTCGAGCGCCCGACGGAGGTAGCCGGGACGGTCGAAGGTGGTGACGATGATGACCCGGACCCCTGGCAGCTCGTCGCGGACCCGGGCTGCGGTCTCGATCCCGTCCATGCCCGGCATCTGGATGTCCAGCAGGCACACCTCGACCCCCGCAGCTCGGGCGGCGGGAACCACCTCCTCGCTCCGGGTGACCTTCGCCACCACCTCGATGTCGTGCTCCAGGGCGAGCAGCGCGGCCATCCCCTCCAGCACGAGGGCCTGGTCGTCGGCGATCAGCACCTTCACCATCTCACCTGCACCTCGCTGCCTCCTGCAGGCACAGAGACAAGCCGGAAGCTGGCCCCGGCCGCTGCGCTGCGCTGCCTCATGCCAGGGATTCCTCGTCCCTCGGTGCCGCGCACCCCAAGACCGTCATCGGTCATCAGGAAACCGGTGACGCTGAACTGGATCGTCACCCGGTTGGCCTGTGCGTGGCGCAGCACGTTGGTGGTGGCCTCGCGCAGTATCCAGCCGAGCACCGGGGCCAGCCGTTCAGGGATGACGGCGGGGTCCCCAACCACCGTCACTTCCAGCCCTGCCTCCTCCAGGCTCCGTCGGGATGCCACCAGCTCCACGCTGACTGGGCGCTGCAGCATCCCGGTGACGCTGCCCCGCAGCTCCTCCTGGGCCTGGCCGATGAACTGCTGGGTGGCGGCGAGCTCGGCCCTGGCCCGGGTCGGGTCGGTCTCCAGCAGCCGCTCCGCCAGCTGCAACTTGAGGTTGGCCACCGTCAGGGTGTGTCCCACCAGGTCGTGGACGTCACGGGCGAGGCGTTCGCGGTTCTCGGTCAGCAGCTGCTCCTCCCGCCGTTGTGCATCCTCGATCTCCAGCTCGGTGCCGCCGACCCCCACGGCCCCGCTGACCCCCACCAGCACCGCTGCCCCGAGCGGGATCAGCAGGTACAGGCTCCATCCGGTCATCCCCCACACCATTGCCCCTGCCGCCAGCACACCGAGCGAGGCCACCAGTCGTAGCGGCGGCCAGAGCCCCCACACGGTGTAGGCCATGACGAAGGGGGCCATGCTGAGCCCCAGGCTCGGGTCATCACCTGCCCAGGCCATCGCCACGCCCAGGGTCAGCAACAGCAGGCCCCGCAGCAGCTGCACCCTGCGAGCCCTGCCCTCCAGCAGGATGCCGAGGTGGACGAAGGAGGAGACGTAGACCAGCACGAACAGGGCCATCGCGGCGTACCCGACCCAGCGTCGTGCCACATCAGGCTGCTGGTTCAGGAGGAGGAAGGGGAAGATCAGGAACACCAGCCACACCGAGGCCATGAGCATCCCCTTCCAGCGCCCGAACAGCAGCTTCCTCATCTGCGGCTCACAGCCTCGTGCGGGAGCGTCGCTGCCCGAGCAGGGCCAGCAGGGCGAAGATCACGGCCCAGGCCACCACGTTGGCGATCAGGAGCCACACCGAATCGGTGATCGTCTCTCCCGTGGGTTGCAGCACCTTGCCCTCCAGCTGTGGCCATCGCACCAGCCCAACATAGCCGTACATCGGGGTGAAGCGGGCGATCTGCAGCATGATCCCCTCCAGCGGTATGAAAACATTGCCGAAGAAGGCGAGGAAGACGATCGCCCCGGAAGCGATGCCGACGGCGTTCTCGGAGCGCATCAGCAGGGCGGTGCCCAGCCCGTAGAGGACGAAGAGCACCGAGCCGATGAGGCTGATGAGCCAGCTGGAGACCCAGATCCACCAGGTGTCGGCCTTGGCCCCGGTGAAGATGCCGACGATGAACAGCAGCCCGGAAGCGATGCCTCCCATCGTCAGCCCGATCAGGGTCTTGGCCCCGATGAAACCGATGGGACGCAGCCGGGTCAACCCGAGCTGCCGTCCCCAGCCCAGGGTTGCCTCGGTGGCGGCCAGAGCCGCGATGGCGGTGGCTGAGATGACGGCAGCGTAGCCTGCCATCGAGGACATCACCTGGAAGGCGACATTGCCGTTGCCGATGGAGTTCTCCGCGTAGGCCTGGGTGCCGAACAGTAGGTACATGCACACCGGCAGGGCGAAGGTGAACAGCAGGTTGTTGACATCCCGGAGATTCCGGGCCATCTCGATGCGGAACCAGGTGAAATTCATCGCGTCTCTCCTTCGGTGGTCAGGGCCACGAAGGCCTCCTCCAGGCTGGGGGTGGTGACCTCCAGGTCACGGCAGCCCCGCCTCAGCAGGGCCAGGGCGAGCGCATCGGAATCGGCGACGGTGGCGCTCAGTCGTCGTCCCTCCACGGCGTGGTCATCCCCGAGCAGGGCACCGAGTTCGACCATCAGTTCAGCGGCCCCGGTCTCGGGCAGCACGGCGCTGACCCGGCGGCGGTTCGTCATCGCCCTGATCTCGCCCGTGGCGCCGTCGGCGATCACCTGCCCCTGGTCGATGACCACGATCCGGTGGGCGAAGTTGTCTGCCTCCTCCATCAGGTGGGTGGCGAACAGCACGGTTCGGCCATCCCGGGCATGGGCGTGCATCGCGTCCCAGAAGTCGCGGCGGGCGTTGACGTCCAGCCCCGCCGTCGGTTCGTCCAGGATCAGCAGTTCGGGGTCAGTCAGCAGCGCCAGCGCGAACTTGATCCGCTGCTGCTCACCACCGGAGCAGCGCGAGACCCGGCGTTTTTGCAGATGCTCCAGGTTCGCCTCAGCAATGGCACGGTCCACCCGGTCCTGGCTGCCCTGGATGGAGGCGATGATCTGGATGGTCTCGAGCACCGTGAGGTCGTTCAACAGGCCGCCAGTTTGCAGCAGCGCCCCGACGGCGCCCTTGAGCACCGCCTGTCTGGCCGTGCCGCCGAGCACGGCGACCCGGCCCGAGGTGGGCTGGGTGAGGCCCAGGATCATGTCGATGGTGGTGGTCTTTCCCGCCCCGTTGCGGCCGAGGAAGGCCACCACCTCGCCCCGGTCGATCTCGAGGTCGATCCCAGCGACGGCCCTCACCTCCCCGCTCGGGGAGCGGAAGTGCTTGCGCACCCCTGTCAGTTCAATGGCTTTCATGCCTCCATCGTGGAGTTGAAGAGCCACCTGTACGCAGGGGTTCAGTCACCACTTCGCCATGACTTCCGTCATGCTCCACGTCCGATGCCCGGCGGCAGCAGGGCTGGGTTCCAGCCGAGCAGTCGCTCGGCGTGCTCGAAGGCGAACCGATCCGTCATGCCCCCGACATAGGTGACGACACCTCGTACCGGGTCCTCCTGCCGGTACTCCGCGGGCAGGGTGTTCGGGTGTTCCAGGAACCAGTCCACCAGGCCCTGCAGGATCTTCACCACCGTCAGCGACTGGGCCACCGATTCAGGGCGGGTGTAGATGCGCTCGTAGTTGAACTCCCTGAGGGCCGCCAGGGCCGCTGCGGTCTCGGCATCCATCCCGACCCGGCCGGTGGTCATCGTGGTGGTGATGACCGCCTTGAGGAAGTGGGCCAGCTGCTCCCTGCGCTGGATACCCACACGTTCCCGGACGACCCCCGGCACCTCCGACGGGGTGACGATCCCGGCGTCGATGGCGTCCTCCAGGTCGTGGGCGCAGTAAGCGATCCGATCCGCCCAGCTGACCAGCTCGCCCTCCAGGGTGGCGGGGGCCGGACGTGACCAGGAGTGGTTGCGAATTCCATCCAGGGTCTGGGCGGTGAGGTTCAGCCCCTGCAGCACCACGTCGGCCCCCCACGGGCCGTGGTCGTAGCCCTCTGGGATGTAGGCGTCGAAGGCATCCTCGGAGGCATGCCCACCGGGGCCGTGCCCGCAGTCGTGGCCGAGCGCCATCGCGTCGGTCAGGGCGATGTTGGCCCCGATCCCCCTGGCCATCGCAACCGCACACTGTGCCACCTCGATGGCGTGGGTGAGGCGGGTCCGCTGGTGGTCGCGGGGGTAGACCACCACCTGGGTCTTGCCCGCCAGGCGGCGGAACGAGGCCGAGTGGACGATCCGGTCCCGGTCCCGCTCGAAGCAGGTGCGGAACTCGCACGGCTCCTCCGGCACCGCCCGCTCCCCCGCCCCGTCGGAGAAGGTGGCGGCTGGGTTCAGGGTCAGTCGCTCCAACTCCTCGCGCTGCTCGCGTCGCCTCATCGGGGCAGGATCGACGCGCTGGGCGGAGTCACGGTGGGCAGTCACGACGTCGTCGCCGTGACCGTGCATGGTCTTGGCCCATTCGCGGGCTCGGGGCAGTGGCTCATTCATGGCAGATCAAGAGTATGCTCACCCACCGTCAACTACGGGACCCCGAGCACGGGTTGAGAACAGGCTGAGGCTGCCTGAAACCGTTCGAACCTGATCTGTACCGCAGCGTAGGAAAGGAGACAGCGTGACTGTCACATCCACCCCCACCCGGCTCCCTGCTGCCGGGCGAGCCGCCTTGAAGGGAGGGGTGTGGGGCAACTACGTGGACCAGCTCCACATCTTTCTGCCCGTCACGGCGTTGGCCCCAGCCCTGCCGATGCTGGCCGGTGAACAGGCCATCGCGGCCACCGTGTCCTTCGTGGTGATGGCCACCCTGCTCGGCCGTCCCATCGGGGCCATGGTCTTCGGCCGGGTCTCGGACCGGCTGGGGCGCACCGTCACCACGAAGATCGCCATCGCTGGTACCGCCGCCTGCACCCTGTTCATCGCAGCGATGCCCACCCATCACCTGCTCGGGGCATGGACGATGTGGCTGGTCATTGCACTGCGGTTCCTCGGTGGGGCCTTCCTGGCCGGGGAGTACACCTCCGCCATCCCCCTGGCGATGGAGTGGTCAAGACCCCTCAGGCGCGGCCTGGTCTCCGGGCTCATCATGTCGATGTCACCGTGGGCGCAGGCAACGATCGCCTTCGTGACGCTGGGGCAACTGACCCTGTTCGGCCTCGAGGCCTACGCCATGTGGGGCTGGCGGCTCTCCTTCGCCGCAGGTGGGATGGCCTCCTTGTTGATGCTGGTCTACTACACCGCCAAGGTGGCCGACGCCCCTGTCTACCGGCGCCATGCGCACCCTACGGATGCTCCGGCCGGTCTGTTGGAGCTCCTCGTCGGCAGCTGGCGCGGTGCGTTCTGGCAGATGTTCGGGCTCATGACCGGGCTGTGGTTCATGACCAACATCGTGGTCATCGTCCTGGCCCGACGGCTGGCCACCACCCTGGGACTGTCCGCTGATGCCGTGTCCCTGGTGATGGGCTGTGCGGCCATCGCGCAGGCGATCTTCATGGCGGTTGCCGGGGATCTCTCCTCACGGTGGGGCAGGCGACGTTTCTTCGTGTCCTGGGGTGCAGGAGCCGCCGTCGTCGGTCCGGTGCTGTGGTGGGCGACGATGCACGCCCCGACCTTGGCGATGATCGCGATCCTGGCCGCGCTGTTGCAGGTGCTCACGGTCTGCGGCTACGGGCCCATCGGGGCATACCTGTCCGAGCGGTTCCCCACCCGGGTGCGCGCCACCGGATACGGCACGGCCTACTCACTGTCCATCGTCGTCCCGGCCCTGTACCCCTCCTACCTGCCCATCCTGGAGGGCTGGCTCGGCAGCGACGGCGCACCCATGGCTCTGCTGGTGCTGGGCGGGGTCCTCGTGGCCGCCTGTGGCGCCCTCGGGCCCCGGTTGTCGCCCGCCGAGCTGGCCGCGGATGTGGAGACCGTTGCCAATCAACGCTCCTCGTAGGGCATCCACCGGGTGTGGCGGTTGCCGACGTAGAGCTGCCGGGGCCGGTGGATTCGCCCCGTGGGATCGTCCACGATCTCCTTCCAGTGCGCAATCCATCCAGCTGTGCGGCCGATGGCGAACAGCACCGTGAACATGTCCAGCGGAATCCCGATGGCCCGCAGGATGATGCCGGAGTAGAAGTCCACGTTCGGGTAGAGCCTGCGCTCGGCGAAATAGGGATCGGCCAGGGCCGCCTCCTCCAGTTCTCGGGCGATGTCGAGCAGCGGGTCGTCGATCCGCATCGACTCCAGCAGCTCGTGGGCGGCAGCCTTGAGGACCTTCGCCCGGGGATCGAAGTTGCGGTAGACCCGGTGTCCGAAGCCCATGAGCCGCTGTCCGGTACGACGGTCCTTGATCTGGTCGAGGAACCGGTTCACCGAGAGTTTCTCGTCCTGAATGGTCTCCAGCATCTCGATCACCGCCATGTTCGCCCCGCCGTGGGACGGCCCCCACAGCGCCGTCACCCCGGCGGAGACGGCGGTGAACAGGTTCGCTCCCGACGAGGCCACCATGCGCACGGTGGAGGTGGAGCAGTTCTGTTCGTGGTCGGCGTGGAGAACGAAGAAGAGGTTGAGGGCCGATGCCACCTCAGGGGTGGGCTCGTAGTCCCGGTAAGGCACGGAGAACATCATGTGGAGGAAGTTCTCCGCATACGGCAGGTCGTAGCGCGGATAGGCCAGGGGCTGGCCGATGTGGCTCTTGTATGAAGCGGCGGCGATGGTACGGGTCTTCGCCAGCAGGAGTGCTGCCGCCCGTCGGAAGTCGGACTCCTCGGTGATGTGGATGCCCGGGAGGTCGTAGGCCTGGATCGCGTTGATCATCGCGGAGAGGATCGCCATCGGATGCGCGTTGACGGGGAAACCGTCGAAGTGTTTGCGCATGTCCCTGTGGAGGGCCGAGTTCTCGGTGAGCAGCTGCCGGAATTCCTCGCGCTCGTGAGCGTCCGGCAGCTCACCGAAGATGAGCAGCTCGGCCACCTCGATGAAGGAGGAACGACGTGCCAGTTCCTCGACGGGGACCCCACGGTAACGAAGAATTCCCTTCTCGCCGTCGATGAAGGTGATGGCGGAACGACACGACCCGGTGTTGCCGTAACCGTTGTCCAGTGTGATGAGCCCGGTCGTGGCGCGCAGGGTCGAGATGTCGATGGCCAGCTCCCCCTCGGTGCCACGCACCAGGGGCAGGGTGTGGGCAACACCATCGACAGTCAGGGTCACGGTCTGGGTCATGGGGTCTCCTGTTCGCTCCCCTCCACGGTAGCCCCACCCTCCACGGCGCATGATGGCGCCCCGACCAATGGTCCAACCCCTCATCCTCCGCTGACGTCGTCCTCCGCGGCACTGAGGTCGAGTTCGCAGCCACTGGTGTCGTCGTACCAGCCGTAGGGCAGGATCACCTTGCCCCGTGGACTGCCCTGGCGGCCGCGTGGGGCACCGAGCTCTGAGGTGGGGAACGGCTGGTCGGCATCCAGCAGCTCGACGAGTTCCCGCAGCTCCTCCAGCGAGGAGACCATCGCGAAACGACGGCGCAGCTCCCCCACTGGGTACCCCTTGAAGTACCAGGCCATGTGCTTGCGCAGGTCGACCACACCGCGCTCACCCATGAGGTCAACCAGCAGCTCGGCGTGCCGGATGAGCATGGCGCCCACCTCTCCGAGGGTGGGCCGGGCGCGATGCGGCTGGCCGGTGAAGGCTGCGGCGAGATCACCGAACAGCCACGGTCGTCCCAGGCAGCCTCGGCCGATGACCACCCCGTCGCATCCGGTCTGCTCCATCATGGTCAGGGCATCCTCCGCCTCCCACAGATCCCCGTTGCCGAGCACGGGGATGTTCACCGCTTCCTTGAGTTCCGCGATCCGGCTCCAGTCGGCCTGTCCGCCGTAGGCCTGCTGCACGGTGCGGGCGTGCAACGCGATGGCTGCGGCCCCCTCCTGCTCCGCGATGCGCCCGGCATCCAGGAAGGTCTCGTGTTCGGCATCGATCCCGAGCCGGGTCTTGACGGTCACGGGCACTCCGAACTCGTCAGCGGCCCTCACCGCCGCACCGATGATCGCGCGCAGCCGATCCCGCTTGTAGGGCAGCACTCCCCCGCCTCCCTTGCGGGTGACCTTCGGCACGGGGCAGCCGAAATTGAGGTCCACGTGGTGGACGCCGTGTTCGGTGATGAGGATTCGGGTGGCCTCGGCCACCACGTCGGGGTCCACCCCGTAGAGCTGTACCGAGCGGATCGTCTCCGACGGGTCGAAGGTGAGCATCGCCCGGGTCTTGTGGTCACCCACGATGATGCCCCTGGAGGTCATCATCTCGCAGACATAGAGCCCCGCCCCCTGCTCCAGGCACAGCGCCCGGTAGGCGGCATTGGTGATCCCCGCCATCGGGGCCAGCACCACGGGGAGCTCCACCACGACGGCGTCACGACGGCTCGGAGCGTGCAGACGCAGTGGTGTGACCATCTTCCCTCCTCAATCAGGCCCGAAGGATTGTACGCATGGTTGGATGGAGACCATGAATCCGCTGTTGTCTGCTTCCCCCCTGCCGTTCCAACTTCCTGACTACGCCCAGCTCACCACCGAACAGGTGCGCGAGGCGACATTGGCCGCCATGGCTGAGCAGCGTGAGGCCTTTGAAGGCCTGGTCAGCAACCCGGAACCGGCGACGGTGGAGAACGTGCTGGTCGCCTTGGAACTGAGTGGCCTGCCACTTGGTCGGGTGATGAACGCCTACTGGGTGGTGGTCGCCGCCGATGGCACGACGGAGCGTCGGGAGCTGGAGGCGGAGTTGGCCCCGCTGCTGGCCGCCCACAGTGATGCCGTGCGCCTGGATCCCCGGTTGTACCGACGGCTGGTCGAGCTGCGGGACCGGGCCGCTTCCGGTGAGGTCACCCTGGATGAACAGGATGAGTTCCATCTCACCGACCTGATCGGCGATCTGGAGCGTTCCGGCGTCACCCTCGACGCCCCCGCCCTGGCCCGGCTCAAGGAACTGAACCAGGAGCTGGCCTCGCTGTCGGTGGACTTCGAGCGCAGGCTGCTCGATGAGCGGGGCGCCAAGGCCGTGCTGGTCACCGAGTTCGAGGAGCTGGACGGACTCGATGAGGCACAGGTGAGCTCAGCACGCCAGGCGGCCGTGGATCAGGGGCTCGAGGGGTGGCTCATCGAGCTGACCAACACCACCGGGCAGCCGATCCTGGCGGACCTGACCAACCGTGACCTGAGACGACGGGTCTTCGAGGCCTCCATCACCCGGGGGATCGGCGGTGAACACGATGTGCGCCGGATCGTGCTGGACATTGCTCACCGTCGCGCCGAACGGGCCAGGTTGCTGGGCCATCCACACCATGCCTCGTGGGTGGCGGCCGAGGGCTGCGCCCGAACCACCCCTGCGGTGCTGGGGCTGCTGCAACAGGTGGCCCCCGGCGCGATGGCCTTGGCACGACAGGAGGCCGCGGCGTTGCAGTTGCTGCTCGAGGAAGACCTTCCCGGGGCCACCCTGCAGCCGTGGGACTGGGAGTTCTACGCCGCCCGGCAGGCTGCCGCCCACGCCGTCGATCCGGCGCAGCTGAAGCCCTACCTGGAGTTCGAGCAGGTGCTGCACGACGGCGTGTTCGCAGCCGCCACGGCACTGTACGGGATCACCTTCCATGCCCGCGACGACCTGGTCGGTTTCACCCCGACGGCCCGCGTCCACGAGGTGCGGGAGGCTGACGGCAGCCCCTTGGGTCTGTTCATCATCGATCCGTTCACCCGCCCGACGAAACGCGGCGGCGCCTGGATGACCTCCATCGTCGAGCAGGCCACCCTGACCTCGAGCCTGCCGGTGGTGACCAACACGTGCAACTACACCCCCGCGGCCGATGGTGCACCGGCGCTGCTCACCTGGGACAACGTCATCACCTTGTTCCACGAGTTCGGCCACGCCCTGCACGGCCTGCTCTCCGATGTGAAGTATCCGTCTCGTTCCGGGACCTCGGTGCCGCGGGACTTCGTCGAGTTTCCCTCCCAGGTCAACGAGATGTGGGCCTGGGATGAGAACCTGATCCGCTCCTACGCGCGTCATCACGTCACCGGGGAGCCGCTGCCGGATGAAATCGTGGCGAAGCTGCGGTCCTCCCGCACCCAGGGGGAGGGGTTCGGCACCCTCGAGACCGTTTCCGCGATGTTGCTGGACCAGGCCTGGCACACCGCCACGGTTGAGGAGCTGCCCCGGGACATCACCGAGGTGGAGGCCTTCGAGCGGGCCGCTCTGGAGCGGGCCGGGGTGGCCTGTGACCTGGTTCCGCCGCGTTATCGGAGCTGCTACTTCAGTCACATCTTCGGCAACATGTATGCGGCTGCCTACTACGGCTACCTGTGGGCCGAGGTGATGGATGCCGACGCAGTCGCGTGGTTCGAGGAGCAGGGCGGGCTACGACGCGAAGCGGGCGAGAGGTTCCGCCGTGAGCTGCTGGGACGCGGCGGAAGCATCGAGCCCATGCGCTCCTGGCACGGATTCCGCGGAGCCGACCCCGATGTGGCGCACCTGCTCGCCCGCAAGGGCCTGCGGTGAATGGCCCCGGGGCGGGAGCAGAACTCTCCCGCCCCGGGGCCACTTCACAGGATCACCTCACGAGGTCAGCTCCAGCAACCGGTTGATCTGGTTGTTGATCTCGGTGAAGTGACTCACGTCCTCCTGCCCGACGTAGACGGCCTCGAATCCGGGAATGGTGATGGCCGAGACATCGGCAGCATTCGTGGTCACGGCCAGGATCTGGGTGGTGCCCTCCTCCAGGTGGATGGTGAAGGCGTTCACGTCGAGCCCGGCCTCGGCCCGCACCTGGAGGGACCGTTCGGTGGCCTCCGGTCTGGCCGGGAACACCACCCCGGCATCGGCGATCATCATCTGGCACTGTGAGGAGCCGAGGAAGGCCACCCACTTCGCGGCCGCCTCCTTGTCGTCGGCGAATCGGGTGATCGAGTCCGCCAGGCCGTTGAACGGGCTCGCCCGGTGCCCGAGTGGCCCGACCGGGGTGGGAGCGATCTGCAGCGTGATGTCGGGGATGGAGGCGAAGGAGGAGATCATCCACGACCCGGCCATGCCGAGCACGGCCTTGCCCTGGGCCACCTGCTGATAGGACCCCATCTCGTTGCCGAAGGTCTCGAAGGAAGGCATGTAGCCCTTGTCGGCCAGCCCGTAGTACCAGCGCAGCACCTGCTGGAACTTCGGGTCGTCCAGGTTGTATCGCCTTCCCCAGGGGTTCTTGTCGAGGGGTTCCCAGCCGACGGCGGCCGCGTAGGCCCCCCAGGTGGACTGCCCCAGGGCGTCGCCCCCGGCCCCGCTGGATGCCAGGCCGTAGACCGCGATGTTGTTCTTGTCGAAGCCGGGTTCATCTCCCCTGACCCCGTTGGCATCGACGGTGAGGTGGGCGATGATCTTCTCGAAGGAACCGCCGTCCTCAGGGTTCCAGGTCATGGTCATCAGCTGCTCGCGGGTGATACCTGCGGCATCGGTGACCTGCTCGTCGTAGAAGTAGGCGATGGTGTCCCAGTCCTTGGGAACGCCGTAGCGCCTGCCATCCTGGCCCTTCCAGAGCTCGGCCAGACCTTCGGCGTAGTCGTCGTCGTTGATCTGACCGGTGGCTGCCAGGTCATCGAGTGGAGTCAGCACCTCCAGGTCGATGAACTGGGGGTACTTGCTCAGGTGGTTGGTGAACACGTCCGGGGCCTGGTCGGCGATGAACCCGGCGGTGAGCTTGTACCAGTAGTCGTCCCAGCCGTACTGGGTGATGCGCACCTTCAGACCCGTCTCGGCCTCGAAGGCGTCAGCGCAGGCCTGGTAGCCGGGCTGCTGGGCCGCGTCCCACAGCCAGTAGTCGATGACGCCGTCGTCCTGGGCCTTGGGGGCACAGCCGGTGGCGAGCAGGGTGGTGGCCGTGGCTGCGGCGATGAATGCGGTGAACTTGCGGTTCATGATGGACCTCACTTGATTCCGCTGAAGCCGATGGAGTTGACGATCCGCTTCGCGCTGAGAGCGAACAGCACGAGCATGGGGATGGCGGCGACCAGGGTGGCGGCCATCAACCCTGACCAGTCGGGGCCGGTGTTCGGATTCTGTGCCCGGAACACGCCGAGTCCGACGGTGAGCACCCGCGAGTTGTCGGTGTAGGAGACCAGCAACGGCCAGAAGTAGTCGTTCCAGGAGGTGATGAAGGTCAGGATCGACAGCGTCGCGATGGGGGCCGCGGACATGGGCAGGATCAGCCGGAAGAAGATGCCGATCTTGCTGGCGCCGTCCAGCAGGGCGGCTTCCTCCAGCTCGACGGGGACGTTCTTGAAGAACTGGCGCAGGAAGAAGATGGCGAAGGGGGACATCAGCATCGCGGGCAGGGAGATGCCGAGCAGGGTGTCGACGAGCCCCAGTTGTTTGATGAGCACGAAGTTGGGCAGGAAGGTGAAGATGGCGGGAACCATCAACCCGCCGAGCACCAGGACGTAGACGATGTCACGGCCCGGCCATTTCAGCCGGGAGAAGGCGTAGGCGGCGCAGGCGGAGAAGAAGACCTGCCCGGCGGTGACAAGGGAGGCCACGACGATGCTGTTGGCCAGGTAACGCCAGAAGTCGATGGCCTGGCCGGAACCGCCCTCGGCGATGGCGGCCTCACCGGTCTGCAGCCCGAACACCCGGGCGAAGCTGCCGGTGTTGAGGTCGACGGGGAGCCAGCTCGTGGCCCCACCGTAGAGGGCTGCGTTGGAGGACAGGGCGGTGCGGATCATCCAGTAGAACGGGATGAGGGTGAGCGCCAGGATCACGCCCATGAAGACCCAGGCCAGGATTCTTCCGACCGGCAGGGGCTTCTTCGCGCGCCTGCTGGTCTGGCCGGGATTCGTCGGGGCCATTGCGCCCGGGACTGTGGCAGTGGTGGACACGGCTGGCTCCTCAGTTCAGGTCGGTCTCACCGGCTCGGGTCAGCCGGTACTGCAGGACGGTGATGATGACGAGGATCACGAGCAGACCCACGGACAGGGCGGAGGCGTACCCGAACTGGAACCGCCCGAAGGCCATGTCATAGATGTAGAGCTGCAGCACCCGCGAGGAGTTCACGGGGCCGCCGCTGGTGGTCACGGCCACCGTGTCGAAGACCTGGAACGACCCGATGATGGTCATGATGAGCACCAGCGCCAGGATCGGGCGCAGCAGCGGGATGGTGATCCGCCAGAAGGTCTGCCACTCCGAGGCCCCGTCCACCTTGGCCGCCTCGTAGGCGGACTCCGGGATGGTCTGGAGCCCTGCGAAGATCAGCAGGGCGGTGTAGCCGACATGGCGCCACACGTTGATGAGCGCGATGGTGGGGATCACCGTCGCATCGCTGGTGAGGAAGGGGATCCGCTCCAAACCCATGCTGGCCAGGAGCTGGTTCCCGAGCCCCAGTTGGGTGTCGAGGATCCAGAAGAACACCAGCGCCGCCACGACGTTGGAGACCAGGTACGGGGTGAGCACCAGGGAGCGGATGATGGTCGACTGCGTGAGCCGGTGCATCAGCACGGCGATCAGCAGGGCCAGGACGGTTTGGACGCCGATGTTGACCACCACGTAGTAGATGGTCACCCAGGCGGCGTTCCAGAAGACCGGGTCCTCCAGCATCCTGACGTAGTTGTTGAAGCCCACCCCCTGCGCTGGGGTGAGCAGGTTGAAATCGGTGAAACTCAGGGCGATGCCGTGGATGGTGGGCCAGATCAGGAAGACCACGAGCCCGATCAGGGCGGGGGCAACCATGACCAGCGCCAACCGTAGATCACCCAGGGATCGTCCTCTCGCGCGATCCCTCGGCGCCGCAGCGCTGCTGATACCGGACATCTCTTACCTCCGTTGGTAGGGATACGCCGTATTTATTGCACACGTGGTTGTCCCTTGGCAAGACACTGTTTCTCGTCGTCACCACTGTGGGGCATGTCCTGTACGCGACATGCCCCACAGCTGTCCTCACCGCTCCACGGGCCGGATGTCGAACAGGACGGCGTTGGAGGGTTGCATGATCGGGGCCTGCAGCCCGACCGTCGCCAGCTGGGCCCCGGTCAGTCGAAGTGGTTCCTGTGAAGGCCACGGCACCTGGACGCGCAGCGGGACGGGCTGACGGTTGATGACCAGGACTTCGTAGAGCTGTTCCGCCTCCAGCCCGGGGAAGCGGATCGGCCCGAGGCCCGCCGTGGCGGTGTTCTCGACCAGGGCGAGGCTGAAGATGCCGCCTTGGTCACCCACCACCCCCTTGAACCAGATGCCCGGGTCCGGGAAGTCCTGCCTCACGAGCCTCCCGGTGAGCAGGCGGTGACGGTTCTCCTTGTACCAGGTGATCCACCAGCGCAGCCCCTCGAGCTCCGCCTCGGTGGCCTGGACGAGGTCCCATTCAATCCCGAGGTGTCCGAAGACGGCGGTCGCGGCACGGTACTCCAGATCGTGCCAGCGTCCGGTGACATGGGAGCGTCCCGAGGCGATGTGGGAGCCCATCAGCTCCGCAGGCAGCAGCTGCCCGGTCCACCAGAGCATCCGCTGCCGATCGTCGGGGTCGATGTTGTCGGAGACCCACACGCGCTGCACCCGGTTCATCACCTCGAGGTCGATGCGGGCCCCTCCAGAGGAACAGGACTCGAACTCGATGTGGGGGAAGCGACGGCGCAGCTCGTCCAGCAGCCGGTAGTAGGCGCGGGTCTGTTCCGCGACGGCGGCCCGGCCAGCCGGGGCGGTTCCGGCGTCGATCAGGTCCCGGTTGTGGTCCCACTTGACGTAGTCGATGGCGTACTCCTCGAACAGGGCGCTCATCTGCCCCAGGACGTGCTCGAAGGCCTCGGGGATGGTCAGGTTCAGCACCTGCTGGTAACGGCTCCTGATCGGCAGCCGGTCGTCGAGCTGCATGATCCACCCGGGGTGGGCGCGGGCGACATCGGAGTCCTCGTTGACCATCTCCGGCTCGAACCAGAGCCCGAACTGCATCCCCAACTCCTGGACCCGGTTCACCAGCGGGTGGAGTCCTTCCGGCCACACCTCGGGACTGACCACCCAGTCCCCCAGCCCGGCGGTGTCGTCGCGCCTGGCCCCGAACCAGCCGTCGTCGAGGACGTAGCGCTCCACCCCGAGGGCGGCGGCCCGCTCGGCCAGGTCCAGCAGACGTGCCGCGTCGTGGTCGAAGTAGACGGCCTCCCACACGTTGAGGGTCACGGGCCGTGCTGTATCCGGGGCGGCGGGGAGGGAGCGCAGGTGCTCGTGGAAGCGGGCTGCCTGGGCGTCGAGGCCGACAGCGTGGTTGAAGTACACCTGGGGTGAGCGGTAGCTCTGCCCCGGTGCCAGTCGTCCTTCTCCCGGCAGCAGCAGCTCGCCGCCGCCGATCACCTGGGCACCGTGGAGGTCGCGCTCGGCCAGGTGGATGTGGTTGCCGCTCCAGGCCACGTGGCATCCCCACACCTCGCCCTGCTGGTAGCCGAACCCCGCATCCCCGAGGGTGAGGACGAAGGAGGAGTCGGCCCCGGTGCGGCCGTGGCGTCCCTCACGACGGTGGGACCCGACCCCCAGGGTGTGGCGCTGCGGCATCCGCTCTGCCGACCAGCGGCCTGCGAAGTCCAGCACCTCGCGAGCCCGCGCGGGCACGGGGAGTCGGAGCGTGAGCTCGGTGAGGTCGTAGTCGGTGGCGCCGATGTTGGTGAGCTCCGCCTGAACACGCACGAGTCCGGTGGGCATCAGCTCGAACCACACCCACAGGTCGAGTTCGGCGGCCTCGGCACTCAGGTGCACCCCGATCCTGGCGGGACCGGTGGCGACGAAACCGGTCACCGGGGCGTCATCGAGCAGCACCTCCAAGGTCCGCCAGTTCGGGCTCCAGCCCACGCCGTCTCGCGATCCGATGATCCCCGGGGTCCCGGCCCAGCCGAATCGGGCCTCGGGCAGGACCCCCACCAACAGGGCCTCGTCCAGGCCGTTGCCGGTCCTCATCCACGCCGCACCGATCATCATCGCGTCGAACTGGGTTTCATCCACCTCACCGGGGTCGCCACCCCAGTGGACCACCTGGGGCATTCCGTGCTCGGGGGCGTCGATGAGGAGCGCGACTCCTGCGGCGCGCGCTGCAATGCGTGGGTTCATCCCTCACTCCTTCGTAGTGCTCATCGGAACTCTAGAGGATGGCGTCACTGCTGTGTGTCAGCTGTGAAGTCGGAGAACATCTTCCCTTGTCAGAGCATATTCGGCGTGAAACATCCTGTGAGAAGCTGTGAAAACCTGAGAGATGATTGAGATTTACCTTAATTTTCCTCAGGATTGGTGGGTGTTCCCGACGAAAGGAAGACCAATGGGACTCCGCAAGCACGTCCAGCCCCGACGCGGCCTCGAGACCTTCGGGCCCGGCTGCCTGCCACGGCGGTCAGCGGCGACCCCGCCTGCGCCCTGGCGTCGCCCACTGGCGGCCCTCGTCCTGGCCGGAGGCATCGGAACCTTCGGGCTGAACGCCGCATCCGCTGCAGCTGCCGAACCGGAGGCTCCCAGTCCCTCCCGAAGCAGCACCGCGCAAAGCAGCACTGAGCGCTGTGAGCGCTCCACCCCACGACGTGCGGCACCGGAGCAGGCGGATTCCACCACGCAGAAGAAACGAACCACCAAGGCGAACCCCTCGAGCAGTCCCCGACGGGCTGCAGCCGCGGAAACCGCCACGATCCAGACCGCGGCGAACACCGTCGTCACAACCACGAAGGGCAGCACCACCACCGACGGCGCGGCCGCACCCCTGGCCAAGGGGAGCTACCGGATCAGTGCCCGCTTCGGGGCCACCGGCAGCTGGTCGCGCTACCACACCGGGCAGGACTTCTCGGCCCCCACCGGCACCCCGGTCCGTGCCGTGGTCTCCGGCACGGTGGTCAAGGGCAACGTCGGTTCATGGGCCGGGAACCATGTGGCGATCCGCGCCGCCGACGGCTCCGCCACCCTGTACGCCCACCTGAGCAGCACGGATGTGAAGGTGGGGCAACAGGTCACGGCGGGGCAGAAGATCGGCGAGGTCGGCAGCACCGGACGCAGTTTCGGTTCCCACCTCCATCTCGAGCACTACCCCGCTGGCAGGACCCCGGGCGACGTATACCGCGCCACCGACCCGATGGCCTACCTCTCCTCCCTCGGCATCAGCATGTGATGCCTCACCAGCCGCCGCGCGGCATCGAGCCTCCTCACCCCCTCAGCCCGGTGCCGCGCGGTTTCTCACTCCGCCCCGCGCAGCCTGAGCAGGGCTCGCCCGGCGATGTCCTGGTCCGTGGTGCGCCAGAATCCCGGCAGGGAGCTGGCGAGGAAGCTGCCATAGCGGGCCGTGACCAGGCGCGGGTCGAGGATCGCCACCACACCGCGGTCACTCTCACGCCGGATCAGTCGCCCGGCTCCTTGGGCCAGCAGCAGCGCCGCATGAGTGGCAGCCACCGTCATGAAACCATTGCCCCCGGCGTCATCGACGGCCTTCTTGCGGGCCTGCATCAGCGGATCATCAGGGCGCGGGAAGGGAATCTTGTCGATGATCACGAGCTGACAGGTCTCGCCCGGCACATCCACCCCCTGCCACAGCGACATCGTGCCGAACAGGCTGGTCTCCGTTTCCTCCTTGAAGATGCGCTGCAGCTCGGACAGCTGCGCATCTCCCTGGCACAGGATCGTGAGTTCCGGCAGGGCCTCCCGACAGTGGGCGGCGGCCTGCTCCGCGTTGCGCCGCGACGCGAACAGCCCGAGAGTACGCCCACCGGCGGCCCAGACCAGCTGGGCGATCTCCGCCAGCACCTGCTCCCCCAGCCCGTCGCGCCCCGGATTGGGCAGCGACGACGCAGCGTACAGGATGCCCTGGCGTCGGTAGTCGAAGGGAGAACCGACGTCGAGGCCGCGCCAGCCACCCTCCTCACCGGCCTGCTGATCCCCGGTGAGCTCATCGGCGGCCCGCAACCCGATGCTTCCCGCGAAGGCCCGGAAATCCCCACCGAGGGTCAAGGTGGCCGAGGTCAGGATGGTGGTGACCTCCCCAAAGATCTCCTCGCGCAACAGACCGGCCACCGACAGCGGCGCGACGTAGGCCGTGGCCGCTGGTTCCGAGCCTCCCCGCCCCTCCGGGCGCGAGACCCACACCACGTCGTGCTCGGACAACCTGGCTATCCGCTCGGCCACGTCGAAGACCTCCCCCAACGCCCCCAGCGCCTGGGAGCACTCCGGGTCGTCCTTCTTGCGGCCCAGTTCCGAGACCGCTGCGCGGGCCGCATCCCGCAGCCCGGCGCAGGCCAGGACGAAGGTCCCCTCTTCGGTGACCCGCTCCGCCGGGGCATCCACCAGGGCATCCCCCAGCCGCTCCACCGCCTCCAGCAGGTCCGTCCCCGTGTCGTCGTCCAGCCAGGGCAGGCAGCGTTTCGCGACCCGCTCCGCCTGCGCCTCCCCGAGTTCCCCCGTCGCCGCGGTGGTGAGTCTGCTGGTGAGTTCGTGGGCCTCGTCGATGATGAGTACCCCGTGCTCCGGCAGCACCGAATGGCCGTGCATCGCATCAATGGCCACCAGGGCGTGATTCGTCACGACGAGGTCAGCGCTCTGGGCCTCGGCCCGGGACTGTTCCACGAAGCACTGCGTGCCGAAGGGACACTTGCTGACCCCCAGGCATTCCCGGGTGGGGATGGAAACCTGCTGCCAGGCCTGGGCGGTGTGGCTGGGGGCGTCGTCACGGTCCCCGGTACCGCCCGAGCGGGCCTGCTCCTCCACCCATTCACGCAGCGCCAGCACCTCGACCCCCAGCTTCGACGGCGACTCCGCCCGACGCGACTCCTCCAGCTCTGCCGCACCGATCAGGGTTCCCTGCCCCGCCTCGCTCGCCTCGTCGCGCACCTTGTACAGACATGCGTAGTTGGTGCGTCCCTTCAGCACCGCGGCGCGAGGACGTCGCCCGGTCACGGCTGCCACCGCGTCCAGCGCAGCCGGGATGTCGGTTCCCGCCAGCTGCGCCTGGAGGGCCAGCGTGGCCGTTGCAACGACGACGGTGTCGTCATTCTCGACGATCCGGGCCAGCGCCGGGGCCAGATAGCCCAAGGACTTGCCGGTTCCGGTTCCGGCCTGGACCAACAGGTGAGTTCCCTCCGCCATCGCATCCGCGATGGCCGACACCATCGCCACCTGGCCGGGTCGTTCCCCGCCCTTGATCCCGGAGACGGCCTGGCGAAGGATGTCCCCGGCGAGCTCAGACACCGAACTCCTTGAGCTCCTCGGCCAGCCCCGGCCGCACCCGGGCCCTGACCCGGGTGCCCTCGGCCGTGTGCTCCAGTTCCTCGATGCTCCCGGCCTTGTGGATGCGGTCCATCAGATCACCACGGCTGTAGGGCACCAGCGCATCGACAGGTATTTCGGGGCTGGGCAGCCGGACCTCCACGGCGGCTGCCAGCTCCTCCAGACCGAGTCCGGTTCGCGCCGAGACCACCACACAGTCCGGGTGGTTGGCCCGCAGCGCCAGCAGCGTGGTCTCATCGGCCCGGTCCGCCTTGTTGCACACCAGCAGCTCGGGCACGCCAACGGCTCCGATCTCCGCCAGCACCTCCCTGACCGCCGTGATCTGCCCTTCCGGGTCCGGGTCTGAGGCGTCGACGACGTGCAGCAGCAGGTCCGCCGCCGCGGACTCCTCCAAGGTGGAGCGGAAGGCCTCCACGAGGTCGTGGGGCAGGTGGCGGACGAAACCGACGGTGTCGGTGAGTGTGAAGATGCGCCCGTCCCGGGTCTCGGTCCGCCTGGTGGTGGGGTCGAGGGTGGCGAACAGCGCATCCTCGACCAGCACACCGGCCCCGGTGAGTCGATTGAGCAGCGAGGACTTCCCGGCGTTGGTGTATCCGACGATGGCCACGCTCGGCACCTGGTGCCTGCGCCGCTCGGCCCGCTTTCCCTGCCGGGTGGCGTCCATCTCCTTCAATCTGCGTCGCAGCTGGGCGATCCGGTGATGGATGCGGCGACGGTCCGTCTCCAGCTTGGTCTCACCCGGCCCACGGCCGCCGATCCCTGCCCCACCCGCGGCCCGGCCACCGGCCTGCCGGGAGAGATTCCCGCCCCAGCCGCGCAGCCGCTGCTTGAGGTACTGCAGCTGGGCCAGCTCCACCTGGGCCTTGCCCTCGGCGGATTTCGCGTGGGAGGCGAAGATGTCCAGGATCAGTGCGGTGCGGTCCACCACCTTGACCTTGACCCGGTCCTCCAGGTTGCGCAGCTGCGCGGGCTGCAGCTCGCCGTCGCAGATCACCGTGTCCGCCCCGGTGGCGCGCACCACCTCGGCGACCTCCTCCACCTTGCCCCGGCCGATGTAGGTGGCGGGGTCGGGCTGGGAGCGGCGCTGCACCAGGGCCTCCAGCACCTGCGAGCCCGCCGTCTCGGCCAGCAGCTTCAGCTCGGCCATCGCGTTGTCGGCGTCCTGCTGAGTACCGGAGGTCCACACCGAGACCAGCACCACCTTCTCCAGCCGGAGTTGGCGGTACTCGACCTCTGAGATGTCCTCCAGCTCGGTGCGCATCCCGGCCACCCGCCGCAGCGCATGGCGCTCAGCGAGATCCTGCTGGTCACCGTCGTAGGTGTTCATCCCCTCGAGGGGATCGTACTGGGGGTCGTCATCGGGGATGTTCATCGTTGGTCCATTCTGGCAGGAGCCACCGACAAAATCTCAGGACTGTGTGTCAGAACCGAAATTCCCCTTCGGCGACGATCTGGGCCGGGCCACTCAGCCAGGCGTGCCCCTCCTCGAAGCTGACCACGAGATCACCACCGGGCACGTTGACCTGGATCGGGGCGTCATGGCCGCTGAGCCGACGATGCACCGCGGCAGCCGCCACCACGCCGGTGCCGCAGCTCAGGGTCTCACCGCTACCGCGCTCGAAGACCCGCATCCTGAGCTGCCCCGGCTGCACCACGTGGATGAACTCGACGTTGACCCCCTCCGGAAAGATCTCCTCCGGTTCCCACCGGGGTCCCTCGCCCAGGTTCAGGGCCGCCAGTTCCTCGGCCGTCACGAAGCACACGGCGTGGGGGTTCCCGACATCGACGCCGTGCCCCTCGAATTCCTGCCCGTCGTGCCGAATCGTGACGGTGGTCTCGAAGACCTGGATCTGGCCGAGATCGGTGACCAGTCTCCCGTCCTGCAGCTCCTTGACCCGCTTGAGCCCCGCCCGGGTTGCCACCTCGAACTCCTCCTCCCCCACCAGGCCCTGCTCCATCAGGTGCCGGGCGAACAGCCGCAGCCCGTTGCCGCACATCTCGGCAACCGAGCCATCAGCATTGCGGTAGTCCATGAACCACAGCGTCGGATCAGCCTCGACCTCGGGCACACTGCCCGCCCGCACCACCCGCAGCACCCCGTCTCCACCGATCCCACGATGACGGTCGCACAGCCGGGCGACCCGCTCAGGGGTCAGCTCCATCGCACCGTGGTGATCGTCGACAATGACGAAGTCATTGCCCGTGGCGTGTCCCTTCCTGAACAGCATCAGGCAGTCCTCTCCATGCGTGGGTTCACAGTCCGCTCCTCTCAAGTATGCGGTCCGCGTTCTGCGGGTCACCAGCGGGCAGCCATCTGATGCGTGGATCCCTGCGGTACCATCCCAGCTGCTTCCGGAAGAACCGTCGGGTGGCCCGCTTGGTCTGATCCCTCGCCTCCTGCTCGGTGCACTGGCCATCAAGGTGCTGCAACACCTGCCGGTACCCGATGGCCATCGCAGCCGTTCGGCCGTCCCGCAGGCCATGCGGGATCAGCGCGCGCACCTCGTCGATCAACCCGGCCTCGAACATCTGGTCCACTCGCGCATCGATCCGACGGTCCAGCTCACCACGCTCCAGCTCCAGACCGAACTGACAGACCCCGGCCAGCTCGTAGCTCCACTCCGGCAGCACGGCCCGGTGCCCCCCGGTCAACTCATGGATCTCCAGGGCACGTACCACCCGTCGCCCGTTGCCGGGCTCGATCCATGCCGCGGACTCCGGGGCCAGCTCACTGAGGCGACGGTGCAGCTCCTGGGCGCCCACCCTGGCCAGCTCCGTCTCCAGTCGGGCCCGCAGTTCCGGATCGGAGCCGGGAAAGGTGAACTGGTCCGTGATCGCTCGGGTGTACAACGCCGATCCGCCGACCAGCACCGGCACCGCCCCGACGGCGCGCAGTTCTGCGATCACCTCGCGTGCCCGCTGCTGGAACCATGCGACACTCGCGGTCTCGGTCACCGCCATGATGTCGATGAGGTGATGGGTCACACCGCCGCGCTCCTCGGACGTCGGCTTGGCGGTCCCGATGTCCATCCCCCGGTAGACCAGCATGGAATCGGCGTTGACCACCTCCCCGGTCAGCCCCTTGGCCTTGAGGCGTCGGCAGCACTCCACGGCGAGCGCCGACTTCCCCGTGGCCGTTGGACCGACGAGGACGATGAGGGGTGGCTGCATGTGTCCATCCTGCCAGTGCTGGGAAGCAGATGCGCAACTCGCGCTGACCGGGCATGATGGTCCCGGCGATGCATCGGGCTCGCCCCTGACCAGAAGGAACGACATGGGTATCTTCGACGGTATCGGCGAGCAGGTCGCCGCGCACGAGGACAAGATCGACGGCGCCATCGACAAGGGGGCCGAGATGCTGGACAAGGCCACCGGCAGCAAGTTCGGCGACAAGATCGACGCCGGCGCGGACTTCCTCAAGGACAAGGTGGAGGACCTGGCGGGCAAGGACAAGCCCGCTGAGTGATCCCAGCCAAGAGCAGTGGGGGCCGTCGCATTGCGACGGCCCCCCCCGCTCACGGGGCGTTGGGTGCCAGGCCGGTGCAGCGGGGCAACCCCACCGAGACCCCACGGCGGGT
>JAUNKV010000018.1:0-16060 GCA_030532575.1 Propionibacteriaceae bacterium | reverse complement strand
CCCGCGCGGGGGGGCCGGAGGCTTGGCGCGGCCCCCCACTGCTCAGAGGCCTTTGGATCAGAGGCCTTTGAAGCTGGGCATCCCCAGCGAGACCCCTCGGCTGGTTGCGGGCTCGCTCGTGGCGGCCTCCCAGGCGTCACCACCCCGGGTACGGCGCAATCCGCGGATCGGGACATCGGAGTTGAGGTGATGCGGGGCCGCGTGGGTGATGGTGGCGAGAGCGATGTCCCCGGGGCGCGGCCGCTCGGCGGGGTCGTCGCCGACCTTCACGTGAACCAGACGGTTGTCCCGGGCACGTCCGCTCATCCGGTTGGTCTCGGCGTCCTTGCGCCCCTCACCGAGTGCGAACATCACCTCGACCTCCTGCCCCTCGAAGCAACGGTTCTCCTGCCAGGCGATCTCCCCCACCAGATCGACCAGCCGCTCGTAGCGGGCCTGGACGATCTCTTTGGGCACCTGATCGGTCATCTCGGCGGCAGGTGTTCCGGGACGCTTCGAGTACTGGAAGGTGAAGGCCGCCGAGAACCTGGCCTGCCGCACCACCTCCATCGTCGCCTCGAAATCGGCCTCGCTCTCACCGGGGAAGCCGACGATGATGTCAGTGGTGATCGCCGCGTGGGGCATCGCCTGCCGAACCCGATCCAGAATCCCCAGAAAACGCTCACTGCGGTAGGAGCGGCGCATCGCCTTCAGCACCGCGTCGGAGCCGGATTGCAGCGGCATGTGGAGCTGGGGCATCACGTTGTGGGTCTCGGCCATCGCCGCGATGACATCGTCGGTGAAGTCCCTGGGGTGGGGCGAGGTGAAGCGGACCCGCTCCAACCCGTCGATCTCACCGCAGGCCCGAAGCAGCTTCGCGAATGCCTGGCGGTCGCCGAACTCGACCCCGTAGGCGTTGACGTTCTGCCCGAGCAGGGTGATCTCCTGCACCCCCTGCTCCACCAGCATCTGGATCTCGGCGAGGATGTCCCCGGGACGCCGGTCGGTCTCCTTGCCCCGCAGCTGCGGCACGATGCAGAAGGTGCAGGTGTTGTTGCACCCCACGCTCACCGACACCCAGGCTGAGTACGGCGATTCCCGTCGGCTCGGCAGGTTGCTGGGGAAGGTCTGCAGCGCCTCGACGATCTCGATCTGGGCGGCCTCCTCGATGCGGGCGCGCTCCAGCAACCTCGGCAGGCTGCCGACGTTGTGGGTGCCGAAGACCACGTCGACCCACGGGGCTCGGCTCTGGATGAGGTCCTTGTCCTTCTGCGCCATGCAGCCACCGACCGCGATCTGCATCCCCGGGTGCTGGGCCTTGATCGAGGCCATGTGGCCGAGGTTGCCGTAGAGCCGGTTGTCGGCGTTCTCGCGGACCGCGCAGGTGTTGAACACCACGACATCGGCCCCGGCACCGAGCACCTGGTCATTGCCCTCGGCGCGCTGAAGCCCGGCCTCCTCCAGCAGTCCGGAGATCCGTTCGGAGTCGTGGACGTTCATCTGGCAGCCGTAGGTGATGACGTGGTATGTGCGCGCGCTCATGGTGGCCCAACTCTAGACACCTGAACGCCAGCGCACGAATCACGACGCGGTTACTGTGTATCCATGATCCATCCCACCGGTGAGCAGTACGAGATCCGCAGTCATCGTTGGAGCGCCGTCACGACCCAGGTCGGCGCGGGGCTGCGCAGCCTGATGTACGACGGCGTCGAGCTGTTGGAGACCCACCTTCCCGAGGAGGCGCCCAAACGCTGGCAAGGAGCCCACCTGATGCCCTGGCCCAACCGGCTGCGTGACGGCCGCTACAGCATCGGCGAGACCGAGTACCAACTCCCGATCAACGAGGTGGCCCGGGGTAACGCCAATCACGGCCTCAACGTCGGTCAGCAGTGGGAGGTGCTGTCCCACCTGCCCTCGAGCATCCGGCAGCGGACCGTGTTCTGGCCGCGTCGCGGCTGGCCGGGCATCCTCGCCGTCGAGATCCTGCACGAGGTGAGCGAGACCGGCCTGAGCGTCGACGTGATGGCCACGAACATCGGGACCACCCCGCTGCCCTGGGGCTACGGAACCCACCCGTACTTCCGGTTCGACGACCTCGAGCGGGTGGAGCTCAGCATCCCCTTCGACGCGGAGCTGGCGGTGGACCCCGAGCGGTTGCTCCCGGTGCGGCTGGGGCCGATCAACACCGAGCACGACTTCACCACTCCGCGACCGCTCGGCGAGACGGTGCTGGACTCGGCCTTCACCGACCCGCTGACACGGGACTGGGCGGTGACCCTGCGAGGCGATGGCCGCGCCGTCGAGGTCTGGGGGGATGCCACCACCCAGTGGGTCCAGGTGTTCACCCCACCCACCCGCAGCAGCATCGCCGTCGAGCCGATGACCTGCGGCCCGAACGCCTTCAACGAGGGACCCACGCACCGGGACCGCATCCTGCTGCGCTCCGGCGAGTCCGCCCGGGCCCGCTGGGGGGTCCGGGCACAACTGCAGCCCTGAGTGCCACCGGGTGGCACCGGCCGCCCTCTCAGTGCGCCAGTTCCGTCGCCCGGGACTCACGCACCACGGTGATGCGGATCTGCCCGGGGTAGGTGAGGTTCTGCTGCACCTCGGCCGCGATCTCCCGGGCCAACACATGGCTGGCCCGGTCATCGATCACCTCGGGGGCCACCATGATCCGCACCTCACGCCCGGCCTGCATCGCGTAGGCGCGGGTCACCCCCTCGTGGGCCATCGCGATGGATTCCAGGTTCTGCATCCGCTCGACGTAGGCCTCCAGGGATTCTCGACGTGCCCCGGGCCTGGCCCCTGAGATCGCATCGGCGGCCTGGGTGAGGATCGCCTCGACGGTGCGGGGCGGGACCTCGTTGTGGTGGGCCGCCACGGCGTGGACGATGTCCTCGTGCTCGCCGTGGCGCCGCAGCAGGTCGGCTCCGATCAGGGCATGCGGCCCCTCCGTCTCGTGGGTGAGTGCCTTGCCGATGTCGTGCAGGAAGGCGGCCCGCTTGCACTGGGCCACGTCGAGCCCGAGTTCTGCGGCCATGACCCCGGCCAGGTGAGCGCACTCGCTCAGGTGAGCCAGCACGTTCTGCCCGAAGCTGGTGCGGTAGGCCAGCGAGCCCACCACGGGGATGAGCTCCTCGTGGAGATCGGTGATCCCCACCTCCAGCAGGGCCTGCTCACCGATCCTGCGGATCTGTTCCTCCAGCAGCCGGAGGCTGCGCTCGTGCACCTCCTCGATCCGCGCCGGATGGATGCGCCCGTCGGCCACCAGATCCGTCAGGGTCATCCTGGCAGCCTCCCGACGCACCGGGTCGAAACAGCTGAGCAGCACCATCTCAGGGGTGTCATCCACCAGGACATTGACCCCCGTGATCTGCTCGAAGGAGCGGATGTTGCGTCCCTCACGGCCGATGATGCGCCCCTTCATCTCGTCACTCGGCAGATCCACGCTGGTGACCACGGACTCCGAGGTCTGCTCGGCCGCGCAGCGCTGGATCGCGGTGACAACGATGTTGCGGGCCCTCGCCTCGGCCTGACGACGCGCCGTCTCCTCAATGTCCCGGGCCAGCGTCGACGCCTCCAGGCGGGCCTGTCGCTCCACCCGCGCGCGCAGCTCCTCCTGTGCCTGGGCTGCGCTGAGGCCAGCGATGCGTTCCAGCTCGGCGACAGCCTGCTCCTCCTGATGTCCCAAGGCCTCCCGGCGCTGCCTCAACTCCTGTCGCTGCTGCTCCAGCAGTTCCGAGCGAGTGGCGAGCCCTTCGGCCTCCGCCACCAGCCGGTCCTCCTTCTCGTGGAGCCGTTCCTCCTGCCTCTCCTGCGATGCCCGCTGTTCGCGCAGCTCAGCGCGCCTGGCTGCAATCGAGGCTTCAAGCTCCTCGCGCCGTCGCTCCAGCTCGGCGCTGGCCTGGGCTGCGTGTTCCTCGGTGGAGCGTCGGCTGCTGCGGGTTCGCCAACCAAGCACCACCACCAGGGCCACCGAAAGCACCCCGACCAGTATCCAGGCAAGCCACGCCACGGTTACCCCTTCCGATGAAGACCTCTGTGTGGGCTGTCGCCTCCTCCAATCCACGGGTCTTCAGGTTGGGCGCAGGCCCTGGGTGAGGAAGTCAAGAACCCCGGATGAGGAAGCCTATACCCGAATCCGGGAGTCACGAGGGACCGGGGTGGTCTTCCCCATCCCCTGCCAGCAGTTCCTCCACCACCCGTGTGCAGATCCCGCCGTTGAAACCGCGCCGCGCCAGGGCGCCGTGGAGGCGTCGCCGGATCACGTGCGGCTCCAGCCCACGCAGGGTGCGCATCCGTCGGGTGGCGAAGGCCATGGCGTTGGACAGCTCCTGCTCGGGTTCCAGCTCCGCCAGGGCGGCCTCGGCCAGGTCTGCATCGACACCACGCTGCTGCAGCTCCCGCCTGATGCGGGAGTATCCGTGACGGTTCACCTCACCTCGGGTTCGCACCAGGGCCCGGGCGTAGGCCTCGTCGTCGATGAGTCCGACCTCGGTGAAGCGGCTCATCAACTCGTCGATCAGCTCGGGGGGCACCGCCTTGGCGGCGAGTTTCTCGCGCAACTCGGCCTCGGATCGGCTGCGCGTCTCGATCATGCGCAGCGCGATCCGTCGTGCGAACTCCAGATCAGAAGTCAACCTCGACCTCGCCGGTGTCCGGGTTGATCCGCTCCTTGCCCTCCGGTTCCTCCCCGAGCCCCAAGGCCTTCAGGATCTTCTGCTCGATCTCCTTGGCCACCTCAGGGTTGTTCTTCAAGAAGTTCCTGGCGTTTTCCTTGCCCTGACCGAGCTGGTCCTTCTCGTAGGTGAACCAGGCGCCGGCCTTGCGGATCACGCCATTGGCCACCCCCATGTCGATGAGGCTGCCCTCGCGGGAGATACCCTCACCGTAGATGATGTCGAACTCGGCCTGCTTGAAGGGTGGGGCCACCTTGTTCTTGACCACCTTGACCCTGGTGCGGTTGCCCACCATCTCGGAGCCATCCTTGAGGGTCTCGATGCGCCGCACGTCGAGACGCACCGAGGAGTAGAACTTCAGAGCCCGACCACCCGTGGTGGTCTCCGGGGAGCCGAACATCACACCGATCTTCTCCCGAAGCTGGTTGATGAAGATGGCCGTGGTGTTGGCTGATTTCAAGGCACCGGTCATCTTGCGCAGCGCCTGGCTCATGAGCCGGGCCTGCAGCCCAACGTGCGAATCCCCCATCTCTCCCTCGATCTCGGCACGAGGTGTCAGCGCGGCCACCGAGTCGACCACGATGAGCGCCAGGGCACCGGAGCGCACAAGGGTGTCCGCGATCTCCAGCGCCTGCTCCCCGTTGTCCGGCTGGGAGACCAGCAACTCGTCGGTCTTCACCCCGAGCCGAGCAGCGTAGTCCGGGTCGAGGGCATGCTCGGCGTCGATGAAGGCACAGATTCCCCCCTCGGCCTGAGCGTTGGCGATGGCATGGAGGGCGACGGTGGTCTTGCCGGAGGACTCCGGCCCATAGATCTCGATGATGCGCCCCCGGGGCAGCCCGCCGATACCCAGCGCGACATCCAACGCGACGCTACCCGTTGGGATGACATCGACAGGAAGGCGACTTCCCTCCCCCAGACGCATCACCGAACCCTTTCCGTGCGCCTTCTCGATCTGGGCGAGCGCCGCCTCGAGCGCCTTGGCGCGATCCGCGACCGACATGCTTGTTCCTTTCCCTGGCTCTGACGGACCCCGCA
Organism: Propionibacteriaceae bacterium; assembly: GCA_030532575.1. GTDB lineage: Bacteria > Actinomycetota > Actinomycetes > Propionibacteriales > Propionibacteriaceae > Arachnia. The sequence continues at coordinate 10,364 of JAUNKV010000018.1, read as the reverse complement.
GCTGCCGAGTCCACATCCTCACATCTTCACTGTAGGAAGCCCGACTGACATTTTTCCCAACCGAGCGCCTCGGGTGTGGACAACCCGTCGACGACGACCAGCATACCCGAACACGTGTTCGAATGCCGAGCTCCCGGCGTGTCGCGTCTCTCGCGCTCAGCGCTGATTCTCAGGGAGCTCGAGCTCGGCCCACACGGCGCGCCAGATCGTCTTGCAGGGAACCCCGGCCAGCAGCGCCTCCTCGACGCTACGGCTGTCCAAGCCCTGCAGGGCCACCGTCGAGGCCCAGCTGGGGGCGTAGTCCTCCCCCAACGCCGCATCCAGCCGTGACCTCAGCTCCGCCTCTCGCACGGAACCCAAGTATTCCCCACAGTGCGAACGCCCGACACCTCGCGCATCAACTGAGCAATCCTTTAGAATGTCGCACAATACCGCGCAACAACTGAACAACAACTGCACAACATTGTTTCCGCACACCACCACGGACCGCCTGAGGGGGGCGACATGAACTCCACGGGAACACATTCCCACAAACGTTCTGACCGGATGCTGGCGATGCTGGCCCTGCTGCAGGAGAACGGGCAGATGGCCCTGTCCCAGCTGGCCACTGAGCTCGGCACCTCGGAGGCCACGATCCGGCGTGATGTCGCCGTGCTCGCTGCCCAGGGTCTGCTCGACCGCACCCACGGCGGAGCCCGCCCGGTCCAGGGCAGCAAGGAACTGCCAGTGCGTCTGCGTGACGGCCGCAACCAGGCCGCCAAGTCCCGGATCGCCTCCGCAGCCGCACAGCTGGTTCCCGAAGGCAAGCACGCCATCGGGCTCAGCGGCGGCACCACGGCCGCCGAGGTGCTGCGTGCCCTGCAGCACCGCACGGATCTGACCATCATCACCAACTCGCTGAGCATCGGGCTGGAGGCAGCCGAGCAGGGGCAGAGTCGAGTCCTCATCGCCGGTGGGGTGCTGCGCTCGAACTCCTTGGAACTGGTGGGCTCCCTCGCCGAGGCAACGCTGCGCCTGGTCAACGTCGGCACCGCCCTGGTCGGGGCCGACGGCGTGAGCTCCACCGGGGGCCTGACCACCCATGACGACATCGAGGCCCGCACCAATCACACGATGATCGAACGCGCCCAGCGGGTGATCGCCGTCGCGGACTCCACCAAGATCGGACACGTCACCCTGGCCAAGATGGCTGACCTGGCCGAGATCGATGTGCTGGTCACAGACTCCAACGCCCCCGCCGATGAGTTGGCCCGGATCCGTGACGCCGGCATCGAGGTGGTCATCGTCCCGGCCCCGTCGGAGCCGAGGACCCGCACCACCTGAGGCAGAGCTCAACCCGCAGTCTCGGAGCTTTCCTCCTGCTTCGCCCTCGCACGCATCCTGAGGGCCTCCTTGATGTAGTCGAAGCCCGTGAACAGGGTCAGCCCCAGCGCCACCCACATCAGCACCCAGGACACCACCTGGAGCCAGCCGGGAGAAGACTCCCACGTGGCTCCTGCGAGGAACAGGATCAGTGCCAGCGACTGGACCACCGTCTTCAGTTTGCCGCCACTCTTGGCTGCCATGACCCCGTACTTCACCACCGCTGCCCGAAGCCAGGTGATACCCCACTCCCGCAGCAGGATCAGCACGGTGAAGAACCACGGCAGCTCACCCAGGATGCTGAGCGAGATGAAGGCGGCCCCGGTCAGAGTTTTGTCCGCGAAAGGATCCCACAGCTTCCCGAAGTCCGTGACGAGGTTCCAACGACGGGCGATGGCCCCGTCGGCCAGGTCAGTGAGGATCGCCAGGGTGAAGACCCCTGCGGCCACCAGCCGCCACCCGGCATCGTGCGGGTTGAGGAACAGCACCACCAGGAAGATCGGCACCATGATGATGCGCAGCACCGTCAGGATGTTCGGCACGTTCCAGTTGCTGGGCTGTTGCTGTGTCATTGCACTTCTCCTATGAGGTCGATACCCTCAGCCGCCACGAAGGTGACCTCCATGAACTCTCCCACACCAGCCGTGGCCTGACCAATGATCTCCACCACCCCATCGGTCTCAGGCCCTTGGTGCGGGGCACGACCGAGCAGCGTCGGCCCGTTCTCCTCCACCAGCACCCTCGCCCGCTCCCCCACCCGCTCGGCGGCCCGTTCCTCACACACCGTCGTGGCAAGATCGGCGAGCATCTCCCGCCTGGCCTCGATCTCCTCGGCATCGAGGTGACCGTCGAGGCGCGCCCCCTCGGTACCCTCCTCGTCCGAATACCCGAACACCCCGAGCACGTCCAGGTTCGCATCGATGATGAACTGCCTGAGCACCTCAACGTCATGCTCGCTCTCTCCGGGAAACCCGGCGATCACATTGCTGCGGATTCCCGCCCCGGGAGCAGCTTCCCTGATCCGGGAAATGATCTTCAGGAAGCTCTCGGGGTCCCCGAAGCGCCGCATCCTGCGCAACACCGACGGGGCGGCGTGCTGGAAGGACAGGTCGAAATAGGGCACCACCTTGTCCGTGGTGAGCATGGCCTCCAGCATCCCGGGACGCAGCTCCGCCGGTTGAAGATAGGAGACCCGGATCCACTCCAGCCCGTCCACCCGAGACAGCTCCCGCAGCAGCTGCTCCAGGCTCGCATCTGAAAGGTCCTTGCCATAGCTGGAGGTGTTCTCCGAGACCAACAGCACCTCCTTGGCCCCCTCGGAGACCAGCCAGCGCGCCTCGGCCACCAGTTCCGCCACGGGACGTGACAGGTAGGAGCCCCGGAAGGCGGGGATGGCGCAGAAGGAACAGCGACGGTCACAGCCGGATGCAATCTTGAGCGACGCCGCTGGGCCGGAGCCGATGCGACGACGCTGCACCCTGGGTCCACTCGCCGGGGCCAGCCCATCCGGCAGCGGGGCGTGCCCCGGGGTGGCGACACCATGTGCGGCGGCCGGACGCTCCGCCGGGGCCAGTGGCAGCAGGGTGCGTCGATCCCTGGGTATGTGGGATTCGTGGCTGCCCCCCGCCAGGATGTGCCGCAGCCGGTCCGCGATGTCAGCGTAGTCGTCGAAACCGAGCACGGCATCAGCCTCGGGAAGCTCCTGGGCCAGCTGCACACCGTAGCGCTCCGCCATGCAGCCCACCGCCACCACGGCCCGGGTGTGGCCGTCCTCCTTGAGGTCAGCGGCCGCCAGCAGCGTGTCGATGGAGTCCTTCTTCGCCTGCTCCACGAAACCGCAGGTGTTGACCACCACCGTCTCGGCCTCGGCAGGGTCGGCAACGAGCTGGAATCCTCCCGCCTCGAGCCGACCAGCGAGCTCCTCGGAATCGACGTCGTTGCGGGCGCAGCCAAGGGTTTGGATGTGGACCTTGTTCTTCATCGCTTCCAAGTATCACTCACCCGGCTGACAGGGAGGCCAACAACTCATCCAGGTCCTCAGGTTTGACCAGCACCTCGCGAGCCTTCGACCCCTCGGAGGGACCGACCACCCCACGGGATTCGAGGATGTCCATGAGCCGTCCCGCCTTGGCGAAGCCCACCCTGAGCTTGCGCTGCAGCATCGAGGTGGAGCCGAGTTGCAACTCCACCACCAACCGGGCCGCGTCGATGACCAGCTCCAGGTCATCACCGATGTCATCGACCACCTTCTTCTCCGCAGCCGCAGTGGTCACGTCATCCCGATAGGTCGGCTGGAGCTGACCCGAGATGTGGGCCACGACCTCACGGATCTCCGACTCGTTGACCCAGGCCCCCTGCACACGGATCGGTTTCCCGGCCCCCATCGGCAGGAACAGCCCGTCGCCCTTGCCCACCAGCTTCTCCGCCCCGGGTTGGTCGAGGATGACCCGGGAATCGGTCATCGAGGAGGTGGCGAAGGCCAGCCGCGAGGGCACGTTGGCCTTGATGAGGCCGGTGACCACGTCCGTCGAGGGACGCTGGGTGGCCAGCACGAGGTGGATTCCTGCGGCCCGGGCCAGCTGGGTGATGCGTACCACCGACTCCTCGACATCACGCGGTGCCACCATCATCAGGTCCGCCAGCTCATCGACGACCACCAGCAGATACGGATAGGGGGCCAGCACCCGCTCGGAGCCCTCCGGCACCTTGACCTGACCGGCTCGCACCGCCTTGTTGAAGTCGTCGACGTGGCGGAAGCCGAAGTTCGCCAGGTCGTCGTAGCGCATGTCCATCTCCCGCACCACCCAGGCGAGTGCTTCGGCCGCCTTCTTCGGGTTGGTGATGATGGGGGTCACCAGGTGCGGGATGCCCTCGTACTGGTTGAGCTCCACCCGCTTGGGGTCGACCAGCAGCAGTCGTACCTCGTCGGGGGTGGCGCGCATCATGATGGAGGTGATGAGCGAGTTGATGAAGCTCGACTTGCCGGACCCGGTGGCCCCGGCCACCAGCAGGTGGGGCATCTTTGCCATGTTCGCCAGCACGAAGCCACCCTCGACGTCCTTGCCGAGCCCGACGGTGAGTGGATGGTGGTCACTGAGGGCCTTGGGGGAACGCAGCACGTCGCCGAGGCTGACCACCTCCTTGTCGAGGTTGGGGATCTCGATACCGATGGCCGACTTGCCCGGGATGGGGGTCAGGATGCGGATCTCGTTGCTACCGACGGCGTAGGCGATGTTGTCCGACAAACCGGTCACCTTGGAGACCTTGATGGCATTGCCGAGCTCCACCTCGTAGCGGGTCACCGTCGGGCCACGGGTGTAACCGGTGACCCTGGCGTCGATCTCGAACTCCTCCAAGGTGGCGGCGAGCTGCCTGACCACCCGGTCCGAGGACTCGGTGCGGGCCTTGGGTTTGGTGCCGGGGATGAGCAGGCTCTCATCCGGCAGCTGGTACATGATCTCGCCGCTGAGCTGCAGCTGCTCGGCCCTGCCGATCATCGGGGTGTGCTCCGGCGGCGGCAGGTCCTCCTTGACCGCCTTCGCGGCAGGGATGCGCGCCGGGGGCAGCGACGGCTCGTGCTCCTCCATCTCCCACTGGGAGGCCGAGTCCTCTGCAGCGGGATCGTCGTCGACGATCAGGGGGGTGTCGTAGGGCTTGTCCACCCCCAGCTCCAGCTTCTCCGGGACCTCCTCGGTGTTGTCCTCGACCAACGCGGAGAGCCCACCACGGATGCCGTCGATGACCTCACGCAGCGGCCGGTCGATGGTGAGCAGCACCCCGACGAGGGTGACCACGATGAGGATCGGCACGGCTGCCCACACGGTCAGCAGGTCGGTGAACAGGCTGCTGGACAGAAATCCCGGGATCCCTCCGGCCGCCCTGAGTTCTGCCATCCGGTCCGGCCGGGGCAGTCCGCGCGCGATGTTGAGCAACCCCAGGCAACCCATCGTGATGAGGAACCAGCCGAGACCGGTTCGAGGTGCAGCATCGACGGCGCGTGGGCGCCTGAGCACCCGCCACGACCCGTAGAGCAGGATCGCGGGGACGAAGGTGGCGCTCAACCCGAAGACGGTGGTGATGGCCACCTCGATGGCCTCCCCCACCGGTCCGGGCAGCATGAACCAGACCCGGGCCGCAAGCACAATGGCGAGCAGCAACATGAACAGGCCCACCCCGTCGCGGCGCAGCGCCGGGTCCACGTCCTTGTCCACCCCGCCGAAGCTGCGGGCGAGCGCCCCGACACCGTGCGCCAGCCCACGCCAGAAGGCCACGATTCCCTTCAGGATCGGGTTCGGCCCCGAGGCGGCGGGGCGGCTGCTGGAGCGGGCTTTCGAGGTCGACGAGGAACCCCCCGACTTCTTGCCGCCCTGTGACGAGGACGAGCGTCGGGTGGAGTTCCGCGATGGGGAAGAGCCGCGTGTCGCCATGTTTCCAACCTAGCGGAGGAGCAGGCCCGAACTCACCTCCCGCGCCGGGCGCTCAGGCGAAGTGGTCCCATCCGGCGCTGGTGGTCCATTCCTGGCCGTCAACGCTCACGCCTGAACCGGCGACGACGCGGCCGACGACGCGCCATCCCTCGGGCAGCTCCCGATCCGCCGGGAAGGTCGCGGCGAGCGCGTGATCCTCGCCCCCGGCCAGGATGAAGGCCATCGGGTTCTTGCCCGTCGCAGCCGCCACGCGGGCCAGCCCATCGGGAACCGTGAAGGCCGAGGTGTCGATGTCGACACTGACCCCACTGAGCTCACAGATGTGCCCCAGATCCTGCAGCAGGCCATCGGAGACGTCGATCATGGCGCTGGCCCCGGCCTCGGCCGCCACCCTGCCCTGGCCGTAGGGCACGCTCGGGACCTGCTGCTCGACCACCAGGTCCTTCGGGGAACCGAAGCCGCGTTGCAACACGAGCAACCCTCCCGCAGCCCAGCCGAGCCGACCGCACACCGCCACCCGGTCCCCCGGCTGGGCCCCGCCCCGGGTCACCGGAGATCGTCCCTCGAGGTTGCCCAGCGCGGTGACCGCGACAGCGATCTGTGCGGCTGAGGAGAGGTCACCCCCGACGAGACTCACCCCCGCTCGTTCGCACTCCACGGACACCCCCTGCTGGAACTCCCTGACCCAGCCCTGATCGAGCTCCTTCGGCACGGCCAGGCCGATCACCACCGCGCTCGGGGTGGCTCCCATCGCCTCCACGTCGGAGACGTTGACGGCCACGGCCTTGCGCCCGATCTGCTGGGCGGTGGACCAGGAGCGTTTGAAATGGACGTTCTCGATGAGCACGTCCGTGGTGACCACCACGTCGCCGTCGGGGCGCAGCACGGCCGCGTCGTCGCCGGGGCCGAGCCTCACATCAGCCCTGAGCCTCAGATCAGCGGTGATCTCCGAGATCAGCTCGAACTCACCGGCCATCAGCGCAGTCCTGTGGGGCGCTCCAGCGCCAGCTCGACCAGGCGACCCACCAACTGCTCATAGGTCAACCCGCTCTCCTGCCACAAGGTGGGGTACATGGAGATCTTGGTGAACCCGGGCATGGTGTTGACCTCGTTGATCCACACCCCTTCCTCGGTGAGGAAGAAGTCAGCGCGCACCAGGCCCTCGGCGTCGATGGCGTTGAAGGCCCGGCGGGCCATCGCCTGCAGCACGGCGGCCTGTTCCGGTGGCAGCTGGGCGGGGGCGTCGAGGGCGGCGCCGTCCTCGTCGAAGTACTTGGCCTCGTAGTCGTAGAAACCGTCGGCAGCCTGCACCCGGATCTCCCCGACGACCGAGGCCCGGCACCCGCTCGGGGAGTCCAGGTCACCGAGCACCGCCACCTCGAGCTCCCTGGCCTCGGTGAAGCCCTGCTCGAAGATCACCTTGGGGTCGTACTTCTGGGCTTCGGCGATGGCGGCCTCGATCTCCTCGGCGCAGGTGACCCGAGAGATGCCGATGGAGGATCCCCCCCGCGCCGGTTTGACGAAGATCGGGTACTGCAGCCGGGCAACCTCCTGCAACACCTGCTCCCTGTGATGCCTGAGCCTGCGGGCCGAGGCCGCGACGAAGGGGCCGACGGGAAGCCCAGCGGCCTTGAAGGCCAGCTTCATGAACTCCTTGTCCATCCCGACGGCCGAGGCCATCACCCCGGAGCCGACGTAGCGGATGCCCATCATCTCGAACATTCCCTGGATGGTGCCGTCCTCGCCATAGGGGCCGTGCAGCAGGGCGAAGGCGACATCCACCCCGTTCAGGTCCACCAGCTTCTCCCCCGTCCGGGTGGCCACCTCGCAGCCCTGTTCCCCGACCAGCCACACCGCGTCGTGCTCGGGTTCGGCCACCTGCGGGGGCACACCGTCGACGATGGCGTAGGCCTCGATGGTCTCCGCCGCCACCTGGGTCCAGCGACCGCTGGGGGCGATCCCGATGCCGAACACATCGAAACGCTCCTTGTCAAGTGCCTTGAGCACGCTGGCCGCGGTGAGGCAGGAGATGCCGTGCTCCGGGGACTGCCCCCCGAACACGAGGGCGATGCGGGTCTTGTCGGTCACGTGGGCCTCCTGGATGTCGTCAGCGCGCTCATCGTACCCGGGGCACCCGTGCAGCCACCCGCATGTCCCAACGATCCGCCGGAGCGGGAATGCCCCGAAGCCCTGCGACGAGCTCCACGATCGCATCCATGATGCGGGCCGTGGCCTCGGCCAAGTGCTCTCGGCTGGGCTCGGCGCTCACCGGCAGGTCACTCAGATCAACCGGTTTCCCGGCCACGAGGCTGATCGGGCGACGGCGCAGTGAGAACAACCTGAGGGGTTTCAAGGTCTTGCCCCCGAGCAGGGCATCCGCACCGATCTGTCCGACAGGGATCACCGGGACCCCGGTGGTCAGGGCGAGCCGGGCCGCTCCACTACGACCGACCATCGGCCAGCCTTCGGGATCGTCGGTGATGGTGCCCTCCGGGTAAATTGCGACACAGTCCCCGGCCTCCAGGGCAGCCCTGGCGTGAACCAGGGAGTCCTTGGCTTGTTCGGTGTTGCGCAGCACCGGGATCTGGCGGCACTGGCGGGCGAACCACCCCACCACCGGTACCTTCCAGATCTCCGCCTTGCCGAGGAAACGTGGCCATCGGCCGTTCCAGATCAGGTACTCCCCCAGCGCCAGCACGTCGAAGTTGGAGATGTGGTTGGCCACGACGAGGCAGCCACCCTGCGGAAGGTTTTCCTGCCCGGCCCAGGTTCGCCTCACCATGCCTGACATGACGAGGTGGACGAACCGGGCCAGGAGCCGGTAGGCCCAGGGGGCAGGTTCACGATTGGCCACCTTGAGGGGACGTCGCCACGGTTGCTCGGCGGGATGAGTCACCCGACCATCCTCCCTCACCCGGGCCGCCAGGGCGAATCACCGTCAGTCAGCGGTGCGCGCAGGAAGGGTCCTCGGTTTGAACTCGGGCCTCGAGGCCTCGTAGGCCGTGATCTCGTCGGCGTGCTGCAGGGTCATCGAGATGTCATCCAGCCCTCCCAGGAGCCGGTGCTTGGTGTACTCGTCGATCTCGAAGCTGATCTCGAGCTGACCCCGGGTGATGGTCTGCGACGGCAGATCGACCGTGGTGGGGACGCTGGGGTCCGCCTCGATGGCCTGCCACAGTCGGTCCCGGTCCTCCTCGGCAATCACCGCCACCAGCAGCCCGGCCTTGCCGGAGTTGGAGCGGAAGATGTCCCCGAAGCGGGTCCCGATGATGACCTTGAAGCCGTAGTTCTGCAGCGCCCACACGGCGTGCTCGCGTGAGGAGCCGGTACCGAAGTCCGGCCCGGGCACCAGGATGGTCCCCTGGCTGTACGGCTCCTGGTTGAGCACGAACTCGGGGTCCCCCCGCCATGCGGCGAACAGTCCGTCCTCGAATCCGGTGCGGGTGATCCGCTTGAGGTAGACCGCTGGGATGATCTGGTCGGTGTCCACGTTGCTGCGTCGAAGCGGAACGGCGATACCGGTGTGGCTGGAAAAGGCCTCCATGGGTCAGGCTCCAATCAGGTCGGCGGGGGCGGACAGGCGTCCGGTCACGGCGGTGGCGGCGGCGACGGCCGGGCTGACCAGGTGGGTGCGCCCTCCCTTGCCCTGACGCCCCTCGAAGTTGCGGTTGGACGTCGATGCGGAGCGTTCGCCGGGAGAGAGCTGGTCGGGGTTCATTCCGAGGCACATCGAGCAGCCCGCGGCCCGCCATTCGGCACCGAAGTCCAGAAAGACCCGGTCCAGCCCCTCCAGTTCGGCCTGAAGTCTCACCCGGGCGGAGCCGGGCACCACCAGCATCCGCACCCCGTCGGCAATCCGGCGGCCCTGCAGGACGGAGGCAGCCAGGCGCAGGTCCTCGATCCGGCCGTTGGTGCAGGAGCCGAGGAAGACGGTGTCAACGGCGATCTCACGCATCGGAGTGCCAGGCTTCAGATCCATGTACTCAAGGGCCCGGCGGGCGGTGGCCTGTTCCACCTCGGAGTCGAAGTCCTCCGGGGAGGGCACGACGCTGCCGAGCGGGACGCCGTGTCCGGGGTTGGTGCCCCAGGTGACGAACGGAGTGAGCGTCGTGGCGTCGATGTCCACCTCAACATCAAAGTGGGCGTCGTCGTCGGAGCGAAGGGTCCGCCAGTACTCGACGGCAGCCTCCCAGGCCTCGCCCTCGGGGGCGTGGGGGCGACCCTTGAGGTAGGCGAAGGTGGTCTCGTCGGGGGCGACCATGCCCGCCTTGGCTCCCCATTCGATGGACATGTTGCAGATCGTCATGCGACCCTCCATCGAGAGCTGCTCGATGGTGCTGCCCCGGTACTCCACGATGAAGCCCTGGCCGCCACCGGTGCCGACCTTGGCGATGAGCGCCAGCACGACGTCCTTGGCGGTGACCCCCTCGGGCAGGTCGCCATTGATGTTGACGGCCATCATCCTCGGCTTCTTCTGGGGCAGGGTCTGGGTGGCCAGCACGTGCTCCACCTCAGAGGTCCCGATCCCGAAGGCCAGCGCCCCGAAGGCCCCGTGGGTGGAGGTGTGGGAGTCGC
>JAUNKV010000064.1 GCA_030532575.1 Propionibacteriaceae bacterium | reverse complement strand
AAGCGCTCCGAGGTGTTCACCACCGCCGAGGACAACCAGCCCGCGGTGATGATCCAGGTCTACCAGGGGGAGCGTGAGTTCGCCCGGGACAACAAGTCGCTCGGCAACTTCGAGCTGACCGGTCTGCTCCCGGCCCCCCGTTCGGTCCCGCAGATCGAGGTGACCTTCGACATCGACGCCAACGGCATCGTCCACGTCCACGCGAAGGACCTGGCCACCGGCAAGGAGCAGTCGATGACCGTCACCGGTGGTTCCGCACTGGCCAAGGAGGACATCGACCGCATGGTCCGTGACGCCGAGGCCCACGCTGAGGAGGACCGCAAGCGCCGCGAGAGCGTCGAGCGCCGCAACGAGGGTGACGCCCTGGTTTTCCGCACCGAGAAGCTCCTGAGCGAGAACTCCGAGTCCATCGACGAGGCCACCAAGGCTCCCGTCGTGGAGGCGGTCGACAAGTTGAAGGAGGCCCTGAAGGGCGAGGATGACGATGCCATCAAGGCCGCCATCGACGACCTCAACACCAAGGCCGCCGTGATGGGGCAGGCGATGTACGCCGCGGCCCAGGCGAAGGCCCAGGAGGCGCAGGGTGCAGAGTCCGGTGCCGCTGACGCCGGTGCCGAGGACGACGTCGTGGATGCGGAGATCGTCGAGGACGAGGACAACAAGTGAACGACGAGCGCACCCCCGACGAGGAGGTGGTGGTCGAGGCCGAGGCGGTTGTTGATGCAGCCGCTTCGGCCCTCGCCGACGGCGAGCCCACCGATGCCACCGAAACAACCGACAAGGACTGGGAAGCGTTGGTGGCCGAGCGCACCGCCGACCTGCAGCGCCTCCAGGCCGAGTACGTCAACTACAAGAAGCGCGTCGACCGGGACCGGGCCCTGGCCCGGAGGGCCGGGATCGAGGCCGTGGTCGCCGACCTGATGCCGGTGCTCGACTCGATCACCCTGGCCAAGTCCCACGAGGACCTGGCTGGCGGCTTCAAGGCGGTGGCCGACGAACTGGAGAAGGTCGCGGCCAAGCATGGGCTCGTCGCCTTCGGGGCCGTCGGTGAACCCTTCGACCCGAACCTCCACGAGGCCCTCATGCAGGTGCCGATGGAGGGGGTCACCGTCACCACGATCTCGCAGGTCATGCAGCAGGGCTACCAGCTGGGTGACCGCGTGATCCGCCCGGCGCGCGTCGCCGTCGCCAATCCGCAAGCCTGAGTTGTCGCATTCGAGGGGCCGACAACCGCGAGACGTCGGCCCCTCGGATGAAGACACGAAGAAAGGGCATGAGTGAGCACCAAGGACTGGATCGAGAAGGACTACTACAAGGTTCTCGGCGTGGACAAGAAGGCCACCGCCGACGAGATCAAGAAGGCCTTCCGCAAGATCGCGCGGGACAACCATCCCGACCAGAACCCGGGCGACAAGAAGGCCGAGGCCAGGTTCAAGGAGGCCTCGGAGGCCAACAGCGTGCTGTCCGACCCCGACAAGCGCAAGGAGTACGACGAGGCGCGCAGCCTGTTCGGCTCCGGAGCGCGGTTCGGGCGCCCCGGGCAGGGCGGGGGTTTCGAGGACCTGTTCCGCAACGCAGGTGGCGACCAGGGCGGGCTCGGGGACCTGTTCGGGAACCTGTTCAGCGGCGGACAGCGGCGCTCCTCCACGCGCGGACCGCGACGTGGCGCCGACATCGAGGGCGAGGTCAGCCTGAGCTTCGAGCAGGCCGTCGAGGGCACCACCGTCGCGATGCGCACCGTCTCCGACCAGGCCTGCACCGCATGTCGCGGCACCGGTGCCAGGACCGGCACCCTGCCGAAGGTGTGCGTCACCTGTGAGGGCACCGGCATGACCTCCTCGGCCGCTGGTGGGGTGTTCGCGATGAGTGAGCCCTGCCCGGATTGCCGGGGGCGCGGTCTGGTCGTCGAGGACCCCTGCCCGGCCTGCGACGGCTCGGGGCGCGGGAAGTCGAGCAGGACCGTCAACGTCCGTGTCCCGGCAGGGGTCACCGACGGGCAGCGCATCCGTATCAAGGGCAAGGGGGCGCCCGGCCAGAATGGTGGGGCGGCCGGGGACCTGTACGTGGACGTGAAGGTGACCCCGCACAAACTGTTCGGGCAGCAGGGCACCAACCTCACCTTGAACGTGCCAGTCACCTTCGCGGAGGCCTCGCTGGGGGCGGAGATCAGGATTCCCACCCTGAACGGCCCCAGCGTGAAGCTGAAGATTCCGGCCAACACCCCGAATGGCCGAACCCTTCGGGTACGTGGCAAGGGGGTGCGGCGCAAGGACGGCACGATGGGGGATCTGCTGGTGACGGTGCAGGTGCAGGTGCCGGAGCAGCTGAGCGAGGCCGCGAAGGAAGCCCTCAAGGAGTACGCGGAGAAGTCCGGCCAGGAGGACCCGCGCGCCGCCCTGTTCGGAGCCTGAGATGTCGAACCTGCCCCAGAACTTCGACCCCGTGGCGCCGGTGTTCCCGGTGTCGGTGGCGGCTCATCTGGCGGACATGCACCCCCAGACGCTGCGCGGCTACGACCGGCTGGGGCTGGTCGTGCCGCAGCGCACTCGGGGCCGGGGGCGTCGCTACTCCCTTCGGGACATCGCGAAGCTCCGCCACATCCAGCATCTCAGCCAGAATGAGGGCATCAATCTGGAGGGCATCCGTCGCATCCTGGCCCTGGAGGCCGAGATCGAGGCCCTGAACAGCCAGATCGAGCGCCTGGGCGAGGCGGTACGTCGCCTCCAGAGCCAGGGCGACGCCCGCCTGTTCACCGCCGACTCCAACGGCGCGGTCCAGCGCGGCAGTGGCAGACGGAATCCGCTGCTGGCCCTGCCCTACCGCTGAACGGGTCAGGTCGCGGGAAGTTCCCACAACGCCGAGGCGGGAAGGCCCATCAGACGGTCCGAGAGCTGGAAGCCCTGCTGCCACATGCCCAGCACCACGCCGCAGCGGAAGCGTTCCCCCAGTTTCTCGCGAAGGAAACGCAAGCTCTTGAAGTGCTCCGACCGATAGGAACTGGAGGTCTTGACCTCGATGCCGACCACAGAGCCGTCACTGAGCTCGGCGATGAGATCGACCTCGATCCCGGTGCGATCCCGGTAGTGGAACAGCCGGAACTCCTCCCTGCTCCAGGACTGCTGCTTCAGCAGTTCGGTGGCCAGGAAGGCCTCGAAGGGGCCGCCCAACAGGTCAGCCGTGATGGGTTCGAGCTGCTGTGGGGTCAGCTGGGCCAACCAGAGAGCCAGGGTTGAGTCGCTGACTGCGGTCTTGCGCCGTCCGGTTTCACGTGAGGTCAGGTTCGGGGGACCACGGCTCCAGCTGTTCGATGGCGAAGACCCCAGCCAGCACGTCCAGGTAGGCGGTGATCGAGGACGGTGGCAGCCCCGCCTGTTCGGCCAGGGAGTCACCGAGTCCGGGCAGCCGGAGCAGGTCCGTCGAGCCGGTCAGGAGGAACTGGCCCGGCCGTCGGTTGCGATCCACGGCCAGTGTGAGCAATCGATGACCAGGGTGCCCTCGCCTCCTTGACGAAGGAATGCCTCCGGGTCTTCAAGAGCAGCGTCCAGCTGGGCGGGAACGTCGAGGGTCACCTGGGTGCCGGAGCGCCCTTGCAGCAGTTGCTGGGCCAAGGTGCTCTTGCCCACCTGTCTTGCGCCCTCGATGACCACGACGGGAAAGGTGCCCAGGTATTCGCGTCCCACCCCCAGGAGGTGGCGTTCAACCAGTTCCATCCTCCTTGCAAAGTAGCTGAACTCGTAGGTTCGCAACGCGATTTTCGTAGGTTCGCAGTGCTCCCGGGAAGGGCTCAGTGGTGGTGGTAACACGGGGGTTGGAGGGGTTAAGCCCCCACGGAGGGGGGGCGGTGGGGGGGGTGTAACGGGGTGGGTGGCTCCTCCCCCCCCCACCACTCGGAGGGGTACGAGTCAGTCGATGGGCTTGTGGACCCAAACCGCGGCATCGGTGGGCAGCACGCCGTCGAGCTCCGTGCTGGCCAGCAGCACCTCACCCTCAGGTAGCGGCACCGGATCACCGCCGATGTTGACCATCACCCGGACCTCGCCGTTGTCGAAGCAGACGACGTGCTCCGGGGCGTCCTCCCAGGTGAGCTTCCCCAGCCCCAGCCCGTACTGACGACGAAGCCGAAGCGCGTCGTGGTACATCGTCCAGGTCGAGCCCGGCACCCCGACCTGCTGGTCGGCAGCCAGGGGGCGGTAACTCTCCGGCTGCGGCAGCCACGTCCGCTCGGAGGGGCCGAACCCCAGGCCGGGGGCATCGGCCACCCAGGGCAGCGGGATACGGCAGCCGTCGCGCCCCACCTTCTGGTGCTTCGTGCCCTCCCAGATCGGGTCCTGGCGCATCTCGTCGGGAACCGCGGTGTGTTCCGGCAGCCCCAGCTCCTCGCCCTGGTACAGGTAGGCCGATCCGGGCAGCGCCAGCATCATCAGCGTCGCCGCCTTGGCCCGCCTGAGCCCCAGCTCGTTGTCGGGCTGCGGGTCGCGCGCCGAGATGCCCTCGGTGTCCGAGGTCTCGGCCCGCCCCAGCCGCGAGGCGTGCCGCACCACGTCGTGGTTGCTCATCACCCACGTGGTCGGGGCCCCGACAGCGTCGTTCGCGGCCATCGTCGTGGTGATCACCCGGCGGTAACTCGCCGCATCCCAGGCCGAGGACAGGAAGTCGAAGTTGAAGGCCTGGTGCATCTCGTCGGGGCGGACGTAGCGGGCCAGCCGCTCCGGCTTCGGCACCCACGCCTCCGCCACCATCGCGCGGTCGCCGTCGTAGCTGTCGAGGACCTTCCGCCAGCGCCGGTAGATCTCGTGCACCCCCTCCTGATCCCACATCGGGCCCAGGTCGCCCTCCATGAACTGGGACTCCTCCGCCTCATCCGGCAGGCCTGCCTCCTTGACCAAGGAGTGCGCCACGTCGACGCGGAAACCATCCACCCCCAGATCCAGCCAGTGCCGCAGGATGTCGTCGAAGCCTGAACGGACCAGCTCGGAGTCCCAGTCCAGGTCCGGCTGGTGGACGTCGAACATGTGGAGGTACCACTGCTCGGGGGTGCCGTCCGGCCGGTGCAGCCTCGACCAGCCGGGACCACCGAACAGCGACTTCCAGTTGTTCGGCGGCAGCTCGCCGGAGGCGCCCTTGCCGTCGCGGATCAGGTAGCGCTCCCGCTCCGGTGCGCCCGGCTCGGCGGCGACGGCGGCCTGGAACCACTCGTGGGCATCCGAGGTGTGGTTCGGCACCAGGTCGATGAACACGCGGATGCCCAGCGCGTGGGCCTCGTCGATGAGCCGCTTGGCATCGGCGGTCTGACCGAACAGCGGATCCACCTCGCGGTAGTCGGCGACGTCGTAGCCGGCATCGGCCATGGGGGAGAGGTAGAACGGGCTCAGCCACACCGCATCCACCCCCAACTCCTTGAGGTACGGCAGTTTCGAGATCGCCCCGGGCAGGTCGCCGTAGCCGTCGCCGTTGCTGTCGGCGAAGGAGCGGGGGTAGATCTGGTAGATGACGGCGTCACGCCACCACTGCGTATTGCTCATGCCTGTGGTCCTGTCGATTGTCGGATGATGAGGTCGGGGTGGAACAGCAGTTCCGTGCCGTCGAGGGGGGCGCCGTCGATGGCACGCAGCAGTCCGGAGACCGCGGCATCGCACATCGCGCGGACGGGTTGCCGCACCGTGGTCAGTGCGGGATCGGTGAAGGCCATCAGTGGGGAGTCGTCGAAACCGATGACGGAGAGGTCGCCGGGGACACTGAGGCCTCGAGACCGGGCCTCGCGGATGACCCCGAGCGCCATGATGTCGGAGGCGCACACGACGGCGGTGTGGCCGCCCTCGATGAGGCGTCCTGCCGCTGCCTGCCCGCCCTCGGCGGTGTAGATGGTGCGTGCCACCGAGTCCTCGGGAAAGCCCAGCTGCAGGAAGGCCTCGATCTTGCGCTGGGAGGGCACGAAGCGTTCCGGCCCGGTGGCGAGCCCGATCTGCTCGTGACCCAGGGTCTGCAGATGGGCGACCGACGCCCGGATGGCTTCGTTGTCGGAGCAGTTGATGAACTGGGTGCGCGGCAAAGGTGCGTGACCGTTGATGAACACCACCGGAATCCCAGCCGAGATGAGCTGTTCATGGGGTTCGGTGCTGGCCTCGCGGTCGGCGGCGCCTGAGACGGCGATCACCCCGTCAACCGAGAGATCCTGCAGGGTGCCGAGTGCGACCTGTTCGTTTCCCCCGGGGGAACCGGCGTGGGCGACGATGCTGCGGCGGTCGTGCTGGAGGAGCAGGGCGTCCAGCTGCTCGGAGAAGATCGCGAACGCCGGGTTGGTCAGGTCCGGGACGAAGATGCCGATCAGCCCGGACTGCTGCGGGGAGCGGCTGGGGACATAGTTGAGGTCCGAGACGGCCCGGAACACGGCCTCCCGGGTCCTGGGGCTGATCCCCGGCTTCCCGCTGAGTGCTCTCGAGACCGTTGCGACAGACACCCCGGCGTGGTTGGCCAGGTCAGACATTCTCGGCCGTCCGATCATCTCCACCTCCGTCGGTCTGGGGTTCTGTCGGGCAACGTTATCAAAGAGTTGCAGGTTTGTTGCTGCAAATTACCGAAAGGGTTGTTACAGTTCCATACAACCGAAGACGTCGGCGTTGTCGCCGATCTGAACAGGAGTAGTTATGCGTAGAAGCCTCCTCGCCCTGGTGGGCGCAGGCCTCACCCTGGCCCTCGCGGCCTGCGGCTCGGGCGGTAGCAGCAGCACCCCGTCCAACTCCGCCAGCTCGGCGGCCATGGAAAAGGGCGCCCCTGCCGATGCCGGCACCCTCACCGTCTGGGTCGACGAGACCCGCATCGCCGCCTTCCAGAAGGTCGGCGAGGCCTACAAGGCCGAGAGCGGCGTCACTCTGGACATCGTCCAGAAGCCCTCCCAGGACATCAAGACCGACTTCATCGCCCAGGCCCCCTCCGGCCAGGGTCCTGACCTCATCGTCGGTGCGAACGACTGGATCGGTACTCTTGCCAGCAATGGCATCATCGCCCCGGTCGAGCTGGGCGACAAGGCCGGTGCCTTCTCTGAGCCTGCCACCAAGGCCTTCACCCACGGTGGCCAGCTGATGGGTGTGCCCTACGCGGTGGAGAACATCGCCCTGGTGCGCAACAACAAGCTGGCCCAGGAGACTCCCGCCACCTTCGACGAGCTGGTTGCCCAGGGCACCAGCCTCACCCCCGACTTCCCGGTCATCGTCCAGCAGGGTGACAAGGGGGATGCCTACCACCTGTACCCGATCCAGACCTCCTTCGGGGCTCCGTTGTTCAAGACCGATGACAAGGGCGACTACCTCCTCGAACTGGGCATGAAGGGTGCTGAGGGCGAGGCCTTCGCTGCCTACGTCAAGAAGCTGGCCGATGACAAGGTGCTCTCTGCCTCCGTGGGCGGCGACCAGGCCAAGCAGGCCTTCCTCGACGGCAGGTCCGCCTACATCATCACCGGCCCATGGTGGGGCAGTGAATTTGCCAAGGGTGGCATGGACATCACCGTGCTGCCGATCCCCTCGGCTGGGGGCCAGGACGCAGCTCCGTTCGTCGGGGTCCAAGGTGTTTACCTGTCCTCGAAGAGCAACAACGCCCTGCTGGCCAACCAGTTCCTGACCTACCTTGCCGGTGAGGAGGCCCAGAAGATGCTCTACGAGGAAGGCGGTCGCGTTCCTGCCGTCGCCTCCGTCGCCAGCAGCATCGACGACCCGGTTCTGAAGGGCTTCGGCGAGGCAGCCACCAAGGGGCACCCGCTGCCCTCCTTCCCCGAGATGGAAGGCATCTGGCCGCAGTGGGGCAACGGTGAAGTCGCCATCGTCGATGGCTCCGCTGAGCCCGTTGCCGGGTGGCAGCAGATGATTGCCAACATCGAGGAACAGATCACCAAGTGACCCAGTCCTCCTCCGTGGGGGCGGACAACGCCCCCACAGAGGACTGGCTCATTCCAGGGAAGCATCGTGACACGACAGTCTGCAGAGCCGCAGCTCTCCCATGCGCGCGATCTCTCGCGCCCGGGCTTCTACGTCAAGCTCGTCCTCATGGGGCTGGTCAACGCGTTCGGCCTTTACGGCATCATGGCCTCCGCTGCCGCCCAGCAGTGGTGGGTCCTCACCTTCCTCGCGGTCACGTTGCTCGTGGCCGACTACGTCTACTTCTCCAAGCGCGCCATCCCCGCCAAGTACCTGCTTCCGGGGCTGGTCTTCCTCATCGTCTACCAGCTGTACGCGATGGGCTCGACGGCCTTCGTCGCCTTCACCAACTACGGCGACGGCCACAACGACACCAAGCAGGTGGCCATCACCCAGATCGCCAAGACCTCCGACCGCCGGGTCGAGGGCACCGACACCTTCCCCGTCGCCGTGGTCCGCAAGGACGACGTGCTGGGGCTCGCGGTGGTGCGTGACGGCAAGGTGCAGGTCGGCACCCAGGATCAGCCGCTGGCCGATGTCGGCGGCCAGGCCGACGGCGACAAGGTCACCGAGGTCTCCGGCTGGCAGGTGCTCTCGCTCCAGGAGGTCAACCAGGCCTCCAAGGAGGTGCTGGAGCTGCGCGTGAGTCTCAGCGACGATCCCGACGACGGCTGGTTGCGCACCGACAACGCCACCTTCGCCTACGTCGCGAAGTCGGCCCTCGTGTACGACGAGGCCGCCGACACCTTCACCGACCCCGAGGGCAAGGTGTATGCCGCTGACTCGGAGCGGGGAGTCTTCGTCGCTGATGACGGCGCCGAGCTGCGGCCGGGCTGGCGGGTGTTCGTCGGTGTGAAGAACTTCACGGAGGTCTTCAACGACTCGCGCCTGACCGGGCCGTTCATCAAGATCACCCTGTGGACCTTCGCGTTCGCGATCCTCTCGGTGCTGACCACCTTCGCGCTCGGCCTGACGCTGGCGGTTGTCTTCAATGACTCCCGGGTCAAGGGTCGTACCTTCTACCGCGCCATCTTCCTGCTGCCCTACGCCTTCCCGGCCTTCCTGGCAGCCCTGGTGTGGCGGGGCATGTTGAACAAGGACTTCGGGTTCTTCAACCAGGTGCTGCTCGGTGGAGCAGGCATCGGCTGGCTCTCCGACCCCTGGCTGGCGAAGCTGTCCATCCTGATGGTCAACCTGTGGCTGGGCTTCCCCTACATGTTCCTGGTGTGCACCGGCGCGTTGCAGGCCATCCCGGCGGAGCTGAAGGAGGCCGGGATCATGGACGGGGCCGGGGCGCTCAAGCGGTTCTTCC
>JAUNKV010000063.1 GCA_030532575.1 Propionibacteriaceae bacterium | reverse complement strand
CGAGATGGCCGATGCCACCAACGTCATGATGCTGGGCGACCTCACCATCGACCCCAACACCGAAACCATCGCCCAGGCCGAGACCGAACTCCAGACCGAGGCACCGGAGACCCCGGAGTCGGAGCTCGAGGAGATCCAGGTCGAGGAGCCCGAGGCTGAGCACGACGAGGCCCCGCACGAGCCCGAGCAGGATCAGGACGAGCAGGCCGAGCACGACCGCGAGGAGCACGGCGAAGATGCCCTGGTCGGGATGGCCGCGGTGGCCGGGGCCGTGACCCTGGGCGCACTCGCCGCCTCGGATTCCGAGGCCGAGGAGCACGGTACCGATGAGCATGAGGACGCCGAGTCCGAGCAGGTCGAGGCCGAGCACATCGCCGACGACCAGGACGAGGAGATCGAGGAGACCATCGTCTACGACGAGATGGCCGATGCCACCAACGTCATGATGCTGGGCGACCTCACCATCGACCCCGACGCCGAAACCATCGCCCAGGCCGAGACCGAACTCGAGACCCAGGCACCGCAGGACTCGGAGCCGTCGGCTGAGCTGGACGAGCTGGACCAGGCCGAGGATGCCGAGGAGGCCGTCGGTGAGGTCCCGCCGGTGCTGTGGGACACAGCTGCTGAGCCACTGCAGCCCGCCATCGAGGCCCCCACCCCCGAGTTGACGCCTGCGGCGCTGGAGGCCCCGGTCGAGGTGGCCGAGCAGGTGGAGCAGGCCGAGGATCATGTGGAACCGACAGTCGAGGAGACCGCCCAGGAAGCTGAGCCCAAGACCGAATCCGAGCCGAAGATCGAGCCGGAGCCTGAGCCCTTCGCCGGGAACGACGACGACACCTTGCACTTCGACGACGAGGACGACGTGGAGACCACCAACGTCTTCGACGGGCTGCGTGACGAGACGGTGTTCCTCGAGGACTCGTTCAACTCGCCGACCTACGCGGGTCAGGACTACACCGGGCCGAGCTACGACATGGTGGCGGCTGACCCCGTGGCTGGGTCGTCGTCGCTGCTGGATGACGAGACGGAGACGGTGCCGCTGGACGACGAGATCGAACTGTCCTACGCGCCCGCCCGGGCTGCGGTGGACTCCAGCTGGGGGCGCTCGGGTGAGGAGAGCCACGACGACGAGGGGGCCGACGACGAGCCTCCCGCCACGCCGTCGCGGGCCTGTGACAAGGATGAGGTGAACCACGACGTGGAGGACACCCGGGAGATTCGGCTGGACCGCCCCGCCTCGGGTGGTGCCGTCGGCGGGTTGTCGCATTCCCAGGAGATGAACTTCTGGGAGTTCCTGGCCGCCGAGGACGAGGCCCGGGAGTACGGGCAGCTCCACGACGACTCCATCGACCCGAGCCGACCTAACGAGTGATGCCCCGGGCCAGGTCGAGGGCTTGGCGGAGGTAGCCGCCACCGAACAACGCGCAGTGCACCAGGACCATGTGGAACTGGTGCACTGCGCGTCTGTGCTGCCAGCCCTCAGCCAGGGGGCTGAGCTCCTGGTATCCGGCGAGGATGGCGTCCAGGTGCGGGGCGCCGAACAGCGCCAGCTCCGCCAGGTCGGTCTCGGCGTGGCCGCCGTGGGCCGATGGGTCGATGAGGGTCCCGACGGTGCGGGCGGGGTGCGCCTCCCACACCACGTTGCCGCCCCACAGGTCGCCGTGGATGCGGGCAATGGCGGGAGCCAGGGCGGGCTGCGGGGAGTCGAACCGGCCCTCGGCCACAACGTCGATGGCCTTGGCCAGCAGGCGTTTCGACGAGGCGTCGCCGTGCGTCAGCCGCAGGTAGGGGCGTAGTCGGGCGTCGGCGAAGAACTCGCCCCAGCTGTCCCAGCGCGGGGTCGTCGCCGACGGGGCGGGCAGCTCGGCCAGGCGGGCGTCGGACTCCGGCAGCCCGGGCGGGAGGGCGCCCCAGTGCGGGGCCCCGGTGGCGTGGGTGCGGGCCAGGTCCCGCCCGAAGGCCGCGGCGTCGTCCCGGCTGGGCTCACCGTGACGCATCATGCGCGTCTCCAACCACCCGGGCCCGCTCTCCAGCACCTCGGCGACGGCGGCCCCGTCGGCCTCCCGCAACCACGCCAGGCTCGCCACCTCGGTCCGCACGGCCTCGACGCTGCCCGTCTTCCGAAACCCCATGCCTGAACCATAGTGCACCTGAACCACGGTGCGCGGGCAGGGACCATCCAGACCCACCCCGCCACCACACCCCCAACCCGAGCACGAATCGCCGTCGGAGGGTGCGCGGTGAGGTGGGATCGTCACGAGGATCGTCATGGTGGCCACCTGGCAAGGCGAACGACGAAGATCGCACTGGACGTGCGTTCGAGGAGGTCCGCAGCCAGGGGGCCACCAGGGCGACCGCAGTAGATTCCACATCACCGCGGACCCTCCAGCTTTTTTGGCAGCGTTGACATTCGCATCTCACGCAAGCAACCCGGCAGTTCGTGCCCGCTGGCCGAGCTGGGATTTTCCCCGCTGGTCGAGCCGGGGTCCCGATGCGGAGCGAGGGAACCCGTGTCGAGACCCCTGGCACACGGTGCAGGACCCCAGCCCCAGCCCACCCCCTCCCCAACCCCAGCACGAACCGCTGACAACCGACGGTTCGCCGTCGCATCACGACGACATCGGCATCTCGCGCAAGCAACCCGGCAGTTCGTGTTCACCGCCGGGCCGCCTGGACAAGTGCCACGGCCCAGATGACGGCCAGCCAGCCCAGCGCGGCTCCCGGGTGCACCCCGGCCCATCCGGCGAGCGGGGAGGCGTCGGGCAGCCAGTCCCTGAGCCGGGGGAGACCGGTTGCGACGGCGGGCGCGATCCACAGCACCGTCAGCACCGCCAAGGCGCCGCTCAGGGCCGAGCCGGTGAGCTCGGCCAGCAGGAAGGCGGCCATCGCAACGCCCCACAGCCACGCCCACTGACCGAGCCACTGCCCGCCTGCAGCGACGGTGGCCCGCCCTGAAATCACCATCGCGGCGGCCACCAGCCCCGTCGCGGACAGTGCCACGAGCCAGCAGGCTCCCAGCCAGACCGGGCGCGATGGCACCGCCAGCCGGGCGGCGGCCATCTGGCGCTGCTCGGCTGCGCCCAGCACGACCCCCACCGCGACGGCTCCGGCCTGGATCAGGCCGCGCGCCAGGTCGGCCACCGCCTCGGCCGGGGCCTCCGGGTGGCCGACCCGCAGCAGGACCACCAGGACCACAGTCGCCCCGAGTGCCCCCGCCGTCGCCCACCAGGTGGTGGGCAGGGTGGCCTGTTTGCGGACCTCCGCCGCGAGTGCGGCCCTCACGGTTCACGCCTGAGAGTCACGGCGGCGGCCCCGAGCAGCAGCACCGCCAGCCATGCGACGGCGGTGGCGAACGCGACTGCGACCCCCGGCTGTCCCGGCTCGGGTGGGGTCCGCATCAGGGCCATCACGGCGGTGTCCGGCAGGTACCAGGCCCAGCTCCAGCGCAGGGTCAGCAGGTAGCCGACCGAGATCACCGTCTGGTTGGCCACCAGGTAGATCAGCGGCACCAGCCCGTTGCCCAGCAGCGCCGTCACGGCGAACCCGAGGAGCCCGTAGCTCACCACGTAGGCCACGCTCGCAGCGGCGTGGGTCCAGCGGGCCGCATCCAGTGCCGGGGCGTACTCCCCCAGCCCGGTGTGGGCGGCCATCAGGGTGGCCCACACCGAAACCCCCGCCATGATCCCGAGCAGTGCCGTGACCACCAGCAGTTTCGCCCCGAGGGTGCGCAGCCGCGACGGTGTGGCGAGCGCCGTCGTCGTGGCCTGGCGGCCCCCGCCCAGCTCGTTCGGCATCGAGACGAACTCGGAGCCTGTGACCACCACCCCGACGACTGCGGCTGCGGCGGCGGCCAGCAGCAGCTCGGCCACGCCGAGGGTCGCGAGATCGGGGTAGGGGATGCCAGCAGCGAGCTCGGCCCTAACACTGGTGGCGTTGTGCCAGGCCAGCAGCGCGGGCAGCACCACACCACACAGCAGCGCCCAGGGCACAGGAGTGTGGCTGAGGGCCTTCCGGGCCTCCGCCGCGACGGCGCTCATCGGGGGACCCCCGCGGTCAGCGCGAAATAGGCCTCCTCCAGGCTGGTGTGCCCGGCGGTGACCTCGGCCAGCGTGCCGGTGGCGCGGATGGTGCCTCCGGCGATCACCACCACGTCGTCGGCCACCTCGGCGAGCTCGGTCATGACGTGGCTGGACAGCAGCACCGTCCCACCACAGGCGGCGTGGCGGCGCAGCAGCTGCCGCAGCCAGCGGATGCCCTCCGGGTCGAGGCCGTTGATGGGTTCGTCCAGCACCAGCACCTCGGGCTCGCCGAGCAGGGCGGCGGCGATGCCGAGTCGCTGCGCCATGCCCAGCGAGTAGGTGCGGACCCGCTGCCTCGCGGCCCGGCCCAGCCCCACCTCGTCGAGCACCTGCGCCACGCGGGACTGCGGGATGGAGTTGCTGGCGGCCACCCATCTCAGGTGGGCGACGGCGCGACGTGCCGGGTGCGCGCCGGAGCCGCCGAGGCTGGCCCCGACGACGGTGAGCGGGTGTTTCAGCGTCGCGTAGTGCTGTCCGCACACCGTCGCGGTGCCGGTGTGGCCTCGGTCCAGGGCCAGCAGGATGCGCAGGCTGGAGGTCTTGCCCGCTCCGTTGGGTCCGACGAACCCGGTGATCCGGCCCGGTGCGGCGCGGAAACTGATGCCGTCGAGGATGCGGCGGGGGCCGCGGCTGCGGTGGACGTCGTGGAATTCGATCATGGCCTCAAGCTCAGCGCGGCTCGGGTCGTCGCACATCGGCGCCCGGGAGTCGTCCCCAGGGCCGATGTGACGCCCACCCATCGGGCACGAATCGCCGTTTTGCTTGTGCGAGACCCCCCGGTGAAACGTTTCAGAGTCAAGCAACCCGCCACTTCGTGCACGCCTCACCGAGCTGGCCATCGGCCTTGGGGCCGATGTCGGGCGCGAACAGCGCTTCGTAGGATCGAGCCATGAAACGCTCCTTCCCGTTCGGCTGGGTGGCGGCCGGGCTGACCCTGTTCGGGGTGAGTGTGCTCGGGGCCTCGCCCGAGTCCTCCGGCCCGGCCTGGCTTCCCATCGTCGTCGTGGCGGCGATCGGGGCGTTGGCGGTGTGGCTGGCGTGGTTGCGGCGGGTGCAGCGTCGTCGTTTCGAGCAGGAGCTGGCCCGGGCTGCGGCGCGGGATGCCGTGCTGCGGGATCGGATCACCATTGCGCGTGACCTGCACGACATCGTCTCCCACGGGCTGGGTGCCATCACGGTGCGGGCGGAGGCGGGGCGACGACTGGCCGCGGTTGATGCGGAGGCTCCCCGGCAGGCCCTGGCGGATGTGATCGGGCTGAGCCGCGAGGCCACGGCGGAGTTGCGTAGGTTGTTGACGCTGCTGCAGGACCCCGATGCGGCGCCGTTGCAGCCAACGCCCGGGGTCGAGGACCTGCCGGAGTTGATCGCTCGGGCCGAGCGGCAGGGCGTCGTCGTCCAGGCCGTGGTCGAGGTGTCGACGGTGCCGCCCGGGGTGGGGTTGACCGTCCATCAGGTGGTGGGGGAGGCGTTGGCGAATGTGCTGCGTCATGCCGGGCCGACGACGGTGCGCGTCCGGGTCGAGAATGTCGATGACATGCTTGTCACGCATGTCATCGACGACGGGCCGGTTCCCGGGTGGCGGCCTGAGGCAGGGGCCGGGCATGGTCTGGTGCTGTTGCGCACGAGGGTGGAGCTGCACGGCGGGACGCTCGCCTGCGGGCCGGTCGGCAGGGGCTACGAGGTGCGGGCGTCGATCCCGTTGGAGGTGTGATGATCCGGGTCGTGGTGGCCGATGACCAGGCGCTGATCCGTCGCTGCCTGGCGGTGATGCTGGATGCCGAGCCGGACATCACCGTGGTGGGTGAGGCGGCTGATGGCGTCGAGGCGCTGGAGGTGGTGCGGCGGGAGCGGCCGGATGTGGTGCTGCTGGATGTCAGGATGCCGCGGTTGGACGGGTTGGCCGCGCTGGAGGGGATCGCGGCGGATGCCAGCCTGGCGGGGGTGCGGGTGTGTGTGCTGACGATGTTCGAGCTGGATGAGTACGTGTTCCGGGCGCTTCGGGCGGGGGCGAGTGGGTTCCTGCTGAAGGACGCCGACCCCGACGCCCTGGCCGCGACGGTGCGTCGCATCCACAGCGGTGAGCAGGCGTTGTCGCCGTCGGTGCTGAGGCGGGTGGTGGCGAAGGCGGTGGCTCGGCCCGCGCCGTCGCCGCCGGGGGTGTTGACGCCCCGGGAGGTGGAGGTGCTGACCCTGATCGGTCGGGGTCTGAACAATGCGGAGATCGAGCGGGAGCTGTTCATCAGCAAGGGCACGCTGAAGACCCACATCTCCCACCTGCTGACGAAGCTCGACGCCAGGGATCGGCCTCAGCTCATCATCGCGGCCTGGGAGTCGGGCCTGGTCCACTGACCCCAGCCCCACCCCCCACCCACCTGAACCTGCCCTCCCCCTCAGGCACGAATCGCCGTTTTACTTTGTTGGCAGCGTTGACAGCGGCATTTCGCGCAAGCAACCCGGCGGTTCGTGCTCGTCACGGGGCGCCGATTCGGCTCGTTGTACAGTAGAAACCCGGCTCGTTGTACAGTAGGGACGTGACCTACCGTCGCCGCATTGACCAGGTGGTGGTTCACACAGGCCCCGACGCCTACCGCCGTCGCGATGGTGTCGCCGTCATTCCGCTGGCCTGCCTCGGACCCTGAGAGGGTGCGGCACCCTCACGGAATCCGTTTGGTCCACTCCGGTGAGGAGAACTTCGTCTCCACCAGTTCCCGCGCTGCGGCGAGTTCGGCCTCGGTGTAGTCCCGCCGACGGGTGGCGTACCGGCCCTCGAAGTGGGCGAGGAAGCTCTCGATGATCTGCTCCCTGGGAAGCCGGGTCTGTGACCGGAGCGGGTCCACCCGCTTGTTGGCGGACTTGGTTCCCTTGTCGGACAGTTTCACCCGACCGATCCGGAGCACCTCGAGCATCTTGTCGGCGTCGATGTCGTAGGCCATCGTCACGTGGTGCAGCACCACCCCGCCGGTGAGGCGACGCTGCGCCGCGCCCGCGATCTTGCCGTGCTCGGAGGCGATGTCGTTGAGCGGCACGTAGCGGGCCCTGACCCCCAGCTCCGCGAGCGCCCCCATCACCCACTGGTCGAGGAACTCGTAGCTGCGCTCGAAGCTCAGCCCCTCCACCAGGGCGCCCGGCACCACCAGGGAGTAGGTGACGCAGTTGCCGGGCTCCATGAACATCGCACCGCCGCCGGTGATGCGCCGCACCACGTTGATGCCGTGCCGCTCGCGCCCCTCGTCGTCGATCTCGTTGCGGTAGGACTGGAAGGAGCCGATCACCACCAGCGGCTGGTCCCATTCCCAGATGCGCAGGCTGGGGTTCGCCTCGCCACGCGCCAGCTCCCCGGCCAGCACCTCGTCGAGGGCGACGTGCATCCGTGGGTCCAGCGTGACGGGGCCGATCACGTCGAAGGTCAGGTCGCTCCAGTCGATGGCGTGCCCGAGCGCCCGCCTGACCGCGATCCCCACCGCCTCGGGGGTGAACCCGATGAGCTGCACCTCAGGGCTCAGCCGCGAGGTGATGGCCTGTGCGATGTCCGCCACCGAGGACTTCGACGCCAATCCCGTCACCGCCTGGTTGATTTCCTCCAGGGCGTTGTCGGGCTCCAGGAAGAAGTCTCCGGAGACGGCCACCCGGGCCAGCACCCCGTCCTTGGTCTCGACATCGACGGCGACCAGCTTGCCGCCCGGCACCTTGTACTCACCACGCATGACAGTGAGTCTATGGGACTACAGCAGGCTCACCACTGCGACCACGGTGCCCAGCACCAGCAGCAGCACCCCACACATCATCGCCATTCCGACGGGGTGGCCGAGGTTGGAGTCGTAGCCCACCCCGCTGCGCTTCGGCACGAACATGCGCGGGTCGTCGTGGTTGATGTAGAACAGGCCCCACTTCCAGAAGCGGTCATCGTCCGGGGATTCCGGCCCCGGCACCTCGGCGACGGCGCGTGACGCCCGTTGCTGGGCCGCCACATCGAACACCAGCCAGATCATCGGGATCAGGGAGGCCAGGAACAGCGCCCACAGCGACCACGCCAGGGCCGCCGGGTTCAGCCGGATCACTGGGGCCACCGTCGCCACCCCGAGGGTCAGGGCTGCGACCAGCGCAGCCCACCCGAGAGTGCGCTGCAGAGACCGTGCGCGCGCGACCTCAAAACGTTGCGCCGCCTGCGGTTTCCCATCCGGTGGGTGCGGGTCCCGGCGATGACTGGTGAGGACGCTGAGCGTCGTCATCCCGACGCTCAGTCCCAGGCCGGTCAACCCCGTCGTCGACACCGTCGAGGAGTCGATCAGCACCACTGCCAGCGCCGCGAGGCTGACCGCCAGCGCCAGCAGCAACAGGAACCAGCGGGGTCTCGCCGCCTGCTCGGGCAGAGGCTGGGCCGTCCCCTCGTCGACGTGCACCCCCTCGTACCAGTTCTCCGCAGCCTTGGCCTCAAGGATGGGACGTCGACACAGTGCGAAGGAGATCATCGCCCATGCGACGTATCCGAGCAGGACCAGAGCGCTCACCCCCGGCAGGTGCGCCGTCGCCACGGTGAGGATCGCAGCGACCGCGCCTGCCCCCAGGACCTGGATGCGGAAACTCCTGATGGCCGCACGGACCACCGGGTCGGCGACACGTCCGCTGGGAACGCTGACCCCCAGCGGCACCGTCGGCCGTGACATCTCGGGAAGCGCGACGAACACCAGCACCACCGTCGCCAACGAGGCCAGAGCGAAGATGAGCTCTGGCATCTTCAGTCCTTGATCTTGAGTAGCTGGAACTGTGCTCCCTGCGGGTCGGCGACGGTGGCGATCCTGCCGAACGGGGTGTCGCCCCCGGGGTCGATCACGCTGCCGCCGAGCCGCTTCAGCTCGGCCAGGCTGTGGTCCAGGTCAGCCACGCCGAAGTAGACCCTCCAGTACGACGGCGTGCCCTCGGGCAGGACGCTGTTGGCCTCGCACATCCCGGCGGCGGTCTTCTCGCCGGTGCCGTGGGTGACGTAACGCACCTTTGGGGCGGCTTCCTGCTGGGTGGGGTTGACCTGCAGGTCCCAGGCGAACACGTCGCGGTAGAAGGCCGAGGCCGCATCGAAGTTCATGGTCATGTTCTCGAACCAGCAGGGGGTTCCGACCCGGGCGCAGTTCGCAATGCCGTCGAAGGTCTCGGGCTGCCACGCCCCGATGGCCGCACCGGCCGGGTCGATGAGGATCGCCATCGAGCCGAGGTCCGCGATCGACATGGCGGGCACCAGCACCTGGGCGCCGTGCTCGACGGCTTTCGCGAGGGTCTGCTCGATGTTGGCGGTGCGCAGGTAGACGCTCCACGCCGTGGGTCCTTGCGGTTCGGTCGTGGGACCTTCCGGCCCCATGAGGGTGGTCATGGCTCCGCCGATGGGCAGTCCGTCCTTGTGGATCATGCGGTAGCCGCCGAACTGCTCGCTGCCCTCGCCGAACTCCCAGCCCAGCAGGGCGGTGTAGAACTCGATGGCTCCGTCGAGGTCGTGGGTGCCGAGGTCGATCCAGATCGGGCCGCCTTCGACCGCGATCAGGGGCTGTGTTTCCATGATGTCTCCATATCTCTTCAGCCAGATGGCTTCAGGTCCCCTACACACTAGTTGCCCTCACCAACGCGGAGTATTGCTGGTTCAGTCTGGTTCTTTTTCTCCGCTGCTCACACCGGACCGCGAGCGTCAGCGAGCAGTCTGCGTTGAGACCTGGTGACCTTGGGCAGCGACCCGAGCCCGGAGCGTCCACACTCGGTCCAAGTCTCTGCACCGTGTGCAAGGGTCTCGGCATGAGCGGCTCCTACCAAAAAGAGAAGGGGGGTAAAAAAATGTGTCCCCCAACCACAAGTGGTTGGGGGACACATAAAATGTCCGGCAGCGTCCTAGTCTCCCACACACTCCCGTGTGCAGTACCATCGGCGC
>JAUNKV010000017.1 GCA_030532575.1 Propionibacteriaceae bacterium | reverse complement strand
ATCAAATCCGCAGCATCATCACACGCCTTGATCAACGCATCAGCATACTCATGATCAAAAACAACATCAACCTCAATACCCGCCATCGGATCACTCATGAACCACGCTCCAACGCAATAGAAACACTAGAAACCAATACCCGGAAAGTAGCACACCAACCCACCCAACGCAACCCCCCACGACGAACCACTGCCCCGCGGCTTCTCAGGACCGGATGGCTTGGGCCAGGAAGCGCTGCCCCAGCGGGTCCTCGTGCCAGGAGGCTCGCAGCATCCGGGCGATCTCGCCCAACTCGTCCAGCCCAGGATTCTCGGTCAGCAGCACCCGTCGCACCCCGGCTGCGATCAGGTGCTGCACCCGATCCGGGGAGAAGCTGCCCGCAACGAACCACGGCCGCGCCTCCTCATCCAGCGGCGGGTCACTGGCCAACGCCGTCGCGATCAATCGCTCCCCGGACAGCACCAGGAAGTCATGAGGTGAGGTGTCCTGCACCGAACGGCGATCCGCCACCTGCCAGCCGAGCAGCGTGTAAGGGTGCGGTCTGGCCGCGCTCCTCCCCCGACCTCCCGAGGTGAGCACGACATCGCCCATCGCCTCCGGCACGTCATGGGCCAGCAGCAGCCGCCTCCCCCACTGCGCGTTGAGCTCTGCCCAGCAGCGATGCGTGGCCTCGACCTCACCTGTGCCATGCATCACCACCAGATCGACACCAGCCCCGGCCAACCCCTCCAGCAGGGACGCGGCCTCGGCCAGCGGCAGGCTCACGGCGAGCCTGCACAACAGCAGACGGGAACGAAGACTCACGAGTGCAGTCATGCAAGCAGCCTACGCGGCGCGCCGGGGTGAGCGAGTGGGCCGCGACGGCCCTACACTTCCTCTGAGCGGGCCAAACGGTCGGCGCGAGCATGGACGAGTAAGACTGGGAATGGTGCCAATGAGCAGTACGTTCGACCCGATGGTCGGCCACGTGCTGGATGGTCGTTACGAAATCCTGGCAAAACTGGCTCGTGGCGGGATGGCGACGGTGTACCGGGCCCGGGACTCCCGGCTGCAGCGGACCGTCGCCGTCAAGATCATGCGCGCCGACCTGGGTGAGGACGACGAATTCGTCGCGAAGTTCGACCGCGAGGCCCGCTCGGCGGCCCTCATCAGCCATCCCGCGGTGGTCAGCATCTTCGATCAGGGCATCTCCCAGGGCCAGCCCTACATCGTCATGGAGTACGTGGAGGGTGAGACCCTGCGTCGCCTCATCAGCCGCGAGGCCCCCCTCCCCCCGCTGGAAGCCCTCGACTACCTCGACCCCATCGCCTCGGCACTGGCCGCCGCCCACGAGGTCGGCATCGTCCACCGCGACATCAAACCGGAGAACGTCCTGATCTCGGCCCGGGGCCAGATCAAGGTCGCCGACTTCGGCCTGGCCCGCGAGGAGCACTCCCCCCAGATGACCGCGACGGGGGTGCTCGTCGGCACCGCCTCCTACCTGCCGCCGGAGCTGGTCACCCACGCCCGCCCGGATGCCCGCAGCGACATCTACTCCACCGGCATCCTGTTCTTCGAGCTGCTGACCGGACGCAAACCCCACGTCGGCGAGAACAACTACCAGATCGCCTACCTGCACGTGAACAGCGACGTGCCCGCGCCGTCGGCAAAGCTGCGGGAGCTGGACCGCCCCGGCTTCATCCCGGACTACATCGATGCCCTGGTGGCCTACTGCACCACCCGCGACCACACCAGCCGCCTGAGCGACGGCCGCGAGCTGGTGGACAAGCTGCGCATCGTCCGCCAGGAGCTGACCGACCACCCGGGCCAGCACAACCCCGAACTGGCTGCGGAACTGCGCCCCGCGCAGGTGGACCCCGACGCCCCCACTCAGCAGATCTCTCCCAGGCCGGAGCCGAGGCCCCGCCCGCTGAAGGAGGTCCCCAGCCGTACGCTGCGCCGTGCCCGACGCACCGCCCCCCCGGCTGATCCGGAGCAGGTCTCCCCAACAGCGGAGACCGTCATCGTGGCCACCCCCGCCACCGAGACCACCCTGATCCGGTCAGGCCGCCCACCACGGGCAGGCCGCCCCTTCCCCAGCTCGCCGAACCTCGTCGAGCCCCCCGCCTCACAACGCACCCCGCTGTTCCCGCAGCTCAGCATCAGCAACGATCCGGTCCACCGACGCCGTCGAGGCATCATCCTGGCGCTGGCGGTGCTGCTGCTGACGCTCCTCATCGGATTCGGTTCCTGGTGGTGGGCCGCTGGCCGCTACACCTCCTCCCCCGACATCGGCCAGGTCAGCTTCGAGCAGGCCGTCACCGCTCTCGACGCCAATGACCTGAAGGTGAAGAAGACCGAGGCCCATTCCGAGACCATCCCTGCCGGGCAGGTGATCTCCACCGACCCCACCGGCGGGCAGCGCGTGCTGCGCGGCTCAGAGGTGGTGGTCACCGTCTCCAAGGGGCCGGAGCGCTACCCCATCCCGGAACTCGCCGACAAATCCCTCGACGAGGCCCGCGTCCTGCTGGAGGAGGCCCACCTGATCGTGGGTACCGTCACCGAGGTGTGGTCCGCCACCGTCGTCAAGGGCAACGTCGTGGCCTCCTCACAGCCAGCAGGTACCCTCCTGCCCCCGAAGACCGCCGTCGATCTCCAGATCAGCGGCGGCCCCGAACCCATCGCCGTGAAGAACTACGAGGGCCAGGACGCCGACACGGCTGTGACGAAGCTCCAGGACCTCGGGATGCACGTCTCGGTGACCGAGGAACACTCCGCGACGGTTCCCGCCGGGCAGGTGATCTCCCAGGACCCCAACCAGGGCAACGTGTACCGGGGCAGCACCATCACCATCACCAAGTCGCTCGGGCCGGAGATGGTCGAGGTACCAGATGTGACCTGGAAGAAGCGCGAGGACGCCGAACGCCTGCTGAAGAACGCAGGGCTGACCGCCCGCTTCGTCGAGACCCCCCTCATCGGCAGCATCACCGGCTGGGTGACCGAGACCAACCCGGGCCCCGGCACCAGCGTCCCCAAGGGCAGCGAGATCGAGGTCCGGCTGGGGTGATCCCCATTTTGGAATCATTCCACTGAGCAATCCTCTAGGATGGCCCGGTGAAACTGGACCGTCAGCTACTCCCTGCACTCGCCCTGCTGCTGGCCGCAACCGCATGGGGATCAACCGTCGCGGTGGCCAAGGGGGCCTACGAGGTGATGACTCCAGTGGACCTGACCATCTCCCGCCTGCTGCTGACCGGCATCTGCCTGCTCATCCCCTTCCTGCCCCGCCTGAGGATGAAGCGCAGGACTCTGATCCAGGGCATCATCCTGGGTGCGGTGTTCAACTTCGGCCTGGCCATCCAGCTCATCGGTCTGGAGTACACCGCACCCTCCCTGTCCGGCTTCATCACCGCCAGCTACGTGGTGTTCACCGCCATCATCGCCGTTGTCTTCCTGAAGCAACCCACCACCCCCAGGACCTGGGTCGCGGTGCTGCTGACCATCACCGGGATCGCAATCCTGGCACTCGGGCACAGCAGCGAGGGCGGATTCGGGTTCGGCGCCCTCCTCACCCTCATCGGCGCCATCATGTTCGCCGTGCACATCGTCCTGCTCGGGCGCTGGGTGACGCCGGAGACGGTGCAGTCCCTGACCCTCGCCCAGGCCCTCACCGGCGCCGTCGGCTGCCTGCTGGTGATCCCATTCACCAATTACCAGCTCCCCACCACGTGGGAGGTGGCTGCCCCCGTGCTGTACCTCGGCATCTTCTGCGGTGCCGTGACGCTGTTCCTGCAGAGTTGGGCCCAGAGCTACGTCCCGCCCACCACCACCGCGGTCATCATGTGCACCGAGCCGGTCTGGGCAGCGGTATTCGCCATCGGCTTCGGCATGGAACTGCTCACCTGGAACGTCACCATCGGCGGTGCGATCGTGGTGGCCGCCCTGCTGCTCATCGCCTGGCCGAAACCCTCCAGCCGTCGCATCGACGAGGTGGTCCAGGAGCTACGGCAGAAGTTCAAGCGCTGAGGTTCAAAGAGGCGCGGTGAGGCGGATTCCCTCCTCACCGCGCACCTCTCAGAACTCCCGGATCTGGTACTCCTGCACCGGGTTGTGGCGGGAGTTGCGTCCCTCCCGCAGCCGCGTGGCGACGGTGAAGGCCAACTCCAGGCTCTGGTTGCGGTTCAGCCTGGGATCACACACCGTCTCGTAGCGGTTGGCCAGATCGGCCTCCTCCAACCTGAGCGAACCCCCGACACACTCGGTGACATCGGTGCCGGTCAGCTCCACGTGCAGCCCACCCGGCCAGGTGCCGAGCTCGTGGTGCACGTCGAAGAAGCCTCGTACCTCCTCCACCACGTCATCGAAGGAGCGGGTCTTGAAACCGTTGGCGGCCTCGAAGGTGTTGCCGTGCATCGGATCACACACCCAGGCCACCCGACGCCCCGTCGCCTCCACCCCCTGGATCACCGCGGGCAGCACTTCGCGCACCTTCCCGGCACCCATCCGGGTGATGAAGGTGATCCGACCGGGCTCGCCATCGGGGTCCAGCCGGTCGGCCAACTCGATGGCCTGCTGCGGGGTGGTTGTCGGTCCGAGCTTGATGCCGAGCGGGTTGCGGACCCGCCTGAGCAACTCCACATGGGCCCCGTCCAGCTGCCGGGTACGCTCCCCGATCCACAGCATGTGCCCGGAGCAGCCATAAAGCTGCTGGGAACGGGAATCGACTCGGGTCAGGGCGCGCTCGTACTCCAACAGCAGCGCCTCGTGGGAGGCGTAGAAGTCGATGGTGGACAGCGCCCGGTCCTCCACCCCGCAGGCCACCATGAAGGCCAGCGCCTGGTCGATCTCGGAGGCCAGCTCCTCGTAAGCAGCCTCCACCTGCGAGTTCCCGACGAAGTCCCGGTTCCAGGTGTGCACTCCGCGCAGGTCGGCAAAGCCACCCTTGACGAAGGCCCGCACCAGGTTGAGGGTCGCCGCCGAGGCGTTGTACACCTGCACCAGCCGCTCCGGGTCCGGCCTGCGGGCCTCGGCGGTGAACTCGAAACCATTGATGGCATCCCCCCGGTAGCTCGGCAGGGTCACCCCCTCACGGGTCTCCGTCGGCTTGCTGCGCGGCTTGGCGTACTGCCCGGCGATACGTCCCACCTTGACCACCGGGACCTGCGCCGCATAGGTCATGACCACCGCCATCGACAGCTGCACCAGCAGCTTGTTCTTGATGTCCTGCGCCGTCACGGCCTCGAAGGATTCTGCACAGTCCCCGCCCTGCAGCAGGAAGGCACGGCCCGCCGCCACCTCGGCCAGCTTGTGCCGCAGGTCGTCGCACTCACCCGCGAACACCAGCGGGGGCAGGTTCTCCATCACGTCGATGACCCGATCCAGCGCCGCCTCATCCTCATAGACGGGCTGCTGGATCAGCGGTAGGGAACGCAGTTCGGTCCGGCTCATGATCGAGGACATGCGCGGAAGACTACCCCAGTGGGGCAAGAAGTCCTTGGAGGGTCCGCGAACGGGAGGGGTCGCCAGGACGACCGCCGTCGATTCCACCTATTCGCGGACCCTGTCACTCATTCGGATCGTGGAGCCCCTGGTCGATGGCGTAGAGGGTCAGCTCCACCCGGTTGTGCAGCTGCAGCTTGCGCAACACGTTCTGCACATGGTTCTGGATCGTGCGGTGGGAGACGAACAGCTCCTCAGCGATCTCCCGGTAGGCCAGCCCTTTCGCGACGCGACGCAGCACCTCCACCTCCCGGGTGGTGAGCACCGGCCCCTCGTCGTCATGGTCTCTTGCCACGGTGGCCATGCGCCGGAACTCCCCCAGCACCAGACCGGCCAGCCCCGGGGTGAACACGGCATCCCCGGCTGCGGTGCGCCGCACCCCCTCGATGAGCTCCGCCTTCGATGCCGACTTCACCAGGTAGCCCTTGGCGCCTGCCTTCATCGCCTTGAGCACGTCGTCGCGCTCCCCGCTGGCGGAGATCACCAGTACCTTGATCTCCGGGAACTCCTGCACCAGCTTCTCCGTGCAGGTGGCGCCATCCGGCTCCGGAATCTGCAGGTCCATCACGACGACGTCCGGGCGGGTCGCCCTGGCACGCTGCAGGCACTCGGTGCCGTTCTTGGCGGCCGCGACAATCTCGAACCCCTCCTCCTCGAGGTCCTCACTCAGCGCGTCGATCCACATCGGGTGATCGTCCACCAGCATGACGCGGCGGCGTTCGATGGCGTTCACGTGTCTCCCAACCTCACCGGGAACCTCAGCTCCCACTCCGTGCCCTGCCCGGGGCTCGACTTCACCTCGGCTGATCCGCCGAGAGCAACCATGCGCCCAACGATCGAGTTGCGGATACCCAGCCTGCCACGTATCGCCGCAGAATCCACCTCGTCCAGATCCATGCCCACGCCGTCGTCGCGGACCCACAGGATGACCTCGTGCTTGTCCTCCTGGTCCAGCAGCACCCAGGCCCGCGCATCAGGTCCGGCGTGCTTCGCCACGTTCTGCAGCGCCTCACTGAGCGTCGCCTCGACCTCCTCGGCGATCAGACGCGGCACCATCACCTTCCCGGCCATCGTGGACACCGTCACCCGCCCGGACTCGAAATGCCCCAGCGCTGAGGCGAGATCCACCTCGTAGACGGTGGACTCGTCGAAGACCTCCTTGTCCCGGATCAGGGTGCGCAGCTGGTTCTCCGACTCGCGTGCCAGGGCTGCCAGGCGAGTGCCGCGCGGCCCGAGGCCGGGACCCTCACGCTCCACCAGGGCCAGCACCTGCAGCGCCCCGTCATGGACGATCCGGGCCAGCCGCTCCCGCTCCCCCAGCGCGACGGAGCGGATTCGGGCCCGTTCCTGCTCGGTGATGGTGTGCTTGAACTGCGTGATGAGGACCCCGCAACAGATGGTGATGAGCATCGCCCCCAGGGCGAGGTCCACCCGGGCCAGCGACAGCGTCGGTGGCAGCGCCAGCAACGCCACGGAGGTGGCGATCACGCAGGCGACTCCTGCGATGGCCCCCCGCAACACGGCTGCGTAGAGGCAGCAGCCGAGCATCCAGTAACCGGCCAGGGAGGTGCCGCCGTAGGGTTGCGTCACGATCAACGGAGTGGCGAGGATGATGGCGCAGGTCACCGCGGCATCCGCCAGGTGGACCCACAGACTGCGTTGGCTGGGACGACGCAGCACCACCGTCACCAAGACCGTCCAGCCGAGCAGCACCACGAAGGTCAGGATCATCCCGGGCAGATCCGTCACGGTCTCCCGGTCGTCGAAGGTCAGGTTCATCGCGACGGTGTGGAGCGCCAGCGCAGCCCGCACGAAGGCCGCCACCACGAAGACCCGCCCCAGCACGTCGTAGTCCTTGCGGAACCACGACGAAGCCGCCTGGACCCATCCCAGACCGGCCGATGTGGGGGACGGGTGGGTCACCCCGCGGTCACCTCCGGACGAACGCCGTCCCCGGGCCGGGGCCGGACGAATTCATCTGAGCCGACCTCCTTGAGGTCGCCGTGCTTGACCCTGGTGGCGTAGACGTCGGCGTATTCCTGACCGGTGAGCTGCTGGATGGCAGCCAACACCTCGTCGGTGACGTAGCGCAGCGCCTTGGTCTCAGTCTGCATTCCCCGGTACTCGCTGAAGTCCAAGGGCTTTCCCACCACGACGATGGGGCGACGCACCCAGGGGATGCCGAACGGGCCGCGTACCTTCTGGGTGCCCACGACACCGACGGGGAGCACCGGGGCGCCAGAGGCCAACACCATCCGGGCCATCCCGGTCTTGCCCTTGTAGAGCCGACCGTCCGGGGAGCGGGTTCCCTCCGGGTAGATCGCGACCACCTGCCCGGCCTCCAGCACGTCGGTGATGGCCTGCAGCGAAGCGGCAGAGGCGCGTCCCCCGCCACGATCCATCGGCACCATGCCGATGGCCTTGAGGAACCACGCCACGATCTTGGATCCGATGCCCCGGTCGCCCTTGAAGAGCTCCGCCTTGGCGGGGAAGGTCACCTTCCTGGGCAGCATGGCCGGGACGACCACCGAGTCCATCGCCGCGATGTGGTTGCTGGCGAGGATGGCTCCCCCGGTCGGCGGGACGTTCTCAGCGCCGACGATCCGGGCCCGGAATCCGTGACGGACCAGTGGACGGAACAGAAAGGTCTTGAAGAAGCCGTACCACATTCAGGATCAGCCGACGCGGCGGGCGCCCTGATAGGGCATCGAGTTCAGGCCGGTGACGTTGATCCCGCTGCGGGGGTTGGCCGCGTGGACGATCTTCCCGTCACCGATGTACATGCCGACATGGCTGATGCCGCTGTAGTAGAAGACCAGGTCGCCGGGCTGCAGGTCCCCCTTGGCCACCGGGGTGCCGATCCGGTACTGCTGGCGGGCGCTGCGCGGCAGGGAGATTCCCTGCTGACGGTAGGCGTAGCTGGTCAGGCCGGAGCAGTCGAAGGTGTTGGGACCGGAGGTGCCCCACACGTAGCTCTTGCCCACCTGGGCCAGCGCCACCTGGACCGCGGAACCGCCACGGCCGCTGGCCGGTGGAGCCTTGGGCTGCTCCTTCTCGACCGGCTCGCTGGGTTCGGCAGCGACGGGGCCTGCTGCGGTCTGGCTGTTCTCAGCGCGGCTGGCGCGTTCCTGCTCGCGGCGGTCACGCTCCTCCTGCTCACGCTGGCGCTGCTCCTCGAGCCTGCGCAGCCGCTCCTGCTCCTCGGAGCTCAGCCGCTTGTAGACGTTCTCCGCCTCGGTCTCCTTGGAGTCGAACTCCTTGGCCAGCTTCTCCTTCTCCGCCCGGTCCGACTCGATGGCCTCGGTGGTGGCGACCTGCTGGTCGCGGAGAGCGTCGAGCCGCCCCTGCTCCAGCTGCAATGCCTGGAGGTCGGAGTTGCTGCGGTCCACCTCGTTCTGGATGGTGGCCAGGCCGGAGAGGAAGGTGGCATCGGAGCCGCTGCTCAGCAGCTGCGAGGTGACGTCCAGCCCGCCGCCGTTGAACTGGAGCATGGCGACGTCGCCGAGCTCGGCACCCATCTGGGCGACCTTCTGCTCCTGGGCGCTGAGGTCCTGGTTGATTCCTGCGAGCTTGGCGCTGGCCTCGTCGGCGCGGGCCGCGACCTCGATGATCTCGGCGTCCAAGTTGGCCGCCTCCTCACGGATCCGCTCCAGCTCGGCCTTGGCCTCGGCGACCTTGTCGGGGTCGGCGAAAGCCGTCGGGACGTACACGACGCTGGTGGCGACCAGCAGGGCGACGAGCCCGCTGCGCATCTTCTTCACGTGAGTCTCCAAACACTGCAGGAAGCAAAGCTGAGAGAATCCTAAACGACCTTCAGGGCATTCCCAAACCGATGGACAAAACTGACCGCACGCGAGCTGCCAGCTTTTTGTCGGAGCCGATGGCTACCTTGGGTGCCATGACCGACCCGCTCCCACTGGCCCAGCCCAGCTTCGACGACCTCGGCACGCCACTGCGGGCCGAGACGTTCACCGTGGTCGACCTGGAGACCACGGGCACCGGTCGCGAGGCGGAGATCACCGAGATCGGTGCGGTCAAGGTCTGCGGCGGCGAGGTGGTGGGCGAGTTCCAGACCCTGGTTCGCACCACCTCTCCCGTCCCGGCGATGATCCAGGCCCTCACCGGGATCACCGATTCGATGCTCGCCTCCGCCCCGAAGCTGCAGGTGGCCCTCCCGTCTTTCCTGGACTTCGCCACCGGAAGCGTGCTGGTGGCCCACAACGCCCCCTTCGACATCGGTTTCCTCCGGCGGGGCTGCGAGGAGCTGGGATTGACCTGGGGGCGACGAGCCGTGATCGACACCGTGGCCCTGGCCCGTCAGGTGTTGCTCCAAGGCGAGGTGCGCAACTGCAAGTTGGCAACCCTGGCCCATCATTTCGGCTCCCCCACCCAGCCCGACCACCGGGCGCTCAGCGACGCCCGCGCCACCGTCGATGTGCTGCACGGCCTGCTGGAGCGGGTCGGGAACCTCGGTGTCGACACGGTGGCAGACCTGCGGGAGCTGATGGCCAGGGTCTCCCCGGAGCGCCGGGCCAAGCGGGTGTGGGCGAAGGACCTGCCCGAGGCCCCCGGGGTGTACTGGTTCGAACTCCAGGGCCGCGACTTCGACGGCGCCCCGCGCATCGAGGTGCTCTACGTCGGCAGGTCCCGCAACCTCAAGAAACGGGTGGCCTCCTACTTCTCGGCCTCGGAGCAGCGCTCCCGCATCCACGAGATGGTGCAGGTCGCCACACGGGTGCAGACGGTGCAGTGCGCCACCGATCTGGAGGCCGAGGTGCGTGAGCTCAGGATGATCGCCAGCCACGGTCCCCGCTACAACCGGCGTTCACGCAACCAGCACCGGTTGGTGTGGCTCAAGCTGACCCGTGAGCCCTTCCCCCGGTTGGCCGTCGCGCGGAGCGTGGTCGATGGGGACCTGGTGTGGGGGCCGTTCCACGGTGTTGCCGCGGCGAAGGAGACAGCCCGTTGCCTGCAGGAGGCCTTCGGCGTCAGGGAGTGCACCCACAGGTTGTCCACCCGGACCCCACGCAGCGCCTGTGCACTGGCAGAGCTCGGCAAGTGCCGGGCCCCGTGCGAGCTGGGCGAGGCCGCCGAGGGCTACGCCGCCCAGGTGGAGCGGCTGCGAGCTGCCTGGGCTGGTGACGTGCGGGAGCTGCTCGGCCACGCCGCACCACGGCTGGGACGTCTGGTGGCACAGCAGCGTTTCGAGGAAGCCGGGGAGCTGAGCAGCCGCCTGTTGGCGGCCCACGCCACATCGCGTCGCTTCCACCGGGTCCGGTCCCTGGCCGGGTGTCCGGAGCTGGTGGCGGCCGCCCCCGAGGGGGATGGCTGGGCCATCCACGTGATCCGGTACGGCAGGCTCGCCGCAGCGGCCAGGGCCCGCACCGCGCAGGTCCGCGACGAGGCGGCACGGCTGCAGCTGCTGGCGGAGACGGTACGCGAAGCTCCCGGCGGATTGCCCGCCGGGAGCTTCGAGGAGGCCGAGCGCGTGGCTGCCTGGTTGGAGTCCCCCGGTGTGCGTCTGCTCGAGACCACCGGGGACTGGGCCTGGCCCATCCACTGCGCCTTCGATCAGGACAGGGTCACCGAGTTGATGACCACCGGGGTGACGGGCCGGTCCCGCTGATCCGTCGGGGTCGTCGCGATGGCATCCACGACAGCCTTCGAGGCCTCGTCGGTGACCTCACCGAAGATGGTGTGGCGACGGTTCAGGTGCGGGGTGGGAACCACGGTGATGAAGAACTGGGAGCCGTTGGTGCCCGGTCCGGCGTTGGCCATCGCCAGCAGGTAGGGCCGGTCGAAGGCGTGCTCGGGGTGGAACTCGTCGGCGAACTGGTAGCCGGGGCCGCCGGTTCCGGTGCCGAGCGGGCAGCCGCCCTGGATCATGAACCCGTCGATGACGCGGTGGAAGGTCACCCCGTCGTAGAAGTTGCCGGTCCTCGTCTCGCCGGTCTTGGCGTCCCGGTACTCCTTGGTTCCCCCGGCCAGGCCGACGAAGTTGGCGACGGTCGCGGGCGACTGGTCGTCGAACAGTTCGACGACGATGTCCCCCATGCTGGTGTGCAGAGTTGCAGTGCTCATGACCCCAAACCTACAGGCCCCGGGAAAGCATTTCCGGCACCGCAACGTGGTCCTTCTGGTCTTCTTCCCTCGAAGAACACCGCACCTGTTCCCGACACCGGGTAGCGTTGTGGGTGCTCGATCACGAGCCAACCATTGGAGGAACACTGTGAAGAAGTCACGACTCACCAAGGCCGCCGCGGAGCAAGCCGCCGCCGCCGCAGAGACGAGCCGCCACGTCTGGGAGGAAGCCGCCCAGAAGGTCGCCGCCATCTACCAGGAAGCCCAGCGCAAAGCCGTGCCCGCTGCCCGTGAGGCCGGCAAGCGCACCGCGAATTTCGCCGCCCGCCGCCTGGATCGCTGGGAGCCTCAGCTGAAGGAGGCCATCTCGAAGGTCTCCCCCGCCGTCGATGCCGCCACCGGCAAGCTCACCCAACAGGTCATCCCGAACCTGCAGGACGCCCTGCACAAGGCCGCCGGGCACGCCCCCGTCGTGGTGCCGGTGAAGAAGAAGCGGGGTGTGTTCAAGACCATCTGCAAGTTCGCCCTGATCGGCACCGCCGTTGCGGGCGCCGTCGCGGCTGTGCGTCACTTCCTCACCCCGAAGGACGACGGCTGGACCGCGCACGAGCCGTCGCGCGCCTACATCAACAACAACGACACCTTCGCCACCGCAGCGAAGTTCAACGAGCCGACGGTCAAGGTTGAGGAGCCCGCCGCCGAGACCCCCGCCAGCCAGGACAAGCCCCTCGACTTCGGTGAGGGTTCCCACGTCGGGGCGAACCCGCCGGAGGGCTACATCATCAAGGGCAACGGGCGTTCCCGGAAGTACCACGTCCCCGGCACGCGCGGCTACGAACTGACCATCGCCGAGGTCTGGTTCAACTCGGAGGAGGCTGCTGAGGCGGCCGGCTTCACGAAGGCCCAGCGCTGATCCTGATCCTGCTGGCAGCAGCCAGCAGCCTGGCAGCCGCGGCACACCTGATGTGGGTGGTGCCGCGGCTGCCGCGCATCGGGGCCGATCCCACCGATCCCCCGCCCGACTACCCCAGCCTGGCCCGGCCCCACGACGCCGCGCTGCTGGGGTTGGTCGTCGCCGTGGCGGCCCTGGCGCTGTGGCGGGTACCCCCGGCGTGGTTCCCACTGTGGTTCGGATACCTCGGCGCGACCGCCGCCCTGGTGTGGGTGGACCTGAGAACCACGTGGCTGCCCCGTCGGCTGCACTGGATCGCCACCGCACAGGTGGCGCTCGGGGCCGTGGTCGCGACGGTGCTGCTGCCGGAGG
Organism: Propionibacteriaceae bacterium; assembly: GCA_030532575.1. Classification (GTDB taxonomy): domain Bacteria; phylum Actinomycetota; class Actinomycetes; order Propionibacteriales; family Propionibacteriaceae; genus Arachnia. The sequence goes on along the minus strand of JAUNKV010000017.1, from coordinate 44,760 downwards.
TGCTGCCCCGGGTGCTGCTCGGTGCCGCCGCGACCTTCGCCCTGCTGTGGCTGGTGTGGCGGTTCACGGGGAACTTCGGCTTCGGTGACGTGCGTCTGGGACTGCTCGTGGGGGCGGCCGGAGCCACCTTTGGATGGACCGGATGGCTGTGGGCCCTGCTCGCGGGCACCCTGATCGGTGCGGCGTGGGGCATCGCCCATGCGCTTCGCGGGCGCGCCGACGAGCCCTTCCCCTACGGCCCGGCGCTGTGGCTGGGGCCGCTGGCCGTCACAGCCCTGGCTGTTTGACCACGGACCCGCTCAGGCGTTGGTGGCCTGAATCCAGGCCTCCAGGGTCTGCTGGGCGCGACCGTCGTCGATGGCGGCCCCAACCACCTCGAGGGTGCCGCGTAGCTGCTCGGTCAGCCCGATGGTGTGGCTGATGCCACGGTAGGCCAGCAGCGCCGCGGCCGCGTTGAGGCAGACCACGTCACGTACCGCACCGGGTTTGCCCGCCACCAGGTCACGCACCACCTGGGCGTTGTGTTCGGGATCGCCGCCCACCAGATCGGCCGGGGCAGCCGGGGCGAGCCCCAACTCCACCGGATCGAGGGTGGTGCGCTGCACCCTGCCGTCGGTGATGAGCCAGACATCGGAGGCCGAGGTCGTGGTCAGTTCATCCAGGCCGTCGAAACCACGGAACACCATGCCCCTCACGTGCCGCCCCGCCAGGACCCGCGCCACCACGGGGGCGACATCCCCGTCAGCCACCCCCAGGGCCATCGCACGGGGCTGGGCCGGGTTCGACAGCGGCCCGAGGAAGTTGAAGGTGGTCTGGATTCCCAACTGCCTGCGCACCCCTGCCACGTTCTTCATCGCCGGGTGGTAGAGCTGGGCGAACAGGAACACGATGCCGACCTCGTCGAGGACTGCGGCCTGCCGGGCCGGGTCGAGGGAGATGTTGACCCCCAGCGCCTCCAGCGTGTCAGCCGTGCCGGACTGCGACGATGCGGCGCGGCTGCCGTGCTTGACCACCTTTGCCCCGGCGGCGGCCGCGACGAGCGCAGCCATCGTGGAGATGTTGACGGTGTTGGCGCGATCCCCACCCGTTCCGACCACGTCCACCGTCTCCGGGTCCAGATCGATGCCCTCGGCGTGGGCGAGCATCGCCGCGCTCAGCCCGGAGATCTCGTCCTCGGACTCCCCCTTGGCCCGCAGCGCCACGAGCAGGGCCGCCAGCTGCACCTCGCTGGCCCGGCCGGCGAGGATTTCGCTGAGCGCCCACTGCGCGGCCTCGGCCTCGAGCCCTTCCCGCCGGACGAGACCGGTCAGGACATCGGGCCAGGTGTAGCTCACAGCACCTCCGCGCGGAGCAGCTCCGCCACCTGCTCCGGCAACCGGATCGGATCGACGGGGTAGGCCGACAGGGCCTCGGCCCTGGACCAGGTGCCGAGCCAGGCGTCGGCGACACGGGCGACGAGCAGCAGCACCGGCGGGCAGTCCTCGCCGTATTCCTCCTTGACCTGGTGGGCCAGGCCGAAGCCGCCCTCGGGCTGGGCCTCGCCGTCCATGATGATCAACCCGTAGTCCCGGTCGGCGTCGAGAATCTTGAGCAACGCGGGCCCGGTGGCCACCTCGACCACCTCGATGGGCGGCAGGTCGGCCGCCACCTTGCGTCCCAGTGCGAGCCTGACCTGCTCCCGCACCGTGCGGTCGCCGGAAAACAGCAGCACCCTGATGGTCTCGTCGCTCATGTCTCTCCTTCCACGCCGCGCCACGCACGACTGCCCCCACATCGTAGCCCGCAGCACCCCGACCGGGCCACGGCACCGCCGAAGGGGGCATACTGGGCGGGTGCGTTTCCTCAACGACTCCCCAGCCCAGGACCTGACCTACTCGGACGTCTTCATGGTGCCGAGCCGATCAGGGGTGACCTCCCGCCTCGATGTGGATCTGACCTCCACCGACGGCCTGCAGACCCCGCTGCCCCTGGTCGCGGCCAACATGACGGCGGTCTCGGGCCGACGGATGGCTGAGACGATGGCCCGCCGAGGTGGCCTGGCGATCTTCCCCCAGGACATACCCGCTGATGTGGTGGCCCGGTCCATCGCCAAGGTGAAGCGTGCCCACCCGGTCTTCGACACCCCGGTCACGGTCGCTCCCGATACCACCATCGGCGAAACCCTGGCGCTGATCGCGAAGCGGGCGCACGGCATCGCCGTGGTGCTGGACGGTGACTCCCCGGCAGGGATCGTCACCCCCGAGGCCGCTGTCGAGGTGGATCGTTTCGCCCAGGCCAAGGACGTGATGCACACCGACCTGCTCACCGTCAGCCCCGAGGTGACACCGAAGGAGGTCTTCGACACCCTCAGCGCGCAGCATCAAGGGGTTGCGCTCGCGGTGACAGATGGCCGACTCGTCGGGGTGATGACCGCCAAGGGGGCGCTCCGCTCCGCCATCTACTCCCCCGCCCTCGACCACGAGGGGAGGCTGCGCACCGGGGTTGCCGTCGGCATCAATGGTGACGTGGCCCAGAAGGTCGCCGCCGCACTCGAGGCCGGGGCCGATGTGCTGGTGATGGACACCGCTCACGGCCATCAGGAGAAGATGATCGCTGCGCTGGGGCACGCCCACCGGGTCCGCGACGAGTTCGAGGCCAGGACCGGGCGTCGCATCCTGATCGTCGCCGGAAACGTCGTGACCGCCGAGGGCACCGTGGACCTCATCGAGTCCGGGGCCGACATCATCAAGGTCGGTGTGGGTCCCGGCGCGATGTGCACCACCCGGATGCAGACCGGGGTGGGTAGGCCGCAGTTCTCCGCCGTCCTGGAGTGTGCGGCAGCCGCGCGCGAGCTGGGACGCTCGGTGTGGGCCGACGGCGGGGTCCGTCACCCCCGGGACGTCGCCCTGGCCCTGGCCGCCGGCGCCGGGTCGGTGATGATCGGTTCCTGGTTCGCCGGGACCCACGAGTCCACCGGCTCCCAGCTGCTGGACCATGAGGGACGCCCCTACAAGGAGAGCTTCGGGATGGCCTCGGCCCGGGCGGTGCGCAACCGCACGAAGGACCAGTCCGCCTTCGACCGGGCGCGGGCCGCCCTGTTCGAGGAGGGGATTTCCTCCTCCCGCATGTACCTCGATCCGCAGCGTCCCGGGGTGGAGGATCTGCTGGACTGGATCACCTCCGGGGTGCGCAGCTCCGCGACCTACGCGGGGGCCCGCACGCTCGCCGAGTTCGCGGACCGCGCCGTTGTCGGAGTGCAGTTCAGCTCCGGCTACGAGGAGGGACGCCCGGTCGCGACCAGCTGGTGAACCAACCGAATTGACCCAAACGGATGACGCGATGACAGGTTGGAACCGCCCGAGAGCGTAGTTGGATTCATTACATGGAATTTCCCGCAGCCAAAGCCATCATCGCTCACTTCGAGGCGGCCCGGAGTCGGGACAACGGCGCGCTCTCGGACTGTTTCCTGACTCCCACCAGGACTCCGGTGGCCCGCTGGTTCCTCCATCACCGGCGTGACAACCATCGGTTGGGAGGGGCGCACCTGCTGGTGCTGTGCAAGGCCCCCTCCAGCGCCAAGATTCTCGCCACCCGGGTCCAGGGTGGGGACGCCACGGGTGGCATCATCCGCGAGCGCCTGGAGGACGGCACCCTGGATCAGGTCTTCGGCCGTCGGATCGGCTGGGTCACCCTGGCCGGTCTGCTGCCGGTGGTCAGCAAGAATCCCCGGGTGTTGACCCAGCGGGACAAGGGCAAGTTCAACCGCACCAACCTGACGGTGATGAAGCATCTGCTGGAGGTCTGCGACGCCGTCTGGGTGGCCTGGGGACAGACCTGGGGGATGCCGTGGGCGCAGCAGTCCATCCCGGGGGTGGTGAACCTGCTGAAGGAGCACCAGGACAAGCCGATGAAGGCGCTGTGGGCGGAGGCCCGCTCCCACGGCGAGTCCCAGGACATCTGGTACCCGCACCATCCGCAGCGGGTCACGATCACCCCGGAGGCCTTCGGTGATGTCCGCCTCACCGACGACGGGGTGGAGCGGGTGCTCTGAGGAGACCACCCCCAAAGTCCCAGACGCGCTGAGTGGCGGCGGCCCCGCCGCGAACCCCCCGGTGGCGGGGCCCCAGGGGGGGGGGGGGGGGCGGGGGGGGGGGGGCCCCCCAACCCCACCACCACCCGGGGGGCCCCCGCCACTCAGGCTGTGGTCAGGGTCAGTGGAAGCTGTCGCCGCAGGCGCAGGCCCCCTGCGCGTTCGGGTTGTCGATCTCGAAGCCCTGCTTCTCGATGGTGTCCACGAAGTTGATGGTGGCCCCGGAGAGGTAGGGGGCGCTCATCTTGTCGGTGACGACGCGCACGCCGTCGTGGTCGTTGACGACATCCCCGTCGAACTCGCGGGTGTCGAAGTAGAGCTGGTAGCGCAGGCCGGAGCAGCCACCGGGCTGGACGGCGATGCGCAGGCTGACGTCGTCGCGACCCTCGGCTTCGATGAGGGCACGCACCTTGGCGACGGCGACGTCGGTCAGGACGACGCCCTGGGGAACGGTTCCGGTATCAGTCACGCAGCCAGTGTAGTGGGATGGCTCAACTTCACCAGTGCCACGTGGTGGCCACGCGGGCCGCGAGAGCTTCCAGTTCCTGCGCGGTCACGGGGGTGTCAACCAGCCCGGAGCGCACCGCGTGGGCCTCCTCGACGCCGGTGTGGCGCAGCTCTCTGGCGGAGACGAAGTTGCGCCCGCAGACCACCACCACCGGACTGAGGGCCTCCCCGGCGATGCCGGTGACGGCCCGTACCACCTCCCCGCCCCGGGTGTGGAAGTCCAGCGTGTCGGCCCCGGTCACCACCAGGTCGGCGAGCCCGGCCAGACGCCGCAGGTCGTAGCCTTCGCTCATCACCTCGATGCCGGTGGCGCTCCTGACCCCGCACCGGAGCAGCCATGCCCCGATCCCACCGTGGGCCCCGCAGCCCGGGGCGTCGGTCAATTCCAGACGGCGCAGCCATGCCAGCGCCCGGTTCTCCTGGGCGACGACCTCGGCCAGGTCAGGTTCCCCTGCACGTCCGAGCTCGGCGAGCACCCCTGTGAGTCCGGTCAGGGGAAGCGTGGCGTACTGCGCTGCCAGGACCGCCACCGGGGTGACCGCCAAATCGATCAACGGCAGGGCCTCGAGCTCCGGCAGGCTCGGCAGTGGCAGCGCGGTGAGGTCCAGGTACTCGGCCCCGGTGCCGACCGCATCCGGCAGCTCAGCCAGCGTCGCCGGTCTGGCGACGTGGGCCTGCGGAGCGAACCGGGCGATGGCCTCCGCCAGGTCCGCCCCGCCGGTCGCCACCGGGGCGACGGCGACATCGGCCCCCCGGGCCGCGAAAGCGGTGGCGACGACATCGGACGCCTCGGCAGGGCTGAGGCGTCCGATGCGGTCAGTGGCGACGAGAACCTTCACCCGTGATCGGCGGCGGTGGCCCCGACCTCGGCGTCGAGCTCCACGTCGTCGCCCTCCAACTGGTGGCTGTCGGGGACCAGGCCGTAGAAGTCCGAGGTGCTGGCCAGCAGTTCACGGACCTCGTCGAGAGTGGCGTTGACATCGGGCAGCACCAGGTCGGACTCGACGATGAGGTCATCCGGCACCTCGGAGCCGTTGGCCTGGACGGCAGCCACCAGACGCTCCAGTTCGATGCGCAGCCCCGCCTGGTCGCCCGCCTCGACGGCGGCTTCGACGGCCTCATCGATCTCGTTCAACTCCAGGAGCTGTTCCGGCTCCATGACCCACTGGCCGAGCCCCATGAGACGGACGATCATGACTGCACACCCTCCTGATTCGTAGTGCTCTCGGCGATGTTCTCAGTGGTGCCGGGGGCCGCGATCTCGGGGCGAGCCGCAGGTCCACCGGTGAGCTGGGCCTTCATCGCAGCCAGTTCACTCTCGACCGAGGAGCCTGCGGCCAGGGCGTCAAGCTCCCGGTCGAGGTCGCCCTGGACCGAGCCTGTCGGGTCCTCCAGGGCACCGGTGGCGAGCAGCTCGTCGACGGCGGAGGCACGGGCCTGCAACTCCAAGGTCTTGTCCTCGGCGCGCTGGATGGCCAGGCCGACATCACTCATCTCCTCGGAGATACCGGTGAAGGCCTCGTTGATGCGGGTCTGCGCCTCGGCTGCGGAGTAGGTGGCCTTGATGGTCTCCTTGCGGGTGCGGAATGCATCCACCTTGGCCTGGAGGCGGGTGCTGGCGCGCACCAGCTTCTCCTCCTCGCCCTGCAGTGCGGCGTGCTGGGCCTGCAGGTCAGCGAGCTGCCCGGCCATCGCCTGTTTGCGGGTCAGGGCCTCGCGGGCCAGGTCTTCGCGATTGGCCTCCAACGCTCGCTGTGCAGTGACGGTGTAGCGCTCCATCTCCTGGTTGACCTTCTGGGCCTGCAGCTCGACGCGCTTGCGGCTGGTCGCCACGTCCGCGACACCACGCCTGACCTTGCGGAGGAGGTCGAGCTGACGCTCGTAGGAGTAGTCGAGGGTCTCCCGGGGGTCCTCGTACTTGTCGAGCGCCTTGTTCGCCTTCGATTTGAACATGAGGGCGATGCGTTCAAAGATGCCTGCCATGGGGGTCCTTCCGCAGTCGTGGTGATGCAGTGACAACCGTACCCCTCTTCGGGGCGACGCGGGTCCGGTGATTCCCTGAAAGTCTCCCCCGATGCGCATCTGCCTGCGGTCCGCCACGGGTGCACCAGCACCGTGACGTCTCATCTACACTGACACCGACACCTGGAAGATCGACCCCGAAGGCAGAATCCGTGGGACTGTTCCGCCCCTATGAGCGCAAGACCACCACTGGGCAGGAGAGCCCGTCCAAACGCACCCGCCTCGTACCCGATGACAAGCCGCAGCGCCCCGCGAAGCAGAAGGATGCCCCCAGCGGCGCCGGGGTCGAGCAGATCGATCAGGGCGAGACGACCTCGGCGTCGCGGACGAAGGTCAAGCGTCGCCAACCGGTGCGCAAGTCCGAGCCGACAATGACCCGCAAGCAGGCTGAGGCGGCCCGGATGGAGCGGCTCCACCCGAACCTCAGCCCAGCCGAGCAGCGCAAGGCGGACCGGGAAGCCCGCGCGAAGGCCCGCCTGGAGGCCTGGGACAAGGTGGAGGCCTCTCCCGAACGGGTCCTGGCCCGCGACTACGTGGACACTCGCTGGACCATCACCGAGTTCATGATGCCGGTGATGATCCTGGCGATGGCGGTCATGATCTTCACCATCACCGACCCTGTGATGTCGTTCAGTGTCTCGGTGGTGCTGTGGGTGCTGCTGTTCTGCAGCCTCATCAACACCTGGGTGATGTGGCGAGGCTTCAAGAAGGTGCTTGCCCAGCGTGTCCCGAACGCCAACACGCGCGGCCTGATGATGTACATGTTCAACCGCTCCCTGATGATCCGCCGGTTCCGCCGCCCCGGGCCGCGCATCAACCGGGGGGATGCGATATGAGCCTGACGTGGCGGCCGGTCCGTGGCACCCACGACGTGGCGGACCTGGCCAGCGCCGATCTGCTGCCCACCTTCGACTCCCGGGACGAGGCGGAACAGTGGCTCGGCCTGTACTGGAGCGACCTGCTGGATGCGGGCGTGGCGGAGGTGAGCCTGTGGGAGGACGACCACGAGGTCGTTCCTCCCATGTCCTTGGAGGGCTGAGCCGTCAACCCCTGCCTCGTCCCATGATGAGCCACAGGAAGTAGCCGCCGCCGAGGATGGTGGTGACCAGGCCAACACTGCTGTCGAGGCGTTGCCCGACGAAATCAGCCGCAAGCAACAGCACCGCTCCGGTCAGGGCGACGATCGGCAGATGAGGGCCTCGCTGTGGCACCAACCTACGGGCTATCTGAGGTGCGACGAGGGCGACGAAGGCGATGGGTCCGGCTGCCGCCGTCACTGCCGCTGTGAGTCCTATTCCGAGCAGCACCATCACGAGACGCACCCGTTCCACCCGAATCCCCAGGGCGGCAGCCGCATCGTCGCCAAGCTCGAGCTGCCGGAATTTCGTGCTCCAGCAGGCAACCCCGACCAGCAGTACCGTGATGCAGGCGCTGAAGGGCCAGAACTGGCCGAATCCAAGTGAGCTGAACGACCCGAACCCCCAGGAGGCTGCCTCCTGTGCCCGTTGGGCACCAGTTCGGATGAGCAGGTAGTTGTTGACCCCTGTGAAGAAGGCCGCGGTACCGATACCGACGACGACCAGACGAAACCCCTGGACCCCGCGACGCCACGCCAGCAGATACACCAGGACCGCGGTTCCCACCCCACCTGCAAGGGCTCCCGTCACCAACAGCAGATAGGACGGACTGCCCAGCACCAGGGTGACAAACAGGGTTCCGGTGAATGCCCCAGTGTTGAAACCGATGACATCCGGACTTCCGAGGGGGTTACGGGTCAAGGATTGGAAGATCGCGCCGCTGACTGCCAAGGCCAGTCCGGAGACCAAAGCGAACAGCACCCTTGGCAGTCGCCATTCCCACAGCAGCCGCTGCACAGCGGGGCGGGCGCGACCAAGAAGCGCGTCCCAGAACTGTGACAGGGACACCGGATGAGTGCCGAGAAGGATGCCCAGTGCGACAAGCATCACCGCCAGGATCAGCAGTACCGTCCCGGTCAGTCGCGCCCCACGAATCCATCCCATGCGGAGACGCTGCAGGGTGATCGCATCATCCTTGTGGTTCACAGCGCACCCACCTTCTGACGACGAGCCAGGACGATGAGCACCGGCGCCCCCACGACGGCGGTTGCGATCCCGACGGGAAGTTCCCCGTTGGGAAGCACGACACGTCCGAGCACATCAGCCCCGAGCAGCAGGGTCGGCGCGGCCAGGATGGAGCCGAACAGCACCAGTCGTTGATCAGGCCCGGTGAACCATCGGACCACGTGGGGCACCATGAGCCCGACGAAACCGATTGAGCCTGCCATGGCAACGGCCCCACCCCCGAGCAGGGTCACCCCGGCGACGGCGAGTCCCCGGCTCACTGGCAGGCGTACACCCAGTCCACGCCCCAGGTCGTCCCCCAGTGCTGTGGCGTTGAGCATCGTGGCGGCTGGCACGGCCAGACCCAACCCCACCGCGACAACGGGGAGGACAGCGGTCAACACGGCCGGGTCCCGACCTCCGAGACTCCCGACCCCCCAGAACCGCAGAGCCTGGAAAATGGCCAGGTTCTTGAGGATGATGAAGGAGCTGAGGCCGACCAGGACGGCCTCGATGGCCACTCCGGTCAGCACCAACCTGACCGGAGTGGCACCGTCTCGACCACTGCGTCCTATCACGTAGACCAGCACCGTCGTCGCCAGGGCACCGCCCAGGGCCAGCCACACGTACTGATGGGGCGCCCGCAGTCCGAGGAACCCGGCACCCATGGTGATGGCGAAGGTGGCGCCTGCGTTGACCCCGAGCAGTCCCGGATCAGCCAGGGGATTTCGGGTGTAGGCCTGTATCAGGGCTCCGCAGCCTCCGAGCGAACAACCGACGAACAGCCCCAGCAGGGTCCGGGGGACCCGTTCTCTCACTATCGCGTGGGCATCGGAGTCCCCTTGGGTGGTCAGGACCTCCAGCAGCACTCCGGGTGGCGTGGGGTGCGCCCCGACTCCGAGACTCAGCGCACAGGCCGTTACGAGGCAGACACCGGCCAGTAGGAACCCTCCCGTTCTCACCGCTTCTTGTAGCCGGTGGCCAGCTGGTCTGCCAGCGAACCCACCGTTGCAGGGATCGACAACACACTGGGCGCGGTCGACGCCCAGGCCAACGAGTGGTCCTCGACGAAGAAGAAGTAGGAGCCCGAGCTGATGGGGGTCCATCGCGACACCAGGGGATTCCCAAGGGTGCGGGTGATGTCCTCCGGCACATCACCCCATCCGACGTGGAACTGCGATTCCACCTGTCCCAACTCCTCCAGGCTGAACGAGGTCACGAACTCCTCCGCCCCCGCGGCCGCCTGGACCACTGCAGGAGAACTGACGAAGCCGAGGTCTTCCAGCAGCTGTACCCGGGGATCGGCCTGCAGATAGAGATCGAACTGCGTCGCTCCCTCAGGCAGGTTCCATCCGTAGGTGAACACCACATCCTTGAATTCCGGGTGCTGTTTCGCGGCCTCGGCGATGGCGACCTCTGAGTCATCGAGCAGTTGCTGTGCCTGCTGCTCCTCCCCCAGCACTCGTCCGATGTCGAGGGTGAGTTGTTCCCGCTTCGAGGTCCAGGGAATTCCGGTGTAGGCGATGGTGGGAGCGATCTCGGTGAGCCGCTGATACTCGGTCTCGCTGATCCCGGAGTGCAGGGCCAGGATGACATCGGGCTCGAGGGCCAGGATCTGCTCGTAGTCGTAGTCACCGGCATCGTTGTGACGTAGGAGCTCAGGCAACTCGCCGCCGAGTTCGCTCACCTTGTCCTTGAACCAGGGCAGGTACTCCTTGACGGTTCCCCAGGTGAAGTCCTCCACCCCGACCGGCACCACGCCGAGTGCCGCCACGACGTCCTGGGAGTACCAGCCCAAGGTCACCACACGTTGGGGACGTTTCGTGATGGTGGTCTCTCCGAAGACATGGGTGATGGTCACCGACTGGTGGGCGCTGGTGGATTCGGACTGCGGGTCCGACGGCGTCGGGCCGGAGCAGGAGGCCATGGTGCACACCACGACCAGGAGCAGAACCAGTCTGCGCAGGGTAAACGACATCGTCCTTCCTTCCTCAAAGTTCTTGCGGAACTTCAGGTTAGGCATCCCTAATCATTCCGGCTATCATCTGGATCAGACACGAATCGTCCAAAAGCCAGAGGGTCACATCTGAAATGGAAGATTTCTCCGCCTACGATGCCGTACTCGACGACGTGGGTTCGCCCCGCACGACAGCACAATTTCTGAGCGCTGAGCGCACCTTGGTCGACATCGGCAGTCATTTCGCCAACCACTACCACACCGTGGACCAGCTCACATGGCCCCAGCGCGGCGGCCTGTCACTGCGCGTGGTGGATGCCTGGTGGCGCGTCACGCAACATCACCTGGTTTGGATTCCCGCACACACCGAACACGAGATGTGGAACGATGGCGCCGACGTGCTGTTCAACCTGTACTTGGCGCCGTCCCTGCGTCCGCACGGGCAACGCTGGTCCAGACCGCTGTCTCTGCAGGTGGGCGACCTGGCAGGTGCGCTGATCCGCCACCTGTGCACTGAGGATCGTTCCTCCGCCAGGAAGCAGCTGTCACTCGCCCTGCTGCGCGATCTCCTGGAGCACAGCCCCGAGAACCATGATGTGCTGGCGTTGCCGAACCATCCAGCGGCCCGCCTCGTGGCCGAGCAACTCCTGGCCGACCCTGCCGCGCCTCACGCTCTTGAGGACTGGGCCGAGCAGGTCGGCGTCAGTTCTCGCACTCTGTTGCGTTCCTTCATCACCGACACCGGGACCACATTCACCAAGTGGCGCACCCGCGCCAGGACCTATCATGCTGCCAGGCTCCTGAGCGAAGGATGGAGCGTCCAGGACGTCGCTGCCGCCGTCGGCTACGCCACCGCAACGGGTTTCATCAAGGCCTACCGCAGCACCTTCGGGACCACTCCGGCCCACCATGCCGCCCGCCGTCGAGGCCATGATCTCTGAGCTGCATTCTCAAGCAAGATGGCATGTGTTCAGGTCAGCTTGTGCAAGCAGCCCGCCAGTTCGTGTTCACACGTGCACCTCCATCCGGGCACCCTCTAGGCTGGCGGAATGACCGTCAGCATTCCCACACTGAGCACTGCGAACACCCCATCGACCGACGCTGAGGTCCTGGTCCTCGGCCTGACCAGCATCGGGGAGGAGCCGACCCTGGTAGGTGTCTGGCCCGACCTGTCCCGGGCCTGGAACGATGCCTTCCCGCAGAACCTGCCCACCACTGCCACCGCTCTGGGAGCCAGGAGCACACTCGGCACCGTCGCCCTGCTACCTGCCCTGAACGATCAGCGCATCGTCGTGGTGGGTCTGGGTGAGGCGGATGTCACCCCAGCTGCGCTGCGTCACGCCACCGGGGCCGCGCTGCGGAGCATCACGGGCATCGACGGCGCCGAGGGCTGGAAGGTGACACTCAGCCTGGAGCTGGGCGACCCAGAACTCGGTCAGGCCGCCGCCGAAGGTGCACTGCTGGGTGCTTACCGGCGGCCCCGCGTGACCAAGGACGACTCCCCACTGCCCGTGGCCGAGGTGGAGCTCGTCATCGGTCAGGCTGCCGTCGCGGAGGCCGCGAAAGCGGCCCAGACGGTGGCTGCGGCCGTCGCCCGGGCCCGCGACTGGGTCAACACCCCGCCGAACCTGCTGTTCCCCGCCACCTTCGCCGAGGCCGGGAAGGAACTCGTGGCGGGCCAGAGGGTCCAGGTGGAGATCCTGGACGAGAAGGCCCTGGCCAAGGGCGGCTACGGCGGTCTGCTCGCCGTCGGTGGTGGATCATCGCGTGCACCCCGACTGCTGCGTCTGGCCTGGGCCCCGAAGGACGCGAAGTTCCACCTGGCCCTGGTGGGCAAGGGCATCACCTTCGACTCCGGCGGTCTCGACATCAAACCTGCCGGACAGATGGCCACCATGACCTGCGACATGTCCGGGGCCGCCGCCGTCATCGCCGCGACCTGGGCCATCGCCGAGCTGGGCCTGCCCATCGCGGTCACCACCTATGCCGCGATGGCGGAGAACCTGCCCTCCGGCAGCGCCTACCGCTCCTCCGACGTGCTGACGATGTTCGACGGCACCACGGTGGAGAACGGCAACACCGACGCCGAAGGGCGCCTCGTGATGGCCGACGCGCTGGGCCGCGCCTTGACGGATGGGCCCGACCTCATCGTCGACGTCGCCACCTTGACCGGGGCCTGCATGGTTGCGCTCGGCACCCGCACCTCCGGACTCATGGCCAGCGACGATGCGACAGCGGACCAGCTGCTGGATGCCGCCGAGGCCGCTGGTGAGGCCTTCTGGCAGCTCCCCATCACCGACGACCTGCGCGAACAGCTCTCCTCGGACGTCGCCGACCTGCGCTCCACCGGCAAGGGCCGCTGGGGCGGAGCACTGACTGCAGCCGCGTTCCTGCAGCACTTCGTGGGTGAGACCCCGTGGGCCCACCTGGACATCGCGGGGCCAGCCTTCAATGAGGACGCCCCGTGGGGCTGCACCCCGAAGGGTGGCACCGGGGTCGCGGTGCGCACCCTGGTCGCCCTGGCGAAGAACCTCGCGGGCTGAGGACTGGCTGGGGCTCAGCGCTTCTTGTTGCGGATGCCGTACTCGCGCATGCGTTGCGGGTACGGCACCACCCCGGCGTCGTAGGCCGGGATGTCGTGGCGGGAGGCGAAGTCGTAGCCGAACGGGATGGAGGGGATGGCGCGGCGGGTGGATTCACCGTCGGCCGCGACCAGCAGGATCGACGGCTTGTTGAAGCTGGTCGGCTGCTCGATCCATGCCTCGACACCCCGCCTGCTGGTCACGAAGCCGTCCAGATGATCGAGCAGGACATCCGAGATGTCCTTGTTTTCCTTGGCCACCCGGGCGGCGACCTTACGCTTCGAGAACCAACCCACGCCGCAATTATGCCCAACCCGACCACCTCTTCCTCAACACCGGGTCGTCCGGTATGCGGCGATGACGGCGAAACCGGGATAGGCTTGGAACCGTAGCGATGCGCGAGACGCGAAGGAGCCCAAGTTCACATGTCCACCGAAGTCACACTCCCGGTACTGGGGGAGTCGGTCACCGAAGGCACCATCTCCCGCTGGCTGAAGGCCGTGGGAGACACCGTCGAGGTCGATGAGCCGCTGCTGGAGGTCTCCACCGACAAGGTGGACACCGAGATTCCCTCCCCGGTCGCCGGAACCCTGCTGGAGATCAGGTTCAACGAGGACGACGTGGCGGCCGTGGGTGCCGTTCTCGCGGTCATCGGGGAGTCCGATCAGAGCGCCCCGGCTGCGCCCGAGAGCACCCCGGCCCCCGAGGCCGCGCCGGAGCCCACTCCTGAGCCGACGGCCGAGACCCCTGCCGCGGCCGCCCCCGCCGCCCCTGCCGCCTCCGGTTCCGCCACCGAGGTCACCCTCCCGGTGCTCGGTGAGTCCGTCACCGAGGGCACCGTCTCCCGCTGGCTGAAGGCCGTGGGCGATGTCGTCGAGGCCGATGAGCCGCTGCTGGAGGTCTCCACCGACAAGGTGGACACCGAGATTCCCTCCCCGGTCGCCGGAACCCTGCTGGAGATCAAGGTGGCCGAGGACGAGGTGGCGGCCGTCGGCGCGGTCCTGGCCCTGATCGGCGACGGTGCCGCCGAGGCCCCGGCCTCCCCCGCACCAACCCCAGCCGCTCCCCAGGCCGAGGCCCCCGCCCAGGCTCCGGCTGCCCCCGCACCTGCCGCCCCGGCTCCCGTGGCCCCGCAGCCCACGCACGCCGCCCCGGCGGAGCAGTCCACGCAGGCTGCTGACGCGGTGGCCGCGCGTCGCGCCACCAAGGACGACATCTACGTCACCCCGCTGGTGCGCAAGCTCGCCGCCCAGCATGGGGTCGACCTCGCCGCGGTGCAGGGCACCGGGGTGGGGGGACGCATCCGCAAGCAGGACATCCTCGATGCGGCCGAGGCCGCCAAGCAGGCCGCCGCTGCCCCGACCCCCGCCGCCCCCGTGGCCGCACCGTCGGTCCCGGCAGCCGCCCCCGCACCGGTCGCCTCCCCCGAGGCCCTGGCGCTGCGCGGCACCACCCAGAAGCTGTCCCGGATGCGCAAGGTCATCGCTGAGCGCATGGTGCAGTCGCTGCAGGTCGCAGCCCAGCTCACCGCCACCGTCGAGGTCGACCTCACCGCGATCTCCCGGCTGCGGGCCGTCGCGAAGGACGACTTCAAGAAGCGTGAGGGCGCGTCCCTGTCCTACCTGCCCTTCATCACCAAGGCCACCATCGAGGCCCTCAAGGCCATGCCCATCGTCAACTCGACGGCGGACTTCGAGGCCGGGACCCTGACCTACGCGGCCCAGGAGAACATCGGCATCGCGGTGGACACCGAGAAGGGGCTGATGGTGCCGGTGATCCATGGCGCCGGTGACCTCAACCTGGCGGGCCTGGCCAAGCGCATCGGTGACCTCGCGGCCCGCACCCGCTCCGGTCAGGTCGGGCCGGATGAGCTCGGTGGCGGCACCTTCACCATCACCAACTACGGCTCCGCCGGGACCCTGTTCGACACCCCGATCATCAACCTGCCGCAGGTGGCCATCCTCGGCACCGGTGCGCTGGTGAAGCGGCCCGTCGTCGTCAGCGACCCCTACGGCGGTGACACCATCGCCATCCGCGACATGATGTACCTGTCGTTGAGCTACGACCACCGGGTCATCGACGGTGCGGATGCGGCCCGCTTCCTGCAGCTGGTCAAGACCCGCCTCGAGGGCGGGGACTTCGCCGGGGAGCTCGGTCTCTGACACACGTCAAGGGGGCCGGAGGAGAAGTCCTCCGGCCCCCTTGACGTGTGCCCGTCTGCTCAGATCAGGCCGAGCTCGGTGACGGCGTCACGCTCCTCGACCAGCTCCGCGACCGAGGCGTCGATCTTGGCGCGCGAGAAGGAGTCGATCTCCAGGCCCTGGACGATCTCGTACTTCCCGTCCTTCACCACGCACGGGAAGGAGGAGATGATGCCCTCGGCAACGCCGTAGGAGCCGTCGGAGGGAACCGCCATCGACACCCAGTCACCCTCGGGGGTGCCGAGCGCCCAGTCCCGCATGTGCTCGACGGTGGCGTTCGCGGCCGAGGCGGCCGAGGACAGCCCGCGGGCCTCGATGATGGCGGCGCCGCGCTTGGCGACGGTGGGGATGAAGGTGGACTCGATCCACGCCTCATCGTCCACCAGCTCGGCGGCGTTGCGCCCGTTCACCTCGCAGTGGAACAGGTCCGGGTACTGGGTGGAGGAGTGGTTGCCCCAGATCGTCATCTTCGTGATCTCACCCACGCCCACGCCCAGCTTGGCGGCCAGCTGGCTCATGGCCCGGTTGTGGTCCAGACGGGTCAGGGCGTTGAACCGCTCCGCCGGGATGTCGGGGGCGTTCTTCATGGCGATCAGGGCGTTGGTGTTGGCCGGGTTGCCGGTGACGAGGATGCGCACGTCGTCTGCGGCCACCTCGTTGAGCGCCTTGCCCTGGGCGGTGAAGATCGCCCCGTTGGCCGACAACAGGTCGCCGCGCTCCATCCCGGCCTTGCGGGGCATGGCCCCGACCAGCATCGCCATGTTGGCGCCGTCGAACACCTTCTTCGGGTCGTCACCGATGACGATGTTCTTGAGATTCGGGAACGCGCAGTCGTCGAGCTCCATGACAACACCCTCGAGGGCCTTCAGCGCGGGGGTGATCTCGAGGAGGCGCAGTTCAATGGGGCGGTCACCCAACAGCGCACCGCTCGCGATGCGGAACAGCAGGCTGTAGCAGATCTGGCCGGCGGCGCCGGTGACAGCCACCTTGACGGGAGCCTCAGTGCTCATCGTGCGGACCCTTTCTTTCGACTGTGATGTCCTTGGGGGCCAGCCTATCGCGTGTGCCGGGATGTGTCAGGGGCCGGGGGGCACGATCAGGGCGCACAACGCGATGGCCACCCCCAATCCTCCCATGAGCAACACGTCCACCAGGCGGCCACGCGCCACCAACAGCCCCGAGAGATGATCGGGCAGGATGGCCCGGGCCCCAGCCGCGACGAGAATGGCGAAGGCGATGATGACGGCACCGCGTCGCCAGTGCCCGAACGCGGTGACCACCACCCCGACCAGCAGGATCGCCACTGCCACCAGCAGCGCCTCGGGCCGGTTCGGCAGCTGCTCAGCCTTCCTGTCGCGCATGGATCGCCTCGGCCCGGTCCACGACGTTGCTGAGCAGCATGGCGCGGGTCATCGGACCCACTCCCCCGGGGTTCGGGGTGACCCACGAGGCCTTGCGCCACACGTCCTCGGCCAGGTCCCCGGTGGTCCTGCCCGCCACCCGGCTCACCCCGACATCGATGCACACGGCACCGCCTTGGATCATGTCGGCGGTGACCATGCCGGGCACTCCCGCAGCCGCGACGACGACATCGGCCCTGCGGGTGTGTTCGGCCAGGTCCCGGGTACCGGTGTGGCACAGGGTGACGGTGGCGTTCTCGCTGCGCCGGGTCAGGATCAGCCCCAGCGGGCGGCCGACGGTGATGCCACGCCCCACCACGCACACCTGTGCCCCCTGCCAGTCCAGGCCGTGGCGGCGCACCAACTCCGCGATCCCGCGGGGGGTGCAGGGCAGGGTGCCGGGTTCGTTCAGCACCAGCCGCCCCAGGTTGATCGGGTGCAGGCCGTCGGCGTCCTTGTCGGGGTCGATCAGCCCCAGCGCCCAGTTCTCGTCCAGGTGACCCGGGATGGGCAGCTGCACGATGTAGCCGGTGCAGGCCTTCGAGGCGTTGAGTTCCCTGATCGCCCCCTCCAGCTGCGAGGCCGTGGCGGCAGCGGGCAGCTCCACCTGGATGGACTCGATCCCGACCTCCGCGCAGTCGCGGTGCTTCATCCGCACGTAGTTCTGGCTGGCCGGGTCATCACCCACCAGCACCGTCGCGAGCCCGGGCACCACGCCCGCCTCCCGCATCCGGGCAACCCGCTGGGTCAGCTCGGCCTTGATGGTGGCGGCCGTGGCCTTGCCGTCCAGTGCCTGCGCAGTCATCTTTGGCTCCTCAGTGGAAGAAGTGGCGGGTGCCGGTGAAGTACAGGGTGACACCGTGTTCGGCACACAGATCGATGGTCTCCTGGTCCCGCACGGAACCGCCCGGCTGCACGATGGCCCTGATTCCGGCACGGATCAGGATTTCGGGCCCATCGGCGAAGGGGAAGAAGGCATCGGATGCGGCCACCGAACCAGCGGCCCGCTCCCCTGCCCGCTCGACGGCCAGACGGCAGGAGTCCACCCGGTTGACCTGGCCCATCCCCACCCCGACGGAGGCCCCACCAGCGGCCAGCAGGATGGCATTCGACTTCACCGCGCGGCAGGCCCGCCATGCGAAGGCCAGGTCGGCCAGGGTCTCGGCATCAGCGGCCTCACCTGCCTTGAACTCCCAGGCCGCGGGATCATCACCGGGAGCGTCGATGCGGTCGGGATGCTGCAGCAGGGCGCCACCCGAGATGGGATGCAGCGTGCGCACCCGATGGGTGTAGGGGGCGGCCTTGAGCAGCCGCAGGTTCTTCTTCGCCGTCAGCACCTCGAGGGCCTCCGGCTCGAAGTCGGGCGCGATCACCACCTCGGTGAAGATCTCCTGCAGCTGCTCGGCGAGCTGCCGGGTGACGGGACGGTTGGTGGCGACGACCCCGCCGAAGGCCGAGACGGGGTCGCAGGCGTGGGCCTTGCGATGGGCCTCGGCGATGTCGGCCCCCACCGCGATGCCGCAGGGGTTGGCATGTTTGATGATCGCCACGGCGGGGGCCTCGAAATCGTGGGCGGCACGGTGCGCGGCCTCGCCGTCGGTGTAGTTGTTGTAGCTCATCGGTTTGCCGTGCAGCAACTCGGCCTGGGCGATCCCGGCGGGGCCGGGCGGGTAGGTGTAGAGCGCCGCGGCCTGGTGGGAGTTCTCGCCGTAGCGCAGGTCCTGCTGCTTGACCCAGGTGGCGCCCAGCCACTCGGGGAAGGCGTCCTTCGCCCCCGTCGCGACGGTGCCGCCCAGCCAGGAGGCCACCATCACGTCGTAGCTCGCGGTGTGTCGGAAGGCCTGGGTGGCCAGGTCGCGGCGCTGCTGGAGGGTGAACCCGCCCTCAACCAGGGCCGTCGAAACCTGACCGTACTGAGCCGGGGAGGTGAGCACGGCCACCCCGTGATGGTTCTTCGCCGCGGCCCGGACCATCGAGGGGCCGCCGATGTCGATCTGCTCGACGCACTCGTCCACCCCGGCCCCGGAGGCGACGGTGGCCTCGAAGGGGTAGAGGTTGACCACGACGAGCTCGAAGGGCTCGATGCCGAGCTCTTCCAGCTGGGCGAGGTGATCGTCGCTGCGGCGGTCCGCGAGGATTCCGGCATGGACGCGCGGGTGCAGGGTCTTGACCCGGCCGTCGAGGCACTCGGGGAAGCCGGTCATCTCCTCGACGGCGGTGACGGGGACACCCGAGGCGGCGATGCGCGCAGCGGTGGACCCGGTGGAGACGATCTGCACCCCGGCGGCGTGCAGCTGACCCGCGAGCTCTTCCAACCCGGTCTTGTCGTAGACGCTGATGAGGGCGCGGCGCAGCCCGATCCGGTCCGTCATGTCTCTCCTTGTCTCCAGGAGCGCACGGTCTCGATGAGCAGGCGGCGCTCCACCACCTTGATGCGTTCGTGAAGGGTTTCGACGGTGTCGTCAGCCAGTACCTCGACCGCCCCCTGCGCGAGAATCCTACCGGTGTCGATGCCGGGATCCACGAGGAACACCGTCGCGCCTGAGACCTTCACACCGTGGGCGAGGGCGTCACGGGGGCCGTGCATACCGGGGAAGCTTGGCAGCAGGGCCGGGTGGGTGTTGATGGTACGGCCACCGAAGCGGCCCAGGAAATGCTCACCCAGCAGTTTCATGAAACCTGCCGAGGCCACCAGGTCCGGAGTGAACTCGGCCACGATCCCGGTCAGCTCGGCATCCCAGCGGCCCCGGTCACCGCCCTTCGGCAAGGGGTGGGCCACCGCGGGGACCCCGGCGGCCCGGGCACGCTCGAGGGCGGGCGCGGCGGGTTGGTCAGAGACCACACCGACGACCTCGGCATCCACCTCACCTGCTGCGACGGCATCGAGCAGAGCCTGGAGCAGGGTTCCGGAGCCGGAGACGAGGACCACGACGCGAGTTGTCACAACCCAACCCTACCGTCGGGCGCCGTTTCCTCGTCGGGTAGCGTGCTGACCATGCCGCACCCACACCATGGACACGCTCACGGCCACGCTGCGGGGCACCCGTTCGGGGCCCGCCCGAACCTGGATTTCGACCAGGCACCGTTCATCGTGATCTGGGAGACCACGCAGGCCTGCGATCTGGCCTGCAGGCACTGCCGGGCCTCTGCCCAACCGTTGCGCGACCCGGGTGAACTGACCACCGCGGAGGCGAGGAAACTTCTCGACGACGTGCGCAGCTTCGGACGTGTGGTGTTCGTGTTCTCGGGCGGCGACGCCTTCAAGCGGCCGGACATCGTCGAGTTGGTGCGGCACGGGGCGGAGATCGGGCTGCGGATGGCGATCACCCCGGCAACCACCCCGTTGGCCTCCCGAGAGCGTCTGGAGGAGCTGAAGGAGGCAGGCCTGACCCGGCTGGCGGTCAGCCTGGACGGCTCGAATGCGGCGATCCATGACGAGTTCCGTCGGGTGTCGGGCAGCTTTGATCACGGCATCCGCATCCTCCGGCAGTCCCAGGAGATCGGGCTCAGCACCCAGGTCAACACGGTGGTTCGCAAGGGCAACATCGCGGACATGCCCGCGATGTGTGACCTGATGGGTGAGCTCGGGATCGTGTTCTGGGAGGTGTTCTTCCTGGTGCCGATGGGGCGGGCGAGGAAAGATGACGTCGCGAGTGCCGAGGAGTTCGAGCAGGTGTTCAACCAGCTCTACGACCTGAGCCGGGACGCTCCTTTTGACATCAAGGCCACGGCCGCCCCGCAGTACTCGCGCGTGGTGATGCAGCGCAAACGCGCCGAGGCCAGGCAGGGTGTCGACACCGATCTGGACGTGCTGACCTCCGGGATGCACTATTCACAGCAGGACGGGATCGGGCGGGCCCGCAACGTCAACGACGGTGACGGTTTCCTGTTCATCTCCCACATCGGTGACATCTACCCGTCGGGATTCCTGCCGATCGCTGCCGGGAATGTCCGCACCGATGACCTGGGCGAGGTGTACCGCAACTCGGATCTGTTCCGCACCCTCAGGGACCGCAGCCAGTTGAAGGGCAAGTGCGGGTTCTGCTCGTACCGCTCCTTCTGCGGAGGTTCCCGGGCCCGTGCCTACGCCATGACGGGTGATTTCCTCGCCGAGGAGCCGTTCTGCGCCCACGAACCCGTGCGACGGTAGGACCCTTCGAGCCTCAACGACGGGGCAGGGTGTCCTCGTCCTCCTGGGGTGCCTGGTCGCGCTCCTTGGCCAGCCGGGACTCGCGGGTGATCTCGTCGTCGACCACATCGGGTTCCTCCGCTTGGCGCAGGCTGGCCCGAAGCTCCGCCCACTGCTCGGCGGTGGGCCACTGCCGCCGGAGCAAGCCGATGCCCAGGCCCGTGACCAGCCCTGACAGGCCCAGCAGGCTGGGGGCCGTGATCGCGAGATCACCGAGGCGCACCCCCATCGTCGCCAGCCGGTTCGCACCCAGCCCACCGGAGGCGACGGCGGCGAGTCCCACCAGCCCGAATCCCGCCACCACCCCGGTGAGCGCCCCCACCAGGGTGGTCTCGTCGAAGCGGCTGGAGGGGCGAGCCCAGGCGACGACTCCCCCGGCCAGGGCACCTGCCACCACCCCACCCAGCAGCCACAGCCACAGCAGCGCGGGCATCGGTCCGGGATCGGGGACCGCGCCGAGGACGGGGATCGCCGGGAGGAATCCGACATCGGTGATGCCCATCGAGATCAGCGAGTCGTCGCCCAGGGTGAGCCCGGCCCCCAGGGACCAGGCGACGGCCCAGACGATGAGGTTGGGCAGGTAGAGCAGCTGCAGCACCACCAGGATCACCACTCCTGCGATCCCCGGATCGAGGGTGTCGGTGATCGATGCGATCCGGTCACGCTGCAGGTACAGGCTGAGCGCCAGCAGCACCGCGCCGACGGCGAGGCACACCCCCCAGGCCAGGCCGAGTGCCCGGGGAACGCTGCGCAGCCACGCGGGCCATCTGGTGCCGATGTGTAACTCGACGGCCGAGGCGGTGCCCCACAAGGCCCCTGTGCCGCCGACGATGACCGCACCGAGCAGGACCCGCAGCCAGGAGACCCCCGGCACGAAGGTCGCCAGCACCCCCAGAGCCACGGCGTAGGCCGTCACGAACACCCCGGAAATGCGCAACACGATTGCGCGACTGTCCACCCACAGGTCGCCGGTGTTGTCGAAGACTCCTTGGGCACGTGCCGCGTGCCGGGCCGCGAGGGCTGCCAGCGGGCGGCTGAGCAGCAACAGCACGGCGGTGAAACCCAGCGGGATCATGCTCACCTGCTGCCCTCCCAGCTCGACGGGAGCACCGTTGGCCAGCAGCAGCATCCGGTTGGCCAGGTCGAGGGCGGAGGTCAGCTGGGTGCGCGGCGAGGTGAGCCAGCCCAGTACCGCTGGCGCGACCAGCAGCAGCCATCCGGCGGCGACCACCGCGAGCCCCCCGAGTCCTGCCACGAGGTACCAGGGCAGCACCAGATGAGGACGCCTGGCGGACTTGGCCGCGTCCACGTCAACGGCGATGGTCCGATGCCTGGTTGAGCGCTCCCCCACAACCGTGTCCTCCACTCGATGGGCCAAAACCTGCTCGTCATGGGTACCCTGTAGAAATGAAGTGCCGCCGATCGGCGGTGTCACATCCGCTTGGAGGTGTACATGACTGACTCCGGCAACGAGCGTCCCCGTCGGGCTTTCGCCCCCGAGGGTGCCGAGCCGGACGGCCTTGACGATACACGTCGCGCCACCCCCGGTGGTGCCCGACGCGGCGCTGCGGATGACTTTGGCAACCCGTTCGCACGCCCGGCCGACTCCGACTCCGAAACCGCCATCCCGGCTCCGGTGCTGCCGGAGACCGAGCACCGGCTCGATCAGCCGTCCGGGGATGCGCCCCGCCGCTCGGCCCCCAGCACCACCTCCCCCTCCGCCGTCGCGACGGCCTCGCTGCCGTCGCGCGCCCAGCAGCGGGAGACCGAGGAGGACACGGGCGGCTGGATTCGGCACCACCGCAAGACCTTGGTGATGTGGGGCAGCGGCGCTCTCGCCGCACTGATCCTGATCGTCATCGGTTTCTTCGCCCTGGCGAACCGAGGTGGCGGGGGCGCGGCCCAGCCACCCTCGGAGTCGACCACCTCGGAGCTGCCCCCCGCGGCGACCGCGGCCAATCTGATGGAGGCCTCCGACGCCAGCGCGATCGTCGAGGGTGTGAGCTGGAACGTGGTTGACACCATCGAGGCGAAGAAGGACCGCCCAAGGCGTCCCGCGTGTCTGGGCAAGGACGTGGCGGACATCAACCCGGTGACCTCGCTGCACCGCAGCATCGGCTCGGACGGCCAGCTGGCCCTGCTCCACGAGATCGACAGCTACGCCAGCGTGGATGCCGCCACCCAGATCCACGCCAAGCGGGTGAGCGACCTGTCCACCTGCGCCATCAACCAGACCTACATCGCCAGCGCCACGGCGGTGACGGGGCTCGGGGACGACGCCGTGCAGGTGACGGTGGTCTTCGAGGACGAGGAGAGCCCGAAGTACCACACGTTGCTGCTGGTGCGCACCGGCAGGACCGCGTCCACCTTCGCCGTGACCCAGGCCGGGACCCCGGTGGAGGCCGCCCCGCTCGTCACCGCAGCCGCCACCCGGCTGGCTGAGATCTGCACCGCCTCCGAGGGCACCTGCCCGGCTGATCCGACGGTCACGCCGTCGGTTCCGCCCAAGGTCGATCCCCCGGGGTGGCTCATCAGCGCCGACCTGCCCCGGATCACCCCCGGCTACGGCAGGTGGCTGGCCACTGGGGCCCCTGCCGAGCTGAGGCTGAAGGGCACCAGCTGCGAGAACATGTCGCTCGACACCGATCCCGGCCCCACCGAGCGGATGCAGATCACCTTCGTGCTGAGTGAGACCAGCCAGATCCAGGTACCGGATGTCTTCGGCCTGGATGAGCTGCGCTTCACCTTCGCCGATGAGGAGGCAGCCACGTCCTTCGAGTCCGCGCTGGTGAGCAACATCCTGTCCTGCAAGGAACGCCTCACCACGGCCAGCGTCACCGAGTTCGAGGCCGTCAGTGGGGTCGGGATCGATGAGCTCCCGGTGTCCGCCCGGATGTTCTCGCTCTCCCTCGACAAGACGGATGACTCCAAGGCGTACTACCAGCTGATCGTCACCCGCGCAGCCACCACGGTGAGCTACGTGCTGGTGAAGGTCACCCCGGAGTACCAGTTCACCGAGGCCCAGCTCGGGGCCATCGCCATCCGTACTGCTCAGCGGGCCAGCCAGGCGTAGAACACCACCACTGTGGCTCAGGTTCAGCGACGGCGTAGCTCCGCGATGGCGTCACGCACCAGCTGGGCACTCTGGCTGGGGGTCTCCCCCACCCGCACCCCGGCGGCCTCCAGGGCCTCCTTCTTCGCGGCCGCGGTGCCCCTGCTGCCGGTGATGATGGCACCGGCGTGGCCCATCGTCTTCCCGGCGGGGGCGGTGAACCCGGCGACGTATCCGATGACCGGCTTGGAGATGTGCTCCTTGATGTGGGCCCCGGCCCGTTCCTCCGCGTCACCGCCGATCTCGCCGATCATGACGATGACCTCGGTCTCGGGGTCCTGCTCGAAGGCCTCCAGCACGTCGATGTGGGAGGTGCCGACCACGGGGTCGCCGCCGATGCCCACCGCGGTGGAGAAACCGTGGTCCCGCAGCTCGTACATCATCTGGTAGGTCAGGGTCCCGGATTTCGAGACCAACCCGATCCGGCCCTGTCCCGCGATGTGGGCGGGGATGATGCCGACGTTGGACAGCCCCGGCGAGATCAGCCCCGGGCAGTTCGGCCCGATCACCCTGGCCCCGTTGGCCCGGGCCGCGGCGTGGAACTCCAGGGCGTCGCGCACCGGGATGCCCTCGGTGATGACCACGCACAGCCCGATCCCGGACTCGACGGCCTCGATGACGGCGTCGCGGGCGAACCTCGGGGGCACGAAGACCACGGAGACATCGGCCCGAGTGGCGGCCACCGCCTCGCCCACGGTGTTGAACACCGGCACCGGGTCCTCCTCGAACAGGACCGATTCGCCGCCACGACCGGGGGTGACCCCACCGACGATGCGGGTTCCGGACATCGTCATCCGTTGCGTGTGCTTGCGTCCCTCCCGACCGGTCATGCCCTGGACGACGACGCGGGTGTGCTGGTTGATGAAGACAGCCATGCTTTCCTCTCCTGAAGCCTCAGTGCCCGGAGGCGAGTCGTGCGGCCGTGGCCGCTGCCTGATCCATCGTGTCCTCGACGTGGATGAGCGGGTGTGCCGCCTCGGCGAGGATGGCCTTGCCCACCTCCACGGAGTTTCCGTCGAGCCGCACCACGATGGGCAGGCGCGCCTCGTCGCCGAGGAGCTCGAGGGCGTGGACGATGCCGGTGGCGACGTCGTTGCAGGCGGTGATCCCGCCGAAGACGTTGACGAAGACGCTCCTCACCTGTGGATCGCTCATGATGATTCGCAGTCCGTTGGCCATCACTTGGGAGGAGGCCCCACCCCCGATGTCCAGGAAGTTGGCGGGCCGGGGTGCTCCTGGCAGGTCGCGACCGGCTCGTTCCACCACGTCGAGGGTGCTCATCACCAGCCCGGCCCCGTTGCCGATGATCCCGACGCTGCCCTCCAGGTGGACGTAGTTGAGGTCCAGGGCACGGGCCTGCTGTTCCAGCTCGGTCTCACCGGAGGAGGCGTGGTAGGCCTCCCAGTCGTGGCGGAAATCGGCGTTGCCGTCGAGGGTCACCTTGCCGTCGAGGGCGCTGAGTGAACCGTCGGCGACCTTGACCAGGGGGTTCACCTCCACCAGGGTGGCGTCGGAGTCCCGGAACAACCGCCACAGACTCGCAAACACCTGCGCCAGTGCCTCGTGGTCCGCTGTGGGGAATCCTGCCCGGGCCGCGATCTCGGCACCGATGACCTCGTCGATGCCGACGGTGACGTCCAGGGGAACCCTCACCAGGGCCTCGGGGCGTTCCAGCGCGAGGGTTTCGATGTCCATCCCGCCCTGCCGGGAGCACATCGCGAGGTATCCTCCGGCGGCCCGGTCCAGCAGGATGGAGAAGTAGTACTCCTCGGCGATCTCCACGGCGGGGCAGACCATCACCTCCTCGACGGTGTGACCCTTGATGTCCATGCCGAGGATGGCGGAGGCCACCTCGGCCACTTCGTCGTAGCCTCGCGCCAGTTTGACCCCTCCGGCCTTGCCGCGTCCCCCGGTGCGCACCTGCGCCTTGACCACCACCACGTCGGCGCCGAGGGTGGCGCGGGCGGTGACCGCCTGCTCGGGGGTTCGGGCCACGATTCCGGGAAGGACTGGCACGTCGAAGGCACTGAACAGTTCACGTGCCTGGTACTCCAGTAGGTCCATGTGTCGGCTCCTGCATCGACGTTGATCGGGGTACACAAGGCAGCCTATCGCCTCCGGCAGGCGCGGTCCACCGGTTCCGCCTCCCTGCCGTCCGAAAGGACTGTGCACCATTTTGAGAACAAGCTGAGAATTGCTAAGGTTTGGCGAGTTGGTTCCCTGAGGAGACGACTTTGAAGATCAACGAACCGCGACCTGCGGCACGTCGGGCTCTCGCCCCCGGCGAGGATGTCGAACCCGACTTCGTCGAAGCCACCATCGCCACCCCGTCCCGACGTGGGCGATCCCGCCTGAACCGGACGGCTGTTGCCGCCGTTGCGGCTGGCAGCGTGGCGGCCGCCGCCGTGTTCGGCTGGGCCTGGAGCGCACGCTCCGCGAGCGAATCGGTGAGCGAGGTCATCGCCACCGATGCGGCAGTGCCCGAGCGCGCGGCCAAGGCCGTCGAGAACGCCTTCCCCTCCGCCGATGAGGACACATCCCGCTCCGCACTGCGCAGCAACCTGGACACCGCCGTTGCCGATCAGGTGGCCCAGAAGCACGAGGAGGACTTGAACTCCACCTACGACGATTCCACGAGCACCATCGCAAACGAGACCGCTGAGGAGCGGATCGCGAAGATGGATGCGGACCTGGAGTTGGTGGCGGCGCAGGAGGAGAAGATCAAGGCCGAGAAGAAGGCTGCTGCCGAACGGCTCGCCGCCGCTGAGGCCGCCCTGAAGAAGAAGGGCGTGGACACCTCGAAGATCTCCAAGGAAGACCTGAGCGCCGCCAGCGCCTCCGGTGGGGCCTCCCCCCTCAAGGCCGGGACCTACCGGCTCGGCCCCTACTACGGCAAGCACGGCATCTGGGCCCGGTACCACACCGGCCAGGATTTCACCGCCGATTCGGGCACCCCGATCTACGCCGCGGCCTCGGGGATCGTCATCAGCCCCACCAGCGGCGGCTGGGCGGGCATCAACGTGGTGATCTCCCACGCCGATGGCGGATCGACGCTGTACGCCCACATGTCCCGCTCCTTGGTGAAGCCCGGCCAGAGCGTCAAAGCCGGTGACATGATCGGATACGTCGGTTCCACCGGGCGGGTCACGGGCCCGCACCTGCACTTCGAGTACTACCCGAAGGGAACCACCCCGGGCAAGGTCTACGATGCCAAGGACCCGATGGCCTACCTGAGAAGCCTCGGCGTCAACATCTGATCCTCTCCTCCCGGTTGCCCACCCGCCGCAGCGGGTGGGCAACCGGCGTTCTCAGAGCTTTTCCATCGGGGCCTGCGCCGGAGCCAGGCGTTTCTTCCCCGCCGACCCGAAGTCCACATCGACGCGCTGCCTGTCGCCGACCCCCTGCACCGCCAGGACGGTGCCCATCCCGAACATCGAGTGCAGCACCCGGTCTCCCACCGCCAGGTCGACAACCGGGGCGGGGCGGGTTCGGGGAGCCCGTGGCGTCGTGCTCGTGCTCCAGCTCAGCGTGACCTCCTCGCCGAGTCGACGCCAGTCGAGCAGACCAGCGGGAATCTCGTCGAGGAACCGGGAGGCCGGGTTGTGGCTGGGGTTGCCGAAGGTCACGCGCACCTGAGCGCGGGTGAGGTGCAGCAGCTTCCGGGCGCGGGTGATGCCGACATAGGCCAGCCGTCGCTCCTCCTCCAGTTCCTCGGTCGAGGTCATGGCCCTGGCGTGCGGGAACACCCCGTCCTCCATGCCGGTGAGGAACACCGTGTCGAACTCCAGGCCCTTCGCGGTGTGGAGGGTCATCAGCGTCACCACGCCCTGGCCGTCGTCATCGGGCACCTGGTCGGAGTCGGCCACCAGGGCGATGCGCTCCAGGAAGGCCGGCAGCGAGTCGTCGGGCTCCGGCATCCCGGCGGCCAGGTCCCCAGGGTGGCCCTCATCGTCGAGATCGACGGTGTTGGCTGCGGCCACGAACTCCGTGGCCACGCTGACCAGCTCCTCCAGGTTCTCCAGCCGGGTCTCGTCCTGCGGGTCGGTGGAGTTCTGCAGCTCGGCCAGGTAGCCGGACGCGGTCAGCACCGAGGTCAGGATCTCGTGCGCCGGGACGCCCTGGGCCAGCTGCACCCGGTGGGCCTCGATCAGCTCCACGAAGGCCTTGATCTGTTTCGCCGAGCGGGTGGCCAGGCCCGGGGCCTCGTCGCTGCGGGACAGGGCGGTGAAGAAGCTGATCCGCTGGCCGGTGGCGAGCGTGGCGACGGCGGCCTCGGCCCGGTCCCCGATGCCTCGCTTGGGCACGTTCAGGATGCGACGCACGGACACGTCGTCGTCCGGGTTGGCGATGGCGCGCAGGTAGGCGATGGCGTCGCGCACCTCCTTGCGCTCGTAGAACCGGACCCCGCCCACCACCTTGTAGGGCATCCCGACGCGGATGAAGACCTCCTCCAGCGCCCGGGACTGGGCGTTGGTGCGGTAGAACACCGCGACATCGCCGTAGCGGGTGTGCCCGTCATCGACCAGTTTGTCGATCTCGGTGGCCACGAACTGGGCTTCCTCGTGCTCGGTGTCGGCCACCCATCCGACGATGGGGCTGCCCTCCCCGAGGTCGCTCCACAGCGTCTTGTCCCGGCGCCCCTGGTTCCGGGAGATCACGGCGTTTGCGGCCTGCAGGATGGTGTTGGTGGAGCGGTAGTTCTGGTCCAGCACGATGGTGCGAGCCCCGGGGAAGTCGGCCTCGAAGTCCAGGATGTTGCGGATCGTCGCCCCTCGGAAGGCGTAGATGGACTGGTCGGAGTCCCCCACCACCATGAGCTCAGCGGCCGCCACCGACTTCTCCCCGGCCACAGGGTCGGTGTCCCCGCACAGCTCCCGGATCAGGGCGTACTGGGCGTGGTTGGTGTCCTGGTACTCGTCCACCAACACGTGCCGGAATCGGCGACGGTACTTCTCACGCACGTCGGGGAAGGCCTGGAAGAGGTTGACGGTGGTCATGATGAGGTCGTCGAAGTCCAGGGCGTTCGCGGCCCTGAGGCGCGCCTGGTAGTCGCGGTAGACCTCGGCGTGGACCTTCTGGTGGGGACCTGAGGCCAGTTCGGCTGCGGTCTCGAAGTCCACCAGCTCGTTCTTCCAGGTGCTGATGGCGTTCATCACCGCGCGCACCGGGTACTGCTTCGGGTCGCACTCCTGGTCCCGCAGCACCAGCCCCATGAGGCGTTTGGCATCGGCATCGTCATAGATGGAGAAGGACTTGGCCAGCTGGAACCGGTCGATGTCGGCGCGCAGGATGCGCACGCAGGCGGAGTGGAAGGTGGAGACCCACATCAGCCTGGCCCGGTTCCCCACCAGATCGGCCACCCGTTCCCGCATCTCGGCGGCGGCCTTGTTGGTGAAGGTGATGGCCAGCACCGCCCCGGGGTGCACACCGCGCACCCCGACGAGGTGGGCGATCCGCCTTGTCAGCACCCGGGTCTTGCCAGAGCCTGCCCCGGCCACGACGAGGACGGGGCTGCCTGCGTGGGTGACGGCGTCTCGTTGCGGCGGGTTGAGGCCTGCCAGCAGGTCCTGCTCCTCGACCGGCCTGGCCGAGACGACAGGTTCGGCGTGTGGCGGTTTCGAGTCGGTGGCGAACACTGCGGCGAGGTCGGGAAAGAGACTGTCGGACATGGTTGCTCCACCCTATTCGACGCCACCGACATTGCCCACCCACACCCCCCATGGGCCAGCTGCGCTGAACGACCCAAACGGACGACAGCTCTGGAGCCCAGTGTGTTCATGAAGCGTCCGCTCCTCGTCTATGGTTGGCGAGGTAACGGTTCTGTAACTGCCGAAAGATGGTCCATGCGTTTCTCCCAGCTGATCGCTGCGGCGCTCCTGCTGCTCTTCGTGGGCAGCGCAGCGCAGGCGGCGCAGCCTCAGATGGCCCCCGCCGTCGCCCCGATGAACCAGAACGCAACGGCCGGGTACGCCCGGACCATCCTCGCCAAGGTCAACGAGCTGCGGGCCAGCAAGGGTCTGGCACCGGTGACCCGGTATCGGGAGCTGGACGCCGTTGCTGCGGACTGGTCGCGGCAGATGGCGCTGCAGGCCTCGCTGTCCCACCGCCCGAACTTCACCACCCACTATCCCTCCGGCTGGACCAATGCCGCAGAGAATGTCGCGATGCATGGCGGGAGCGGGGACATCGGGACGATGATGTTCGAGCTGTGGCTGAACTCGCCCGGCCACTACGCCAACATGGTCAACCCCGAGCTGAACGCGATCGGAATCGGCTTGGCCTACGATTCGACCAACAAGGCCTGGTACGCCACCCAGAATTTCGCGCACTACCCGGAGGCCTCGGGCCTGACCAAGGTCGGCAGCGAGTCGCCCCCGGCCTCGCCCAGCCCGACCCCGTCGCCGAAGCCGACCCCGAAACCAACACCGAGCAGCGTCACGCCCTCACCCTCACCGAGCCCTTCCGTGACGGCTTCTCCCTCCCCGGAGCCAACGCCTGCGCCCACACCGTCAACCAGCGAACCCTCCCCCGCCCCCAGTGAGACCGCCACCCAGGTCACGCTTCCCCGACAACTCGTCGAGGACTCCACCCCCAGCCCTGCGGCGAAGCCCACCTCCCCGGCCCCGGCCCAGGTCTCGACCTCGCGTACCCCCACACAGGCCCCGGTCGCCCCGGTCACCCTCGCGGAGCTCGACGACCCCGCACCTTCGTGGGGCTGGATCGCGCTGGGCGTCGCAGCGGCAGGAGCTGCCACGGCAGGTCTCGTGCTGCTGGCCCGACGGCTGCTGTGACGGTCTCATCCCTCCCGGTCACGGGAGACCCACCCCTTGGGGGTGAAGGAAAGGTTGCGTTCCCCGTGAACCATGTCGGCGACGACCTCCAGGCGGCTCAGCTGGTCGTCATCGAGGGTGAGTCCCACCGCTGCGGCATTCTCCCGCACCCGTGCGGTTGAGCGGGTACCGGGAATGGGCACCACGGCCAACCCGTGGCGCTGCTGCCCGGCCATCAGCCAGGCCAAGGCCACTTGGGCGGCAGTGGCTCCCAGTTCCCGAGCGATACCTTGGATGACCTGCACCAAGGCCTGATTCTTCTCATAGCTCTCGACGAAACGGTCCTCGGCTCTCAGCATGGATGCAGCGATCCGCTCCGGGGTCAGGGTTCCGGTCAGGAAACCACGGCCGAGCGGGCTGTAGGGAACGAAACCGGCTCCCACCTCCCGCGCCGCTGGAACGACCTGCGCCTCGACGTCCCGGGACCAGAGGCTCCACTCGCTCTGGACCGCAGTGATGGGATGCACCTTCGCTGCTGCCCTGATCTCTGAGGCGGTCACCTCGGAGAGCCCCAGGTGTCGAACCTTGCCCTCTGCCACCAGCTCGGCCATCGCCCCCACCGTCTCCTCGATGGGGACCTGCAGGTCTCGGCGATGCATGTAGTAGAGGTCGATGGTCTCGCTGCCGAGCCGCTTCAGAGAGGCCTCACAGGCGGAGCGCACATAGTCCCGGTCCCCACGCACAGCAGGCGCTTCCGGGGTCCCGATGGCCCCGGTGATGCCGAACTTGGTGGCCAGCTGCACCTCGGAGCGTCGTTCCCGCAGCAGCTCAGCCATCAGCTCTTCATTGGTGCCTGCCGGGCCGCTCGCCCCGGGGCGAGGTTCACCGTAGACGTCGGCCGTGTCGAGGAAGGTGATGCCGACGTCCACGGCGGCGTGCAGCACCCGCAGCGCCTCCCTCGGGTCGGTGTGCCCGTAGACATGGCTGAGCGCCATGCCTCCGAACCCCAGGTGGCTGACCTCAAGACCGTGGCCAAGATCGATGGTGTCGGTCATTCTCGCTCCTTCTCCTCCATGAGCTGCTGGTAGCTGCCGATCTTGTGGTCGAGCACGTCCAGGTCGCTGTTGAGTTGCTCCAGCTGATCTCGCACGCTCTCCCGGTGTTGCTGCAACAGCTTCAGTCTCTCCGGGTGGGTGCTCTCACCAGCTATCACCAGCTCCACGTAGCGCCTCATCTGCGCAACCGGCATACCCGTTCGACGCAGCCGCACCAGCAGCTGCACCATCCGAACCGCCCGGTCGTCGTAACTGCGGTGGCCGTTGTGATCACGATCCACGTGCGGGATCAGACCCTCACGTTCATACCAGCGCAGGGTGTCCCGGCTGAGTCCGGTCAGGGCCGCCATCTCGGCTATGCCCTTACTGTTGCTCGCCCTCGGCATGTCCTCCACGGTAGGCCTTGGAGCGCACTCCAACGCAAGTGGTCAGTCCTCCTCGTCCTCATACAGGGTCTCGGGGGCGGGCACGTACCACTCGACCCCTTCCAGCCGGATGCGCGTCCCCATGTCCCGGTTCCACACCACGGTGATGTCGTGGCGCTCCAGGATGGGGATGACCACCTCGTTCATCAACTGGATGGTGTCGGACTCGTAGAGCTGATCCCGTTCCTTCTCCGACAGGGCGCTGAACTCGGCCTCGCTGAGGTGGGCGGGCCAGAAGATCCCGTAGTTGAGGTACACGTGCCCGTCCTCGAGCAGCGACTCGGTGTCCTGGGAGTGGAAGAACACGTATCCCAGCCACTGGTCGAGCTCCCCGGCCTCGTACTCCTTCTCCCCGATCTCGGCAGCCCCGCAGGTGCCGCAGCAGGTGAAGTCCATCTCCGCGACGATCCTGGCTTCGCGCAGTGCATCGAAGGCCCGCTGCAACTTCGAGGCCCCGAGGTCACCGAAGGCCGCCTGCTGGGAACGCCGCGCCTCCAGCAGGTGTTCGACGACGGCCCGCACCTCAGCGGTGGTCATCTCCTCCTCATCGAGTGAGTACTCCATGCCTTCCCTGTAGAGAGACAGCTGGTCCTCACCCCGTGTGATCCCGGTCCACAGCATCTCCAGCAGCTCCTCGCCCTCCTCCTGGGTCAGGGAGGCGTTGGGGAGCAGGTGGGCGGGGAAGGTGAGCCCTTCGGGAAGTGCATTGTGCTCAGTCATTCCCGCAGCCTAACCAACAACCCTGACACTTTGCTCCGGGTTCCTCCAGCCCCAGGTTGCGGCACCCTCTATGCTGGCCGCCATGAGGCGAGTCTGGGAGTTCCTGCGCCGGGTGATCCCGCGCGTCAGCGTCGGCCTGCTGCTGACCCAGATCGCCATCATGCTCGGGGTCACCGCCTGGGATTCCCTGCACAAGAAGCACCGGCGGCTGCGGCACTTCCCCGCCACCCCTGCGGAGCCGTTGGCGATGGGGCCGGACCAGGTGACCATCTACACCTACGGCGAGGACCTCTACCGCGACATGCTGGCAGCCATCGACGGCGCCCAGCAGGTGATCCATTTCGAGACCTTCATCTGGAAGAACGACGAGGTGGGGGAACAGTTCAAGGCCGCTCTCGGTCGGGCTGCCGCCCGTGGCGTCGAGGTGTACGTCATCTGGGACGGGTTCGCGAACCTGGTGGTGCCGCATCGTTTCTTCCACATGCCCCAAGGGGTGCAGGCGATGCGCCACCCCCTGTTCCCGAAACCGTGGGCCCCCAAGACCTGGGGGCGCAACCACCGCAAGCTCCTGGTCGTCGACGGCAGCATCGGCTTCATCGGCGGCTACAACATCGGCAAGCTGTATGCCACTCAGTGGCGGGACACGCACGCGCGGATCGTCGGCCCCGGTGCGGCGGACCTGGAGAACGCCTTCGTCGATTTCTGGAACCAGAACGCGTTACGCCACCGGCTGCCCTTCCTGGACAATCAGGCCCCCAGGCGGTGGTTCAGCCAGCTCAAGGTGCACCGCAACCAGCCACGCATCCAGGTGTATCCGATCCGCAACATGTACCTGGAGGGGATCGATCGGGCCTCGGACCGCATCTGGCTGACCCATGCCTACCTCATCCCTGATGACGATCTGGTCCAAGCCTTGAAGACCGCGGTCACGCGCGGGGTGGATGTGCGCATCATCGTGCCCGCGAAGTCGAACCACGCGGTGGCGGACTGGCTGTCGCGGGGTTTCTACGCGGACCTGCTGGCCTCCGGCATCCGGCTGTTCCTCTACCAGGGCGCGATGGTGCACTCCAAGACGGCCGTGATCGACGGCACCTGGTCCACCATCGGCACCGCCAACCTGGACCGGCTGAGCCTGTGGGGCAACTACGAGGTGAACCTGGAGATCACCGACGAGACCGTGGCCCAGCACATGGAGCGGGTCTTCCAGGTTGACGAGGGCAACACGGTCGAACTCACCGCCGAGGCCTGGCACCGTCGCTCCCCGGTGAAGAAGTTCGCCGAGGCCCTGCTGAGCCCCTGGCGCCCCCTGTTCTGATGCTCGGCCAAGGTGGGGCGTTGTTGAGCTGATCCGTCTGGCATCAGCAAGATCAAGGCTAGGCTGTCATTCGTGCGGAGAACCGTAACCTTGGCCCCTGACGTCGAGTCGCTGATCCACCGTGCCATGAAGGCACGTGGGATCAGCTTCACACAGGCCCTCAATGACGCCATCCGGGCAGGGGCTTCTTCGGACCAGGACCAACCCGCTCGCTACACCACGTCCCAGCCGATGGGGGTTCCTGCCGTTCCCCTTGATCGGGCCCTACTTCTGGCCGCCGAGCTGGAAGACGAGGACATCCTGCGGAGGATGCGCTCTGGCCGGTGAGGGTTGTTGACGCCAAGGTCCTGCTCTGCAGCGTCAATGGGAACAACCCCGCACCACCAGGCCTACCGAAGGACCAGGGTGGGCTCAGGGCCGTTCCTGATGGCCCCGGGCCGCTGCAGCCCACATCATGGGAGGCATGACGATCATCAGTTACCTCATCATCGGGCTCATCGGCGGCGCGATCGCGAAGGCCATCATGCCGGGCAAGGAGGCCGGTGGCTGGATCTCCACCATGTTCCTCGGCATCGGTGGCGCACTCCTGGCCGGGTTCCTCGGACAGGTGATCTTCAACGACTCCTACGACAAGATCTTCTCCCTGCCGGGGCTGGTCTTCTCCGTGATCGGTGCCCTGCTCATCCTGGTGGTCCAGGGCTGGCTCAAGAAGCGCAGGTGACCCCTCACACCAGATGACGGTCGGTGGCCCACTTGGTCAGCTGGTGCCGGTTGCTCAACTGCAGCTTCCGCAGCACCGAGCTGACGTGGGTCTCCACCGTCTTGATGGAGATGAACAGCTCCCTGGCCACCTCCTTGTAGCTGTAGCCGCGCGCGATGAGCTTCAGCACCTCGCGCTCCCTGGAGCTCAGCCGGTCCAGTTCCTCGTCGATGGCGGAGATGTCCACCGCCCCTGAGAACGCATCCAGCACGAACCCGGCCAGCCGGGGCGAGAACACCGCATCCCCCGAGGCCACCCGCTCGATTCCCTCCACCAGCTCCTGCGACGAGATGGACTTGGTGACATAGCCGCGCGCTCCCGCCCGGATCACCCCGATCACGTCCTCCGCCGCGTCCGAGACCGACAGGGCCAGGAACTTCACCTCCGGGTTCTTCGCCGCCACCTGCTTGATGACCTCCGCCCCGCCACCACCTGGCAGGTGCACATCCAGCAGCACCACATCCGGGCTGGTCGCCAGGATCGTCTCGACGGCGCTCGCCACGTCGTGCCCCTCGCCGACGATCTCGCAGAGCTGCCCGATCTCGTGGCGCACCCCGGCCCGGAACATCGCGTGGTCATCCACCAGCACCACCCGCAGCTCACTCAGCGGCTTCGTCGTCTCCACATCATTCATCGTTGCAGCTCCAAGCTGACCTCGGTACCCTCGCCCGGCGCGGTCCTGATCCGGGCCGTGCCGCCGTGCCGCCTCATGCGCGCACGGATTGATTCTCGCACGCCCATCCGGTCAGAGCGGACCTGGGACTCGTCGAATCCCTTCCCCCGGTCCCGGATGAACACCTCGACGACATCGGGGGCGACCTCTGCGTACACATCGACGCGCGTCGACCCGGAGTGCTTCGCCGCGTTGGTGACGGCCTCCCTCGTGGCGTGAACGAGCGCCGTCGCTGCATCATCGAGCTCCAGGTCTCCCACGCACACCACCTCGACGGCGATGGGGAACCGCTCCTCGACGTCGATCCGAATCTGCTCCAACGCGCCCTTCAGAGTTTGTGCTGCGGCTTCCTCACCGTAGAGCCAGGTCCGCAGTTCCCGCTCCTGCCGACGCGCGAGCGACGCCACAGCCGTCGGGTCATCCGCCTGACGCTGAATCAGGGCCAGGGTCTGGAGCACCGAGTCGTGCAGATGGGCCGCCATGTCCGCCCGGGCCTCGGCCCGCAACCGGTCCCGGTCGGCGTTGCGGAACCGGGTCACCGCCCGCAACAACCACGGGGCCGCCACCACCACGACCCCCACCAGCAGCGCCAGCGCCGCCCCGATCACCACGGGCAGGTCACGCCACCCCAGCTGACTGGCAACGATCCAGCTGATCCCGAATCCCACCAGGACCATGCCTCCCACCAGACGGGCGAGGCTGGCCAGCGCCTTGCCGCGTGGCAGCCTGCGCCCCTCGGCCGACGAGGCCAGTTGGCTGCCCACCCGGTCCGCCTGTACCCACACCAGCACCACTCCGAGCCCACCCAGCACCAGCGGCCAGAACATCGGCGTCATCCCGGGGGAGGCATCCAGGGCGACCGCCCACAGCACTCCACCGATGAGAATCCCGACGGAGAACAACACCCCGGCATCAATGCCGCTCATCCGCTGCTCGGGACGCCTCCCGGTACGGCTGGCCCCTTCCAGCCCGGGGGCCTCCAGCTCCCGTGCAGTGGTCGGCATCAGCATCCACAGCGCCGCGTAGACCAGGACCCCGATCCCGTTGAACAGCGCCAATGCCACGAGCACCAGCCGCACCCACATGGCGGCCACCCCCAGGTGCAGCGCGATACCACTGGCCACCCCGGCAATCGCCTTGGCAGTCAGGTCGCGCTGCAGCTGAGGGCTTCGCTCAGGGGATGCGGCAGGACTGGTCATGTCCCCTCAAGGGTGTCACGATCCCCGCCCCACGTCACGCCCCGGGCTGGGTTTCAGGGCCGGGTTTCAGGGCCGGGAAGCCAAATTTCAGGCCCTCCTCAGGGGCTACCCGGATGGCCAGGACCAGCCGGGCAAGCCACACTTGAGGGCATGAATCAGTTGGTGGACCTCGGGACCCTGCACCCGGGACTGGTGCGCCTGGAGCGCCCAGCCAACTCCACCACCCCCGGTCTCAGCCGCAGCCTGGGCGCCCGGTTCACCGTCGATCCGCTGCTGGTGAGGGTGTTCTTCATCCTCCTGGTGCCCGTCGGAGGTGTCGGTGCCGTGGTCTACGTCTGGGGGGTGCTGCTCACCCCACGCGAGGGCCATGCCGGGCCACCCATCGTCCGTGCGCTCCCCCAGTTCGGTTCCTGGGCGCCCCGCACCCAGTGGCTGGTCATCGGCATCAGCTCGGTGCTGGCGGCCGCAGCGGGCTCCCGGATCGTCCCGATCTCCGTCATCCCCATTCTGCTGCTCGGGCTGATGGCGCTGCTGGTGAAGCGATACCGGCCCGTTGCGCCCGGCTCCCCGGTGTCCGCCCCTCCCAGCCCCGACGGCGTCATCACTGAGCCGGTCGAACACGGCCCGCAGCTTCCCGTGGTGGACCTCTACGCACCGGAACCCGACCTCCAGGAGCCTGCGCCGCCACGCCCCGAGAGCAGCCCGGTCAGCTGGCTCGGCGCCCTGTTGGTCACCATCCTGGGTGCAGCCTCCTACCCTGCCCTGGAGTTGCTGTTCGGCAGCCGACTGCTGGGGGCCGCCGGAGCGCTCGGCATCGCCGGTGTGGTGACGACCGGGTGGGCACTGTTGATCCGTTCGCGCCGTCTGCCCACCATCTTCCTGCTGGGCCTGCTGCTGGTCGCCGGGCTCTTCGGCTCCCTGGTCTCACTGCGCTCCGCAGCGCCACAGGCCGTCGCGGACCCGAGGCACGCAACGCAGCTGGTCCACGCCTACGTGGCTGATTCCACCGTCCTGGACCTTCGCGGCCTGAGCGGGGCGGACACCGAGGCCGTCGTCGTCATCCAGGCCGTGGCCAGCCAGGTCCGCGTGCTGCTTGACGCTCCCCCTGCCGACCTCCAGATCACCGAGACCGTCTCGGATGTTCGGCTCGTCCCCGCTGCTGGCCCGGCACCGTCGGCGCCGGGACTGCGGATTCGGGTCGAGGCCACGGCCTCCGAGGTCATCCTGGAGCACCCACGATGAGACGACTCGACCTCCCCACCCTCCTGACCGGGCTGGTGCTCACCGGCTTCGCCGGGGTCGGGCTCTGGTTCGGCACCGGGATGCCCCAGTTGGTCTCGGGAAAGATGTGGTTCGCCGCCGTGCTGCTCGCGGTGGGAACCCTCGGGCTCATGCTCGGCCTCAGCCGGGGCCCCCACGACAAGAACTGACGATCCGACCACGACACACCGATTGCAAGGAGTCCATCATGTCCCTCACCCGTTCCGAGAACAACAAGATCATCGCTGGGGTCTGCGGTGGCATCGCCAGGTCGCTCGGGGTCGAAACCCTCTGGGTGCGTCTCGCCCTGGTGGTCTTCGTGCTCCTCGGCGGCAGCGGTATCGCCCTCTACCTCGTGCTGTGGCTGTTCCTGCCCCGTGCCGGAGGAGGCTCCGCCTTCGAGGACCTGCGCCGCGAGTTCCGGCGGCCTTGAATCTTTGGCCCCGTCACCCTTTTGGCCATTCCCGGGGCCTGGGCTGGCTTTTCAGAGGGCTCCCGGGTGATGATTGAGGTCCCCCCATCGCTGCTCGCCGTATCGCCAACCACCCAGGCGTCCTCCGCGGCGAGCAGCTCCTTTTCTCCGTTTCCTCCGCTCATTCCCACTCGATGGTGGCCGGTGGCTTGCTGGTGATGTCCAGCACCACCCGGTTCACATCCGGGCACTCGTTGGTGATGCGGGTGGAGATCTTCTCCAGCAGCTCCCACGGCAGCTTCGCCCAGTCTGCGGTCATCGCATCGTCGGAGGTGACGGGGCGCAACACGATGGGATGTCCGTAGGTGCGGCCGTCGCCCTGCACTCCGACGGAACGCACATCGGCCAGCAGCACCACCGGGAACTGCCAGATCTCGCGTTCCTTCTTCGCCAGGGCCAGCTCCTCACGGGCGATGGCATCGGCGCGACGCAGCACCTCAAGACGCTCCGCGGTCACCTCGCCGATGATCCGGATACCGAGCCCCGGCCCCGGGAACGGGTGCCGCCACACCAGTGATTCCGGAAGCCCGAGCTGCAAGCCGACGGCGCGCACCTCGTCCTTGAACATCGTGCGCAGCGGCTCGATGAGGGTGAACTGCAGGTCGTCGGGCAATCCGCCGACGTTGTGGTGGCTCTTGATGTTGGCTGTGCCGACCCCGCCGCCGGACTCCACCACATCCGGATAGAGGGTGCCCTGGACCAGGAAGTCGATGCCCCGCTCCCCTGCCAGCCTCGCGGCCACCGTCTCGAAGGTGCGGATGAACTCCCGCCCGATGATCTTCCGCTTCGTCTCGGGGTCGTTCACCCCGGCCAGGGCCCCCAGGAACCGGTCCGCCTCGTCGGCCACCACGAGGTCCACGCCCGTGACCTCGACGAAGTCCTCCTTCACCTGCCGGGCCTCGCCCTCACGCAGCAGCCCGTGATCCACGAAGACACAGGTCAGCTGCGATCCGATGGCCCGCTGCACCAGGGCGGCGGCGACGGCGGAGTCCACTCCCCCGGACAGCGCGCACAACACCCGCCGGTCCCCCACCTGCTCACGGATGGCCTGGACGGCCTCGGCCACCATGTTCTCGGGTGTCCAGTCGGGGGTGAGCCCGGCGATGTTGAACAGGAAGTGTTCCAGCACCTGCTGCCCCCACTGGCTGTGCGCCACCTCGGGATGCCACTGCACCCCGGCCAGTTTCCGGTCCCGGCACTCGAAGGCCGCGACAGGGGCGCCAGCGGTGCGGGCCAGCACCTGGAACCCCTCCGGGGCACGGGAGACCGAGTCGCCATGGCTCATCCACACGTTGAGTGTGTTCGGCAGGGTGCCGAGCAGCCTGCCGGAATTCTGAATGGACAGTGGGGTGCGGCCGTACTCGCGCTGCCCCGTCTTGGCCACCGAGCCGCCGAGAGCCTGGGCCATCGCCTGGAAGCCATAGCAGATGCCGAGCACCGGGACGCCCGCCTCGAACAGGGCCGGGTCCACCGACGGCGCACCATCGGCATACACCGAGGATGGCCCACCGGAGAGGATGATGGCGGCGGGGCGGCGGGCCAGAATCTCCTCGACGGTGGCGTCAGAACCGATGATCTCGGAGTAGACGGCTGCCTCCCGGACCCGGCGCGCGATGAGCTGCGCATACTGGGCACCAAAGTCAACCACGAGAACCAGATCGTGCTGGGAAGTCATGGCACATGAGTCTATGACCGTGGGACGTCAAGGGTCCAAGTGACGCCCGGTCGGGAATACACCGGTTGGCTGTGGAGTTGACCTGACATGACCGTTTACTCAGATGTCACGGCCGTGATCGGCCGCACCCCGCTCGTCAAGGTCAACCGCGTGGCCGGTGACAATGCCACCGTGTTGGCCAAGCTGGAGTTCTACAACCCCGCCAACTCGGTCAAGGACCGCATCGGCGCGGCCATCATCGCCGCCGCCGAGGCCTCCGGTGAGCTGAAGCCCGGCGGCACCATCGTCGAGGGCACCTCCGGCAACACCGGTATCGCCCTGGCAATGGTCGGCGCGGCGAAGGGCTACAAGGTGGTGCTGGCGATGCCGGAGACGATGTCGCTGGAGCGCCGGGCCCTGCTGCGCGCCTACGGGGCGGAGCTCGTCCTGACCCCTGGCCCGCTGGGGATGAAGGGGGCGGTCGCGAAGGCCGAGGAGATCGCCGCCGAGCGGGGTGGCATCCTGGCCCGCC
Organism: Propionibacteriaceae bacterium; assembly: GCA_030532575.1. Lineage (GTDB taxonomy): Bacteria > Actinomycetota > Actinomycetes > Propionibacteriales > Propionibacteriaceae > Arachnia. The sequence continues at coordinate 3,805 of JAUNKV010000017.1, read as the reverse complement.
AGTTCGCCAACCGCGCCAACCTGGAGGTTCACCGTCGCACCACCGCCGAGGAGATCTGGGCGGACACCGATGGCGGCGTGGACATCTTCATCGCCGGGGTCGGCACCGGTGGCACCATCTCCGGGGTGGGGCAGGTGCTCAAGGAGCGCAAGCCAGGGGTGCAGGTCATCGCGGTGGAGCCCGCCGAGTCCCCGATCCTCTCCGGCGGCCAGCCCGGCCCGCACAAGATCCAGGGGCTGGGCGCGAACTTCGTGCCGGAGATCCTGGACCGGGGCGTGATCGACGAGGTCATCACCCGCAGCGTCGATCAGGCAGTGACGGCCGCCCGCGCCGCTGCAACCGAGGAGGGGCTGCTGGTCGGCATCTCCTCGGGTGCCGCCCTGTCCGCTGCCGCCGAGGTGGCGGGCCGCCCGGAGAACGCGGGCAAGACCATCGTCGTGGTGCTGCCGGACTTCGGGGAGCGCTACCTCAGCACGGTGCTCTTCGAGGGTCTGATCGAGTCCTGAGGCCACACATGAGTCTGCGCCCCGATGGGGTTTCCCTCGGGGCGCAGCGTGTTGTCAGCGGCTGGTCCTGGCGCGGAAGGCCCAGGCGGCCAGGGGGCCGAAGAGGACGACGAAGAGCACCAGGTAGCCCAGGGTCGCGGCGACGGCATCTTGGAGCGGCCATCCCTCGGGGGTCGGGGCGCTGCCGAGGTTGCCGAACAGGCTGCGGCAGGCCTGCACCAGCGTCGAGACCGGGTTCCACTGCGCCACCGCCTTGACCCAGCCGGTCATGGTCTCCAGCGGCACGAAGGCGTTGCTGAGGAAGGACAGGGGCATGACGATGAGCATTGCCGCGGTGTTGACGCTTCTGGCATCCCCGAGCCGCACCCCGAGGGCCACCATGAGCCAGCTCATCGCCCATGAGAAAGCCAGCAGCAGCCCGAGCCCGGCGAGCATGTTCCACCAGCCCTCGTTGAACCGCCACCCCACCAGCAGCCCCGTGACGGCCATGACCAGGATGGAGAAGGCGCTGACGATGAGGTTGGACAGGGTGCAGGCCATGAGGATGGCGCTGGGGTGCATGGGGAGGCTGCGGAACCGGTCGATGATGCCCTTCTTGAGGTCCTCGGCGATGGTGATCCCGCACACCATGGAGGAGAACACCACGGTCTGGGCGAAGATTCCTGCCATGAGGTAGTTGGTGTAGTCGTCGCTCTGGACCGGGATCGCCCCGGCGAAGACCTGGGTGAACAGCAGCACGAACAAGATGGGCTGGATCACGGAGAAGGCCAGCACCTCCGGGCGGCGTCGAAGCGCGATGACGCTGCGTGTGGTCAGGGCTGAGACATCCGCCAGCCAGGCGAGCGCAGCGGGACGATTCAGTGGGGTCGCAGTCATGCCGCCACCTCCTCGGCCTGGTCCTTCCCGGTGAGGGTGAGGAAGACCTCATCGAGGGAGGGGCGTCGGATGCCGGCGTCGTGGAGCTCGATGCCTGCGGCCCGGAGTTCCTGCATCACGGTCGTCAGCGCTGTGGTGGCATCATTCACCTGCGCGATGATGCTGCGTTCCACCACGTTGACCGCTCCGACGGCGTGGATCGCGACGATCTGGCGCGCCCTCTCGAGGTGCTCGGGTGAGATGACCGTCACCTCGATACGCTTCCTGCCGACGCGGGTTTTGAGCTCATCAGCGGTGCCCTCGGCGATGACCCGGCCCTGGTCGATCACGGCGATGCGGTCGGCCAGCTGGTCGGCCTCCCCCAGGTACTGGGTGGTGAGCAACAGCGTGGTCCCAGCCGCCACCCGTTCCCGGATCACCTCCCACAGCCCGGTACGGGCGGCAGGGTCGAGGCCGGTGGTGGGTTCGTCGAGGAACAGCACGGGCGGATCGACGACCAGGGCCCCGGCCAGGTCGACGCGCCGTCGCATTCCACCGGAGAAGCCGCCGAGGGGCCGGTTTGCATCCTTGGCCAGGCCGAAGGCCTCGAGGAGTTCGACGGCGCGGGTCCGGGCCTGGCGGCGGCCGAGCTGGTAGAGCCTGGCGATCAACTCCAGGTTCTCCCTGGCGGTGAGTTCCTCATCGACGGCGGCGAACTGCCCGGAGGTCCCCATGAGCGGGCGCACCCGTTCCGGGTGGGTGAGCACGTCGTGCCCTGCCACCGTCGCGGCGCCGGAGTTGGGGCGCAGCAGCGTGGTGAGCACCTTGACCGTGGTGGTCTTGCCTGCCCCGTTGGGGCCGAGCAGCGCCATGACGGAGCCCTGGGCGACCTCAAGGTTGAGGCCGTCGAGGGCTCGCACCTCTCCGCTGCGGGTTTGATAGATTTTGCGCAATTCCTGCGCACGGATGAAGGACATGCGGTGCCTTTCTCGTGGTTGGAAGAGGCAGGGCGTCGCTGCAACAACGCCTGCCCCAGCCGGGTGGCCCCAGGTTTCTGGTGGCCACCCGGTCTGGTTCATGGGTCCCCCCGGGGGTGGGTGGGGCTGAGCAGCCGCCGGAAGGATTCCTCCATCTCGGCGCGGGGGGTGCGCCGCTTCTGCACGGCGGCGTGCAGCATCAGCCCGTAGATGTGGATCATGACGGCCTCGGCCTGTTCCTTGGAGCAGCGCTGGGCAAGGGCTGCGAGGACGGCTTCGTCGCCGATGCGCATGAACTGTTTCAGCTTGGGATGGGTGGTGTGGAGCAGCCAGAAGGACAGTTCGTTGCGTATCAGTGTGGGATTGGTGAGGGATGCCTCCACCAGCTCCGCCAGGACCGGCACCACGTCCTTGGCGGTGAGCAGGTCCTGCACCACCTGGTCCAGCCGGGCCTGACGCTCTGCGGCCATCCCGGTCAGGGCCTCGGTGATGAGGTCGGTCAGTGAGGTGAAGTACTGGGTGGTGGAGCCGAGCGGCACCTGGGCCTTCTCGGCGACCTTGCGGTGGGTGATCGCACTGACCCCGATGTCTCGGATCAGCTCCCCGGCGGCACGCAGGATGAGGTTCCTGCGCCCTTCTGGGTCCCTGGTTCGCTTGGCCACAGCTTTACTGTACACATGTACATGTACAGATGTACAGGACTTCTCGAAATCCCGGCCTTCACTCAGCGCACTCGTTTCCGACGCAGGCGGTCGGCGCGGGCACGACCGAGGTCGTCGCCGAGCGGGTCCACGGCCTCGACGACCCGATCCAGCAGGCCGAGGACCTGCAGCACCTGGGCGACGTTGTTGAAGCCAACCTTCGGGTTGCCGGACTCGATTCGACGCAGGGTGTCCCGGGTGATGCCCGCCTGCTCGGCCACCTGCTGGGCCGTCAGCCCCAGCGCCATGCGCCAGCCCCGGACATGTCTTCCGAAATCGGCCAGTCGTAGGTTGGTCTGCCACTCATCCGACACCTCGTTACGCCTATCTTGATCGCCTTTGCCCTGCATTGCGACGATCTTAGTAGCCATTGCCGATGCGACCAAACATCCAGCTTTCACCCCGCCGCCTGAGGTGCCGCGCCATCCGCCGTCGCACCCGAGCAGGACGGGTGACCCGTGCTGTGTCTACTCTGGAAAAGAGTTAGTCAATTCCTCGTACTTACCGGGAGAGGTACATGAGCAACAGCCAGTGGTCCGGGCCGGGTGGGCCAGGCTTCCCGCAGGGACAGCCGCCCCAGGGCTATCAGCAGCCGGGCTACCAGTCCCCGCAGGGTTACCCGCAGCACGGGATGCCGCAGGGCCAGCCCCCGTACGGTCAGCCGCCGAAGAGCAACACCGGGCTGGTGATCGCCCTGGCCCGGCACCTCACCCAGGTCCTGTCCATTGACGAGCAGACCGCCGTGGTCCAGCCGGGGGTGGTGCAG
>JAUNKV010000016.1 GCA_030532575.1 Propionibacteriaceae bacterium | reverse complement strand
AACTGCCGCCAGCGCGACGTCTACATCGTGCAGCCGCTGGTGCCCCCCACCCAGGAGCACCTGATGGAGCTGCTGCTGATGATCGATGCGGCTCGTGGCGCCTCGGCGGGGCAGATCACCGCCGTCATGCCGCACTACGCCTACGCGCGTTCCGACAAGAAGGACGCCTCCCGCATCTCGTTGGGTGGGCGGCTCGTCGCCGATCTGCTGGTCACCGCGGGGGCGGATCGGGTGCTGACGATGGCGCTGCACGCCCCACAGGTGCACGGCTTCTTCTCGCGCCCGGTGGATCACCTGACCGCGCTCGGTGTGATCGCCGACCACTACCGCAAGCGCGACCTCAGCAACCACGTGGTGGTCTCCCCCGATCTCGGCAACGCCAAGCAGGCGACGCTGCTGGCCCGGCTGCTGGGTCTGCCGGTCGCGGCGGGCAACAAGCAGCGGCTGGGCGATGACAAGGTGGTGATCTCGTCGATCGTCGGTGACGTGGCGGGCAAGAAGGTGATCGTGCTGGACGATGAGATCGCCACCGGCGGGTCCATCGTCGAGATCGTCTCGAAGCTGGTGGAGGAGGGCTGCGTGTCGGCCTCCGTCGCCTGCACCCACGGCCTGTTCACCGGCAACGCGGTGGCAAAACTCACCACGGCCCAGCACATCGCGGAGGTGGTGACCACGAACACGGTCCCCGCGCCATCCAATTTCCCCGGCCTGCAGGTGCTCAGCGTCGCCTCGCTGTTCGCCGAGGCCATCGCCAGCATCCACGAGGGGCAGTCGGTGTCGAAGCTGTTCAACGGCGTGGACCCGGCCTACGCGCCCCCACCGGAGCCCGAAGGGCTGTTCTGACCCATCCTCTCACCGTCGCGACTGCCGGATGCGCGCTGCGACCTCGCGCCAGGTCGGTACGACGACGCCGTGCGCCCGCATCTTGGTGCGCAGCTGGTGGCGGGTGAGGTAGATCCCGGCGATACCGACGGCGAAGAACGGCAGCTGCAGGGCCATCGCCAGGTTGAGCTGCTCCGCCGTGTACCGGCCGTCGGGAGCCAGCCAGCCCAGCACCGCCCCCATCAGCAGCAGGCACAGCGTCGCCCCGGTGAACGAACCGGCGATGACCAGCCCGTTCGCGGCTCCCAGGCGGTGGGAGGGCAGCAGGGTGCGGGGATAGTCGAAGCCGATCCCGGTGCCGGGGCCACCCGCTGCCATCGCCAGGGTGAGGGCGACGAGCAGCCACCAGGGAGCCGGGCCCGGCCACAGCAGCACGGTCAGCCAGGCCGCGACGTGGGCGCCGATCACGGTCAGGGCCAGGTTGCTGCGGCGAAGCGGGTGGCGGGCGGTCAGCCAGCCGATGATGGGGGCCAGGATCATCGCGGCCAGGACGGTGAGGCTGAACAGGAACGCGGCCTCGCTCTCGGTGCGCTGCTGCGCACCGATCAGCCAGGGGATGCCCCAGATCATGGCGAACACGTTGACGCTGAACCCACTGGTGAAATGGACGAAGAAACCGAGCCTGGTGGCGGGGTGCCGCCAGGCGTCGACGATGCCCTTGGGGAGGTCCCGGATGCGCTGCTCGGCGGGGGTGGGGCGGCTGGCACCGGCGGGGACGTCGCGCACCAGCAGGGCGCAGCCAACGGCGCAGGCCAAGGAGCAGATGGCGGCGACGAGGAAGGTGGTGGTCCAGCCCTGCAGGGTGTGCAGCGGCAGCAGCAGGGCGACGGCGGCGATCTGCCCGAGCTGGCCGAGCAGTCCGGAGAGCTGGCTCAACACCGGCACCCGTGGGGCGGGGAACCAGGCGGGGATCAACCGCAGCACCGCGCCGAACATGCAGGCGTCGCCGATGCCGAGCAGCACCCGGGCGACCAGGGCGGGGGCGAGGGAGTCCGTGAAGGCCATGCCGGTCTGCGCCACAGTCATGATGAGGGAGCCCGCGATGAGCACGGCGCGTGCCCCGTAGCGGTCGATGAGGACCCCGACGGGGGCCTGGGAGATGGCGTAGACGGCCAGCTGCACCATCACGAAGGTGGAGACGATGCCGATGCTGGTGCCGAAGTGCTGGGCGGTCTGGATGCCGAGGGTGCCAAGGCTGGTGCGGTGCATGATCGCGGTCGCGTAGGCGAGGACGCTGATGGTCCACACCACCCACGCCATGCGTTCGTTGTGCACTGTTCCTCCCGATCGTCGGGAAGATTGTACGGGGTAAGAGGGTGCGCGGATAGGAGGGGTCGTCGCGAGGATCGTCATGGTGGGCACCTGGCAAGGCGGACGACGAAGATCGCACTGGAGCGTGCGTTCGAGGAGTTCAACGCTGCCAGGGGGTCACCAGGGCGACCGCAGTAGATTCCGCCTATTCGCGCACCCTCTAAGCCCCGGTGAGGGGTCACTCGCTGCCGGTGAGGGCCTTGATCCAGGCGGGCTGCGACGGCGTCGTCGTGGCGGCGATGTCCTCGGCGGTGATGTCGCAGGTGGCCTTCTTGCCGGGGGCGGGGCCGAACTCGCGGCCGTTGAAGACGTTCTTCTTCACCCACTCGTAGTAGGCCTTGTGGCGGGGGGAGTCGTAGGGGTTGTCCTTGGCGCAGCGGGCCACGTAGTAGCCGACGGTTTCTGCGAGGATTTCGGTGTCCTTGCTTCCGGCGTAGGCGCTGAAGTGGCCCTCCTTCTTCGCCAGGGCCTGGAATTCGCGCCAGTAGGCCGGGTTGCCGAAGCGGTCGGAGTTCCAGGCGTGGGTGAACTCGTGGATGACCAGACGGGAGAGCTTGCCGGGGTCGCGGGCGTCCATCACCTCGGCCCACTTGGCGAAGTCGAAGGTGACGTGGCCGCCCTTGGTCAGCGACCAGTCACCCCAGGCGTAGCCCCGGATGTGTCCGGCGTTGATGCCGACCTTGCCGTTCTTCTCGGTGATGGTGGCCATGAAATCGGTGCAGGCCACGGCGTCGAGGCTCTGCCACACGATGCGGATCTGTTCGCGGTGGGTGTCGCTCCAGCCCTCCCCGGCCAGCGTGAGGCCGAAGTTGGCGGCCAGCTGCTCCTTGATCTTGGAGATGGGGGCGTCCTTGCCGGGCCAAGGGTGGGTGACGGGGCAAGGGGCGTGGATGCCGACGACGGAGGGGCCGACGGGTGCGTCGCTCTCGTCGGCCGTGGCTCGGGTGCCGAGCACGATGCCGACGATGGCCATGACCGTGGCGGCCAGGCACAGCGCAAGCTTTCGCATCCTTCTCCATTCCTCCAGCCCCCGGAAAAGAGTCTCTCAGGATTCTCAGGATTGTCAACTTCGGCCATCCATGGTGTGCGGCCGGTGCGTGCTGGGGGAGGCGCGCACCGGCCGCTGTTCAGGAAGGAGGTCAGGGACTGGGGCGGCGGGGGTGCCGCGGTCTCCCTGGTGCCCCTCAGCTGTTCCTTCCGCCTCAGGCCCTGACCCTGATCGTCGCCACAGACCCTCATCACGGTCAGCGTTTCCGATCAGGACTTAGTCTAAACAGTGGATTAACTTTTGTCCAGAGCACTCTCCCGGTGAGGTTGGGGGTGCGTGGGTGTCACGGCTGTAGTTACACCCGTGTGGTTTTACCCAGCTGTGGAGAACCCTGTGGAGAACGCTGCGGACAGTTCAGGGCCTTGTGGAGCTGGGATCGGCGAGAACGCGGTGGGCCGCGGAGTTACAGCCGTGTAGTTTTGCCCAGCTGGGGAAAACTCTGTGGACAGGCTGGGGAGAGCTGTTCAAGGTTGGGATCCAGGTGTAGGTGGGGGCCACCTGACCGCTGGGCCGCTCAGGGCGACAGCGGGGAGCCCGCATCACGCAGCACCGGCAGGCGCAGCGTGAAGCGTGCCCCACCACCCGGGTGGTTCCCGGCCTTGACCGTCCCGGCATGGGCCTCGACGGTGTGCGCGACGATGGCCAGGCCCAGCCCCGTGCCCGGGGTGTTGCGGGCCCGGTCCGAACGGTAGAACCGGTCGAAGATGTGCGGCAGGTCCTCCGGTGCGATGCCCGGCCCCGAATCAGTGATGGTGAGCACCCCTTCACCGCTCAGCTCAACCCAGATCGCGCCGTCGCTGGGCGAGAACTTCACCGCGTTGTCCAGCAGGTTCGTCACTGCCCGCTCCAGCGTCGAGGCATCCCCCAGCACCGCCACCGGAACCAGATCGGTGTGGAAGGTGATGTTCGGACCGCGACGCTCCGCCCGGGCCAGTGCGGCCTCAACCACCTCGGAGAAGTCCAGCCGTTCCGGCTCCCGCTGCAGGTGGTCGTCGCGGGTCAACGCCACGAGATCCCCCACCAGCGCCGAGAACTCGCCCAGCTGGGCCGACACGTCGTCGAGAATCTCGGAGCGCGCCCCCTCCGGCAGCATCCCGGACTTGTCATCAGCCACCAGCAACTCGATGTTCGTGCGCATCGAGGTCAACGGGGTGCGCAACTCGTGCCCCGCATCGGCGATCAGCTGCCGCTGCTGCTCCCGCGAGGTCGCCAGCGACTTCAGCATCAGGTTGAAGCTCTGCGTCAACTCCCCCAGGTCGTCCTTGCCGTAGATGCGGATCGGGGTGAGCTGGTCGGTGTGGGTGACGTTCTTCACCGCATTCGACAGGCGACGCACCGGCCCCAGCGCCGTCTGAGCCGCCCACAGCGCCGTTGCCGTGGTGGTGATGATGCCGACGATGCTGGAGAACAGGATCACGATCCACAACGACCGCAGGGTCGCATCCAGGGCTTCCATCGGGCGGGCGTACAGCACCGCGTAGCCCGCCCATCTCCCCTCCGCGTCGAAGGCCCGCGTCGGCACCGCGACCAACCGGTACGAGGTGCCGTCCTCTGAGGTGAAGGAACGCACCCGCTGCCCCACCTGCATCCGCGCCAGGGCGACATCGGCGGAGGTGGGAGCCACCACCACCGTCTGCCCGGGCAGCTGTCGGGCCTCACCCGTGGCGGAGACCACCGCGACCAGTTCCCGCGACGGCGTGGCAGTGGCGGTCAACCCGCCCAGGTTCTCCACGTCGTCGGCGATGGTGCCGGCTGCGCTGCGGGCAGACATGGCCAACTCCCGATCCAGCTGGTCCAGCAGGGACAACCGGGTGGAGACGAAGGCGGTTCCCCCCACCAGCAGGACGGAGGCCGCCACCGAGATGCCGGTGAGCGAGGCCAGCCGGGCGCGAAGCGACTGACCGGTGATGAGCCGGGTCACGGTTCGGTGGAGCCGGACCCAGAGGGTACCGATCACGGGGCGGTTTCACGCAGGACGTAGCCGACCCCACGCACCGTGTGGATGAGCCGTGGCTGGCCGCCCGCCTCGGTCTTGCGACGCAGGTAGCCGATGTAGACCTCCAGGGAGTTGGCGGTGGCGGGGAACTCGAAACCCCACACCTCGTTGAGGAGGGTGTTGCGTTCCATCACGCGACGGGGGTTCTCCATGAACGCCTGCAGCAGTGCGAACTCGGTGCGGGTCAGCGAGATGTGCTGCCCGGCCCGGGTGACCTCCCGGTGCTGCGGGTCCAAGGTGATGTCCTGGAAGGTCAACACCCTCGACTCGGACTCCGGGGCCTGCTTGGAACGCCGGGTCAGGGCCCGCAGCCGGGCCAGCAGCTCGTCGAGGGCGAAGGGCTTGACCATGTAGTCGTCCGCCCCGGCGTCCAGCCCATCCACACGGTCACCGACGGCGTCGCGGGCGGTGAGGATGAGGATCGGCACGTCGTTGCCACCGTCGCGGAGCATCCGGGTGGTCTCCAGGCCGTCCAGGCGCGGCATCATCACGTCCATGATGACGGCGTCGAAATTGTGTCCGGCGAGCTTGGCCAAGGCCTCCACGCCATCGGCGGCCGTGGTCACGTCGTCGCCGGAGTACTTCAGGGACCGGGCCAGGGAGTCGCGCACGGCCTGATCGTCGTCCACCACCAGGATCTGCATGGGTCAAGCCTGCCACCTGGCACTGACAAAACCACACTCGAACCGCTGAACAGGGCCGTCGAAGTACGCTTCGGACATGACGAAACTGCTGTTCGTGTGCTGGGGCAACATCTGCCGCTCCCCGATGGGGGAGCGGGTGGCCAGGAGGATGGTCGCGCAGCGCGGCCTGGACGTGACGGTGACCAGCGTGGGGCTGTCCTCGGAGGAGGTGGGCAATCCCATTGATCGCCGTGCCGTCAAGGTGCTGGCCGAGGCCGGGTACGACGCCTCGGGGCATCGCGCCCGACGGGTCACCGTCGCCGACCTGCAGGAAGCCGATCTGGTGGTGGCTGCCGAGACGATGCACCTCTCCCGGCTGCGGCAGCTGTACCCCGAGGGCCGCTACGCGCTGCTCAACGACTTCAACCCGGAGCTGCCGCCGGGCACCGATCTGCGTGACCCCTGGTACGGCCCGGCCAGCGGTTTCGTCGAGACCCTGGCCGACGTCGAGGCCGCGATGCCGGGCATCCTCGAGGCCCTGAAGAACTGACAGAGATCTTTTCGCCCCGGTGCGCGTTTCCCGCCAACCGTTGGTCGAGCCGGATTCCTGATGCGAAGCGAGGGAATCCGTGTCGAGACCTGGTGACCAAGTGCCGGGACTTGGCCCCACCCATCCCCGGCTCGATCAGCGGGGAGGAGGCTCCGGGGCAAGGAGCGGACATGAACATGGCAACGTCGTGACAGAACCTTTTCGTCCCGGTGCGCGTTTGGCCGGTGAAAGGGGTTCGAGATGACGACCAGGGCCGAGATTCAGGAGCACTTCTCCGAGTTCGTCATGGCGCACCTGGACCTGTTGGTCAGGATCGCCCGCTCGCTGACCGGCAGCGCCGATGCCGCCGACGACCTGGCGCAGGCCGCGCTGGAGAAGGCCTACCGCTCCTGGCCGAGCGTGATGCGGATGGCCGAGCCGCTGGCCTACGTCCGGCGCATCCTGGTCAACCAGGCCTACGACTCCTGGCGCCGCAAGGAGCGGTTCCGGCGCATCTTCGGTGCCCGCGCGGAGGGCGAGGACCCGCCCGCGCCCGCCCGGTGGGGATACAGCGAGGCCACCGTCGACTCCCTCAGCCGGATCGACACCCTCATGGCCCCCTTGACCGACAAGGAGCGTGCCGTGGTGAGCCTGCGTTTCCTGGTCGGCCTCACCGAGGCCGAGACCGCTCACGAACTCGGCATCGCCGTCGGCACCGTCAAGTCCACCGCGTTCCGCGCCCTGAAGCGGATGCGGGTGGCCGAGCACCAGCGAAGTGGAGTCTGACATGGACACCAAGGACCTGCAGAACCTGTTCAACCGGCCCTCCGGCACACGTCTCAGCGCCGCCTCGGTGCTGCAGCACGCAGAAGGACGACGACGCTCCCGCCGCCGGGCCGCAGTCGTCGGGGTCGCCGTCACCCTGTCCGTCGCCGTCGGTCTGGGGGTGATGCAGCTGGGAGCCAGCACGAGCTCGCCCGGCCCGGACGTGCTGGCCACCCCGGCCCCACCCCCGAGCACGGCCACCGCGACGGCTGCGCTCGGGTCGTCGCGCCCGGAACGCAGATGTGAGGTCATGCTCCCCGACTCCTGGCGCCGCGTCATCGAGGCGGCCCCCCGTAGCCTGGCAGGTCAGGACGTGATCCCGGTGCGTGGGGGTGGGGTCGTGCGCACCGACCCCGAGACGGTGATCTGGGAGCGGCCGGGCGAGGAGCAGGTCATCATCCACGACGTCAACGGCAGCGGCGAGGAGGTGTGGGCCGTGGACAGTGACTCCCGGTTCGTGGTGTTCCAGGTGGGCGAGCGCCTGATGGTGTGGGACGTGGAGAGCCCGGATGAGAAACCGCGTCGGGTGAGCGGGCGGATCGAGGTGCAGGAGCGCTGGCGGGCGGTCTCGGCGGGGCAGCTGTGGCTGGCGAGTGAGGCGAGGAACACGGTCCTGCACGCCGACCTCACCCGGGGCGAGGTCGTGGGCAGGGTCGCGCTGCCCGAGGGCTACCAGGTGCGTGAGCCGGTTGCGGGGCGGGCACAGCTCATCGCCGAGGGGCAGGACACCCTCCTGCTCGACCCCGACGGCACGACGACCCCACTCGACGGACCGCCGTCGACCTGGGAGGTCCTGGGGAGCGCCGACGAGGTGCTGCTGATCGCCCCGTGGCAGGACGGCTGGAAGGAAGGGAACAAGGATGCGTTGCTGTGGAGCCCGCAGTGGCCGGAGCCCTTCCCGGTGCCCGGCGCCAGCGGACTGGTGGGGGACTGGGTCGTGTTCTCGGACAACAGGCTGTTCAACCACCGCACCGGGGTGGGTGTGCGTTTCGACAACGTCTTCTCGCTGCGCCTGGCGGGCACGGGGGAGGAGGCCCATCTCAAGGTGGAGTACGACCAGGGCAGTGGGTATCTCTCCGACAACCAAACCCGCACCCTCCGGCTGAGCGAGCTGCCGGAGGTGAGCTGCTGACCCGGCCCTCGCCGTCGTCCACCGTCACTCGACGAAGGGTTGCCCCGCCGTTCGCGGAGCCTGCGGCAAAAATTCTTGCGACCGATGTGAACCTTTCACACAGGAAGATTCGTCTGCAGAAGTGAAAGGAGGACGAGATGCCAACCACCATCGAGCTTCAGGAGAGTTTCCAGGAGTTCGCCAGCGCGAACCTGGGCTACCTGGTGAGGATCGCACGCTCGCTGACTGGAAGCCCGGATGCCGCTGATGAACTGGTGCAGACCGCCATGGAGAAGGCCTGCCGTTCCTGGTCCAAGGTGATGCGGGCGACGGATCAGCTGTCCTACGTGCGCCGAATCCTGGTGAACTCGGCCTATGACTCATGGCGTCGCAAACGACGTTTCACGCAGATCTTCCAGCCCACCGATGACCCGGCGGAACCCGCATCCCGCACGTCGTGGGGGGACCCGCAACACAACCTGGAGCGCAGCGCCATGATCGAGGAACTGATGCGCCCCCTGTCACCACGGGAGAGAGCGGTCATCACACTGCGTTTCCTGGCCGACCTCACCGAAGCCGCCACCGCCTACGAGCTGGGCATCGCGGTCGGCACCGTCAAGTCCACCACCGCCCGCGCGCTGAACAAGATGCGCGTGGTCGACGTCGAGACGATTGGAGCCTGAGATGGACACCAAGGATCTGAAGAACCTGCTCCAGAGCCAGTCCGGTGACACCTCCCTCACCCCGCAGAGTGTGTGGAACCACGCCCAGGGCCGTAAGCGCGCCCGGCAGCGCATGGCGACGGTGACCGTCGTCGCCGCGCTCACCGTCGGTGTGGGTGCGGGGGCGGTGTACCTGAATTCGCTGTCCAACGCACAGCACCCTGAAATCCTGACCGTGCCGAGCACCCCGGAGGTGACTCCGACACCGTCGAGTGAGCAGGCCCCGAGTGCCGCTCCCAGCGAGGAACCCACCACGGCCCCGTCCCAGGAGGAGCACGCCGACGAGACCCCGCCGAAACCCAGCGCGGAACCGAAGTGCGTCATCACGATGCCGCAGTCCTGGGTCAGCGCCTTCGAGGCCGAGACCGCGGTGTCCGCTGAGGAGACGATCTCCTTCGTGGATCGCGGTACCCGGGTGAAGCTGAAGCAGGGGAAGGATGACACCGGAACCCTCAGCCTGGTTTCCGCCGACGGCAAGGAGACCCTGATCGACGACCACGTGGACACCGCCCAGAGTCTGCCCGTCACCGATGGCCGCTTCGTGGTCTATCCCGACACCAACGGCCGATTGATGGTGTGGGATCGCACCAACGGTGCGGAGAGCCAGCCCATTGATTTCCTGCCCGCCGACGGTGCAGGCCGCAGCCTGAGCATCTCCAACGGGAAGCTGTGGATCAGCAGCGGGGAGATCACCCCGAACAGCGGGGACCCGGTCTTCACCAAGGCGAGTCTCCACGTCGTGGACCTGCACTCCGGCACCAAGGCGGAGTCGGTCCTGGAGAACCAGAAGTTCGAGCCGCTGACTGCGCTGGACGGCCGGGGTCAGGTCCGGTTCCTGGACAAGGGAGCCATGTTCGTCGATCCCAACGGCACGATGACCCCGGTGTTCGAGGGCTCCACGGAGTACAACGTGGAGGGCCGCATCGGGCAGATCCTCGCGCTGAGCGACGGCAGCGAGGCCAGCGGGATATGGCTCCACCATCTGGGATGGGGCGAGCCCGTCATGATGGTCGACGAGGGAACCGGCAGCTACGGCGGCGTCGCGGAGCAGTGGCTGGCCTCGGACAACCGGCTGTACAACCTGTACACCCAGGCCGCGGTCGAGGACGGCAACCCCAGGCACACCTACCAGTTCACGGTGCTGGCCCAGGGCCGGGTGATGCTCAATCAGTCCATCTCCGGCGAGAATTTCTCCGATGACGTCAAGGTCAGGTCCATCCCGCTGTCGGAACTGCCTGAGGAGGACTTCACCTGCAAGTGATGTGAACAACCCCGGCCCCGGATCATCCGGGGCCGGGGTTCTCGCGTGTCCCGTTGGTCACGCCGGGCGGTTCACCAGCGGTCGTCGTGGATGACCTCGTCGAGAGCAATGCGGTCGTTCCAGCCGAAGCGGATCAGGTCCGGGACCTCCTGCAGGCAACTCACGTGGCCCACGCACAGCCAGCCGACGGGGCGCACATGCTCCGGGATGCCGAGCAGCTCCTTGAGGAAGGGCTCCTTGTAGAACGACACCCAGCCCACCCCGATGCCCCGGGCCGCCGCCATCAGCCACAGGTTCTGGATGGCGCACACCACCGAGAACACCCCGGCGTCGCTGATGGTGTGGCGGCCCAGCACGTTCGGCCCCGAGCGGGTCGGGTCGTAGGTGGCGACGATGCCGAGGCCGGACTCCTTGATGCCCTCGATCTTGATCGGGTTGAACGTGGCCCGACGCTCGTCGTCGAGGGAGTCGGCGTAGTCCAGCCTGCACTGCGCGACATGGGCCGCGAACCGTTCCAGCAGGTCACGGTCCCGCACCACCACGAAGTCCCACGGCTGGCTGTTCCCCACACTCGGGGCGGCGTGGGCCGCCTCCAGCAGACACCGCAGCTCGTCGTCGCCGAGGGGCTCTCCGGTGAACTCGGCCCGCACGTCACGGCGGCGAGCGATGATCTGCTTCAGCGCTTGGGAAAGGGAGTCGTCCATGGGTCGAAACCCTACCGGGCCCTCACCGGCGGCGACGCTCCAGGGCCTCGTACATGCCGTCGATGAGTTCCTTGAAACGCTCCTCCACCTGACGTCGTCGCACCTTCAACGTCGGGGTGAGCAGGCCGTTGTCGGGGGTCAGGTCCTCGTCCATCACCTCGGTGGCGCGGGGGCGTTCCTGGGAGGGCAGCTTCGCGGTGAGGTCGGCGACGCGCCGTCGCAGCTCCTCCGCGAGCTCCCCGGATTTCACCCAGTCGGCCACCTCGCCCGGCCACTGCATCAGCTTGCCCAGCTCCTCCACCTGGGGCAGCGACGGCTTGACCAGCAGTGTCAGGCAGGGCCGGTTGTCGCCCAGCAGTACCGCGTGCTCGAACAGCGGGTCGGCCAGGATCATCCCCTCGATTGGCTGCGGGGCGACGTTCTTGCCGCCGAGGGTGACGATGATGTCCTTGATCCGGTCGGTGATGACGAGGAACCCGTCCACATCGACGTACCCGGCGTCCCCGGTGTGGAGCCAACCGTCCTCGTCGATGGCGGCGCGGGTGGCCTCCTCGTCGTTCCAGTACCCGGCCATGACGTTGGGGCCGCGGAACAACACCTCGCCGTGCTCGCCGATGTGGAGCTGTCCGCCGTCGAGCACCCGCCCCGTGGTGCCGATCTTGAATCCGCCCGGCGAGTTGAAGGTCACCAGCGGGGAGGCCTCGGTCAGGCCGTAGCCGGTGTGGATGGGCTGCCCGACGGCGGAGAAGAACTCCTCGACCTCCTTGCGGATCGGGGCTCCACCACAAGCCAGCACGGATTTGCGACCACCGATGGCGGCACGGATGTTGGACAGCACGAGGCGGTCGGCCAGGCCCAGCTGAGCCCGCCACCACAGCGCGGGCCTTCGTCCCTTGCGGTAGGCGCGCTGGTTCTTCGCACCGACCCTGAGGGCCCAGGTGAAGATCGCGCGCTTGAGCTTGGAGGAGGCCACCTTCGCGTGCGCCGTCGCGAAGACCTTCTCGTACAGCTTCGGCACGCTGACCAGCAGCGTCGGTTTCGCATCGATCATCGCCTGGGCGACGGTGCGGGCATCCGGCACGTAGGTGTTCATGCAGCCCTTGAGCAGGATGATCGCGGTCCAGGCGCGTTCCAGGGCGTGCGACAGCGGCAGGAAGCACAGCGAGTGGTCGTCGCCGTCGAAGGTGAACATCTGGTCGATGGCACGTTTCTGCGCCAGGAAGGCGCCGTGGCGCAGCATCACGCCCTTGGGGTCGCCGGTGGTGCCGGAGGTGTAGATGATCGAGGCGAGATCGTCGGGGGTGGCGGCGGCGAGGCGTCGCCCGATGGCCTCGGGGTCGGGGGTGGCGCGCAGCTCCTCGAGGGGGATCACCGTCTCCGGCATCCCCTGCCACGGCGTGATGGCGACGATGAGCTCCAGTTCCTTCAGCTCGTCTGCCACCTGAAGGACCCGCTCGCCCTCGCTGCGGCCGCCGACCACCATGATGCGCAGCCCCGAGTCGGCGGCGATGTGGCGGATCTGCTCGGGGGTGGAGGTGGAGTAGAGCGGTACGGGCACGGCGCGCACCGTCGTGGCGCCGAAGTCGATCTCGGACCATTCGGGACAGTTGGCGGCGAACAGACCGATGCGGTCGCCGGGCTGGATGCCCCGGTCCAGCAGCCCCTGGGCGATCTGGTCGATGCGGCGGCCGAACTGCTCGAAGCTGTGGACGCGCCAGCCCTTGTCGGTCCTGATGCGGGTGGCGGGGCGGCCGCGGTGCTCCACGATGGTGTGGCGCAGCTGCACGGCGAGATGATCGATCATGAACCCTTAGTTTACGCGACCGTAGGTAGTGCGACGGTGGTCGTCCGCGTCGGTGTCCGCCACCCGTCGGGGAATGACGGATGGCGACAACCGGCAGGGGTCACGAGACCGGGATGCAGACCTCGGTCACGTACTGGGACGGATCGTCGGTCTGTGTGGGGTCGACGAGGTAGCGGTTGTACATCGGCCCGGCGATGGTCAGCCCCTCGGCCTCGAGGTGGGAGCCCAGCTCATCGATCGCGTCGCCGATGAGGTCGTAGGGTCCCTTCACCAGGGCGACGGCGACCCGCTGCTCCGGCACGTCGCGGGTGGTGAGCGGGGCCGTGGCCGTCGCGTCGGGCTGGACCGGGACCCAGACCTCGACGTCCACGTCGGCCTCCTTGTACTCGGGGTCGTGGAAGGTGGCTCCGCACGGCCCGTCGGCCAGCGGCAGGTGCTGCTTCATCACCTCGGGCATGAGCTGGTCCCAGGCCCGTCCCTCGTCCTGGTAGGTGGGGATGACGGTGCGCAGGGCGACGACGCGGTGCGCGGGATGGGTGGTGGTGGTGATTTCGGCCATGATGGCCCTCCCGTGTGTGGTGGAGATGAGTTGGTCGATCCGAGCGAGGCGCAGCTCAGCGTTGCGGGCCTCGGTCACAAGGTGCTCACGCTGCACCTTCAGCGCCCGCCGGAGCAGTTCCGGTTCCCGGCGCAGTGGGAGCAGCGCGGCGATGGCGGAGACGGAGAAGCCCACGTCGCGCAGCTGACGGATCAGCAACGCCTCGGCCACCTGGCCCGGCGCGTAGAACCGGTACCCGGTGAACTCGTCGACGTTCGCCGGGCTCAGGACGCCGTGGGCGTCGTAGTGCCTGAGCATTCGCACGGACAACCGGGTGAGGGTGGAGAACTCCCCGATGCGGAGCAGTCTGGTCTCGGCCATGACTCCACTGTGGACCCTGCCACCGTGTGAGAGTCAAGAGTCGGGGCAAATGGTCTTCAAGGCATGGGTTTGCAGGACTTCAAGGTGCAGGTTTGCAGACCGCCCCGGGAACCGCGGCCGGGCTCTGCCCGGTACGGTTGCGCCATGAGTCCTTGGCGCAACCGTCTCAGCTTCGGGTTGGGAACGCTCGGGCGCGACATGTCGGCGGCGCTGGTGAGCCTCTACCTCATGTACTACCTCACCGATGTGGCCCGCATCCCGGCGACGGCGACCGCGGCGGTCACCGTCGTGCTGGTGGTGATGCGCATCTTCGACGCACTCAACGATCCCGTGATGGGGCTGATCGTGGACAACACCCGCTCGCGGTGGGGGAAGTTCAAGCCGTGGATCGCGTTCGGTGGGGCGCTGTGGGCGGTGGCCACCCTGGGGTTGTTCATCGACACCGGGCTGACGGGGTGGGCCTTCATCGCGTGGTTCACGGCGGTCTACCTGATCTGGTCGGTGGCCTACACCATCAACGACATCTCGTTCTGGTCGATGCTGCCCGCGCTGTCGCAGGACCTGAAGGAGCGGGAGCGGATCGGGGCCGCCGCCCGGATCGTCGCGAACCTCGGGCTGTTCAGCGTCGTGGTGGCGGTGCTGCCCGCGACCACGGCCCTGGGGGCGGTTCTCGGGGACGAGCAGCTGGGCTGGCTGGCCTTCGCCGCGATCCTCGTGGCGCTGAAGCTGGCCTTCCAGCTGTTGACGCTGATCTTCACCCACCAGCAGGTCGAGCTCGAGCGGGAGCGCACCACCTGGCGCGAGGTGGTCTCGGTGATCGGCCGCAACGACCAGCTGCTGTGGGTCACCGCCGCGATGCTGTGCTTCATGGCCGGGTACATGACGGTGACCAGCCTCGGCATCTATTGGTTCAAGTACGTCCACGGCGACGAGGGCGCGTACTCGATCTTCGCCGTGGTCCTGGCCGTCGCGCAGCTGGCGGGGCTCGCGGTCTTCCCGCTGCTGCGCCGCAGGCTGCGTCGTCGCCAGATCCACACCCTGGCGACGGTGCTGTGTCTGGCCGGGCTGCTGGTGTTCTGGTTCGCGGCCTCCTCGATCCCGCTGGTGGTGCTGTCCGGGGTGCTGCTGTTCGGAGGGCAGGCGTTCATCCAGCTGCTCATGCTCATGTTCATCACCGACTGCGTGGAGTACGGCCAGTGGAGGCTCGGCCGCCGAAACGAGTCCATCACCCTGGCCGTGCAGCCCTTCATCTACAAGGCCTCGAACGGCCTGGGAACTGGTTTCGTCGGGATCGCCCTGCTGCTGTCGGGGATCAGCGGCGACTCCGAGGTGGATGGCACCGTCCTCCAGGCGGTGATGCTGGGCGTCCCGATGCTGCTCACCGTGGCCTCCTGGTTCATCCTGCGGGGCTACCGCCTGGACGAGGCCCGCTTCGCCGAGATCGTCGCGGAGCTGGAGCAGCGGTGACGGTGTTTTCTGCCATTCCTTGGGCTCCGAGGCCGGTTCAATGTCCAAGAATGGCAGAAAACACCGCCGTACCTCCGGCACGATGGTCCTCGTGAAACTGGATCGCACCGCCACCGTCGCCGACATCCTGGCCCATCCGCTCGGGCGTGACATCATCGACAAGGTCCTGCTGCAGGTGGGCCGGAGTCGAGCCTGGGTGACCAATCCGCTGGTCTCGCGCTTCAGGGTGTCCTGGCTCGACCGGTTCCTCGGCAACGACTTCACCGCGACCCTGCTCAACCTCCTCGCCGACTGCCCCGCGACACCACCCCACAGCGACGGTGAGGTCCAGGCCACCTGGTGGAAGCAGGCCGTGTTCTACCAGATCTACCCGCGCTCCTTCGCCGACAGCGACGGCGACGGCGTCGGTGATCTGCGCGGCATCATCGATCACCTCGAGCACCTGCAGCGCCTCGGCGTCGACTGCCTGTGGCTCTCGCCCATCTTCGCCTCCCCGAACAAGGACATGGGCTACGACATCTCCGACTACCGGGCGATCATGACCGAGATGGGCACCATGCACGATCTCGAGGAGCTCATCGACGACTGCCACCGGCGCGGGATGCGTCTCATCCTCGACCTGGTGGTCAACCACACCTCCGATGAGCACCCATGGTTCCGTGACGCCCTGGCCGGGGGCGACCACCGTGACTTCTACTTCCTCCGCGACGGCGAGAACCCCCCGAACAACTGGACCTCCTTCTTCTCCGGCCCGGCGTGGCGACGGATCGGCGAAACCTGGGCGCTGCACCTGTTCACCCCCGAGCAGCCCGACCTCAACTGGGAGCACCCGGCGGTGCGCAGGGAGGTCGCCGACATCGTCCGGTTCTGGCTGGACAAGGGCATCGACGGTTTCCGTCTGGATGTCATCAACTACATCTCCAAGCGCGACGGCCTGCCCGACGGCAACTCCACCGTCGGGCAGCTCATGGGGTTCACCGGGGTGGAGCACTACTTCCACGGCCCCCGCCTGCACGACCACCTGGCGGAGCTGCGGCAGGCCGCCTTCATCCGCGACGACGTCGCGCCCGGCACCGAGACGCCGGGAGGTGACGCCCGCCCGGTGATGATCGGCGAGGGGCCGGGGGTTGGCGTCGAGACCGCCCGGCTGCTCACCCACTCCTCCCGCGACGAGTTGGATCTCGTGTTCAGCTTCGACCACCTGGAGACCCCCGGGCACACCCGTTGGAACGACTACGCCTACGATCTCAACTTCCTCAAGCGCTACTGGATCGACTACCAGTCCCGCCTGGACGCCGGGGACTGGCAGGCGCTGTTCTTCGAGAACCACGACAACCCCCGCATGATCTCGAAGGTCAACCCCGATCCGCGGTTCCGTACCGCCCTGGGCAAGGCCCTCGCGACGCTGTTGCTCACCATGCGTGGCACCCCGTTCATCTTTCAGGGCCAGGAGATCGGTGCGGTGAACCAGGCCTTCCCCGACGCCTCGGCCCTGCGCGACGTCGAGTCGTTGAACCTGCTCGACGCCGAGGGGCCCGCAGCCTGGCCGAAAGTACTGGCCGGCTCCCGCGACCACGCGCGGACCCCGATGCGGTGGCGTCACGACCCGGGGCTGGGGTTCACCTCCGGCACCCCGTGGATCGCCGGTTTCGAGAACTCCGTCGGGTACAGCGTCGCCGAGCAGGAGCAGGACCCTGCCTCGGTGCTGCGTTTCCACCAGGACCTGATCCGGCTGCGTCGTGCGCACCGGGCGCTCAGGCTGGGTTCCATCCGGTTCATCGACGCCCATGTCCGCGACTACTTCGCGTGGTTCCGGGAGCTCGACGGTGAGCGTTGGTTCGTCGAGGTGAACCTCTCGCCCCGGGCGCTCAGGCGCAGGCACCGGGGGCGCCCGGTGGAGGTGGTGCTCGGCACCGCTGCGGATCGCAGTCTCCCGATGCGCCCCTACGAGGCCCTGGTGTGTCGGGTGATGTCCGAAGGTTGACAGTCGCGACACTCGCGAATTTCCCTTGCAGCCTCCGAAAGGTTATGTTGTCCCTGGCCGAAAGTTCAGTAGGCCATCCCCAACCTCTCACTGACTTTCGGAGGAAGACAGATGCGCACCCCCAACCGCGCCGTTCCTCGGTATGTCCTCGCCGCGATGATGGCCGCTGCCATGCTGTTCAGCGCCTTCGTCTCCCCGCAGGCACGCGCCGAAGAGTACGCCGACGGCTACCCGAAGCTCGGGACGTCCCAGGAGCTGTTCTACGGCCACTACGTCGAGCGCGACGGCAAGCCGATGTCCACCCAGCTCCTCGCGGTCCACTCGAAGCCGGGCGCCGACCCGTTCTACGCCTACTGCATCGAGCTGGACGTGCACGCCCTGTGGGGCACCGACCTGGAGCAGGTGGGCTGGGACCAGTTCCCCGGCGAGAACCGCTTCAAGACCGATGCGACGGTGCGCGCGAAGGTCGGCTGGATCGTCCAGCGCAGCTACCCGCAGACCCCACTCGCTGAGGTCGCGAAGGCCGCTGGCGTCGAGGGACTGACCGAGAAGGAGGCCGTCGCCGCCACCCAGTCCGCCATCTGGCACCTGACCAACGGCTTCGAGTGGAACGGTGTGCTGTGGGATCACTACGGCCAGGCCGTGGACACCGATGCCGCCCGTACGCAGCGCGTGAAGAAGCTGTACGACCACCTGCTCGGCCCGGCCAACACGGGGATGCAGGAGTCCGCTGGACCGGCCTTGAGCATCAAGGCCCCGGAGCAGGCCGGCGAGGCCGGGACCAAGGTTGGCCCGATCCGTATCGAGTCCACCGCTGCCACCGTCGCCCTGGCCGGTGACCTGCCCTACCCGCTGGTGACTGCTGAGGGCAAGGCCGTTGACATGGCTGCTGCCCCGACGGGGCAGGACCTGTTCCTGGACGTCCCGGCCGATGCGCCGACCGGTGAGGCCATGGTCAGCTCCTCGCTGTTCGGCCAGGCGAACGCCGGGCAGCTGCTGGTCGGCAAGGGCAAGCGCACCCAGACCATCATCCTGGTCAGCTCCACCCCGAAGAAGGTGGATGCGAATGCCAAGCTGATGTGGACGGCCAAGCCCGCTCCGGCCCCGACTCCGTCGCCGAGCACTCCTGCTCCGAGCACCCCGGCTCCGACTCCGTCGCCGAGCACCCCGGCCCCCAGCACGCCTGCTCCGAGCATGCCGACGCCGAACGTGCCGAAGCCGACCCCGATGAAGCCCGGACTCCCCAAGACCGGCTTCTGATCCCCTCCCCTCACACGAGGCCCGCACGGATGATCCGTGCGGGCCTCGTCCTCGTCCTGGGCGGGATCAGCGCAGCAGGACGCCCGGTCGGGCTCCCGGCTCGACCAGCTGCCGGGTGTTGGCTGACAGCAGGCGGTCGAACACCAGGGAGGCTGCCCCTACGCTCTCCGAGGCCTGCGGGGAGGCGGCGGGAGAGACCGTCACCTGCCGGACCGTGCGCAGCACCGCACGTGAATTGGCCACCTGGCCCAGGCGGGGCAGGATGACCTCGGGCAGCAGTGGTCCGTACGGTCCGCCCAGCACCATCTCGCGCAGGTCCAGCAGGTCGCTCAGCGTCGCAGCGGCTGCCCCAAGATGCTCCCCCATGCGCTCGAAGAGAGGGGTCACCGCAGGCTCGTCGGCCCGGGCACAGAGCCTGCGGAACTGCTCCCCGACGTCACCCTGATTCCTCGGCTCCGGCTCCGTGGAGACCCCGAGCGCGCGGGCCTCACGCACCAGGCTCTCGGGCAGGGTGAGCTGCCCCAACGTGCCGGGGGTGCCGCAGCACGGGCACGGCGCCCCGGAGGAAGCCACCCGAAGGTGCCCGATCTCCCCGATGTTGCCGGTGGTTCCCAGCTGCACCTCACCGCCTGCGACCAGCCCGAAGCCGACACCGGTGCCGAGATACAGGTAGCCGAAGTCGCCGGAGGTCCGCCGCAGCCACTTCTCGCCCGTCGCGGAGCAGATCACGTCCTTCTCCACGAACACCGGACATTCCAGCCGCTCCGACAGCGGGGTGCCGAGGTCGATGTCACGCCAGCTCGGCATCGTCGGCGGATCGATGATAACGCCGTCCTGCAGGGGTCCCGGCACGGCCACCCCCACCCCGACCATCCGGGAGCGGGCCAGCAGCGGATCGGCCAGCAGCTCGCGCACCACACCCTCGACCTGGGCGACGGCGTCGGTCGGGCTGAAGTCGTGCGGGGTCGCGATGCTGCTCTCCGCCCGGGGTTGGCAGGTCAGATCGACCACCACGCCCTGCACCATCACCGGATCGATGTGGATGCCCACCGCCAGCATCGCCAGCGGGGTGGTGGTCAGTATCGTGCGGGGTTTGCCCATCCCGATGTTGCGGGTGCCGGTCTCTTGCACCAACCCCTCGTCCAGCAGGCGACGGGTGACGTTCGAGATGGTCTGCGGGGAGAGCCGGGTCAGATCGCTGATCTCGACACGGCTCAGCCCGTCGGGGGAGCGTCGGATGCAGTCGAGGACGACGCTCAGGTTGTATCCCCCGAGCCGTGGCAGATTGACCCCCTGGTACATGTGGCCATTGAATCATGGGACGGCTGTGCCGGATCAGCGGAGTCGGGATAGTCTCTGCGGCATGGCCACCTTCCAGCTGCACCGGACCGATCACCCCGCCCCCGACGCCGAGCGTGAGGCCGTCGTCGCCGACCCGGTGTTCGGGAAGCACTTCACCGATCACATGGCCGTGGCCGACTACACGGAGGGGCGCGGCTGGCATGATCTCAGGATCGTCGCCACCGACGACTTCCGGCTGCACCCGGCGGCTGCGGTGCTGCACTACGGGCAGGAGATCTTCGAGGGGCTGAAGGCCTACCGGCACGCCGACGGGTCGGTGTGGCTGTTCCGCCCGGAGCGCAACGCCGCCCGCTTCGTCTCCTCGGCGAACCGGCTGGAGATGGCGCCTTTCCCCGAGGAGGCGTTCCTGGCGTCGCTGTACGAGCTGGTGGAACTGGAGCAGGCATGGGTGCCGCAGGCCGACGGCGAGCAGTCGCTGTACCTGCGTCCCTTCCAGATCGCCAACGAGCCGTATCTGGGGGTGCGGGAGGCGAAGAACTACATCTACGGGCTGCTCGCGACCCCCGTCGGCGCGTACTACCCGGCTCCGGTGAAGCTGTGGGTGACGAAGAACTTCACGCGCGCCGCGCCCGGCGGCACAGGGACCGCGAAGTGTGGCGGCAACTACGCGGCCTCGCTGGCGGCGGCGAACGAGGCGGCCGCGCACGGCTGCGGCCAGGTGCTCTACCTCGACGGCGCGGAGCACAGGTGGCTGGAGGAGTGCGGCACCATGAACTTCATGATGCTGACCAGCGACGGCGAACTGGTGACCCCGGCTCTGGGGTCGATCCTGGAGGGCGTGACCCGTGACTCGCTGCTGCGTCTCGCCGTCGATCACGGGCTGACCCCCGTCGAGCGGCAGATCTCCATCGATGAGCTGCGCGACGGCGTGGCCTCCGGGAGGATCGTCGAGACCTTCGCGTGTGGTACGGCGGCGGTCATCACGCCCATCGTCGGGTTCAACTCGCCGGAGTACGGGGAGCAGCAGGTGGCCGATGGGGAGCCCGGCCCGGTGACCCGGAAGCTGCGGGCGCACCTGCTGGACATCCAGTACGGTCGGGCGGAGGACGTCCACGGCTGGATGCGGAAGATCTGCTGAGATGATCCGCTCCGTGGTCGGGGTGCTCGGCTATGTGCGGCGGGGCGGGAAGGTACTGCTGGTGCACCGCAGCCGCGACGGCGACGACCACCAGGGCAAGTGGAACGGGCTGGGCGGGAAGCTGGAGCCGGACGAGGACGTGCTGACCTGCCTGAGGCGGGAGCTGATGGAGGAGGCCGGGATCACAGTGCGTTCGGCCACACTGCGTGGCACGATCTCCTGGCCGGGGTTCGGCTCGGATGGGGCGGACTGGTTCGGGCTGGTGTTCGTGATTGATGACTTCGACGGTGACCCGCCGGAGCGCAACGACGACGGCCCGCTGGCCTGGGTGCTGATCGAGCAGATGATGGAGCTGCCGATGTGGGAGGGGGACCGGTACTTCGTGCCGCTGGTGCTGGACGATGATCCGCGTCCGTTCCACGCGGTGATGCCGTACCGGGACGGCGAGCTGGTGGCTGAGGCCGTCGCCCTCTCCCGTTGAGCTGCGAAAACCCAGGGAAGACTCAGGGGAAGTCCCGCTTTTGTCGCCTCGGGGTGGGAGCACACTGGAGGAGTTGCGACCCTGAGGGAGGAAACATGAACGACTGGAACCACGACGACACGCAGCAGCCCGGCCAGGACGAGGTCCACGCCGAGCAGGTCTTCGGTGAGGAGGCGGAGCAGGCGGCGGAGACCGTCGATGGTGAGGTGATCGAGCCGCACGCAGCGCCCGGGGTGGAGGAGGAGCGCAAGCCCTTCGGCGAGGAGGCGGCGAGGTTCGTCGCCGATGCGGGCTATGCGATCGCGGGATTCGCGGGGCTGGTGGGTGAGAAGGCCCGGGCGTTCTACGACGAGCAGAAGGCCGAGTACGCCAGGACCCATCCGGACAGCGACGCCCCCGGGGCGCGACAGTTCGTCGAGCAGCTGGGGGTGCACCTGAACAAGTTCGTCGAGGAGATCAACCGGGGCTTCCGTGAGCTGAGCGAGAAGGGCCGCGACGTGGTGGGTCGCACCTCCCAGGACGATCCGCAGCCGAAGCCCGGGGAACAGCCGCAGCCCGAGGAGCCGGAGCAGCCTCAGGACCACTGAGAGGGTCCGCGAATAGGCGGAATCTACTGCGGTCGCCCTGGTGACCCCCTGACTGCGTTGAACTCCTCGAACGCACCCCCAGTGCGATCTTCGTCGTACTACCTTGCCAAGTGCCCACCATGACGATCCTCGTGACGACCCCACCTCACCGCGCACCCTCTGAGTCCGTCCCTCTCCGCTGGGGCCGTTCCGCTGGTCGAGCCGCGATGCGGTGGCGAGTGCCGAGACCGCCCTTGTTCCGCTGGTCAAGCTTCAGCGCCCAATTGTCGAGACTGCCCCTTTTCCGCTGGTCGAGCCGAGGGCGCTCAGCGCCCGACAGTCGAGACTCCTGGCGCCCGGTGCAGGGACTCGAGCCGGGCAGGAACCGCGGAGAAAAGACGGTTCACCGTCGGATATCGACGGCCCAGCGTTTTTCACCTGCGATTCGTGCTCGGGGAAGGCGGTCGGGACGGGTGGTCGTGGTGCTGGAACTGGGGCTGAAGCTCTATGCTCGGCGGCATGTCTGATGTCTTGACCGGGTCCCCGATCACCGCTGCCGAGCGTCGTACCCTGCGGCACCCGGGGGAGCGGCCAGCCCTGGTGATCGCCGGGGTGCTGATGGTGCTGACGTTCCTCCTGGTGGTGTTGGTCCTGGTGGCGTTGCCCATTGGCGGTGAGCAGGGTGAGGACGTCACGGCGCTGCTCGACGAGGTGGGGCTGGCCCTGCTGCTGCCGATCAGCCTCATCTTCATCCGGGGGATGCGGCGGGCCGAGCCCCGGGCGCGGGGGGCCGCGATCACGGCGGAGCAGTACCCGCAGTTGCACGAGATGATCGTGGCGGCCAGCAAGGCGATGGGACTCAAGCGGGTGCCGAAGGCGTATCTGGTGGCCGATCCGTCAATCGAGCCGTGCCGCAAGGATTACGGGATGCGCAGTGTGGTGGTGATCGGCACGGATTTCTTCGCCGGGTGCCGGGAGAACGACCAGTGGGAGGCGATGCGTTTCATGGTGGCCCACGAGGTGGGTCACATTGCAGCAGGACACGGCAGCTATCTGCGGATGATGCTGACGGCGATGCTGGTTGATGTTCCGGTGCTGGGTGGTGTCATCACCCGGCCGCAGGAGTACACGGCGGATGCCTACGCCAGGCGACTGCACCCGGAAGGCGGGCTGCGTGCGGTGGCGGCGGTCGCGACGGGCAAGGACAACTTCCCCTACGTGGAGGCTGAGACGATGAAGGAGGAGGCCACGAAGCGGGTGGGCTTCTTCCTGTGGTGGACGAACCTGGCCGGTGGCCACCCGATCATCCCGTGGCGCATCCACGCGCTGGTCACCCCCGGCGCCAAGGGCCGGGTGGTCTGGCCGCCCCGAGCCAAGGGCTGATCGGGGTTTCCTGACGGGGCGACCTGGCTGTTTGGGTGACCCTGCTATGATCCACCGCACAGCGCAACACAGAATGGACTGGACCAGTGGGGTGTCAGTTGTTTTCCCTGTCCTTGAAGCTCACGGCGACAGCGTGTGCTGGTGTGTTTGTTCTCGCCGGTTGCAGCGCCCGCTTCCCGATCCGATCTCGCCTGAGACCTCCTCTCCAGCGGTCAGGTCCTCTCCTTCAGAGGTGCAACCGGAGACGCTGGATGCAGACCCTCGCGCCATCCAGCGCACCGCACCAGATGCCTTCGGTCCTCTGCCGCTCGAGGCCTACATGCCGAGCGTGATGGAGCGGCACCGGATCGACCACGCGGTCAAACTGCTGACGGATCGCTGCATGGCAGACCTTGGGTTCGGTCCTGGCAGTGAGTTGTCCTCCATCGAGGACCTCGTGGTCGACGAGCGTGAGGCTCGAAACCGCCGATACGGGATCATTGATGTGGAACAGGTCAAGGCCACAGGGCTGCTCCCGGCTTTTCGGGTGGCGGATCGCCATCGGGATGATCTTCCATTCGATGACTCTCGTAACTTCCCGGAACTGGGGTGGCGGGATGGAGAGTCCCCATCCTGGGAGGAGGAGACTGATTCCCCGGGGGAGGTGAACGGCAAACCGATTCCTCCGAACGGCTGTCTCGGCCAGGCGCGGCGGCAGATCTACGGAACGAACGCACCGGTGACGCACTTCGTGCTGGCGGATGATCTGGAGAATGGTACTCACGACGACGCCATCGCGGATCCGCGTGTGCTCGCGGTTGAACAGCAGTGGGTCTCCTGCATGACGGGTCGAGGGCAGAACGCAGTGGGGGTGTGGGATGAGAGTGAGCCGGACAAGGTCAAGGAAGGTCTGCCGGAGGACGAGCGCCCCACGGCTCGGGAGATTCAGTTCGCCGTTGCGGATGCGGAGTGCAACAACGAGGTGGGGTATGCCGCAACGGCATATGAGGTCGAGGTCGGTCTGCAGCAAACGGTTGTCGATGAACATCGGCTGGTACTCACGACTGAGCGCTTGAGGATCAACGATGCGTTGCTCAAGGCCGAGATCGTGCTGGCTGGGGGGTGACTCCCGGGGATGGGTGATGGATTTCGGCGGCATCTTCACGAACTCGCTGCTGTGACAGGGAGCCGCTGGGCTGTCCCGGTGTTCTGCGGGGTGGTGGTGGCCGTCGTCACGGTGCTGTGCCAGCTGCTGGCGCACCCGTCGCCGTTCCATCCCAGCCGACTGCTGAGCGTCGCCGCCACCGACCCGTTGGCCGCGTACCTGGCGGAGCGGGACCCCTCCTTCGTGTTCACCACCCCCGCCGACCACTACGACGGCATCTACTACGTGGCGGTGGCCCTCGACCCCTTCGCGACGGGGCAGCCGCACGACCTGATCGATCTGGCGGCTTACCGCTACGGGCATCCGCTCCACGGCTGGCTGGGCGGATTGCTGTCCCTCGGGCAGCCGGGGGCGCTGCCGTGGGTGTTCTGGGCGCTCAGCATCGCGTGGATGGTGGCGGCGGCGGTGCTGATGTCGCTGCTGGCCAGGCGGCTGGGCGGCTCGCCCTGGCTGGGGCTGCTGGTGTGCTTCACCCCCGGGCTGCTGTTCAGCGCCAGCACCGCCCTGACCGAGCCCGGGCAGGTGGCACTCATCTGCGCGTTGCTGCTGGCCTGGCACCGGGAGCAGCGCAACTGGGCGCTCATCGCCGGGCTCGGTGTGGCGGTGTGCCTGATGAAGGAGCAGCTCGTGCTGGTCCCGGTCGCCCTCGGTATGGCGGAGTTGCTGCGTTGGTGGCGCACCCGCTCCATCGACTGGCGCCCCGTCCCGGCCCTGCTGGCCGGTCCCCTGGCGTTGGCGGCCTGGCTGCTGTACGTGCGTTCCCGGTTCACCGCCGAGCAGAGCACCTACGACGATGGCAACGTCGGCTCCCCCGTCGCAGGCTGGCTGGAGACCTTCGGCCTGGCCAACCAGCTGCGCGCCGGGGACTTCCTGGCCTCACAGATCGGCTCGACGGCGGTGCCGGGGCTGCTCGCCATCGCCGCTGTGCTGGTGGTCGCCTCGGTGATCGGTCTGGTGCAGCGCAGCCCGCTGGGTTTCGTGGTGCTGCTGCAGACCGTCCTGGTCTCGACGCTGGGCTGGCGCACCCTGCTGTACCCACACGAGATGTTCCGCATCCCTTCGGTGGCGCTGTGCCTGGCGGTCCTGCTGCTGACCCTGGCAGCCACCCGAAACGCAGCCCGGTGGTCGCGAACCGTCGAGAAATCGACGATGCACGACCACCGGGGCGGCTGAACGGGATGGGTCACTTCCAGGCGGCGATGAACTCCTGGGTGGTGGCAGCCACCTCTTCAGCGGTGCCAGCCGGGACCATCGTGCTGGTCAACAGGCCACCGTGGACCTCGGTGTAGCAGGTGATGAACTTCTTGTCCTCGGTGCTTTCCGGCATCGTGCCGCAGAGGGAATCGCCGTGTGTTTCCGGGTTCTCAAGAGTTGAGGCCGCAGCCTCCTTCCCACCGGAAATCTTGAGGAACACGACGCTGAAGGCCTTGAAGTCGCTGCTGCGGACGTAGGCCCTCAGCGTGGTGCTCTTGCCGCTCTCCCCGGAGCCGCTGGAGGGATCGGTGAACTCGCCGAACGAGTCCGGGAATGCCGGAGCGTCGGAATCCGTCCCGGATGTCGGTTGCGTGCTGGTTGTCTCGGTGGTCTCCGTCGGAGTCGGTGACTTGGTCTCCTCGGTGGTCTCCGACGGTGCCGGTGAGCTCTCGGCGGGTGTGGAGGTGCTCTGCTGGACGGTCGGGGCGGCTGTCGGCTCCTCCGTGTCCTTGCCCCTGGTGGCCAGGTAGATGCCACCCCCAGCGATCAGGAGGACCAGCACAACGATCAGGGCGATCAGGAGGGGATTGACGCCGCGCTTCTGAGGCGCAGTGGCGGGCTCGTACATGCCCTGGCCCTGCGGAGGGTATCCGGGCTGTTGCTGAGCGTAGGGCTGCTGCGGCGGCTGCTCGTAGGGCGGCTGTGGGTGGCCTCCCAGCGGGGGATGGGACTGCTGCCCCTGAGGGGGAAAGGGCTGCCCCTGCTGGGGGTGACCACCCTGCGGGGGATAGGGCTGTCCCTGCGGGGGCTGATTGCTCATCGGGCCGTTCTGCTGTCCCGGCCACTGGTTGTTGCTCATGAGTACCTCCTTCGCCCAATGCTACGGACTGAGGAGGACTGGGCACCCCGGTGGGGGGGTGAAGCAGACAGGATTGGTGCATCGCGGGTGGGACGTGCTAATGTTCATCCTCGGATCAGCGGTCCGATGCGCGAGTGGCGGAATGGCAGACGCGCCGGCTTCAGGTGCCGGTGCCCGCAAGGGCGTGGAGGTTCAACTCCTCTCTCGCGCACAACACCGAAACCCCCGGGAAGTCCCGGGGGTTTCGTCGTTCCCCCTCCCAAGAGAGTGCGCGCCGCACATGTGCAGCGGGATAGGATTTGTCCTGACAGGTCTCCGCGATCATGGAGGAACACCGGCAGTACACGAGGCAGGCGCGATGAGGACGACATGGTCCGGGCCGGATGCGGTGCGGACAGCGGTGCAGCGTCGCTGGAACAGCGGCGAGCTGCTGCGTGCCCACGCCACCGGGCAGGAGATGGCCCCGATCCGGGTGCTGCTGAAAGGACCACGGGCCGCGGACATCGGGAACCAGCTGGCCTGGATCGAGGCGTGGATCAGCAAGCTGGAGAAGGCCTCCCGGGACGGGGCCTGCTTCGAGCTGCTGTGGAAACCGATCGGCGCGCGACGCGGCCAACGCAACCAACTGCCCAGCCACGCCGTTCTCACCCGGCTGGAACAGGCCTGGCAGCTGCTCGACCTGCAGGCGGAGGTGAACCGCTTCGACGAGGTGCTGGCCGTGGTGGCCGACATCCCGACGGTGCGCGACTGGGTGGTGGCGAACCCGATGCGGGCGCTGCGGATCGACGACTGGCCGAGACTGCTGGCCACCGTCGCATGGCTGGAGGAACACCGCGGCTCCGGCCGCCACCTCAGGGAGATGAGCACCCCGGGAACCGACGCGAGGTTCACCACGAGGCACCGAGGGGTGCTGGCGGAGCTGCTGCAGGTGCGGGGATCGGCAGCCGGGTTCCTCGACGACCTGGGCTTGGGGCATCAGGAACTGGTGCGGCTGCGCTTCGCCCCGGGCCACGGCCTGCTCGGGCTGAGCGAGCTGGCGGTGCGTCCCGAGGAACTGGCCCGGCTGGCACTGGCCCCCAAGCGGGTGCTCATCGTGGAACACGAGGTCACCTACCTGAGCGTCCCGCCCCCGAACGACGGGGTGGTGCTGCTGGGCCGGGGGCTCGACCAGGACCGGGTGGGGCCGCTGCCCTGGCTGGCCGAGGCCGAGGTGGCCTACTGGGGAGACATCGACACCCACGCCTTCGTGATCCTCGACCGGCTGCGTGGCTGGCTGCCCGAGGTGCGCTCCGTGCTGATGGACCGCGAGACCCTGCTGGCCCACCGGCAACGGTGGGGCCACGAGAGCCAACCGACGACGACGGCGTGCGCCCGACTGACTCCGGACGAGGCCCGGCTGTACCGGGAACTCGGCCAGGACCGCCTCGGCCTGAAAGTTCGGTTGGAACAGGAATTCATCAGCTGGCCGTGGGTCCTGGAACATCTCGAGGGATGGGGGACGCACGAGTGAGCCCATCCTCTCAGCGGATGTTCAGATCCCCCACCAGCACGCAGCGACGACGACGGGTGAAGGACCTGGCCGAGGTCAGACCCTCACCGGTGGGGCCTGCAATGGTGAACGTCGTGTGACCCTCCCCGCCGATCCCGATCCCGGCATAGGACGGGCCGTTCTTGACGAAGATCGTGGTCTGCATCAGCTTCCCCATCCGGGTCAACCTGCTCACATCGAGGCTGTGCATGATCGCGGTGTGACGCCTACCATGTTCCAACTCCACCGCCAGATCGATGGCGGCATCCACATCCGCCACCCGCACCAGACCGATCACCGGCATCATCAACTCGTGCACCACGAACGGATGCGACGCCGTCGCCTCGCACACCACCAGCCGCACCCCCGCCGGAGGCGTGACCCCGATACCGGTCAGGATGTGGGCCGCCGACTGCCCCACCCATTCGGTGCGGGGCCTGCCCCGGTCATCCAGCAGCAGCCGCTCCAGCGCCTGGACCTGTGGCCCCGTCGCCTCGTACGCACCATGGGCCAACATCTTGAACTTCAACAGATCGGCAATCGCATCAACCGCGATGATCTCCTTCTCCGCGATGCACGGCAGGTTGTTGTCGAAACTCGCCCCATCCACGATGCACTTCGCGGCATGGTCGAGGTCCGCCGTCGCATCCACCACCACCGGCGGATTCCCCGCCCCCGCCCCGATGGCCTTCTTCCCCGAGGCCAGCACCGCCTGCACCAGCCCCGGGCCGCCCGTGGCCACCAGCATTGCGACCCCGGGGTGGGCGATCAGCTCGGCGGTGCTCTGCCTCGACGGTGACGCGACGGTGACCACCAAGTTCTCCGGTGCCCCCACCTCGACGAGTGCCCGGTTCAGCTGTTGCACCTGCCAACAGGCCAACGCCGCCGCCCTCGGATGCGGGCTGAACACCACCGTGTTCCCCGCCGCCACCATCCCGATGGCATTGCAGGTGATGGTCTCGGTGGGGTTGGTCGCCGGGGTGATCGCCCCGATCACTCCGTAGGGCGAGTACTCGACGGTGGTCAGGCCGTCATCGCCTGACCAGGCCTCGGTCACCAGGTCCTCCACCCCCGGGGTCGCCGTTGCCGCCACCTCGTTCTTCAGGTACTTGTCCGCCGCATTGCCCATCCCGGTCTCAGCCACCGCCTGCTCCGCCATGTGACTCAGGTTCGCAGGCTTCAGCATCACCTCACGGATCGCAGCGACGAAGCGCCGTCGATCCGCCAGTGAGCAGGACATGTACTCGCGGTGCGCCCGGGCGGCGGCCGCCACCGCCGAGTCCACGTCGGTGAACACCCCGTCGCCGGTTCGCGCCCCCGCCACGGGCGGGAGCATCGCCGCCACGACCTCGCGCACCGTGGCCTCCAACCTGTCCCGGTCGATCCTCATCCTGGTTCCCTCAACGTTTCGTGCTCCAGCCCTCGAGAGCGAAGGCCGCGATCTCGACATCCTGTTCGACGGTGCCACCGGAGACCCCCAGCGCGCCGACGCATCGCCCGTCGGTGAACACCGGCACCCCACCACCGAACAGCACCACCCGGCCACCGCTGGTGTCCCCCAACCCGGGCAGCGCGCCACCGTCGGCGGCAAGAACCCCCAGCCGGGCGGTGGTCATCCTGAAGGCTGCAGCACTCCAGGCCTTGTCAGCGGCTAGATCGGTGCTGGCGGGCAGGGCCTGCTCCATCCGGTGCAGCAGCACCAGGCCGCCGCTGGAATCCACGGCGGCAATGACCACCGGAACCCCCAGCTGCGAAGCCCTGGCCTCCGCCCGCTCCGCGACCCGCTTGGCCTCCGCCAGGTCGAAACAGCGCCCCGAGGCCTGGCTGCCCAGCACCCGCTGCACGGCCTCGCGCACCACCTGTTCCACCCGCTGGTCCCGCCACGTCTCGGCGATCCGGGCCACCGCGTACACGGCGTCGGAGAGCCGGTTGAGATAGGTCACGACCTCCGGACGCACCGGCTCGGAGGACGCCAGCTCCAGCACCCGCCGCTCCGCCCGACGCACCACCGTGCGGGCATGGTGGAACGCCCCCGAACGCTCATCGCGCCCCGGCACCACGAACTCCCGCTGCGGCCCCGTGACCGCCAGGCAGTCGTCGATCAGGTGTTCCAGCGCGGTGATGTCCTCAGCCCCGATCCGGTCCGCCAGCATCGTCGCGCCCCGGGCATCGCTGGCCAGCTCCGCAGCCAGCACGAACAGCCGCTGCTGCACCTGGTGGACGCGCAGCCGCCACGGCCCCGGCGGCAGCGTCGCCTTCGCCGCGCCCAACGCCGCGTTGGCCTCGTCGACGGTGCCGTAAACCTCCACGCGCAGGCTCTGCTTCGGCACCCGGGACCCGCCGAACAGGCCCGTGTCCCCCTTGTCCCCGGTGCGCGTGTAGATGTTCGGCACGGCTCAGCTCCCCGACTCGTCGTCGCTCGGGGCCGCCAGACCGACGGTGGTGGGGGAGCAGATCAGCGGCTCCAACTGTTCACTCGGCCGAGGGATCACCAGCGTGCCGACCACACGGCTGATCCTGGCCGCCGCCACCTCAGCCGCATCGATGGCCGCCTTCACCGCCGCCACCTCGCCCAGCACCTTCACCGCGACGTACCCGCCGCCCTTGGCCAGCTCGTAGCCGACGAGCTGCACGTCGGCGGCCTTGCAGGCCACATCCGCCGCCTCGACGCCTGCGACGAGGCCGACCACCTCGATGCTTCCCAGTGCCTTCATCACCTACTCCTCACTCATCCACGTCCCGCAACGGAAGACGTTTCACCAGACGAGCCGCGTTGGACCCGATGATCCGATCCGCCCGGGGGCTGTTCCCCAGCCGGTGCGCCAGGTAGGGGCGCCGCTCCGGCAGCTTCTCCAAGGTCACCACCACGTACCCCAATGCCACCCCCACCCCGACCCCCAGCCGCGACGACGAGGCGGCCGAGCGGGCCAGCACCAGCGGGTTCAGCTCCCCGCTGCGTTCCACAAGGCCGGGAACCCCCTCCTCCTCCAGACCCAGCAGCAGCAGCTCCAGCTGGGTATCGGGAACACCGTCGTGGCTGGCGACGATCACGGCGGGACGCTCACTCACGGCACACCCCCCAGCACCAGCCCCGTCGCGACGGCGTTGCGCGGCCCCTCGCTGCCCCGGATGTTGGCCCGGCCCGCAACCACCCGGTACTCGGCCAAGGCCTTGGTGACCAGCTGCGGAATCTCGAAGTCCAGGGCGGAGCCCCCCACCAGCACCACGAAGTCGATGTCTCGCACCTCTGCGGTCGGGGAGACCCGCTGCAGCGCCCGCAGCGCATTGGTCACGAAGACCTGCTCCTTCGCCCGGATGCGGACCCGGCGGATCGCCTCCACCGGCAGGTCCAGGTCCAGCGGCACCATCCCGTCGGGTTTCAGCACGACGGTGCGGGCGAAGACCTTGCCCGGCAGGGGGTCGTCGAAGAACTGGACGCTGCCGTCCTCGTGGCGGATGTGGAACACCGATTCCACCTTCGCCAACGGATGGCGTTTGAGGTCCTCGGCCAGCTCGAAGGAGTCCAGCCCCAGCTCCGACTGGATCATCAGGGTGACCATGTTGCCAGCCCCTGCCAGGTGGATGGAGGTCACGCTGCCGTCGGCACGCATCAACGAGGCGTCGGTGGAGCCCGCCCCCATGTCCAGGATCGCGACGGGGGCGGCGGTTCCGGGGGTGGTGAGCGCACCCCGGATGGCCATGTCGGCCTCCACCCCACCGACCTCGACACCAACATTCAGCTCCCGACCCAGCTCCTCGGCGATCCGCTCCATCTGCAGCCGGTCGGCGCGCACCATCACCGCGATACCCACGGCGGCCTCCATCGAGAACTCATCGGCGATCCCACCCGCCACCTGCTGCGGCACCCGGGTGTCCACGGCCAGCAGGTCGGTGATGCGGATGTCACCGGGATGCTGCCCGGTCAGCTGCGCCATTGTCACCCGCACCTGCTCCATCATCCCGCCGATGTTGGTGCCGGACTCCCCGGTGATGTCGGTCAGCTCCCGCACCCGCGAGGCCGTCGCCATGATCGCCTCGGCCCCACGATCCACATCGACATCCAGACTGCTCGCTCCCCGGAAGGTGAGGGTCCCGGCGGGGATGCGACGCTCCTGCACGTCGCCGCTGGGGGTACGGATCACGACGGCGGAGCGGTTGCCCACCAGGGAGCGGGCCACCGGCACCACGTGCCGGGTGTCCTCGGCATCCAGACCGAACAGGGTCGCGATGCCGAACGGGTTGGACAGGGTCTCCACGATCCGCCCGGCCTCGGCCACCTCGATGGCGGCCAGCATCCCCAGCGGCACCTTCCCGATGAGTCGTACCTCATCGACGATGGGAATCCTGCGCTGCAGCCTGTTGTTCACCAACACCCCGTCATCAGCCTGCAGGATCGCCCCGGTGACCTCCAGGTGGGCCGGGGCGGCGTTCAACCGGGCCGCCACCTCGTCGTAGGGGACGCTCTCGGGTACCACGACGATGCAGGGTCCGGGCTCAGCCGTGGCGAGGTCGTCGATGGCGACGGTGGTGCCCACCCCGATGCCGAGCCCGCCAGGAGTGGACGGGTTGTGGCCGATCATCGTGGACTCGGTGATGATGGTCTCGGTGATGGTCTCCATCGCGACATCCCCGATCACCGGAGCTGCCTCGTTGATGCGGATCGTGGTCACCTCCTCGAGGCGACGCCCGGCGGTGCGCAGTGCCTGGCTCAGGCAGTGGAACAGCCCCTTGACGTTGGCGCTGGTGCCCTTGATGCCAGTGGTGGGGACGATGGCGCTGGCCAGGAACCGCACCCGCTCAGGGGAGGCGACGACCTCGGCGAGCGCCACCTCGGTGGTGGCGTTGCCGATGTCGATCCCTGCGATGAGCTGCGCCATCGTCGCGCCCGGTCAGTCCTGCCGGAGGCGGCCGCGCGCCTCGTAGACCTCGGCTGCCTCCCGGATGAACCCCGCGCTGATCCTGGCCCGATACCGGTCCTCCAGTTCGGTGGCGATGTCGTGGAGCTCCTGCTTGGTGGAGCGGTATGGGCGCAGCGCGTTGTAGATCTCCAGCAGCCGGTCATCGGGCACCGCCACCAGTTCGGCGGCGCGGCGTAGGTTCCGGGCCAGGGTGCTGCGGCCGTCGGCCTCGGCCACCTGGGCCTGCAGCTCCAAGGTCTCGGCCGAGATGCGGAAGTCCAGCGGGCTGAGCTCACCCGACTTCACCCGCTCGAAGGTGAGCTCCTGCAGGGTCCTGCCGGTGTTGGTGCGTACCAGCTCAGGGTGCTTCTCCGCCAGCGGGTACTGCGCCGTGCCGATCCGGCCTTCGGGCGCTGCGGGGGCAGCCTGGGTGGGGGCCTGGCCCTGGGGCTGGGCGGGGGCCGGGTCGGCCTTGGTGAACGAGACCGAGTCGTCGCCGAGCGACTTCATGACCTCGGCCATGATCTGGTGGACGAGTTCTTCCTGATCCATCGTGCTCTCCTACGCGGTGCTCACGGTGAGCGACTGGGCTTTCCTCGCCGGGTCGCACTGGGCGGTTTCCTTGTTGTGCAGCAGGGCTGCGATGGCCTGGTACTTGGGGCGGGCCATCTGGTCGTTGCGGATCGGCACCGGTTGTGGTGATTCTCCCTTGGCGTACTTGGCGGCGTTCTTCCCGATGGCTCGGAACGTCGCCAGGTCGATCAAGGGCGACTGGCTGAACAGCTCCACGTTGCTCAGTGGTGGCAGATCCTTCTGGTGGATCACCGTCGTGCCACGCGACTGGATGCCGATCCCGATGCCGGAGCCGGACAGCTTCGCCGCGTGGTGGGCGATGAAGCCGACATCGGCGCTGCGATAGATCTTGACGAAACGGTGGGTGCAGCCCTCCTCCTCGATGCCTGCGGCGATCTCTTTGATGACAGCGGCGTGCGGCAGGCCGATGATGGTTTCGTGGATCAGGGTGCTGAAGGCCGGTGACAACGCGATCACCACCTCCTTCGGGTCGGTGCCGCGCTCAGCCTCGCCGTTCTCCGCCAGCGTGAGTTTCCCCGCGGCGGTGGCAACCATCGTCGTGGTGCCTCCACGTGACGGGGACGAGGCTGTGGGTGAGGCGGTTTCGTCCGGGGCCATCTCCTGGATCACCTGGGAGATGATCTGCTTCAAGGTGTTGACATCAATGTTCATGGCGTGACCTCAGATGCTTTCCGGGCTGATGGCCTGGCGGATGGTCTTGATCCGGTCCCACCGCTCATCGCTGATCTGGTACCCGGTCTGTGGGCCGGTGTAGTCGTTGGGGTGGTTGACGGCGGAGAT
Organism: Propionibacteriaceae bacterium; assembly: GCA_030532575.1. GTDB lineage: Bacteria > Actinomycetota > Actinomycetes > Propionibacteriales > Propionibacteriaceae > Arachnia. Next base: position 24,355 of record JAUNKV010000016.1, on the reverse strand, counting down.
GACGTTGAAGTCGGCGTCGAAGATGGCCGAGGTGTGCAGGTAGTCCCCGGCGACGCGGCGCTTCAGCAGGTTGAACACCGCTTGGGCGACGTCCTCGAACCCGCCGCGGGACAGGGCCTTGGCCACGTCCACACCGGTGATCTCGCGGCTCATCATGTCCTCGGCGGCCTTCAGGTCCTCGACGACGTTGCGTTTCGGCATGTCCTGGGAGGAGTGGGCGTAGGTGGCGGCCTCGACCTCGCCGTCGCTGATGGCGGGCAGACCCAGCTCGGTGAAGACTGCCTGCAGGGCGCGGGCGGCCTTGCGTCGCACCGCGATCACGTCCTCCTCCAGCACCGGGCTGAGGCCGCCGTCGATCTTGAGGTCGCGCTGGATGATGTTCCAGTCGTCGAAGTCCTCGGCGTCCCAGTTGGAGCCGGCGAACATGTTGTCGCTGTTCGGGGTGGAGGAGTATCCGGAGCAGATGAAGTCGGTGCCGGGGACGAACTGCATCAGGGAACGCGAGACCCTTCTGAGATCGGAGTGGGTGAAGGTCTGGTCGTTGCTCGAGGCACACTCCAGGTCCAGCATCATCGCGATGAGGTTCTCAGCCAGGATGGCGCGGATGCCGCCGGGGACCCCGGCGGGGACGCCGACACAGCTGACGGAGCCGTTCTGGGTTCCCTGGGAGCCGGCGGCCTTCGTCACGAGCTGGCAGCGGGCCTCCAGGTAGAGCATGGAACGGCCCTCGGCGAATCCCATCTGCACCTCGGAGCCGGTGCCGGAGGTGAAGCGCATCTTCAGGCCACGGGAGGCGTAGCTGGAGGCGAGGAAGGCCTTCGACCACGGGGTGTCGTCGCCGTCCATGAACACGGCTTCGGTGCCGTAGACGGAGACGGTCTCGGCATATGCGGTGAGCCCCCGCATCCCGAGCTGCAGCTCGGTGGCCTCCTCGACGGCGCACTGGGTGAGGATGCCGGGGCGGCCGGTCTGTGCACCGACCAGCAGGGCCAGCGCGTTGAACGGGGCGTAGCGCACGATGCCGACGGTGGTCTCCTGTTCGGCGAAGCCCCGCAGGGCGGCCTCGGCGGCGTCGGCGGCGATCTGGACGGGGTGGTCGAGGACGTTGGTGACGTGGCACTGGTTGGCGGGCTGTTTGCGGGCCCGCATCTTGGTGACCGCCATCATCATCTCCAGCACGTTCATGCGGCCCACCACGTCGGTGAGTTTGGCCGGGGTCATGGCGGTGGTGAGTGGGATGATCGTGGAGCGGGGCACGTTGATGTCACACAGCATCCGGGCGATCTCCAGCGAGTCGATGGCCATCGCCTGCTCCGCCTTGTCCACGTTGATGCCGTGGTCGGCGATGAAGGTGTCGATCATGTCGAACTGGTCGCGGGTTCGGCCGTCGAGTTCGACCACCCGACCGTTCTCCACCCTGATGGAGGGGGAGGGGTCTCCCGGGGAGTCCATCGCGATGAGCCCCACCTCGGGCCATTCGCTGACGAATCCGTCCTGGTTGACGGGGCGCGCATCCAGCGCCTCAAATCTCTTGGAACGCATCGGATCAGTCCTCAGATGTCATCAGATGTATGGGGTGGAGAGGGAGTCGGCGGTGCCGCCGAGGGCACCGAGCAGGGGGAGGCCGACGTCTCGGGCGGCGATGATGGCCTGCCGGACCGCCCCGGAGTCGCCGCTGAGGAAGGCGATGGCCTCGTTGGACAGGCTGGTTCCTCCTGCTGGACTGGCGTAGCCGATCAGCTGGACGTTCGCAGCCTTGACGGCGGTGTCCGCCAGGACGACGCCGATGGCGGCGGGGCCGCCGACGGTGATCCCGAAGGCCTTGCCCTGGGGGGCGTTGAAGGCCTTGGCCAGGGCGTGGGAGGCGCGAGCGGTGTACTGGAACTCGAGGTGTCCGGCGTCGTTGGCGTAGACATCGCCGAAGGTGCGGTCCAGTTCAGAGAGGGCCACCTCGACGGCGCGGCGGGCATCCGAGACGTCCTGCGAACCGAAGACGATGAGGGAGCCGTGCCCGGCCCCACCCTTGGTGTCACGGGGGAGTTCGATGGTCAGCACCTCGGCGTTGGTGGCCTTGACGGCCTCGTCGGCGGCAAAGATGTGGGGGCCTGCCCCGGTGCGGGCACCGAGGATGCCGATGGAGCGGTACTTGCCGTCGAGTTTCATACCTCCGCTGAGCTGCTGATCGACGTTTGCGATGACCAGGCCGATGGTGTCACCCAGCGGGTTGATGCCCACGAACTCGGTGCACTCCGGGGTGCAGGGCGGCACTGGCGGGGTGGGGGCGTCGCCCAGTTTCTGGACGACCTCGGCCACGACCTTGCTGATGAGTTCCTCGGACATGGGGCTCAGCTCCTGGGATGCCCTGCCGGGCGTGGGGGGATGTGCATGGTGACTCCTTCGTCCTGATCCCACGACGGGCTGTCGCGGGCTGCTCTCTAGTGACCGTAGCCGGATCGGGATACATGGATCGGCCTCGTTGTTACATGTTCTTGCTCTCGGGTGGTTGAGCGGCGGAGCAGGGGCATCTATGGTGGTGGGAGGCGACGATGTGGTCTCAGGGATGGAGTGGCCCGATGGGTGAACCGAACAGCACGAATCCACCTCCAACCGGTGCCCCCGGTGTGCCGGGGGCACCGGGCATGATCGTGTCTCCGGCCGTCACGTTGCTGGATCTGCGCACGCTGGTCGATGTCAAGGAGTTGCAACGCATCCAGGATGAGTTCGCCGCCGACACCGGGCTGGCGATGATCACCGTCGATGCGACGGGACGTCCGGTGACCGAGGCGTCGCGGTTCACCGGGTTGTGTCGGCTGCTGCGGCGTGACCCGGCGATCCGGGCGTTGTGCCATGGCTGTGACGCCCACGGGGGGTTGCAGAGCGCCATTGAGGGCAGGCCGGTGGTGTATCGGTGTCATGCCGGACTGGTGGATCTGTCAGTGTCGATCATGTGGGGCACGCAGTATCTCGGGGCGGTGCTGGCGGGGCAGGTGATGTTGGCCGAAGGGCAGGAGCAGTTGCAGCAGGTCGTCGCGTCGTCGGGGGTGTTGGAGGTCCCGGAGGCGGCGCCGTTGCTGAAACAGGTGGGGGTGGTGGAGCTTGGGAAGCTGCAGGCGGCGGCCAACGAGATCGCCGCGCTGGTCAGTTCCCGGTTGGGGTCGCCGGTGGGCCAGGCGGAGTTCACGATGCCCGAGGGGGCGACGGCGCAGCCGCAGGCGGTGTTGGGGGCTGAAGAGGTGGCCCACAACGTCCAGCGGGGGGACATCGCGGCGAACCTGGGGTTGCTGGGGGAGTTCCTGGATCAGCTGTTGCCGCGTTGGAGCCAGAAGGTGGCGCCGAAGGAGTTGGGTGCCTATGAGGACATGTTGATCGGGATTGCCGCTGCTTCGGGGGAGCGCTACGGCAGGGACATCTCCCAGGAGGTGATCCGGCATCGGGGACGGCGTCGTGGACCGATGAACCGTTACGAGTGCCAGGTCTACTGTGAGCGGCTGCTCATCAGGCTGCACGATCTGCTGGAGCCGGTCTGCCTGGGTGAGGAGCGGAACTTGACGAGGCTGCTGGGGGAGATCGAGAAGAATCCGACGGCGTTCCTCACCCTGGGCCAGGCAGCGGCCTACGTGAGGTGGTCACAGTCGCACTTCGCCAGGAAGTTCAAGGAGGCCACGGGCAGCAGCTTCATCACCTATGTCACGGTGAAGCGGCTGGAGCGGGCGAAATTCGTGCTGCGGCACACCGACAAGCCGGTGCTGCGGATCGCGGCGGAGCTGGAGTTCACGCCGCCCAACTACTTCTCCCGGGCCTTCAAGAAGCACGTCGGCCTCACGCCGTCGCAGTACCGTCGCGAGTACGCGACCCAGGCGGCCTGAGCCCGACCAGGTCACCCGGGCGGACCCTCGATCAGCCCACCCGGGCGAGCACGAATCGCTGGTGAAAGACGTTGGCGCGTCACATGGCGACGACGGGCCGTCTTTCTTCAGCGATTCCTGCTCGTCTCTCCCCGTCGGTCGGGTCCGGGCACGAATCGCTGGTGAAAGACGTTGGCGCGTCACATGGTGACGGTGGATCGTCGGTTTTCGGCGGTTCGTGCCCAAGGTCCCGTGCGTGCACGAATCGCTGGTGAAAGTCGCTGGCGCGTCACATGGCGACGGTGGATCGTCGGTTCTCGGCGGTTCGTGCCCAAGGTCCCGTGCGTGCACGAATCGCTGGTGAAAGTCGCTGGCGCGTCACATGGTGACGGCGGACCGTCGGTTTTCGGCGGTTCGTGCCCGGAAAGGCCCGGTGGAAGGAGGACCGGGGCGATCAGAGATTCGCTGCCGCCGCCAGCAGGGTTTTGGCGCTGACCGCCAGGCCCTCCTCCTGGCCGAGTGAGGCGTCCTCGTGCTCGATGTTGATGTTCAGGTCCGGGTTGACCTGCTGCAGGGCGCGCAGGAAACGGGTCCAGTAGTCCACGTCGTGGCCGTTGCCGACGGCGACGAAGCGCCACGCCGGGTCTTCCGGCCAGGCGCTGCACCAGAAACCGATGCCGGTGGGGACCTTGCCCGGGTCGTCGGCGGGAACCCGGGTGAAGGAGGTGTCCAGCACGCCCCGGTGGCTGGCCCCGGGGAAGATCTTGGTGTCCTTGGCGTGGACGTGCCCGATGTGGGAGCCCAGCCGTTCGATCACGTCGAGGGGTTCCATCTGCTGCCAGAACAGGTGCGACGGGTCGAGGTTGACACAGATGTTCGTCGTCCCTGCCTCGGCGACGAAGCGCTCGAAGGTCGGGGTGTTGAACACCACGTTGTGCGGGTGCAGCTCCCAGCACACCTTCACCCCCCGCTCGGCCGCGAACCGATCCACCCGCTGCCAGAACGGGATCAGCACCGACCACTGGTAGTCGAGGATGTCCAGGTCCACGCCGTTCCACGGGTTGACCACCCACGACGGGTACTTCGCATCCGGGTCGGAGCCCGGGCAGCCGGACATGGTGACGATCTCCGCCACCCCCAGCTTCGCCGCCAGGTCGATGGCCTTGTACACGTCCTCGGCGTGCTTCGGGCCGACCCCCGGCAGCGGGGACAGCGGATTGCCGGAGGCGTTCAGCCCGGACAGGGTCATCCCCCGGGAGGCGAACTTCGCCAGGTACTCCTGCCGGGCCTGCTCGTTGCCGAGCAGCAGATCGACGTGGGCGTGCGGGCTGGGGATGAAGCCCCCGACGTTGACCTCGGCCCCGGTCAAGCCGTTGGCGGAGAGGATGTCCAGCACCTCGTCGAGGTTCCGGTCCTGGAGACAGGCGGTGTAGGCGCCATAGGTGAAGGCCATGATGAAGCTCCTGGGTGTGTTCTCAGTCGATGGTGATGGCAGCACCACCGGCGGCGGCACTGCGGGTGATGGCGTCGGCGATCCGCAGCTCGCGGTAGCCGTCAGCGAATGATGCGCAGGGCGGCAGCGCGCCCTCGGTGACCCCCGCCACCTGCTGCAGGAAGGCGTGGGCCTGGTAGGTGAACTGTTCGATCTGGGTGAACCCCACCCCTTGGAAGGCCATCGACGAGCCGTCGGCGAAGTACGGGAACGACGGCCCCACCAGCACCTGGCGCGGTCCGCCGAGTCCGGCGGGGGAGGAGGAGTCGGTGAGGGTGATCTCCCCGGCCCGGGCCATGTCGAAATCGGCCCGACCCCGGGTGCCGATCACCTCGAGGCGCAGCGAATTGGGGGTGCCGTGGGCCACGCGGGAGACGGAGAAGGTCCCCACCACCCCGGAGGCGAAGCGGGCGGTGAACGTGGCCACGTCGTCGTTGGTGACCGCTACCAGCTCGGCCCCCGCATCGGCGGTGACCCCACGGCCGCCCATCACCACCCCGGACGGGGCGGGGCGTTCGGTGATGACGGTGTTGAGGATCGCCCCACTGACCGATTCGATGGGGCCGCAGACCAGCTCGGCGACGTCGATCAGGTGGGAGCCGACGTCCCCCAGCGCGCCGGAGCCCATCGGGCCGGTGTAGCGCCACGCGATGGGGGTCAGCGGATCGGCCCCGTAGTCGCAGAAGTAGGAGCCGTTGAAGTGGCTCACGGTGCCGAGCTCCCCGGCCCGGGCCAGCTCCGCGATCTTCGCGATACCCGGGTTGCGCCGGTAGCAGTAGCCGAGCCCGGTCACGACGTCGTGGCTGACCTCCAGCTCCGCCATCGCGGCGGCGTCGGCCAGGGTGTCGGCGAGCGGCTTCTCGCACAGCACGTGTTTCCCGGCCTTCACCAGAGCCTCGGCCATCTCCTTGTGCAGTGCGTTCGCCACCACGATGGAGACGATGTCGATGCTGTCGTCGGCGACGATGTCGCGCCAGTCGGCCGTGGCCTGTTCGTAGCCGTAGGCCTTCGCCGCCGACTCAGCGAAGGGCAGGTGCTGGTCGGCGATGGTGGCCAGCCGTAGCCGGGGCAGGTCGGAGGAGTAGATGGTGTTGACCTGCCGCCAGGCGTTGGCATGGGTGCGACCGGCCATGCCAGCTCCGATGACGGCGACTGAGAGTGTTGAGGACATGGTTTCTCCCTCGGCGGTGAGCGGTGGGCTGTCCCCATCCTGCTCCTGCCGTGACCAAAAAGCAAACGATGTTCGGACAAACTTTGAGATGCTTGCCGCGCATCTCAAGTGGCTCTTGGGGAGGGGTTGGGAAGCAGTCCGGGGGATGCCATGTCAGCAAACGAGTGGTATTGTATGAACAAAGCTTCAGGTGTGAGGTGCACCCCGATGCCGGGGCACCCCAGGCTGAACCACCTTCGAGAGGAAACCCATGCCCACCATCTCCCACTGGATCGACGGCGCTCCGTACGAGGGCCAGCCCGACCACACGATCCCCGTCGAGAACCCCGCCACCGGCAAGGTGACCGCCGAGCTGCTGTCGGCCAGCAAGGCCGACCTCGACCACGCCGTCGCCTCCTCCCGCGCCGCCCAGAAGGCCTGGGCGAAGTACTCGCTGGCCAAGCGCACCGCCATCATGTTCAAGATGCGCGAGCTGGTTCTGGCCAACCAGGACGAGCTGGCCCGCGCCATCGTCGATGAGCACGGCAAGGACTACTCCGATGCCATCGGTGAGATCCAGCGCGGCCGTGAGACCCTGGACTTCGCCTGCGGCATCGCCTCAGCGCTCAAGGGTGAGTACTCCTTCGACATCTCCAGCGGGGTGGACATCCACACCATCCGCCAGCCCGTCGGTGTGGTGGCAGGCATCTGCCCGTTCAACTTCCCCGTGATGGTGCCGATGTGGATGCACCCCATCGCCATCGCCACCGGCAACGCGTTCCTGCTCAAGCCCGCCTCGCCGACCCCCACCGCGTCGCTCATCATCGCGCGCCTCTACAAGGAGGCGGGGCTGCCCGACGGCGTGTTCAACGTGCTGGCCGGTGACCGCCAGCTGGTCTCCGACATCCTCACCCACTCCGGCATCGACGCGATCTCCTTCGTCGGCTCCACCCCGGTGGCGCACATCGTGCAGGACACCGGTGTGGCCCACGGCAAGCGGGTCCACGCGCTGGGCGGGGCCAACAACCACGCCATCGTGATGCCCGATGCGGACCTGGAGTTCGCCGCGCAGCACATCTCCGCCGCTGCCTTCGGGGCCGCCGGTGAGCGCTGCATGGCGCTGCCCGTGGTGGTTGCCGTCGGTGGGGTCGGCGACCAGCTGGCCGAGCTGGTGGCCGCGAACGGTGCGAAGATCAAGGTCGGTTACGGCATGGACGAGGGGGTCCAGATGGGTCCCGTCATCACCGCCAAGGACCGTGACCGCATCGTCGGCCTCATCGACGACGGCGAGGCGCGCGGCGCGAAGGTGGTCCTGGATGGCCGCGGATGCAAGGTCGAGGGTTACGAGGACGGCTTCTGGGTCGGCCCGACGGTGCTGACGAAGGTGCCGCTGGATGCTCCGGTCTACAAGGATGAGGTGTTCGGGCCGGTGCTGTGCATCGTCGAGGCGGAGAACTACGCCGAGGCCATCGAGATCGTCAACGCCTCCGAGTTCGGCAACGGTGCGGCCATCTTCACCAACGACGGTGGCTACGCGCGTCGGTTCCAGCTGGACGTGGAGGCCGGCATGGTGGGTGTCAACGTGCCGATCCCGACGCCGGTGGCGTACTACTCCTTCGGTGGGTGGAAGGAGTCGCTGCTGGGTGACACCCACATCCACGGCCCGGAGGGTGTCCACTTCTACACGCGGGCCAAGGCCATCACCAGCCGGTGGCCCTCGGAGTCCGGCGCCTACGCCGCGACGATGAGCTTCCAGCGCGAGGAGTGATCCAGGGTTGAGAGCGCCGGGGAGGTTGAGGCCTCCCCGGCGCTTTCGCGTCGCCGTTTGTTCGGGGTGCAGGAGGGCGATCACGAACCGCCGTCCTGCTTCAAATTTGAACGTTTCAACGAAGTTTCGAGGAAACAGAGCGGCGATTCGTGCATGGCTGAAGGGTTCGAGCCTCCGGGTGGGCCGGGCAAGGTCTCGAATGCGTAACGTTTTCTGGCCGGTTCGGCGGCCTTCAATCGGGCTCTGACCAGCGCAGATGCTGTGTTTCATGGGTTCTCGGACCAGGGTGTGAGAGCGCTTCCATCCTGACGAAAAGTGCGGTACTGTCTCCTCACGCACACACACGAGGAGGTGGCATGACCAGAGTTCCCGCCCCGGGCGTCGACCACGGCATCCCGGCCAGCAAGCGGTGGCGCTACGGCGAAACACCGTGGCGTGACATCCCGCCGTGCCCGCCCGCAGCCCGCGTCATCGTGGACAACGACTTCGCAGGCGACCCGGACGACCTGTACCAGCTCGCCCACCACCTGCTCTCGCCGAGCGTGGAGATCGTCGGCGTCGTCGCCTCCCACCTGCGCGACGGCGACCCCATGACCGACTCTCCCCACACCGCCACCGATGCCGAGCTCATCGCCCTGGACCTGCTGGCCCGCATGGGCTGCGAGTCCACCGAGCTGATCTGGCGGGGTGCGGAGCAGGCCCTGGTGGACTGCGAGACCCCGCAGGACTCGCCCGCCGCCCGCAACATCATCGCCGAGGCGCTGAAGGACGACCCCCGCCCGCTCTACTACGCAGCCGGTGGTGGACTCACCGACCTGGCCTCGGCGATCCTCATTGAGCCCGAGGTGGCCAAGCGGTTGACCCTGGTGTGGGTGGGTGGCCCGGAATACGTCGGGCTGGGCGATCCGCCGCCCGGGGCCATGCCGATCGAGTACAACCTGATGATCGACGTCGATTCCGGCCGCGTCTGCTTCGATGCCCAGGACCTGACCATCTGGCAGGTGCCGCGCGACACCTACCGGCAGGCCATCATCTCCGAGTCGGTGCTGCGGATCAGGCTGGGCCAGAGCGGCCCACTGGGCGCCTACATGTACCGCGAGATCAAGCAGCTCCTCGACGACTGCGCCGCCGCCGGGCAGCCCATCACGGGCGGCTACGACATCGGCGACAACGCACTCGTGCTGCTCACCGCGCTCCAGACCGTCTACGAGGCCGACACCTCGTCGTCGAGCTGGATCGTCAAACCAACCCCTCGGATCATGGCATCCGGGGACTACCGACCGATGCACGGCACCCGCCCCATGCGGGTCTACACCAGCATCGACATGCGCCTGATCGTTGAGGACCTGTGCCTCAAGATCGAGGAATTCGCCAGGTGGCAGGCCGACGTCTGAGGCGACGGCCCCGGCACCGGGATGAATCCAAGGCCCTCCGATGGCCCTCATCGGGAGGTCACTCACCAAGGAAAACAGCGGAGCAAAATCCACTGAACAAGGGAGTTCCCATGACAATCAGGAAGAAGGCGGTCGCACTGGCCGCAACCACCGGGGTGCTGCTGGCGATGACCGCCTGCGGCGGAGCGAACAACTCCAACCAGGGAGGCGGCGGCAACGGCGAGCAGATCACCCTCACCGTCTCCGTCTTCAGCGACTTCGGGTACGAGGAGCTGTACAAGAAGTACATGGAGGAGAACCCGAACATCAAGATCGAGGAGCAGCGCACTGCCAAGGCGACCAGCGCCCGCGATGACCTGAACACCAAGATCGCTGCCGGTTCCGGGCTGGCGGACGTCGTGGCGGCCGAAGGCGACTGGATGCCCGAGCTGGTCCAGTACGACGATCAGTGGGTGGACCTCACCGACGACTCGCTGAAGGACCGCTGGTTCGACTGGAAGTCCAAGAAGGCCACCACCGCCGACGGCAAGCTGCTCGGTTACGGTACTGACTCCGCTCCCAACGCCATCTGCTACCGCGCCGATGTCTTCGCTGATGCGGGTCTGCCGACCGACCGTGAGGAGGTCGCCAAGCTGCTCGAGGGTGGCTGGGAGAAGTACTTCGAGGTCGGCAAGGAGTTCATGGCCAAGAGCAACGGAGTGGCTTGGTTCGATTCCAGCACCCCGGTGTTCCAGGGCGTGATCTCGCAGATGCCCAACCCCTTCGAGAACAGCGACGACACCCCCATCCCGCTGGACCAGAACACGGAGATGAAGAAGGCCTACGACCTCATCACCGCCAACATGGATCAGTCGGCCCACCTCGTCGCCTGGACCGAGGACTGGACCGCTGCCTTCCAGGGACCGGCGAAGTTCGCCACCACGATGTGCCCCAGCTGGATGGCAGGCACCCTCATGGAGCAGGCCCAGGGAGTCACGGGCTGGGACATCGCCCCGGTCTTCCCCGGTGGGGCCAGCAACTCCGGTGGTTCCTACCTCATGGTGCCCACCCAGTCGAAGCACCAGGAGGAGGCCAAGAAGCTCGCCGCATGGCTGACCGCCCCCGAGCAGCAGCTCGAGGCCTACAAGGTCAAGAACACCTTCCCGAGCCAGAAGAAGGCGGTTGAGGCCCCCGAGATCACCGACGCCAAGAGCGAGTTCTACAACAACGCTCCGATCGGCAAGATCTACGGTTCCATGGCGGCGAAGATCACCGTCGATCCCTACACTGGCAAGCGCTACGCCCAGATCCGGGGCATCGTCGGTGACGCCCTGGGTCGCGTCGACACCGGCGCTGCCAGCGCTGAGGACTCCTGGCAGCAGGCTGTGGAGCAGTACAAGAACGAAGTCAAGTGACCTTCGTCCACCAACACGGCTGAGGGCACCCCGCCCGGGGTGCCCTCAGCAAGGGGAATGACATGACAGTGACATTCAAGGAACAGCTGGAGTCGGCTACCGAAGAACTCCCGCCCCAAAAACCGCGCATGACCCGCAGCGAGCGGCTGAACCGCCTGGACATGAAGGCGAGCCCCTATCTCTACGTGGCTCCGTTCTTCATCGTCTTCGGTCTCACCGGGCTCTTCCCGATGCTCTACACCGCCTTCATCTCCGTCCATGAATGGCATCTCATCAAGGGAAACCAGGGCTTCGTCGGATTCGAGAACTTTGCTTCGGTTCTGGGACAGCCCAACTTCTGGAAATCGCTCGGCAACACCTTCTCCATCTTCGTCCTGTCCTCGATTCCCCAGCTCATTGCGGCGGTGCTCATCGCCGCCGCACTGGATGCCAACCTGCGGGCCAAGACCTTCTGGCGGCTGGGTGTGCTCATGCCCTATGTCGTCACCCCCGTCGCGGTGTCGCTGATCTTCGGCAAACTGTTCGCCGACCAGAGCGGTCTGGTCAATGGTCTGCTGACCGCTCTCAGCCAGAACCCCGTCGGCTGGCACGTGGACCCGCTGGCCGCGCACTTCGCCATCGCCACGATGGTCAACTTCCGCTGGACCGGCTACAACACCCTCATCATCCTGGCCGCCATGCAGGCCATCCCCCGTGACCTCTATGAGGCCGCCATCATCGACGGCGCCAGCCGGGTCAGGCGCTTCTTCTTCGTCACCATCCCGATGATCCGCCCCACCCTGATCTTCATGGTGCTCACCTCCACCATCGGTGGCCTGCAGATCTTCGACGAGCCCAAGACCTTCGACTCCGACGGTCGAGGCGGACCGGATCAGCAGTGGATGACAATGACGATGTACCTCCACGACATGGGTTGGGGTGCGACCCGTGATTTCGGACGGGCCGCGGCCATCGCCTGGCTGCTGTTCCTCATCGTCATCGCCCTGGCGGCCGTCAACTACCTCATCGTTCGGCTGATCTCCTCGGATGACCCGGGCACGAAGAAGCGCAGGAAGAACCGTCGCACCAAGGAGGTCTCCGCATGAGCCGCGATCAGATGTCAGCCCCGGCCATCGAGCAGTTCGCCGGGAAAGGCGCGGCCCGCGCCGCGCGCCGTCGCGCCATTCGCAACGGCGAGGTACCGAAGTCGAGGGGTGCCTCCTTCGGGGTGGATCGCCGCCCGGGTGTCTTCACCTATCTCTTCCTGGTCCTGGTGGTGCTGGCCTGCTTCGCCCCGCTCTACTACGCCATCATCCTGGCCTCCCACACCGGAGCCGAGGTCGCCCAGAAGCCGCTGCCTTCCTGGCTGCCGGGAGGGGAACTGCTGGCGAACCTGCAGCGGGTCTTCGAATCGGACATCAAGATCTGGCAGGCGATCTGGAATTCCGTCATCGTCGCGGTGGTCACCGCCGTCTCGGTGATGCTCACCTCCACCCTGGCCGGTTTCGCCTTCTCCAAGCTGCGCTTCAAGGGCAGCAACGGGATGCTGGTCTTCATCATCGCGACGATGGCCGTGCCCGCCCAGCTGGGCGTGGTGCCGCTGTTCATGATCATGGCCAAGCTCGGCTGGACCGGTGAGCTGCAGGCCGTCATCGTGCCCGGCCTGGCCTCGGCCTTCGGGGTGTTCTGGATGACCCAGTACCTGCGCGGCGCCCTGCCCTACGAGCTGGTCGAGGCCGCCCGGGTGGACGGCTGTTCCATGATCCGCACCTTCTGGCACGTGGCCCTGCCTGCCGCGCGCCCCGCCATGGCGATGCTCGGCATGTTCACCTTCGTGGGCTCGTGGACCAGCTTCTTCTGGCCCTTCGTGGTCCTGGGCTCGAAGAACCCGACCCTGCCCGTCGCCCTGACCCTGCTGCAGGGCCGCTATTTCACCGACTACTCACTCGTCATGACCGGCGTGGTCGTCACCACCATTCCGCTCATGATCCTGTTCATCTTCGCCGGACGGCAACTCGTCGCCGGTGTCATGCAAGGAGCCGTCAAGGGATGACCACCTACGAATTTCCCCCCGATTTCCTCTTCGGGGCCGCCACCGCCGCCTTCCAGATCGAGGGCGGGGACGTCGACGGGCGCGGCCGCTCCGTGTGGGATGCGTTCTGCGAGCAGCCGGGCCGCATCCTCGACGGCAGCAACGGGCTGATGGCCTGCGACCACTACAACCGGATGCCCGAGGACGTCGCCCTGATGAAGGAGCTGGGGCTGAACGCCTACCGCTTCTCCACCTCCTGGGCCAGGGTCTGCCCCGACGGCGTGACCGTCAACCCCAAAGGAGTGGACTTCTACTCCCGGCTGGTCGATGAGCTGCTCGCCGCAGGCATCAAGCCCTGGGTGACGCTGTTCCACTGGGAGACCCCGGAGGCGCTGGAGCTGCAGGGCGGCTGGACCAACCGGGAGACGGCGTACCGGTTCGCCGAGTTCGCAGCCGTCATGGCTGAGGCCCTCGGCGACCGGGTGGACACCTTCACCACCCTCAACGAGGCCTGGTGCGCCTCCTTCCTGTCCTACGCGGGCGGGGTCCACGCGCCCGGCCGGGTGGAGCCGCGCGCCGCCGTCGCAGCCGCCCATCACCTGCTGCTCGCGCACGGGTTGGGGGTCAAGGCACTGCGGGCCGCCGGTGACTTCCAGGTCGGCATCACCGTCAACACCACCTACTCGCACCCGCACGACCCCGACAACCCGGCCGACGTGGACGCCGCCCGTCGTGTCGACGGTGGATTCATGCGGTTCTTCCTCGACCCGATCTTCCGCGGTTCCTACCCGGCCGATGTGCTGGAGGACATGGCCGGGGCCGGGCTGAAGGAGCTGGCCACGCCCGAGGACCTGGCGATCATCCACCAGCCCATCGACGTGTTGGGGGTCAACTTCTACAACGGCTCGGTCCACGCCGGGGCCGCCCCCGGTGCGACCCGCGAGGTCACCGTCGATGAGCACGGCCATGAGCACTCCTCCCCGATGGTCGGCAGCGAGACGGTGCAGCCGAAGCTCCGCGACCTGCCGCAGACCTCGATGGGCTGGGAGGTCCTGGCCGAGGACTTCCGGCTGATGCTGGAGCGCATCCACAACGACTACACCGGCCCGGCCGGAATCCCCATCGTCGTGACGGAGAACGGGGCCGCGTACCGGGACGTCGCGGACGATGACGGTTTCGTCGACGACACCGAGGACCGGCTGGCCTACATCCGCGACCACCTCGTCGCGCTGCACCAGGCCCGCGAGAACGGGGCGGATGTGCGCGGCTACCTGGTGTGGTCCTTCCTCGACAACTTCGAGTGGGCGATGGGCTACACGGAGCGGTTCGGGATCGTGCGTGTCGACTACGACACCTTCACGCGCACCCCGAAGGCCAGCGCCCTGTGGTACGCCGACGTCGCCCGCACCCACCGGTTCGAGGTGCCGTGAGGCGCGCGCTGTTCCTGGGCGGTCCCGGGAACATCTCCGAATCCACCATTTCTCGGCTGCTGGAGCGCGGCTGGGAGGTCGCGGTGCTCAAGCGGAGCCAGGGCGGGCTGCTGGGGCTGGACGTCCGGGTCTTCCAGGGCGACCGCGACGACGAGGCGACGCTGACGAAGGCCCTGGCGTCGTATCGCCCGGACCTGGTGGTGGACTGCACCTGCTTCACCGTGGAGCAGGCGGCGACGGTGATCCGGGCGCTCGGTGTGCACCCCGTCGCGCGGCTGGTGTTCATCAGCACGGCGGATGTCTACGGCTATCCGCTGAGCCAGCTGCCGATGCGGGAGGAGGACCCGTGGCGGCCCCCGACCAGCGAGTACGCGGCGTCGAAGAAGGCCATCGAGGAGCTGTACGAGCGGGCCTGCGAGGCCACCGGGACCCGGCTGACCATCGTGCGGCCGGGCTACTCGATGGGCAAGTCGTTCGCGCTGACGGCCTTCAGCCTCAAGGCGACGGGGCTCATCTTCCGGCTGCGGCAGGGGCGCCCGGTGTTCTCGCCGGGGGACGGCACGACGCTGATCGACGCCGGGGCGGCCCACAACACGGGGTTGATGGTGGCCAGGCTCTGCGAGGCGGAGCCGCGCGCGCTGGCCTACAACTGCGCCCACAACGGCACGCTCACCTATGACGACTACCTGCGGGTCTTCGGCGAGGCCGTCGGGGTGGAGCCGAGGATCATCCACATCCCGAGTGAGGTGCTCTACGCGCTGGACCGCCCGGAGGTGGAGCAGAGCCTGCTGCGGGACCTGACCAGCCACCACCTGTACTTCGCGGTGGACCGGTTCAAGGAGGAGTTCCCGGACTTCTGCTGGGAGTACTCGCTGGTGGATGCGGCCCGCGACCACATCGCCCACCAGGAATCGCTCGGGGCCTTCGCGGAGCCGATTCCGCCGGGCTTCGAGGACCGCATCGTCGACGCCTGGCTGGCGGGCTTCGATGATCTGCGCTCCAGCCTGTTGTCGCAGGTCTGAGCCTCCAGACTGCGCCCGGCTCGACTCCCTGTGCCCCTTGGTCGAGCCGGGCGCTCTCACCCGGTTTTGGGATGCGGGACAGACTGGGGATCGGGAGGAGACATGTTCCGAAGACGTGGGGCCGAGGCCCGCGACCTGCTCATCGTGGTGCCGACGGTGCTGGTGCTGTGGGTCCTGCCGCTGCTGTCGGCCCGCCTGACCGGCTCGTCCTGGCAGCTCCACCTCGGCGATCCGGGGGTGGAACCGGTGCCGACCCCACAGTGGCTGTTCTGGCTCGGGGTGCTCCTGGCCGCAGCGGCCACCGTCGCCACCTTGTTGCGGCGACGCTTCCCGATCCCGTGCTTCGCCGTCGCCCTGACCGCGACCCTCCTGGCCGGGGTGCTGTGGCTGTCCTCCGATGTCGGGGTGCTGTTCGGCCTGTGCTTCGCGGCGGTGGCCGAGCGCAGAGGGCGTCGCGGCATGTCACGCTGGGTCGTCGCCGGATGCGTCGCGGGGCTGCTGCTGTGCGTGGCGCAGACCACCCACATGCTCCAGGCACCTCACCGCTTCCCGGCCTGGACCGTGCGCTGGGGGGATGTGTACCTGTGGTTCGCCTCCGACGACCTCATGCTTGCGGTCCTGGTGCTGGTCGGCTCGTGGGAGCTGGGGGCGCGGTCGCGCGCGCTGACGGAGCAGGCCGCGCGTGAGGCGGAGCTGGCCGAGCGGTTGCGGATCAGGCGGGAGATTCACGACGTGCTGTCTCATTCGCTCAGCACCATCGGGGTGCGGGCCGGGGTCGCGGTGCAGGTGGGTGGTCAGTCCGAGGAGGCGCTGCTGGGGCTGCTCGGGGAGATCGAGCGCGATTCCAGGGAAGGTCTGAGACAGTTGCGGGAAGTTCTTGACGCCGACGGTGCCGCTGCCGGTGGCACGTTGTGGCCAGCACTCGAGCAGGCGATGGGGCGGGTGAGGGCAACGGGTGTGGAGGTCGTCCTCAAGGATGATGACGAGGTGGCCGAGCAATTGCTGCCGAACGCCGTCCTCCTCACCGTGCAGCGGCTCATCCAGGAGGCACTGACCAATGTCGTGCGCCATGCCCGCGCCCGATGTTGCCGGATCACCCTGGAGCAGGACCCGGACGGGATCACCGTCCGGGTCGTCGATGATGGCGACGGGGTGACGGAGCTGCGGCCGGGGCATGGCATCACGGGGATTCGGGAACGCGTCGAACAGTGCGGCGGGAAGGTGAGCTTCGACACCACGGGGTCGGGGTTCCAGGTGGCAGCCCACATCCCGACGAGGAGGCAGGGATGAGCCTGAGGATTCGGGTCGGGTTGGTGGATGACGAAGCGGCCCTGCGTGGGGCGATGCGGATGCTGGTGGACAGCGATCCCGGCATGGTGGTCGTTGGGGAGGCCGCTGATGGGGCAGCTGCCCTGGTGCTGGCGCGGGAGGAGCGGCCGGACGTACTGCTGGTGGATGTGCAGATGCCGGGCATGGACGGCCTGGAGGTGGCCCGCCGACTGGGGGCCCTGCCGCAGGGGCCACGGATCATCATGCTCACGGTGTTCGATCTGGATGAGTACGTCCAGGCCGCGCTCGGGGCTGGGGTGGCGGGGTTCCTGCTGAAGAACAGCCCGCCGGTGGAAATCCTGCACGCCATCCGGGTGGTCCACGCCGGGAACGCGCTGCTGGCTCCGGAGGTGACGCGACGACTCATCGGTCGGATGGCACCGCGCGATCCAAGGGCGGCGGAGCGGATCGCCGGGCTGACCCTCCGGGAGCGCGAGGCGCTCCGGCTCGTCGCGCAGGGCCTGTCCAACGACGAGCTGGCGGCGGGGCTCAGTGTCACCCCCGCAACGGCCCGTACCTATGTGGCGCGGCTGCTCGGCAAGCTGAGGGTCAGGGATCGCGCCCAGCTGGTGGTGGTCGCCTACGAGGGCGGGCTGATGTAGTCGCCCCGTTGGGCGGCTCCCTTTTCCGCTGGTCGGGCCGGGAGTCCCTACCCCCGCTGGTCGAGCCGGACCGCGAGCGCCAGCGAGCAGTCCACCTCGAGACCCCTGGCATCCAGTGCAGGTACCTGAGCCATGTCATCATCTGACGACAGAGATCGGTTTCTGACAACTGGTTTTGTCGCTCCTCGGGGACTGTACGCCTGCGTCGTCGCTGCTGGGATGGAGTTCTGACGAAAGGACAGCCAGCCCATGCAGCAGACGACAACGACGGCCCAGGAGCGGATCAGGGTCCTGGACGTGCTCCGGGGGCTTGCGATCCTCGGCACCCTGGCCAGCAACATCTTCGTCTGGGTGGCGTTGCCCGGGGACGAAGTCCTGTCCGCTGAGAACGTGGAGATGGTCACCGTGGACCCGCTCCGGGCGGTGCTGAGGCAGCTCAGCAACGGGAAGTTCCTGGCGTTGCTCACCTTGATGTTCGGCATGGGGCTGCTGATCCAGCACGACTCGGCACGAAGTCGCGGCAGGTGCTGGCCCGAGGTTTACATCTGGCGTGCGGTGTTGCTGTTCCTGGACGGGGTGCTCCATTACGTGCTGGTCTTCCAGTTCGACGTACTGATGTCCTACTCGCTGACCGGCATGATCGTCGCCTACCTGCTGCTGACCAGCCCGCGCACCCAACGTGTGGTGTGGATCATGGCAACCTCCATCCACCTGGCCATCGTCGTGACCTATGACTTCCTGAACTACTTCCGCCGGGACATCATCGAGGCGATCTTCGGAGCCGAGGCGGATGCGGGGAGAGACGACCCTGCCACCTGGTGGGATGGGGTGGTGGAGCGGGCCACGAATCTGGTCTACAACCGGATGGAGGCGTTGATGATCCTGCCGATGACCTTCGCGACGTTCCTGCTCGGGGCGTACCTGCTCCAACGTGGCCTGTTCCGCCCGGTGGGGGCCAGGATGAGGCGTTGGCTCATGTGGGTCGGGGCCGTGGTGTTCGCCCTCGATCTGTTCCTGACTGTGGCTCCCGTCGTCACCCCGCTGCCCTTCGCCCCGCAGTTGAGCCACCGCTACCTGCTGCCGGTGTTCGTGGCGTTGGGGATCGCAGCCGCCGCAGGGCAGTTCTACCTGACCCGGGAGCCGGGCTGGGCGGGTCGTCGCTTGGAGGACGTGGGGCGGATGGCGCTCAGCTGCTACGTGGGCCAGAACGTGGTGTGCATGTTCCTGTTCAGTGACTGGGCGCTCAACCTCGACGGCCGATTCCCGGCCTCCTTCGGGGCGGGCACCATCGTGTCCTGCTACCTGCTGGTGGCCCTGGTCCTGCTGGTCTTCGCCCACCTCTGGCGACGGTTCCTCGGCCAGGGGCCGCTGGAACGACTTTGGGCGGTGAGCTACCGGGCGGCCATGCGCCTGACGCCTGGCTGGGGTGCCCCGAGGGCCTGAAGAGCACTGAAGAATTGGGCAAATCGCCTCCAAAAATGATCTCTTTCAAATACGATATGCTTCATTTATGGATGGAGTGATGGCCTGGTTGATGGTTCTCAATGCCCTTGTCGCGCTGGGTTCGGCGGCGTTCGGGGTGGTGGCCCTGGTGGCTCCGCGCGCTATGCCGGGAAACCCACTCGACGGCGAAGCAACTCCCGGTACGGCGACCACCTACTTCGCCCAGATGTATGCGGCCAGAGCGGTGCCCTTCGGTCTGGGAACCGCTGCGGTGGCGCTGCTGCTGCCGACCCAGGCCGCTACCTGGTTCCTGGTGGCAGGGGTGGTTGAGCTGTTCGATGCCCTGATCGTGTTCCGCCGAGCCAGGATGCAGGCGATCCCGCCCTTCGTGGCAACCGTGATCCACCTCGCCTCGGCATGGTGGCTGCTGTCCTGAGGTTTGAGCGTCGGCTCGGGGCGTCCTCAGGATTGAGCAGCCCGGGCGATATCGGTGGCGAAGGTCTTCAGGAACTTGGAGGGTGCGCGGTGAGGGCGGAATCTACTGCGGTCGCCCTGGTGACCCCCTGGCTGCGTTGTCCTCCTCGAACGCACGCTCCAGTGCGATCTTCGTCGCATCCCTTGCCAGGTGCCCACCATGACGATCCTCGTGACGACCCCACCTCACCGCGCACCCTCTTGGTCACCACCCGGCGCACGTACCACATCCCGACGGGAAGCAAGATCTTGCGGAAGGCGAAGTTCGTCGGCAGTTCGGATTCGTCGAAATCGGTGAGCTCCAGCGTCAGGGTCAGGTTGGTTCCCTGTTCGTGAGGTTCGAG
Organism: Propionibacteriaceae bacterium; assembly: GCA_030532575.1. Classification (GTDB taxonomy): domain Bacteria; phylum Actinomycetota; class Actinomycetes; order Propionibacteriales; family Propionibacteriaceae; genus Arachnia. The sequence continues at coordinate 4,657 of JAUNKV010000016.1, read as the reverse complement.
GGTGACACGCAGGCGGCCGGGGGTGTCGTGCGGTTCTCCGGCTCCACGATGTCCCAGCGCAGCTCTTTCAACGGTCTCTCGACAAGGATCAGGTTCTCGCTCCTGCTGCCGTCCGTGACGACGGTGAGCAGCCCGTGGCGTTTGGTGCCGGGATCGCTCCAGGTGATCGGCACACCCGTCGGGTCCAGCTCGCAGTGATCGAAGACGAAGCTTGCCCACTCGTGCAGGCGGGAGGGGTCGGAGACCACGGCCCACACTGCCTTGGACGGGGCTGGTACGACGCTCTGGTGGGTGATCTGCAAGTCGGGGGGGGGAAGCTTCTTCTGGGTGGGCAGGCGCAGGTTCTCGTAGGCGATGCGAAGCTCCTGCAGCACCTTCGTGGTCCGCTCGGATGGGTCCTGGAGCAGGAGCTGGAGCAGGGCGACATCGGGGAGTGGTTGGTTGGCGGCTCGCTCCAGGGTGGCCTGGACCCCTTCCCGAAATCTGGTCTCGCCCGGTGTTCCTGCCTCTTTCTCTTCGACGGGGTGGACGTGCTCACAGGCCTGTCGAGCGACCTCGAGGCTGACTCCCTGCTGTCGTAGCGCATCACCCACCGCGTCGTCGAGGTGGAGCATCGCAAGCAGCAGATGCTCGGCCTCGACCTGCGGGCAGTGGGATCGCCGCTGTTCCTCCTCGGCCAAGGCGCTGACCTGCTGCGTCCACTCCGTGTTCATCCGCTGCCTTCCGGTGTTTTCTGCCATTCTTCGTGCCGGGGAGGCCCCGTGTGGCCCAAGAATGGCAGAAAATACCGCGCTCTCGGGCTGGGACGGAAAATGTCAGGGCGAGCTGGCATCATCTGGTGCAGTCCACAAGGAGGTACCCGATGTCCTGGGGTCCAGATGAGTTCCTCGCCCTCGTCGGTGGGACGGGGGTCGATGAGGCCATCCGTGCTGTCCGTCAGCTCCCCGAGGCCGACCGTGTGGCTGCCGCCAAGGGACTGAGGAGGGCGCTGCCCCGGCTCGTCGAGGACATCGAACCCGCCGTGCTCATGGTGGTGGCGGCTGGTATCGGGGCCAAGACCACTGAGGTCGTCTCGATCATCGAGCTGGGCCTGCTCGGCCACCTCAACGACGACCCCGCGCACCTGGGTTTCGTCCTGGAGTCTTTCGCGGCGCTGGGGCCTGAGTGGGCGTTGGAGCTGCAGCGCAGGCTGCCAGGCCGAGACGTGGACTGGTTCCACGTCTGGCTGCTCGATGAGCTGATCCTCGCCCACGACCTGCCGCTGCCGGAGCATCCCGGGTTCTGGCAGGAATGGCAGCGCGGCGACGTGCTCCCGAGGCCTGGGCGACGCTGGCAGGAGCACTTCGTGGCCTCCTGCGCCGTGCCGAACGCGCTCGGCTGGCCCGATCCCGACCCCTCGGACTTCCTGTGTCGACTGCGCGAGGGTATGGCCGAGCTCAGGGCAGCGGAACCGGTGGACGACGAGACGCTGCTGCGGATGCTGATCGAGGTCATCGCTCGCGGCGATGAGCGTGGCCCGCAGCAGATGGCGCTGATCTGGGTCGAGGGCTTGGGGCTCGATCAGCTGTTCTGGGAGCGGGCCGAGCTGTGGCTACCCGCCCTGCCAGCCGCAGAGGCCGCAGTCATCACACGCATCGTGGCGCAGCTGCCCGACCTCGGCCTTGACGACGACCAGCTCGCGATACTGGCCGCTGAGGTGCTGGCCCGCCCACAGAAGCCACCGAAACGCGCGGTGACCAAGGCCCTGCAACAGGTGACGGCGCCGTCGGCCCAGCTGGTGGAGGTGGTGGCGGCCAGTGTCCATGACCAGGACTCCACGGTGGCGACCCGGGCAGCGAAGCTGCTGGAGGGCTGGGGTCAAGCAGCGACGACGGGGTCGCTCGGGCTGTGGCGGGAGCCAGCCGGGAGTGCCCGGGCGACGCCGGTGGTCCCACTCGCGGAGCCGGAGCTGTGGGCCGAGCTGAAGGACCTTCTCGACGAGTCCGACGAGGACGACCCGCTGCTTCAGGAACAGCTCCTGGCCGGGCTCGTCGCCGTCGGCTGGGAGCAGGGGCGCGATGCTGTGTTGGTCAGGTGGGATGCCCTGATCGCAGCTGCCGAGGAAGCGGCTTTCGACGACGACCCGGACGGTGAGGGCTGTCGGCGCGAGTGCTGCCACCCCAGCATCCTGGCCGACCAGGTCGCCAGCATCTGGCACGAGGCCTGCACCGGAGAGTTCCGCATGTGGGTGGATCGGGCCCCGCTCAGCGAGTTCGTCAGCTGGCGTGTCCGCGAGGCCCTGACGGCCATCGGGCAGGTGCCGTGCCTGCTGTCCATCCCCACCCATGCCGGGAGCCGCGTGTCCTGGCAGAAGTTCCGGCAGCGGGTGGGGCGCTTCGTCGACTGCGGCCAACCGCTGCTGCCAACCGATCTGCTCGTCGGGCTCGCCCGGCTGGAGGAGATCGGGGACTGGGCTGACCTGGCCGAGGTCCCCGTTGGCGAGCAGGGGATCAGGCTGGGGGAGGTGCTGGAGTTCTGGCAGCAGCCCAGCCCGCCCGCTGAGCTGCGGTTCCGGGATGTGACGGTGGGGGCCGGGAGGCAGGGGCTGCAGCGAGGAGTCGAGATCGAGGAGGACGACCTGCGGGGTGCAGACCTGTTGGGCAACGGCAGCGCGTGGAGCCGTGTCTTCCGACCCGCGCCCGGGGAGCGTGGTGAACACGCAGCAGTGATGGTCTTCCTGCCCGCCCATCCCTCACGCCCGGCAGCTGAGGTGTTGACCCGGCTTCCTGCCTCGGGACCTCAGGCGGCCACTGTTCACCTGGAGCTGCTGCTCGGGGCCGCGCTCCGGTGTGACTCGGTGACGGCGCTCGCTGCGGTGGCCGCCGTCGATGTGGCAGGCCCGACCCACCGGGACCGGATCGCGGGCGCGTTGCTGGCGGCCTGGGATGAGGGACGGCTCAACCCGGAGGACCTGGCAGCCCCGTGGCGGTGCGGCTGGGCCGAGGAGCTGCGTCTCGGCTCGCACCAGCGGCAGGTGGCCCTGCTCGTCGCGCTGGCGGAGGCGACGGGGCTGGCTCTGGCCTGGCCTGCACTGGTGGCCCTGGCCGAGGGCGTCGCGTCCTCAGAGCGTCCACCGAGCAGCGCCGGGCAGGTCCTGGAGGCGGTGCTGCGCTTCCTACCGGAGGTACCCGGACACGTGACGGTCGATCTCCCGAACGTCGCCGCCCTGGCCGAACGCAAGGGCAGCTCGAAGGCGATCAGGACAGCGCGCCTGGTTGCCAACGCGGTGCAGATGAGGGAGGAGACGGAAGAATCCTGAGATGAAACGTTGTCAGATATAGTTGTCTATGTGCAATTCGTTTCACCAGGGAGATGGTCATGAGTGTGGTGACTCCAGCCTCGTCGGCAAAGAGCGGCCTGTCTCGCAGCGGCCTCTACCGCGCTGCGCGGGCAGGGAGGTATGACCGGATCGCTCGAGGTGTCTATCTGCCCTCGACAGCTGTTGCGGACTGGGACCTCGTCGAGGCGGCGGCGCGGCGTCCAGATGCGACGATCTGCCTCACCTCGGCGCTCGTGCATCACGACCTGAGTGATGCCATCCCTGAGAGCCTTGACGTGGCGATCCCCCGTGGCGCCCGACCTCCAGCGACCGGGGCCGCCATCGCCTGGCATCACTTCGATGTGGCCAGCTTCGAGCTCGGGCGCGTTGACATGGTGATCCCCGGTGTGGACCTGTCAATAGGTCTCTACTCCCCTGAGCGGTGCATCGCGGATGCCTTCCGGTTGCGCGGCCAGTTCGGGTACGAGACAGCACGTGACGCGCTCAAGGAGTGGCTGCGGCGTGGTGGCAAGCCAGCTGACCTGATGGCAGTGGCAACTCGGCTTCCGAGAGCAAGAACGCCGGTTCTGCAAGCGCTGGAGGTGCTGGCATGACCCGAGGAGAAAGGGGATTTCAGTTTTCTAATTACTCTTCAGTGTGTGCCATCGGCTGCCGTGACTTCGGTAGTCTTTGTGCGGGTGCATAGCAGTGGTCTCAATCCACGCTTCGATCCGATCGCGAGCTGCTGTGAGTAGTGGAAAACAAGATTGCGGCAACATCCTGATCTCTCGCCTGTTGTGTCTCTTTGCTCATGGTTCAAGTCAAATGTTATACTTGTAGATATTGGATGTTTGTTTGGTGTCGGGGTGTGCTGATGGTCTTGGTTTCAGTCTAAGTGGTTGACGCTTGGCAAAGAAGGGTATGAAAACCAAGTCGCTGGAGCTACCTGGTCGGGTTGTTTGGCGAAGCAGAAGGGAGTCGGTGGTGGCAGAGTGGGCTTGCTCGTTCTGTGGAAAGAGCGGTAAGCGGACAAAGGAGCATGTGTGGCCAAAGTGGCTGCGTAGATCGGATATCTATCCGTTAATGGTCGACGCTTGGGGTATGAAAGGGGAGCGTGACAAGACGGAATTTGATGAGTTCTTCTTTTCGGGGGGAAAGATGATCCCTGAGAGGGTGCGTGTCAGTGTGAATCGCTGGGTCCCTGAGTTGACGGCGAGTGTGTGCGCTGCATGCAATAATGGATGGATGAGTCAACTTGAAGGGTCAGTTCGTCGATTCTTGGGAGGCTATGTATTGGACTCTCGGGAAGTGATGCTCTCGGGGTATGAGTGTCTCAAGTTGGCGCAGTGGTCGGTGAAA
>JAUNKV010000062.1 GCA_030532575.1 Propionibacteriaceae bacterium | reverse complement strand
TGAAGATCACCCAGATCAAGTCCGGGATCGGCGGCAAGGACTACCAGAAGGCGACCCTTCGCACCCTGGGCCTGAAGCGCATCGGCGATTCCGTCGTGCGTGAGGATCGTCCCGAGGTGCTCGGCATGATCCGCACCGTCGCCCACCTCGTGGAAGTGGAGGAGGTCAAGTAATGGCTCTCAAGATTCATCACCTGCGCCCCGCGCCAGGTGCCAACACCCCGAAGACCCGTGTGGGTCGTGGTGAGGCCTCCAAGGGCAAGACCGCTGGTCGTGGCACGAAGGGCACGGGCGCTCGCAAGAACGTCCCGGCGAACTTCGAGGGCGGCCAGATGCCGATGCACATGCGGGTCCCGAAGCTGAAGGGCTTCAAGAACCCGTTCCGTGTGGAGTACCAGGTCGTCAACGTCGGTCGGCTGGCCGAGCTGTTCCCCAAGGGCGGCGCGGTCACCGTCGATGACCTGGTCGAGGCCGGTGCCGTGCGCGCCGGACAGCTGGTCAAGGTGCTCGGCAACGGCGACATCTCGGTGGCCTTGACGGTCACCGCCCACTCGTTCTCCAACTCCGCCAAGGAGAAGCTGGCTGCCGCCGGTGGCTCCGCAGTGGAGGCCTGAGACAGAGCATCCCGTGTGGCCGGTCCCGTTGGGGCCGGCCACACGGTTTTTCACACTGCCCCACTTTTGGCCACTTTTTCACAGTGCGGGAGCGTGGGTATCGGGGGTGGCGACGACCTCGGGCTGCTCCTCGCAGGTCGCAGGGCCTTGTGACATCGGGGTTTTCGTCAACACCGGGTCAGGCTGACATCAAGGATGGGACGGCTTCGCCCTGGAGATGGATGGCCTTTCGGACGGCTTGGCAGCGCGCGCTGGACGGCTAGTCTGATGGCAACCGAATCGCGGTGATGCCGGTGCTGCCCAACTCAGCCGGCCGCGCTGATCCGTATTGAAGTTCTCCAGCACATGAGGTGAGTGACGGTGGTTCCGATGGCCATGGGACACCAGGTACATGGTGAAGCCTGAGGTTCCTGCGCAGATCTGGTTCGTCTGCACCGGGAACGTCTGCCGCTCGGCATATGCCGAAGCGGCTTTGAGGCAACGGCTCGGCCCCGATGCCGGGGTCCACGTCGATTCGGCAGGTACCCAGGCCATGATCGGCCGCGGCATGGATGAGACGATGGCCACCGCTGCCATCTCACGGGGCCTGCAGGACACCTCGCACCGCGCCAAGCAGCTCTGCCAGCGGGGCCTGGCCGCGGCCAGCCTGGTCTTCGTGTTCTCCCCGGAACATCACCAGTGGGTGGCCGAGAACTGCCCTGAGGTGCTACCACGTACGTTGTCCCTGGGGCAGGCCCATGCGGCCCTGGAGACCTTTCCTGCGGGGGAACGGATCTCGATCCGCCAGCTGGTGGAGGCCGTGCAGGCGGTGCGCCCCGTCTCCGATGAGGGAGACTGGATCCCTGACCCCTACAAGCTGGGCCTCGATGCGGCATTGACCGTGGTGGAACGCATCTCGGCGGCCCTGGACGCCCTCTTGGCGAAGGTGGTGCTGGAGGAGACCCCGGTCCTGGCCTGAACGCTTCGCGCGCTGTTCGTTTCGTGTGTGCCTTGGGGATACCGCGCTCTCCTTGCTACGCTTCCTAGGTTGCCTGATCTGGGCGCACCATCGAAGAATGTAGAGACATTGAAAGAGGGGCCGGATGCTCTCCGCCTTCGCAAGCGCGTTCAAGACGCCTGAGCTGCGCAAGAAGATCTTTTTCACCCTGGGGATCCTCCTGGTCTTCCGCGTCGGGTCCTCCATCCCGACCCCGAACGTGAACATGGAGCAGCTCAGCATCTGTGTGGCAGGGGTGCAGACGGGGGCCCAGGCCGGGCTCTACTCGATGATCAACCTCTTCTCCGGTGGGGCCCTGCTCAGGCTGTCGATCTTCGCCCTCGGCGTGATGCCCTACATCACGGCCTCGATCATCCTGCAGCTGCTCACCGTGGTCATCCCACGGCTGGAGGCCCTGAAGAAGGAGGGGGCTGCGGGCCAGGCCAAGATCACGCAGTACACCCGCTACCTCACTCTGGTGCTGGCCCTGTTGCAGGCAGCGGGTTTCGTGACCCTGGCCCGTACCGGTCAGCTGCTCAGCGGCTGCCCGGGTATCCTGCACGACCAGGAGATCTTCCCGCTGGTCACGATGGTGCTCACCATGACCGCTGGCACCGTCGTCATCATGTGGCTGGGTGAGCTCATCACCGAGCGTGGCATCGGCAACGGCATGTCCGTGCTCATCTTCACCCAGATCGCGGCTTCCTTCCCAGCGGGGCTGTGGTCCATCAAGCAGGCCCACCCCGGGGCCACCGGCTGGTTCCTGTTCGCCCTGGTCATCGGCATCGGTCTGCTCGTGATGCTCGGCATCCTGTTCATGGAGCTGGGGCAGCGTCGGGTTCCCGTCCAGTACGCCAAACGGATGGTCGGCAGGCGACTGGTCGGTGGATCGACCACCTACATCCCGCTCAAGGTGAACCAGTCCGGCGTCATCCCGGTGATCTTCGCCAGCTCCATCCTCTACCTGCCCACGCTGATCGCCCTGTTCCGTCCGGAGTCCGCCTTCGGACAGTGGGTCGGGGTGAACTTCAACCCCAACGGGTGGCTCTACGGCGTGATGCAGTTCTTCCTCATCATCGCGTTCTGTTACTTCTACGTGGCGATCTCCTTCAACTCGCAGGAGGTCTCCGACAACATGAAGAAGTACGGCGGCTTCATCCCGGGCATCCGGGCCGGGAAGCCGACGGAGCGCTATCTCAACTACGTGCTCAACCGCCTCACCGCGCCTGGCTCGCTGTACCTGGCCTCCATCGCGCTGCTTCCCACCCTGGCCTTCATCGCGGTGCAGGCCAACGAGAACTTCCCCTTCGGCGGTACCTCGATCCTCATCATCGTCGGTGTGGGTCTTGACACCGTGAAGCGGATCGAGAGCCAACTCCAGCAACGCAACTACGAGGGCTTCCTGCGATGAGGCTGCTCATCATGGGTGCTCCCGGCGCTGGCAAGGGCACCCAGGCGACTGCGCTGGCCGATGCCTACGGCATCCCGGCGATCTCCACCGGTGACATCTTCCGCGCCCACATCAAGGGCCAGACCGAGCTGGGACGTCAGGTCAAGGCCCTGATCGACGCCGGGGAGTACGTTCCCGACGACGTGACCGAGGCCATCGTGGCCGAGCGGATCGCCGAGCCGGACTGCGCCCCGGGCTTCCTGCTCGATGGTTTCCCCCGCACCATGCACCAGGTCCACTTCCTGGATCGGCACCTGGGTGAGCGGGGGGTCACACTCGACGCGGTGGTCTCCCTCATGGTCAACCCCGACGTGCTGGTGCAGCGCCTGCTGGACCGGGCCGCGAAGGAGGGACGGGCCGACGACAACGAGGAGACCATCCGCCGTCGGATGGAGGTCTACGCGGGGCAGACCGCGCCCCTGCTGTTCCACTACGAGAACCACGACATGCTGATCGAGGTCGAGGGCACCGGCACCGTGGAGGAGGTGCGGGAGCGGATGCTCACCGCCGTCGCCGAGCGAGTGGCCGGGAACTGAGATGGCGATCGAGGTCAAGACCCCCGAGCAGCTGCTGAAGATGCGTCAGGCCGGGCTCGTCGTCGCGGAAGGGCTGCGGCGGATGCAGGAGGCCACCGTGCCCGGGATCACCACCGCCGAGATCGACGCCGTGGGACGCCAGGTGCTGGCCGAGGCCGGGGCGGAGTCGAACTTCGACGGCTACGGGGCCGAGTACGGCGCCCCCTTCAAGGGGGTGGCCTGCATCTCGGTCAATGACGAGCTGGTGCACGGGATGCCAGGAAGCAGGGTCATCGCCGAGGGAGATCTGGTCTCTGTGGACTTCGGGGCCGTGGTGGACGGGTGGCACGGTGATGCGGCCCGGACCTTCATCGTCGGTCAGGGTCGCCCGGAGGACGAAGAGCTCAATGCGGCCACCCGTGAGGCCCTGTGGGCCGGGATCGCGGCGGTGCGGCAGGGCTGTCGGGTGCTCGACATCTCCCGGGCCATCGAGCACAGCGTCAAGGCACAGCCGCGGCGCTACGGCTCACTCAAGGAGTACACCGGACACGGCATCGGCTCCCAGATGCACATGGAGCCCGACGTGCCCAATCAGGCGCGGCGCGGCCTGGCACAGAAGCTCGGGGTGGGGATGGCGGTCGCCATCGAGCCGATGCTGACCCTGGGGCTGCACCAGACCGTGGTGGCCGAGGACGAGTGGACGGTGCTGAGCCGCGACGGCGCCCGTGGAGCGCACTGGGAGAACACCGTGGCCATCACCGAGCACGGGCTGTGGGTGCTGACCGAATTCGACGGCGGCCGCGCCGAGCTCGAGGCCAGGGGAGTTCCCTTCGGCCCGCTCAGTGAATGACCCGCGGCCTACGATGGACCCCATGACGGATCCCCGAGCACGGACCAGGACCCACCGCAAGGAGCGGGTCCTGCTCCTGCTGCTGAGCGTCATCCTGGTGGCCGGGCTGCTCTCGCTCGGCTGGAACCTCACCCAGCTGGCCAACCGGAGCGTCCAGGAAAGTGGGCCGATGACACCCCCTGCGTCCATGCCGTCACCACAGCCCGGCTCCAGTGGCCAGAGTGGGGTCGGGGCCTCCAACGAAACCGTGATGCAGCAGCGGGTGTTGCAGCGCTCCCCGCTCTACGACCATGCGGCGCCCCGGATGACTGACTGCCCGCGAGCCGCAACGGTGAAGACTCGTGAGGACTACGAGGCCATGGTCAGGGCTCAGGTGGACTGTGTCCACGAGGCATGGCGGCCCATCCTGGCCGAACTGGGTTTCTCCCAGACCAAACCAGCGGTCGAGTTCTTTCGTGGCCCGGGCAGTGACTCCGCCTGCGGTGCCCTTGACGCACCGGCCTTCTACTGCTCCCTGGCCGGTGGCACCCTGCACTTCGGGGATGGGCACTTCGCGATGGCCAAGCAGTGGAAACACTCTGTCAACGAGATGGTCAACCACGAGTACGGCCACCACCTGCAGTCGGTCACGGGGATGACCCTGGCCAAGACGCAGCTCGGCAACGACCCGGAATGGGATCGACGCTCCGAGCTCCAGACGATCTGCTGGTCGGCGATGATGGCAACCCACAACGACGCGATTCGCATGGACGCCGCGAGTCGGGCTGGATGGCAGGCCAGGTTTGAGTCCATGCTGGCCGACGAGACCCACGGTGGTCAGGAGTCCCTGGTTCGCTGGGGACGGCGTGGGCTGGAGGCCAGGAGCGTCGGGGAGTGCAACACCTGGACGGTTCCCGCCGAGGAGGTGGCCTGAGATGACTCTGAGCCCGCAGAACCAGCCCATCCGACCCCCGCTGCAACCGGCATGGCGCCCCCAGCAGTGGGTGGGGAGCCATCAAGTCTCAGGGTTCGGGAACCAGGGCGGCTGGGGGCCGCCCGGTTCGCCCACGCCCCCGACGCCGCAGCGGCCCTCGGGAAATCCGCTGGGGGTCGTCCTGGTGGTGCTGGTGGTCGTGGCGGTGGGGCTCTTCGGTCTGGTCTGGAAGACGGTGCGGGACGAGTCCCGTCGTCCCGCCGCACAGGCCTCGGCCAGCCGCAGCACACAGCAGACCAGACCGACCTCGTCGAAACCGAGTGAATCCGCAACCCCGAGCAGGACCAGCACTCCACGGCTCACGCCGACGCCGAGTCCGACTCCCACACCCAGTCCGACTCCCACACCTGAGCCCAGCCCGGAGCCGGAGGCAGCCGAGATCAACCCGGAGCCCACCACCGGCTGGCAGCTGCCGAAGGTGGACAACGAGCCGCTGCCAGAACCCAGCGCGAGCAGCGGTGTCTGGGCGAGGCTGCAGAAGGCTCCGCTGTACCGGGAGAACTGGCCCCAGATGCCGGGCTGCGCCGAGGCGAACCACATCGACACCGTCGAGGAGCTGGAGGAGGTGGCCAGGGCGGAGCTGGACTGTCTGGAGGCCAACTGGAAGCCGATCCTGGAGCGGCTGAACCTGCCGACCCACTCCATCCCACTGCACGTCTACGAGGGCAGGCGCATCAGCACCCCCTGCGGGGAGTCCAGCGCCACCCAGGGGTTCTACTGCTCCGCGGATGGTGGGGCCATCTACGTCAACACGCAGGCGATGGAGCCCTCCTTGTACTCCAAGCTCTGGATCAAGCGCATGATGTTCCACGAGTACGCACACCACCTGCAGAGCCTGATCGGGGTCTTCCACGGCATGGCCGACCTCGAGAACCAGGTTGATGCGAGGCTGCGGATCGAGGTGCAGGCCGAGTGCATGGCGATGGGAATCCTGCGCCGAGACCCCACCTGGCCCATCACCAAGAAGAACTACGCCGAGATCGAGGAGACCCTGACCGGTTTCGTCGACGACGGTGAGCACGGCAAACCGGAGACCCTGTACCGCTGGGGCATCCGGGCCTACCACTCCCGCACCGTCGGGGAGGGCTGCAACACCTGGGTCGTCGCGGAGGGGGAGATCACGTAGATGGGAACTCCAACCGTGGTGGGCGTCACCAGCCCGGATGGTCACCTCATCCGGTCCCGGCAGTGGCTGCCCGAGGGTGAGGTCCGATCCGTCGTGGTGGTGGCGCACGGGCTGGCCGAACACGGCGGCCGCTACCAGGAGCTGGCCGAGGCGCTGACCGCGACCGGTGCCGTGGTTCATGCGGCGGACCATCGAGGGCACGGCCCGTGGAGCCCGGCGGGTGACCTGGGGTTCTTCGCAATCCGGGACGGCTGGTCCCGGGTCGTCGGTGATCTCGGCACGGTCATCGCGACGGTCCGAAACACCCATCCCGGGGTGCCGTTGTTCCTGCTCGGCCACTCGATGGGCTCACTGATCGCCCGCTGCCACATCGCCAGGCACTCCGACCAGCTCGACGGTGTGATCCTCAGCGGGACCGTGGGGGACCAGGGGCCGGCGATCCACGCCCTGCTGCCCCTGGTGCGCCTGCTCGCAACGGTGCGCGGCGCCACCAGCCGCAGCCGACTGCTCCACCAGGTGGTCTTCGGCAACCACAACCGGGTGTTTCGGTCCGCGCGCACTGCTTGTGACTGGCTGAGCCGCGACGAGCAGGCCGTCGACGCCTACATCGACGACCCGCTGTGCGGGTTCGTCTCCACCATCTCCTTGTACCGCGACCTCATCGAGGGCAACATCTTGGCCAACAGCCCCCGAACCTTCGCAGGCATCAGGCCGGGGCTGCCGGTGCTCATCCTCTCCGGTGCGAAGGACCCCTTCGCGCCGGAGGTGCCCCGGGTCGCGGAACGGATGAGGCGAGCCGGGGTGAGCGATGTGACGCTACGGCTCTACCCGCAGGCTCGGCACGAGCTGTTCCAGGAGACCAACCGCCGCGAGGTGATGGCCGACCTCACGGCCTGGCTGGATCGGATCAGGAGCCGAGTGAGCCGATGACCGGGGTCCACAGGACCACCCGGCAATCGGCCAGCACACCGTGCTGCCTGAACGGGTCGTCAGCCAGCAGCTCGGTGACTGCCTCGGGGGATGAGGCCTGGACGATCAGCAGCGCCGACGGGGGAGTGGTGCCCGGGCAGGCCCCAGCCACGACCACCCCGTGCCCGACCAGGGAGGTGAGGAACTCCCGGTGGGCGGGGCGGTGCCGGGTGATGAGTTCGGCGTCGTCGACATAGGTGTAGTGCACGGCGTAGTGGTTCATACCCCCACGGTACGCAATCGGACCCGGTTTTGGGGGCGCGGGAGGCAGGAACTAGACTGACCGACCAAAGGGCGGCACCACGCCGCCCCACCAGCCCCCCGACAGGGGACGAGGAATCGGGAGCCAATGGCGAAGAAAGAAGGAGCCCTCGAACTCGAGGGAACCGTGGTCGAGGCACTGCCCAACGCGATGTTCCGCGTCGAGCTGGCCAACGGCCACAAGGTACTGACCACCATCAGTGGGAAGATGCGACAGCACTACATCCGCATCCTGCCTGCGGACCGCGTCGTCGTGGAGCTGTCCCCCTACGACCTGACCCGTGGCCGTATCGTCTACCGCCACAAGTGACCCGCACCCGCAGCGAACTGGAGAACACCCGGCCCGGTGCCGGGTGTTCTCGCATGTGGGGCGGGCCTCGGTTTGTCGAACACCCCGCCATCGCGTAGGCTGGGTCGTCGGTCGTCCCACGACCGGGTGCCGTCGTGCGTCCAGACCGGGACGGCCGGGCTCATCCACCACTGATTGGGCAGTCCACTGTCCAGTCGCTGATTGAAAAGGTTGCTCGAATGAAGGTTCAGCCGAGCGTCAAGAAGATCTGCGACAAGTGCAAGGTCATCCGCCGGCACGGTCGTGTGATGGTGATCTGCGAGAACCCGCGCCACAAGCAGCGCCAGGGCTGACGGCCCCCGCCAGGGAACTCCAGAGCATCGCGGAACGGGACAGGTCGCCCATGCCGCCAGACAACTCAACAACAACGTGAGCGCAAGGGCCACCAGCAGGTGACTCCCTACCCTTGGACGAAGGCCAAGGCCCCTCGACGACGGTGAGTCGCCGTCATGTGCCGGAGGGGACGCGCCACGCCACACACCTTCGCGGTCCATCGACCTGTGTGGGGCAACCCACCGGGACCGGAAACAGAAAGGGACAACATGGCACGCCTCGTTGGTGTCGACCTGCCGCGCGACAAGCGTCTGGAGGTCGCCCTCACCTACATCTTCGGCGTCGGGAAGACCCGTGCCGCCGAGACCCTCGCCGCCACCGGGATCAGTGGCGATCTCCGCGTCCACCAGCTGACCGACGAGCACCTCGTCGCGCTGCGTGACCACATCGAAGGCAACTACGAGATCGAGGGTGACCTCCGACGTACCGTTGCCGCCGACATCCGCCGCAAGGTGGAGATCGGCAACTACCAGGGTCGTCGCCACCGCAGCGGCCTCCCGGTCCGTGGCCAGCGCACCCGCACCAATGCGCGTACCCGCAAGGGCAAGAAGAAGGCTGTGGCCGGCAAGAAGAAGGCACGCTGACCCCCGGGGACGCGAAGACAGGAGATTGACTACTGATGGCAACCGCTAGCCGCAAGCAGGCCGCCAAGACCAAGGTGCGCCGCAAGGAGAAGAAGAACGTCCTCGCCGGACAGGCTCACATCAAGAGCACCTTCAACAACACGATCATCTCGATCACCGACCCCAACGGGGCCGTGATCTCCTGGGCCTCCGCCGGCACCGTCGGCTTCAAGGGGTCCCGCAAGTCGACGCCGTTCGCCGCCCAGATGGCCGCCGAGGCCGCGGGACGTCGTGCCATGGAGCACGGCATGAAGCGCGTCGACGTGTTCGTCAAGGGCCCGGGATCGGGCCGTGAGACCGCGATCCGTTCGCTGGGTGCCGTGGGGCTCGAGGTCGGGGCCATCTCCGACGTGACCCCCGTGCCGCACAACGGGTGCCGCCCGCCGAAGCGTCGTCGCGTCTGATCGGCACGAGAAGCAAAGGACTGATACACAATGGCTCGTTACACCGGCCCCATGACCAAGAAGTCCCGTCGCCTCGGGACCGACCTGGTTGGCAACGACAAGGCGTTTGAGCGCCGCCCCTACCCCCCGGGCGTCCACGGCCGTGGCCGCACGAAGGACTCCGAGTACTCCCTGCAGCTCAAGGAGAAGCAGAAGGCACGTTTCGCCTACGGAGTGCTGGAGAAGCAGTTCCGCCGCTACTACGAGGAGGCTGACCGCCACCCCGGCAAGACCGGTGACAAGCTGCTGCAGATCCTCGAGTCCCGTCTCGACAACGTGGTCTACCGCGCTGGCTTCGCGGCCACCCGCCGCCAGGCCCGCCAGCTCGTGGTGCACGGTCACTTCCTGGTCAACGGCCAGAAGGTGAACATCCCGTCGTACCGCGTCAAGGCCCACGACATCATCGACGTCGCCGAGAAGTCCCTCAACCTCCACCCGCTCGTGGTGGCGCGTGAGACCCACGGTGAGCGCTCCGTCCCGGCGTGGCTTGAGGCCCGCCCGAACCGGATGCGCATCCTCGTCCACCAGCTCCCCGTCCGCGAGCAGATCGTCGTGGACGTGGCCGAGCAGATGATCGTCGAGCTCTACTCCAAGTGATCGACGACCCCCGGGCTGGCCGGCATCCGTCGGCCAGCCCTGCTCGGGTATCCGGGCCCTGCCGCAGGGAAGGTTCCAGCGGCACAGTTCGCGCCGTCAAATAGCGGGTGGCGCGGGAAGGAAGATAATGCTCATCGCACAGCGTCCGACCCTGTCGGAAGAAGTTGTCTCCGAGTTCCGGTCGCGGTTCATCATCGAGCCGCTGGAGCCCGGCTTCGGTTACACCCTCGGCAACTCGATGCGCCGCACACTGCTGTCGTCCATCCCGGGCGCGGCCGTGACGTCGATCAAGATCGAGGGCAACCCCCACGAGTTCTCCACCCTGGAGGGCGTCGTGGAGGACGTCACCGAGATCATCCTCAACCTCAAGGGCCTGGTCCTGTCCTCCGAGGAGGACGAGCCCGTCGTCATGTACCTGCGCAAGGCAGGCGCCGGTGAGGTCACCGCCGCCGACATCCAGCCCCCGGCCGGTGTCGAGGTGCACAACCCGGAGCTGCACATCGCGACCCTGTCCGAGGGTGGCCGTCTGGAGATGGAACTCGTCGTCGAGCGTGGCCGCGGCTACGTCTCGAGCGTGCTGAACAAGGACCCCGAGGCGGAGATCGGCCGGATTCCCGTCGATTCCATCTACTCCCCGGTGCTGAAGGTCAGCTACAAGGTGGAGGCCACCCGTGTGGCCCAGCGCACCGACTTCGACCGCCTCATCATCGACGTGGAGACCAAGCCGTGCCTGGCACCCCGTGATGCCGTCGCCTCGGCCGGACGCACCCTGGTGGAGTTGTTCGGTCTGGCCCGCGAGCTCAACGCCAACGCGGAGGGCATCGAGATGGGGCCGTCCCCCATCGACGAGCAGGTCGCCGAGTCGCTGAACCTGCCGGTGGAGGAGCTCAACCTGTCGGTGCGTTCCTACAACTGCCTCAAGCGCGAGGGGATCCACACCATCGGTGAGCTCGTCGCCCGCTCCGAGGAGGACCTGCTGGACATCCGCAACTTCGGGTCCAAGT
>JAUNKV010000015.1 GCA_030532575.1 Propionibacteriaceae bacterium | reverse complement strand
CCTCCACACCCACGACCCCCAAGGCCTCCGCCCCGTCACCGACAACGAACTCCAGAAATACAATCAACAACACAGCGGAAACTTTTTCGAGCGCCACGGCACCGCCATCGCTGGAGTCGTCCTGTTCGTGGCTGGGGCAGTCCTTACCGCTACAGTTCCAGGGCTCGGTGTCATCGCAGGCGGAGTCTTGATGGGCGCAGGGGGTAGCATGCTCAGCCAAGGCCTCCAAAACCCGGGAGAGCCACCAGACATGTTCCAAGTCGGAATCAACGCAGCCTTCGGAGCCATCGGAGGCGGAATCACCGCAGGATTGGTTGCAAAAGGCGGACAAGCAGTAGCAACAGCAGCCACGAAATGGTGGGGACAAGCCATCATCGGCGCCGGAACCGGCGCCGCAAGTGGCGCCACCGAAGGTGTCTACACCGCCGCGCGATACGGAATCACCGGCGACGACTACACAGAACACATCGCAAACAGTACCCTCACAGGGGCAATCTTCGGGGCAGCAAGTAGTGTGGTACCGGCGGGAATGGAAAAAGGTTTACGGTGGTGGAAAGGTGGAGGAGGATCTGGCGGTGTTGCGGGCTCCTCTGTGCCGGAGTCTCCTGCGCCAGGAAGTGCTGATATTCTTCCTCGTGGGCCAGCTCCAGAAGTTCCGAGTCAAGTAGTCCCGCGCCGCGCGCTTCCAGAGGAAGCATTCATGCCGCGCCGTAGCAGTGGAGAAGAAGCTTTTGAGTCTGCTGTTCCGCGACGAGCTATGCCTCAGCCTGAACCACGTCGCGCACTTCAAGAACAGGATTTCGGAGAAAAATCATGAAAGGTTTTCCTCGGGTTCTGAGGGCTGGGAAGGGCGGGCTGGAGTGTTGGTGGTTCGAGTCAGGAATCAGTGATTTCAAAGAAGGTGATGTGAGAGTTTGTGTCCAGGTGGCCCGGAGGGTATTTTGATGTCTAAAGAGTTCTATTTGAGGCGGGCTGCGAGGCCTCTTCGTGAGCTTCAGGATGAGCTTGGCAGGCAAGGCACTCCTTTCATTGAGCTTGAACGTCGAGAAGGAGTTGACCTGTGGCCTCGATATGCTGCTTGGTCTTGTATCGGAAGGATATTGGCTGAATATGATGGGTCGGAATGGGTGCTGTCGTTGGCCCTGCCCGGTGCCGATTTTTTCGCTACTTGCAATGATTGGCTTACGTATCATCATGGGCAACGCGCATGGGGGTATGGAGCTTCTGAGGGGGCTTCTGCAAACTGGCTCCGCGAGCTTCTTGTATCGGGGCAAGTCCCTCAAATTGATGTCGGGGAGCTGGATCGAATTGTTGAGAGCCGTTCTTCGGATCCCCATCCTTCCATGTGGCAAGGCCTCTTGGTGGCGTTTGGCGTACTGGCCTGCTTGGCGGTTTTGGTTGTAGGTAAAATTTTGACAAACTCTGCTGTCGCGACAATAGCGCTTATTTCGGCCTTGGCGGCTGTATTTGCTGGCTTGGGAACGGCCTGGCGAATTAGCCGATGGAGGAAAAAGCAACGGAAGTTTGGGGCGTCTGATGAGTCGTGATAGCTGGAAAATTCTGAAGTTCAAGAAGGGTATTTGCGGTACCTTGTCAATGTATTTCTTGTTTTGGCTCATTCGCTGTTAGGGGGGAAGCGTGGCTTGGTATGATAGCTCTCCCGTGCAGCCTGATGAGGCTGTGCTGCACTTGGGAAATGTTTTGGAAGCTCAAGGGACGCCTCTTAGGGAGCTGTCGTTGAACAATCCTCGAGAGGAGCATCGTGCTTACGGGGCAAGCACTGCTGTGGGGAGGGTGTGGGTTGCGGTTCTTGAGGGAAAATGGAGCGTCTATTTTTCGCCACCGGGGGCTCAAAGGTTCATCAGTCTGTGGGACTGGGAGGAGTGTAAATATGGTAAGCCTCAGCCGGGGAATATTGAGCTGCCGTTGGATGAGTCTGTGGACTGGGTTTTAGGGTTCCTGGAGAGAAGAAATTCTCCTGAGATTGACTTGGTCTGTGTCGAAGCTGTGATTCGGAGATATGATCGTCGCGTTGCGCGGGATCGTTGGCTCACTCCTTTGCTGTTCTTGGGGGGGTATGTCATTGCGGTTGGCCTGTTTGTGAGTTTCCTTCATTCTGGTCTTACGATGACTGGTATTACGTCTATGACGTTGTTGTTGAGTTTACTCGTCGCGACCTTCAAGCCGGTTTACTTGAGAATTCGAAGAAAATTTGAGGGGCGACAGTGATGGGGGTTTACTTCAAGTGTCAGGTGAGGAGTGTCAGCCAGGTTGGCCCAGGTCAAGGACTCATCGAGCCATGTCGCAGCAGCGGCATCGAAGCCCCCACTCCTGGCATTCCGCGCCGTGCCATGCCGGACACTGAAGCAGGGTACTCACCCCTCTACCCGCCGCCACGCAGAGCGCTCCCTGGTGATGTGCTCGAAGAAGTGTCCATTTAGATGGAAAGGTGGAGTTGGCTGTGGATTGGTATGACACTGCTCCCATAGCTCCGAGCAGCGCAATCAAGCGCCTTGGAGAGGAACTGGAAAGGCAAAAGACGCCTTTGAGAGAAGTCGTTTTGGGGAACAAGAAGAAAAACTATCGCACCTATATGGCTTCCGCTCCGATTGGCAGGATTGGTGTAGCAGCTGGTTCGGGTGGGTGGAACGTGTTCTATTCTCCTGTGGGTGCGCGCGGGTTTATTAGTTTGTGGGATTGGGAAGAATGTGTCTATGGGAAGCCTCGTCCTAAAAGTGGGGATATCCCTACTGATGAGTCTGTGGAGTGGATTCTTAGGCTCTTGCGGAAGGAAGAAGCGCCTGATATCAACTTGGAATGTGTTGAGAAGATGGCACAGGCTGTTGATCGTCGTGTTGCGCGGGATCGTTGGCTTGGGCCGTTGATCACGGTTGGCTTGTATCTTCTTGTGTTTGGTGTTCTTGTGTGGGCTGGGATCACGGACTCGAAGGCTGGGGTGGTAGTTGGTGTGACGGCCTTGTCGAGTATGGTGGCCTCGACTTTCGCGGGTCTCAGGGGCAGAATATCAAGGTGGAGGAAGTGAAGGAGGGTGTTGCGTGCTGCTTCGCTCATGCTTCTTCCGGGTTGCACTGGTGCTAGTGATTTGTTGCCAAGGCCCTCAGCCCCAGAACTGCCAACCGGGATGGCCCCACGTCGAGAACTCATCGAGCCACGCCGTAGCAGCGGTATCGAAGCCCCCACGCCGGGCATTCCGCGGCGTGCCATGCCGGACACTGAAGCAGGCTACTCACCTCTCTATCCGCCGCCACGTAGAGCGCTTCCTAGAGATGAGCTCGAAGAAATCCCTGTTTAGGGCAGTAGAATAGTGGGTTTGATTGTGGCTTGGTATGATACTGCTTCGACATTTCCTTGCGATTCTGTGAAACTTCTGGGAGAGGTGTTGGAAAGTCAGGGAACGCCCTTGAGTGAGGTGCCGCTGAAGGGGGTTCGCAGGGATCATCATGCGTATGCGGCTGCCACACCTGTTGGGAGAGTGTGGGCTGCGGTCAGCGATGGTGGGTGGAGTGTTTTCTATTCTCCTCCTGGGGCGAGAAGATTTATCAGTTTGTGGGATTGGGAAGAATGTGTCTATGGGAAGCCTCGTCCTAAAAGTGGGGATATCCCTACTGATGAGTCTGTGGAGTGGATTCTTAGGCTCTTGCGGAAGGAAGAAGCGCCTGATATCAACTTGGAATGTGTTGAGAAGATGGCACAGGCTGTTGATCGTCGTGTTGCGCGGGATCGTTGGCTTGGGCCGTTGATCACGGTTGGCTTGTATCTTCTTGTGTTTGGTGTTCTTGTGTGGGCTGGGATCACGGACTCGAAGGCTGGGGTGGTAGTTGGTGTGACGGCCTTGTCGAGTATGGTGGCCTCGACTTTCGCGGGTCTCAGGCGCAGAATATCAAGGTGGAGGAAGTGAGGAAGGGTGTTGCGTGCTGGGGGTGTCAGATGGTCTGTGTAAGCCGTACTGAGAGGAACGGTAAGAATCATGACCATGACCAACAAGAAGAAGCAGGCTGTGGGTGGGGAGCTCACTGGCCGGGATCTGGTCGAGCAGCTGAAGGCTTCGGGGAAGCTGGATGCCCTGTTCGCTCAGATCGACGCGGGCAGTGTCGAGCTCACCGGTGACGGCGGATTCCTGCCTGCGCTGGTCAAAGCCGCCTTGGAGCATGGTCTGCGGGCGGAGTTGACCACTCACCTGGGCTATGACAAGCACGCCGTGGAGGGCCGCGGCAGTGGGAACTCCCGCAACGGCACCACGTCCAAGACCGTGGATTCCGAGGTCGGACCGATCGAGCTGGACGTCCCTCGGGACCGGGGCGGGTCGTTCATCCCGCGTCTGGTTCCCAAGGGCCAGCGGCGCCTGGGCGGCCTTGATGACATGATCATCAGCCTCTACGCGGGCGGGATGACGATCCGGGACATCCAACACCACCTGGCGAGCACGATCGGCACGGACCTGTCTCATGAAACGATCTCCAACATCACCGACGCGGTCAGTGAGGAGGTCCTGGTCTGGCAGTCCCGGCCGCTGGAGGAGTTCTACCCTGTGATCTACCTCGATGCGATCCGTATCAAGATCCGGGAGAACAACCAGGTCCTCAACCGTGCCGCCTACATCGCTGTGGGGGTCGACCTCGATGGGATCAAGCACGTGCTGGGCATCTGGGTCCAAGACACCGAGGGATCCGCGTTCTGGGCCCACGTCTGCGCGGACCTGGCCAACCGGGGCGTCAGGGACGTGCTGATCGTGTGCTGCGACGGCCTCAAGGGGCTCCCGGAGGCGATCGAGGCGACCTGGCCGGACTCGATGGTCCAGACCTGCGTGGTCCACCTGATCCGGGCCGCGATGCGGTTCGTGGCCTACCAGGACCGCAAGAAGATCGCCGCGGCACTCAAACCCATCTACACCGCCCCCAACGAAGAGACCGCGAGGAATGCTCTGGCCGAGTTCGAGGCCTCCGAACTGGGGAAGAAGTACCCGTCCACCGTGGCGACCTGGACCAACTCGTGGGAACGGTTCATCCCCTTCCTGCAGTTCCCACCGATGCTGCGCAAGGTCATCTACACCACCAACAGCATCGAGTCACTGAACTTCCAACTCCGGAAAGTCACCAAGAACCGCGGGCACTTCCCCTCGAGTGACGCTGCCGTGAAACTGCTGTGGCTGGCAATCTGCACCATCGAGGACAAACGCGCCCTCGAACGAGAAAAGGAACGAGGCAAGCCCGCCACCCAACGGCGAGCACCCGGCCGTCTGGTCCAAGGCCAGATCGTCACCAACTGGAAACAAGCCCTCGCACAACTCGCCACCGCCTACCCCGACCGCATCAACCCCTACCTATGACAACCCCGCTTACACAGAAAAATTGACAGGCCCACGCGTGGATGCGTCGGTACCCGTAGGCCTGTCCCGCGTGATCGAAGAAGTGCCGGATCAGCACGGTGAGTTCTTCACGACGTTTCTCCTGTTGGGAGAGTCCCCTCCCACGCCAGGCGTAATAGCCCGACCTGGACACCCCGGCCCACCTGCACATCAGATACACCGGATAGTTGCCTTCTTCGCGGTGAAGGTAGACGTACTTGACGGCTACCGGGACTCCCGGGCGAAGAAGGCCGCTGCTTTTTTCAAGAACTCGATCTCCATCTGGGCCTCACGCAGCTGGGACTTGACCTTCTTGAACTCGGCCAGCTGTGCCGCCGTGAGTTCTTCGCCCCCATCCTCAGGGTGGGTCCTTCGCCACGTGTTCACCCAGTTCCCCACCGTCTGTGGGACCAGCCCATAGGCTTTCGCGACCTCGCTGACCGGACGTGACTTCTCGATCACCTCTGCCACGATCTGCCCCTTGAACTCATCGCTGTACTTCGATCTTGACATGATACCTATTTTACCTCACATGTTCGAATGAACTCGGAATTTCACCACTGTCCGAGAAACATGTAGCAGTCCACCCCTACCTATGACAACCCCGCTTACACAGAAAAATTGACAGGCCCACTCCCGGCCCTTGGCCACGGCTGCCCCGCATGGTCTTGCCATCCACAGCGATCACGCGGCGTCCAGCGATCTGTCCGATCCGTAGCGAGAGCCAGGACGCCAACCGGGCATCGAAGTCATCAGCATCGATGCGAGCCAGTACCCGACGGATCGTTGACTCGAACGGGACCTGCTGACCTGGCCCCAGCCCGAGTTCACTCAGGGCCTCACGCCCCAGGTCGGAGACGTGTTCCCACACTGCCAACAGTGTCTGGCAACCAGCCAGCACCGCAGCGGCAGCCAACGCCAGGATCACATCGAGGCGGTACCGCCTACCCCGAGCATCCCTGGGATCAGGAACATCAGCGAAGACATCCACCAACGACTGGCGCTTCAACCTGGTGATACGAGATGATGACATCGGTGGCGTGACCTCCAGTGAGACGGCTGTTTAGACACCACCCATCCTCACCACCAGGCCACGCCACCCCCACCAACGACACACCCCACACCAGCAAACCCCCTAGCCACCCCCACCATCACCCGACTTTGCCGACCCCCTGGGAGCAGGGGGACGCGAAGAGCCGTCCTTCCGAATGCGTCACCCCCGGGCTTCGTCCTCCCGCCCCACTGCGTCAGGGCTGACCTCCTGGCGGGCTGAACTCCGCCGTGACCGGGCTCACCGCCTGCGCGGTTTCCTACGCATCCGGGGCACCCCCACCCGAATCACCGGGGGATCATCGCGGGTGAAGATCCACTCCGGGTCGGTCAGCATCCGGGCTGCCGCCAGCCCGGCCACCATCGCGATCACCCCGAGCACCGTCGCGATCCCCTGGGCGACGGCGTGCCCGATGTCACCGGCGTCGAAGTACAGCAGGGTCCGCAGCGCCGAGGAACCGGGAGCCATCACCAGCAGGGTCGGCACTGTCATGATGATCTTCTCCACCCCGAACAGCCGCCCCAGCAGGGCACAGGCCAGCCCCATCACCACGCACCCGGTGAACACCGCGACGTGATCGGCCACCTGGGCATCGGTCATCGCCAACCGGATGGCATTGCCTCCCACCCCGATCACCGCCGAGACCAGGGCGGTGCGCAACGGCGAGTTCAGCATGAACGCCCAGCCGAAGACGGCGACGAAGCTGGCCCCCACCCGTAGCAGCCACAGCCAGGGCGGCTCCAGGAGCGCACCCGGGACCGGGAAGGCCGTCACGCCACCCAGCCTCGCCACCACCCACACCCCGATGGTGATCGAGATCAGGATCATCGCGGCATAGGCGGTGCGCGTCACCCCGGCCGTGAGGTCCAGCCGGGTGAGATCCATGCCTGCGGTCACCAGCGGGAACCCCGGGATGAGGAAGATCGAGGCGCAGACGAAACCCGCCGCCAGCCTCCCGCTGGGCTCCCCCAACAGCCAGGTGAGCCCAGCCGCCCCCAGCAGGTAGACCGCGGAGGCCGTCGACGCTGAGGACACGACGACCGCCAGGTGGTTGAGCTGCCACCTCCCGAGCCGCCGGAACATCAGGTAGGCCGCCCCGGAAGCCGGGATCACCGTCACGGCCTCACGCACCCCTCCCCCGGCCAGCAGGGCAATGGCAGCGCAGGCCAGGGCCACGAGCAGCCCTCGCAGCCAGGCCGGGTACAGCCTCGGCTGCTGCTCGATGGCATCCAGCCGGGAATGCAGCTCGGTGGCGGTGATTTGTTTCGGCATCCGGTTGGACAGCTGCTGCAGCAAGGCGATCCGGTGCGCATTCACCTCCGGACGGCGCACCTGGGTGACCATGGTGCGAAACACCCCACGACGTTCCACCGTCATGGTGAGCTCGGTGAACCCGATGGAGGCCTCCAGCCGGGTCAGCCCCAGCGCAAGGGCACAGCGCCGCATGAGCTGCCGCACCCGAAGCGCACTGGTGCCCGCGCCCAGCATGAGCCCACCGGCCCGGGCCACCGCCTCAGCCCTGCGGATCAGATGCATCGGCTCCAGGGAATCCTCGAATTCCTGGTCGCCGAAGCACTCCAGGTCAGGTCTCGTCACATTGACAGAGTCTACGTTCGCCCTCTCAGATGTCGAGCCAACGCGACTCCCGTGGGGCCAGCTCCAGCTCGAAGCGTCGCACCTGGCCCTGACCCGTCAGGCCGTCGGGACAACCCTGCAGCACGCAGGCCACCGCGGCCTCGGAGTTGTTCATCACCAAGGCCTTACCCGTGGCGGGATAGACCGCCACCTCGACATCGACGCTGGAGGGGGTCCAGTGGGTGTCGAACTCGCCCTCCTCACCGGCGGCCCAGTAGATGGCCCGGTGCAGCAGCCGCGCATTGACCGCCGAGTACGGCAACCCGGCGGCGTAGACCGCCCGCCCCTTCCCGCACTGCCGGGCCGCGAGATCCACCGACCCATCCCGCAGCTGCAGGATCTGCGTGCCCTCATCGACGGCGAAGATGTCGCCCGCCCCCTCCCCGACGTCCAGGGCACCGTCGAGGTCAGCGGTGATGAAATGCTCAGGCCGCTCGACGGGGTAACGGTCGGTGGACTGCGAGATACCCAACTCCTTGTCCACCCCGAGCAGATCGGACAGCTGGAAGTAGGCCCCACCCCGGAGCACCGCCGACGGCTCCCCGATCCCGATGAGTCCTCCCCCCTCGGCGACGAAACGACGCACCGCCACCACCAGCTCGGGATCGTTCCACTCCGCTCCACCGGAGAAGGCGGTCTCGGCAGCCCCGAGGTTGAGCACGACGTCCAGGTCGGCCAGAGCCCCGGCGCGCGCATCGTCGAAGGAGAGGAAGGTCAGCTCGAAGGGCAGCCCCGCCAGGGCCTCGAGAACCCCCAGGTAGGAGTAGATCTGCTTGTACCACAGGGCGTGGGCCACCATGTGGGTCTGCCAGCTCCGCAGGCTCCCCCAGGCGTTGAGGATGCCCACCCGGATGGGGGCGCTGGCGGGACGCTGCCCGCCCCCCAGCTCGTGGATGGAGCGGAACTCGTCACAGATCTGTTCCACCCGGGCCATGAAATCGGGGAACTTCACCGCCAGGGACAGGTAGCCGCCGTAGCCGATCCGGTCCAGCGGCTTGCGGGCGATGGCCCTGCGGGCCTGCAGCCACGAGGTGTTGGCCTCGCCCAGCGGGTCCCCGCCCTCGCGGAAGACATCAGGGAAGAAGTAGGGCAGGAACCGCCCCTCGGTGAACTTCACCCCGGGGATGTCGGAGATCATGCGGCAGGTGGCGGCCGACCCGACAGAGCCGACCACCCCGTCGATCCCGGTCGCGGCGAAGTGCTCCCCGTAGGGCTCGGTGCCCATCCAGTTGTCGCCGAGGAACATCAACGCCTCCTTGCCGTGGGCGTGCACGATGTCCACCAGCTCCTTCACCCTGGCGCAGACGAAACGGGTCTGGAAGTCGATCCAGTCCCGGAAGGTCCGGCTCGGCGGCCGGAAGGAGCAGTTGTAGTACCCCGCATCGACGAAGTCCTCGGCCCGCAGCCGGTAGCCGTACTCGGCCTCGAAGGCCTCCATCGCCAGCGGCGAGACCGAGGCGGAGTAGCCGAACCAGTCGACGTACTTCTCCTTCGCGGCATCGTTGAACACCAGCGTGAAGTGGTAGAAGAAGGTGGTGAAACGCACCACGTCCACCTCAGGGCGCTCTCGACACCACCGCTCCAGCGAGGAGGTCATGTGCTGCCAGGCGACGGGGTGGCGGGCGTCGTAGCCGATCTCCCGCACCCGGGTGGGGTCGTTCTCCCAGTTGTTGGTGATGTAGTTGTACATCTGGGTGGAGTCCCAGCACTGCCAGGCCAGGAAGCTCACCGTGTAGACGTGGAAGGGCCGCGGGTCAGCGATGGTGACGGTGACCTCCGTCCCCTCCCCCTCGACGCTCCACTGCTCAGGCGGCACGACCTCCCCCGTGGTGCGGTCGATGACCTCCCACCAGCGCTCATGATCCCCCTGGTCGGGTTCCACCTGGAGCCGGTAGTACCCGGCCATGATGTCGATGCTGAGCGGCCCCGACGCCGGTGCCGCCACCCGCTCGGACATCAGGTAGAACCGGGGGCGACACTCCAGGTGGGCCAGCGCGAACTCCTGGTCCCCGCGAGCCGGGAAATAGGTCTCGTAGACCTTCATCCCGAGCTGCGGGGTGATCTCAGGCAGCCACGTGCCATCGGAGTTGCGCACGGCATCGGCCCCGAGCCGGGCCAGGATGCCGGGCAGCACATCGTCCATGCCCTGTTCGATGGGAAGTGTGACGCGGCCCTTGGAGTTCATGCGGTGTCCTGTCTGTCGAGGAGTGCAGCGTCACCATAGCGACCCCACCACCGTGGTCGGCACCGGCGAACACCCCGAGTGTTCGCGGCCTCACAAATAGGGCCAGAACCCGCTCGCGCCGGGAAGCGACTGGAGCAGCGCCGCGAACTCGGTCATCGCCCGGGCCTCCTCCTCGCTGCCGAGGTGGACCTCCGCCTGTGCCCAGGCATCAGCGGCCCGGATGAAGCTGAGAACGTCCAGCCCGGTGTGCGTCACGATGTCCGGCTCATCTCCCCAGCGGTCATGATCGAGGAAGGCGACGGTGAGGTCACGAGTGTGGATTGCCCAGGAGTCCCCGGCGCCGCTCTCGGCGATGACCCGGTAGGGCGCGTCCGCCCCCAGTTCCTCGGCGAGGCTGAGAACAGCGAAGTCCACCGTCAGGCACCATGCGATGTCCCCGCTGGACTCGGTGCCGTGCAGGCGGATCAGCGCGGCAGCCGCATCCTCACCCACGAGGTCGACGAACTCAGTGGCCGTCGCCCCAGGGATCGCTCCCGGGCGCGTCGCCCTGGAGGTCGCCGGGCGACGGTCACCGATGATCTCCTCGATGGCGCGAAGCCGCATCGGATCAGCTGCAGCCGCTCGTGGACCCGCAGCCCTCGCAGACGTAGCAGGAGCCGCTCGGGCGCATCTTGGTGCCGCAGGTCATGCACAGCGGGGCATCCACCTCACGACCGGTCAGCGACTCCATCAGTTCCGCCGTGGTGTGGGCGTCGATGAGGGAGGGCTGGCGGGCGCCGTCCACGTCGAAGGAGTCGTAGGCGTCGTTGCGGAGGGTCTCGGGCTCCGGCAGGTTCGCCTCGTCCTCCTCCGAGAGGTAGGACCCGGTCTCGACGTAGCGGGCCCGCTCGGCGGCGGTGTAGATGCCGAGCTCGGCGCGCTCGTCGAAGCTCAGGTAGTCCAGCGCCAGGCGGCGGAAGATGTAGTCCATGAAGGACTGCGCGATCCGCACGTCCGGGTCGTCGGTCATCCCGGCGGGCTCGAACTTCAGGTTGGTGAACTTCTGCACGAAGCTCTCCAGCGGCACGCCGTACTGCAGGCCGATGGACACCGCGATGGAGAAGGCATCCATGACCCCGGCCAGGGTCGAGCCCTGCTTGCCGAGCTTGAGGAAGACCTCACCCAGGCGACCGTCGGCGTAGGCGCCGGAGGTCATGTAGCCCTCCGCCCCACTCACCGAGAAGCTGGTGGTGCGCCCCACCCTCGACTTCGGCAGCCGCTCCCGCTTCGGGCGGTAGACGATCTTCTCCACCACCTTGGTCTGGGTCTCGGGCTCCGCCTTCTTCTCATCGGACTTCTTCGCATCCGACAGCGGCTGCCCGACCTTGCAGTTGTCGCGGTACACCGCCAGGGCCTTGAGCCCCAGCTTCCAGCCCTGTAGGTAGACATCGGCGATGTCTGCCACCGTCGCGGACTCCGGCAGGTTGACCGTCTTGGAGATGGCCCCGGACAGGAAGGGCTGCACGGCCGCCATCATCCGCACGTGCCCCATCGGGGCGATGGCACGCTGTCCCATTGCGGTGTCGAAGACCTCGTAGTGCTCCTTTGCCAGCTCCGGCGCCCCGACGACGTGGCCGTGGCCGGAGATGTGGTCCACGATGCCCTCGACCTGCTCCGGGCTGTAGCCGAGCTTCTTCAGCGCCCTGGGGATGGTCTGGTTGACGATCTGCATGGAACCGCCGCCGACGAGCTTCTTGAACTTCACCAGCGAGAAGTCGGGCTCCACCCCGGTGGTGTCGCAGTCCATCATGAAGCCGATGGTTCCGGTGGGGGCCAGCACGGAGGCCTGCGCATTGCGGTAGCCGTTGGTCTCGCCCAGCGCGACGACCTCGGCCCACTCGCGGGTCGCGACGTCGTGCAGCTCCTTGTCGGCGGGCAGGACCAGCGCCTCGTCGTTGGCCGCCTGGTGCTTGCGCATCACCTTCTTGTGGGCCTCGGCGTTGGCGGCGTAGCCGTTGTAGGGGCCGACGATCCCGGCCAGCTCGGCGGAGCGGCGGTAGGAGGTGGCGGTCATGATCGAGGTGATGGCGGCCGCGGTGGAGCGCCCACCGTCGGTGTCGTAGCCCTTGCCCATCGCCATCAGCAGCGCCCCCAGGTTGGCGTACCCGATGCCGAGCTGGCGGTAGTTGCGGGTGGTCTCCCCGATGGAGGTGGTCGGGAAGTCCGCGAAGCAGATGGAGATGTCCATCGCGGTGATGATGAGTTCCACCGCGCGCACGAAACGCTCCGCGTCGAAGACGTCGTCATCGCGCAGGAACTTCAGCAGGTTGAGGCTCGCCAGGTTGCAGGAGCTGTTGTCCAGGCTCATGTACTCCGAGCACGGGTTCGATGCCGTGATCGGCCCCGTCACCGGGTTGGTGTGCCAGGCGTTGATGGTGTCGTCGTACTGGATGCCGGGATCGGCGCACTCCCAGGCGGCCTTGGCGATCTTGTGGAACAGCTCCTTGGCATCGACGCTCTCGATGACCTCCCCCGTGGTGCGGGCCCGCAGCCCGAAGGAGCCGCCGCGCTCCACGGCCGTCATGAACTCGTCGCTGACCCGCACCGAGTTGTTGGCGTTCTGGTACTGCACGGAGGTGATGTCCTTGCCCCCGAGGTCCATGTCGAACCCGGCGTCGCGCAGCGCACGGATCTTGTCCTCCTCGCGGGCCTTGGTGTCGATGAACTCCTCGATGTCGGGGTGGTCGACGTCGAGCACCACCATCTTCGCGGCCCGCCGGGTGGCCCCACCGGACTTGATGGTGCCCGCGGAGGCATCCGCGCCACGCATGAAGGACACCGGTCCGGAGGCGGTACCGCCGGAGGTCAGCAGCTCCTTCGAGGAACGGATGCGGGAGAGGTTGAGTCCGGCCCCCGAGCCGCCCTTGAAGATGAAACCTTCCTCCTTGTACCAGTTGAGGATGGAGTCCATCGAGTCATCCACGCTCAGGATGAAGCAGGCGGAAACCTGCTGCGGGGAGGTGGTGCCGACGTTGAACCACACGGGCGAGTTGAAGGAGAAGTACTGGTGGAGCAGCATCCAGGTCAGCTCCGCCTCGAAGACCTCGGCGTCGGCCTCGGTGGCGAAGTAACCGTGTTCCCGGCCGGCCTTGACGTACTGCCCGACGACCCGGTCGATCAGGGTCCGCAGGCTGGCCTCACGCTTCGGTGTGCCGAGCGCGCCGCGGAAGTACTTGCTGGTGACGATGGTGGAGGCGTTGACGCTCCAGAAGTCGGGGAACTCCACCCCACGCTGTTCGAAGACGACCTCGCCCGTCCTCCAGTTCGTCTGGACGACGTCACGCTTCTCCCAGGTGACCTCGTCGTAGGGGTGGACTCCCTCGGTGGAGAACACCCTCGAGACGGTGAGCCCCCCGGCCAGCGCCGGCTGGGTGCCGACATTCCTGCGGCGGCTGCTGTTCTTGGTCACGGTAGCGGTCATGGTTTCCTCACTGGATGCTGCGGAACGGGATGCGAACGACCCTCAGCCGATGAGCGGCTGCTGGGAGTCCGACGGTTCTGACTTCGCCCGCCGGGAGCGACGACGCCTGGTCGGGCGTTCCTCGGCCGCGGTCTGTGGTTCGGGGGATCGCTGCTTCATCAAGGCGATCTCGGCGGCGAAGTCGTCCACCGAGTCGTAGTTCTTGTAGACGGAGGCGAACCTGAGGTACGCCACCGGATCCAGCTCGGCCAGCGGCCCGAGAATGGCCACGCCGATGTCCTCCGCCGGGATCTCCGCGTGCCCCGAGGAGCGCAAGGTCTCCTCGACCCGTTGCCCCAGCGCAGCGAGCTGCGCCTGGGTGACGGGACGGCCCTGGCAGGCCTTACCGACCCCCTTGATGATCTTGTCCCGACTGAACGCCTCAACCACTCCCGAGCGCTTCACCACCGAGAGCTGGATCTGCTCGATGGTGGTGAACTTCCTCCCGCAGACGGGGCAGTTGCGACGGCGCCGGATGGTCAGCCCGTCGTCCGTCACCCGCGAATCGGACACCTTGGTGTCCTCATGGCGGCAGAACGGACAGTGCACGGCGAACCCTCCCCTTGGCGCCTGAGGTATCAGGCGATGATGTCGGAACAGCTGCACCCCTCAGCCCCCTGCAACGCCGTTTCCACAACTTGTTGACCAAACGAGGGGGTGCAACCACTAGATATGGGAACTGTAGGGGGGAGTTCGCCCAGCGTCAACCGACCCCACGGGCGTGTCGCGCGATGGTCACTCCTTGACCACATGGGACCAGGCCGGATCCCCGGGCACAGGGTCCACCGCGGGGTCCGGCTGGGCCATCGCAACCAGCTTCGGCACTGCGACCACGAGGCCCACCAGGACCAGAACAACGAAGACCACGGCCTGCACCTCGGCGACCCAGTCCCGCACCGGGCGAGCCGCTGCACGCACCGGGCGAGCCGCCGCACGCACCGTCGGCCCGGCACAACCACCGGCCACCACACCCCGACGCATGGCGAGCGTGCGACGCCCCGGACGCAGCCCACCCCGGGTCGAGGGCTCCCGGAAGGCCATCGAAACCTGAGGCTCGACGACCCTCGGGCGGGGCCGCACGATGACCGGCTCGTAGCTGACTGCACTCATGACTTCCTCCTCGTGACTGATGGCCGCCATCCGCGGCACATCGAACGGGTGTTCGAGAACGCTACACGAATCGATCAGTTGTTTCAAACTGCTTTTCGATTCATGGCGCGCCCTGCGTTCCACGCGAAGGAGTCAACACCTCGGGTCCGACATTTTTTTCCCGACCACCGAAACGCGCCCCGAGGGACTCGAAGGTCGAACGAGTGTTCGGATTCGTGCTATGCTGTGCGGCATGGCAGACAGCAACCTGGAGGCGACCCGGAGCCGCGCCGGACGCCCGAGCAAGGAGCGTGCAGCCGCTGAGGTGGCGCGTATCGCCGACCTCCCCGATGACCTGGCAGGCGCCTCGGGACTGACCCCCCGCCAGCTGCTGCTCCTGAAGCTCATCCGTGACGCCGTGGTCAACGAGGGCTACCCGCCGAGCATGAGGGAGCTGGCCGAGCGCGCCGGGCTGGCCTCCACCAGCTCGGTGGCTTACCAGCTGAAGACCTTGGAGCGCGCCGGTTTCATCCGCCGGGACCCGCACCGCCCCCGGGCGATGGTGGTGACCCTCCCGGAGACGGGCGAGCGTGAGCCACTCGCGATGCCCTCCGAGCAGAGCTACGACGCCGAGCCGACCAGCATCGCCGTCCCCCTGGTGGGACGCATCGCCGCGGGAGGACCCATCCTGGCCGAGGAGCAGGTCGAAGACGTGCTGGCCCTGCCCAAGCAGCTGGTCGGCGAGGGCACGATGTTCCTCCTCGAGGTCAAGGGCGATTCGATGATCGATGCCGCCATATGCGACGGCGACTGGGTGGTCGTGCGACAGCAGCAGGACGCGAGCAACGGCGACATCGTCGCGGCGCTGCTGGATGAGGAAGCCACCGTCAAGACCTTCCAGCGCAAGGATGGTCAGGTCTGGTTACTTCCCCACAACAAGGATTTTTCCCCAATCGACGGAAAATATGCGACCATCATGGGAAAGGTTGTCGCAGTCATGCGGCGCATCTGAGCCCCCGAGGCCCTGAACGACCGAACGGAGCTGCATCATGGAACTGACCCGAGGCCGACTGATCGCCACCCTGCTGACCATCAGTGGACTCGGTGCAGTGGTGGTGGCCATCCTGCTGCCGCACCTCACCGTGCCTGCCACAGAAGACCTCAAGGAACCCGCCCTGGTCCTTGAGAACAGCCCAGCACCGCTCCCGGTGGCCCCAACCACCACCGAGGAGGTCACGCCTGCCCCCGCTGCGGCCCCCGAGTCCGCTCCCGCGAGCGAGGCCGAACCGCCCGCGGCCCCGGTTGAGGCCGCCCCCGCTGATCCTGCGCCTGCAAACCCGGCTCCGGCAGCCCCGGCCACCACGAAGGCTGCCCCGACCTCGGCCCCGCAGAAGACCGCCGTGGCCAAGCCGAGGCCGACCCGCAAGACCGCAACCGCCGTCAAGCCCGCTCCCCCGGTGAAGTACGACGACCGGGACGACGATGACGACGATGATGATGACGACGATGGTGACTGATCGTCGATTCGCTCACACCAGCCGGTAGCCCATGCCCCGGACGGTCTCGAAGCGATCCTTGCCGAGTTTGTTCCTGAGATAGGAGACGTAGACCCCGACCACGTTCGTACCGGGGTCGAAGTCCAGCCCCCAGACCAGGCTGAGGAGCTGTTCACGGCTGAGCACCTGTCCGGGGTTGCGCAGGAACACCTCCACCATGGTGAACTCGCGCGCCGACAGATCCACCCAAACCCCGTCAACACAGGCACGGCGAGTGCGGTAGTCCAAGGTCAGTCCCCGATGACTGATCTCCGTTGCCTGCTGGGAGCGCTCGGTTCCCGGACGCAACCTCAACCGCACCCGGGCCAGCAGTTCCTCGAAGGCGAAGGGCTTGGCCATGTAGTCATCAGCCCCACCCTCGAGCCCGGTCACCCGATCCGCGACGGAGGACCGCGCGGTGAGCACGATCACCGGGATGTCCACCCCCCGCCCACGAATCTCCTCCAGGACGTCGAACCCACTCATGTCAGGCAGACCGACGTCGAGGATCACCAACGCGAACTCTCCCTGTGAGGCCAGCTCGATGCCGGTCCGGCCGTGCCCGGTGGTCTGGGAGGTGTACCCGGCTGCCTTGAGCCCCTTGGCGATGAAACCCGCGATCCTGGGCTCGTCCTCGATGATGAGGATGCTGCTCATGCTCCATGCCCTTCCTGTTCAACGCTGGGCTCTGGACCTCCTCTCGGTATCCGCAGCGTGAAGAGCGATCCTCGCCCCTCCTCCGACTGGATGTCGAGCTGTCCACCGTGAGCCTCAACGATGCTCTTCACGATACTGAGTCCGAGGCCATGTCCGCTGGCAAGTAGCGCAGCCGTGTCGGTTCGCACCGATCGGGTGCTCACCATGGTGATCTCCTCCGGACTCATCCCGATCCCCTCGTCCCGGACGTGGAGCAGCACCTCGTCATCCACCAGCGCACTCCCGATGCCGATGGAACTCCCCTTCCCGGAGTACTTCACGGCGTTGGAGGCCAGCTGCAACCAGGCCTGGGTGATCCGCCCGGAGTCGAGCACCGCAGTTCCCTCTGCAAGCCCCTCCAGCTGCCATTCCCGCTCCCCCAGGGCCCGCGCCTTCGTCAACACCTGCAGGGTCAGCTCCGCCAACTCCGTCGATGCCGGGACCACGAAATCCGCCTGATCGGCCTTGGCCAGCAGCAGCAGATCCGTCACCAGGCTCCCCATCCGGTCCAGCTCGTCAATGGCCACCTGTCGGGTGGCGATCACGTCCTCCGGGTCGTGGACCTCCATCAGTTCCAGATGCCCCCGCACGATGGTGATCGGTGTGCGCAGCTCGTGGCTCACGTCGTCCAGCAGGTTGCGCTGCGCCTCCACCGCCGCCTGCACCCGATCCAACATCCGGTTCACCGCACGGGCCAGCGCCGAGAGGTCATCGCGACCCCGGGTGGGCACCCGCGTGGTCAGATCGTTCTCATCAATGGCGTCGGTGGCTCGGCGCAGCTCCTTGATGGGCCGCAGCAGCTGCAGCATGACCAGCCAGGTGGGGACGATCAGAAGCAGCACCGTCACCACGGCGATCACCGTGTACTGCCGCATCGTGTTCCGCAACTCAGCGGTGGCCCGTTCCATGTCCACCACCTGGGCCAGACCGCCGGTTTCCCTCCCCAGCTGGATCGGTACCACGAGGATGCGGTAGCGGGTGATGGAGGTCTGAACGGTACGGATCACACTGTCCGTACCCCCCAGGTCCTCCCGGATCAGCTCGATCAGTTCCTTGTCGCGTTCCGGGCGCAGCGGCACCCCCGGCGGGGCCACGAACGCCACTGAGGTGCCGATGAATCCCAGCTCCCCGGTGTCGGCGCTCATGATGTTGCCCTGCAGATGGACGTTCAACAGGTCGCGGATCGAGGCGTAGGGAGTCCCTTTCTCCGGGTGCAGCTTCGTCGCCTCCCGCGCCAGCCGCTCCCGAACCCGTTGCAGGCTCTTGGTGGCCGCCTCCTCGGCGTGACGCTCCTGGAGAAGCCAGACGGTGGTCCCGGACATCGCGAGGGCCACCCCCGAGACCAGGACCACCGCCAGCATGATGCGCACCCAGATGGTGCCGACCACGAACCTCAGGACCCGCTTCATGAGGCCCATTGTCCCGTGTCCCGGGTTCCTGGAGCTCAGCGTCCAAGCCCGGTGTAGTCCCACCCTGCGCCACGCCAGAGCTGCGGCTCGAGGCAGTTCCTGCCGTCGATCACGATGCGACGGCGCACCTGGGTGAGCGCCGTCGGGTCAAGCTCACGGTATTCCGCCCACTCGGTGAGCACCAGCACCAGGTCCGCATCCTGCAGGGTCTCCTCAACTGAATCGACGACGGTCAGCTGCGGGTAGCGGGAGCGCACGGCAGGCAGTGCCTTGGGGTCGGTGACCCGCACCTCGGCCCCCGCCTCGTGCAGCCGAACCGCCACCTCAAGGGCAGGCGAGTCCCTGATGTCGTCGCTGCGAGGCTTGAACGACGCCCCGAGCACCGCGATCCTGGCCCCCACCAGGTCCACCCCGAGCTTCGCCGTCGCCAGCTCCACCACCCGGTCCCTGCGGCCCTGGTTGATGCGGTCCACCTCCTTGAGGAAGGCAAGCCCCGTGATGCCCAGCTCCTCGGAGCGCGCGAGGAAGGCGCGGATGTCCTTCGGCAGGCAGCCACCGCCGAACCCCACACCGGCCTTGAGGAACTGGTTGCCGATCCGCACGTCGTGACCGATGGCCTCCGCCAATGCAGTGACATCCCCACCGGTGGCCTCGCACACCTCGGCCATCGCGTTGATGAAGCTGATCTTGGTGGCGAGGAAGGAGTTCGCCGCCACCTTGACCAGCTCAGCCGTGGCGTAGTCGGTCACCAGACGAGGAATCCCAGCGCTCAGGAGATCGAGGTACACCTCGTCGAGGACCCGCTGCCCCTCCTGGGCATTCACCGGGTCCGGGCTGAGGCCGTAGACGATCCGATCCGGACGCAGGGTGTCCTCGATGGCGAAGCCCTCGCGCAAGAACTCCGGGTTCCACACCAGCCTTCCCCCGGCGGCCTCGACCCGCTCGGCCAGCCGTGCGGCGGTCCCGACGGGCACCGTCGACTTGCCGACGACGAGCGCCCCCGGGTTCAGTTTCAGCGCCGGGAGGATGGACTCGATGGCGGATTCGACATAGGTCAGGTCCGCCGCCCCACTCGGCCCCTGAGGAGTGCCCACCGCGATGAAATGGACATCAACGGCCCCGAGATCAACCGCCTCGGGACGTGAGGTGAAACGCAGCCTACCGGTGGCGGCCACCTCGGCCAGCAACTCCTCGAAGCCGGGCTCGTAGAACGGCGGTCGGTGCTCCTGCAGTGCGGCGATGCGATTCTCATCCACGTCAACGCCCAGGACATCGTGTCCGAGGCGAGCCATGCAGGCAGCGTGGACAGCTCCGAGGTAGCCACATCCGATGACGGAGATTCTCATGACAGGGTCCTTTCCAGTGTGTCGTTGTCCGGTTGGGCGAGGCAGTCCTCGAGCCAGTGGGTGATCCAGTGACGATCCGTTGATCTGAAGGCGTGGACGAAGGCGATGCGCAGCCGGGCCGCGCTGCGGTGCAGGGCCACCCGGACCGGGTCGGCCTCGAGTTGCTCGGTGGCCCGTCCCAGCAGTTCCGCCATCTCCGCCAGGGCGGTCTCGGACAGCACCCCTTGGCGCCGCCGCACCTCGGCATGGGCCCAGAGGTTCCCGAGATCAAGGGCCACCTCCCCGCTCGACCCGAGGTCGAGGTCCAGCATCGTCAGCTCGTTGCCGTCCCAGAGCAGCTGTTTGTCGTGCAGGTCGCGGTGGATGGGCACCGTCGGGCCGTCGCCGACGGCCAGCGCATCACACAGCCCCGCCACCCGGTCCCCGAGCCGTTCGGATTCCGGGACCGCCCGGTGACGGCTCGCGTGGTCGTACCAGCGCTGCAGCGTGGCCGCCTCGTCGATGCCACGGTGCCGTGGCAGGGGGACGGGTGAGGCGATGAGCTCAGGCCATGCGGCGACGAAGTGACGCCAGCCCTCGAGCCCAGCGTCCCCCAGGTCGTGGAGACTGCGGCCGGGGCTGCGTTCGAAGTCGATCCGGGAGTCGTCGTGGCGCAGCACCCGCGGGGTCCTGATCCCGGCACGGCTGCACAGCGTGGCGAAACCTGCGGAGTTGGCGACGATGGGTGCGGCGTGTCCACTCCGGGTGTACTTGACCACCCGGTCGGCCCCGACGGCCACCGCACGGCGGCCGTAGCGGTGCACGACGACGGGGCCGGGACGCTCCCCGGTCAGGCTGGGCAGGGCCGGATCGGTCGCGTGGTCGAGCAGCCGCATCTCACCATCGGCGGCCAACTCCCCGGCCCGAAGCTGGCCGTGCTCATCCAGCCACTCGAAGGTGAGGGCACCACGCTTCCCTGGCCAGACCCGGGTCACGCCGGGGCGTTCCAGCAGGGTGTCGAGCAGGCTCATGGCAGCACCTCGACGATCCGGTCCAGCTGCGACGCCACCTGCTGCCGCCAGTCGGGGGCTGCGTGCCGCAGGGGGTCCATCAGTCGCAGCATCAGCGACCACGCGATGCCGTGGGACAGTTCGACGTGGTCAGGCAACCTCCCACCCGCCGCCTCGTAGCCCTCGCAGAAGGCCTCCCCCAGCTGGGGATCGGCCTCGGCCAGGAAGGAACCGAGGTCCGCCGACACGGGCGCGATCTGGGCGCGGTCGAAGTCGGTGAGCCACACCTTTGAGCCGTCCCGGGTGGTCAGCACCTGGTCCGGGGAAAGATCACCGTGGGACAGCACCCCGCCGCAGGTGGGCCACGCCGCCAGCCGGGAGACGACCTCCCGGGTGCTGGCGGCCAGGTCCCGGTCCAGATGTTCCAGCAGGTCGGCGTGGCCGCTGCCCTGCTGCGCCGGGTCGAGACCGCGCCCGTTCAGCTGCTCCAGCAGCGGGCTCTCGGGCAGGGCTGCAGCGTGCAGCCGGGCGATGTGCTCCCCCGCCAGCCGTGCCCCTGCCCGGCTCGGAAAGGCCACCAGGTCGCCGTCACCGGTGAACCGGATGACGCTGCAGCCGGGCAGTTGAGCGTCATCCAGCCGCTTCGGGCAGGGCACGAGGTCGGCGATCAGCTCCTGGATGGCGTCCTGCTCCGAGGTCGCCCTCGCGGCGACCCGAATCACCTTCTCGCCGTCACGGACGACAAGTCGGCGCATCGGGTTGTAGCGCAGCAGCTCGGTGGGCGGCCAGCCCGGCATCAGGGCTTCATCGATGGCCCGGCGGATTCTGCGCCGCAGCTTCGGGTCCACCGGGATCGGTCCGGTCACGGTGAGCAGTCGATCATCCAGCTGCTGCACCTCGACCCGGTGGCCATGCTTCTCGGCGTCACGTCGGATCACCTCGGCCTTGACGTGGTTGATGGGCCACAGCACCCGCATCCAGCCAACACTGCGGCCGTCCTGCCGGGTGGACAGACCCACGGTGAGGGAGGTTTCCGGCTTCACCCTGAGCCGCGCAGCCCGCACCGGCTGCCCGGTGTGTTCACTCAGCCAGTCGGCGTCCAGCACCGCGGCGAGTACTCGTCCCAGTTCGTGGCTCATTCCTGATCTCCCACCGTGATGGAGTCCGCGTCCCTCCCGCTGGCCTCGATCCAGGACCTGAACACCGGGTTGGTGGCGAGAAGTTCCTGCGGCGAGGCATCCATGCGGATGTGTCCCTGCTCGATCCACACCACGCGGGAGGCACGCAGCACCACCTGGGCGTCGTGGGTGACCGCCAGGGTGGTGCGCCCGGCCGCGAGCCGGTCGATGGCATCCAGCACCAGCGCCGCCCCCTCCGGGTCCAGCCCGGTGGTGGCCTCGTCGAGCACCACGACGCGGGAGCCACGCAGCAGAGCCCGCGCGATGGCGATGCGCTGCCGCTGTCCGCCCGAGAGGGTGCCACCCCGCTCCCCCACCACCGTGTCGTACCCGTTGGGCAGATTCATGATGAAGTCGTGGGCATTGGCGGCCACTGCTGCGGCCTCGATCTCCTCGTCGGTGGCGGAGGCGCGTCCCAGCTGGATGTTGGAGCGGATGGTGCCGGTGAACAGCACCGCCTCCTGGTGCAGCAGCGAGATGTTGCCTCGAAGCTCTGCCAGATCCAGCCGGGGAAGCGGTTTCCCGTCGAGCCGGACCGTGCCGCCGGTGGGGTCCATCGCCCTGACCAGGAGCGAGACCAGGGTGGACTTGCCAGAGCCCGAAGGGCCGATGATCGCGACCCGCTCCCCCGGCCTGATCGACAGGTCGATGCCGTGCAGCACATGGTGGCCCTCGTAGGCGGCTCGCACCTGTTGGAAGTCAATGGCCCCCTCAACGTGTCCGAGCGGCACCGGATCAGCAGGGCTGGTGATGTCCGGCACCTGCTCCAGCAGATCAGCCACCCGTTCCCCGGAAGCACTGGCGCGGGCGATCCGGCCCGTGTACTTCGCCATGTCCCGCAGGGGCTTCATCGCGGTGCGCAGGTAGTTGATGAACAGCACCAGGTCACCGGGGGTGATGTCCCCGCTCAGCACCCGGAATGCGCCACCGATCAGCACGACGGCGGTGGCCAGCCCGACGATGACATCGGTGCCCCGCTCCAGGCGGGCTGCAAACCGTCGGGACTGGACACCCTGCTTGAGGGAGACCATGTTGGCCCCGGTGAAGTGCCCCTCCACCGTGCGCTCCAACCCGTAGGCCTGGACGACGGGCATCGCGGCCAGGGATTCCTGGGCGGTGTTGGCCAGCTGTCCCTCACCCTTGCGGGTGCGGCGCGCGGCCGAGGTGATCTTGGCGGAGGTGCGGCGGGAGGTCAGGGCGAAACCGACGATCGCCACCACGACCACCAACGCCAGCAACGGATCCAGGATGACCATGACCACGACCATCACCAGCAGCGTTGCGATGTTCGCCAGCAGCGGGAGACCAGCGGTGGTGGCCACTTCCTGCATCCGGGCCACGTCGCTGACCAGCCGCTGCACGGTGTCGGCACTCCGGTTGCGGGCGTGGAACTGCAGGGACAGGCCCTGGACGTGCCGGAAGACCCTGGCCCTGAGACTGGTCGCGGCCCGGGCCCCGATCAGCGCGAAGCACAGGGTGGCCAGGTAGTTGCTGGCGGCCCTGAGCGCGATGATGAGCACCAGTGAGACACCACAGGTCACCAGCAGCCCGACGGTTGCAGGGCGTCCGGCGACATCGGCCCCCAGGGATGCCGTCACCGCGTCGATGACGATCTTCATCGGCCAGGGTTCCAGCACCCGGAACACCACGTCCAGCAGCAGCGACAGCGTGCCCCCGACGATCAGCCACCGGTGCGGCGAGACGTCAGGGCCGACGAGTTTCAGACTGCGACGCATCGCCGAGCGTTTGCGCTCAGCCATGTACCGCCTCCATCCCGGCGACCTGGAGGATGCGGGTCACCGCAGCCCCCCAGCCGTGCCGCTGCTCGGCGAGG
The DNA here is from genome assembly GCA_030532575.1 of Propionibacteriaceae bacterium. Classification (GTDB taxonomy): domain Bacteria; phylum Actinomycetota; class Actinomycetes; order Propionibacteriales; family Propionibacteriaceae; genus Arachnia. Next base: position 36,288 of record JAUNKV010000015.1, on the reverse strand, counting down.
TGCCTGGCCCTGCCACCGAGCTGGCCGCGCTGCAGCGGATCGGCGGCCAGCCGGTCCAGGGCGGCGGCCAGGGCTGCGGGATCGGAGGGCGGCACCAGCACCCCGCACTCGTCGAGGATCGAGGGGATCTGTCCGACGGCGGAGGCCACGACCGGCAGCCCGGCGGCCATGTACTCGTAGACCTTCAGCGGGGAGAAGTACTGGGTGTTTCCGCCCCCCAGGTCCGGGTAGGGGGCCACACCGATGGCGGAACCGGCCAGGTGCTCGGGCATCTCGCTGGGCGCGACGGCGCCACGAAAGTCCACCTCGGTCCCGAGCTCGGCGGCCTGGGCGGCCAGGTTGTCGCGCTCGGGGCCGTCGCCGATGATCCTGAGGCGCCACGTGGTCTTGGCCAGGGCGGCGGCCTGGAGCAGGTCGGAGACCCCGTGCCAGGGTTTGAGGGTCCCGACGAAGGTGACCACCACCTCCCCGGCGGTCTCGAGCTGTGGGCGGATGCGGTTGAGGCTCACCCCGTTGGGAACGGTGTGAGCGGCCGCCTCAGGGACTCGGCCGAGCACCCAGTCCCGCACCGGGTCGGAGACGCACACCACGGCTTTGGCGGCCTTCGCCTGGGCGGTGAGCGCCCTGATCGCAGCGGGTTCGTCGACGAGACTGCGGTGGTTGCGCTGCTCCTCGATCAGGGGTGCGTTGACCTCCAGGATGCCGGGGATCGCAGCCGGGTCCGCCAGCTCGGCGATGACACTGCTGAACAGCGAGTAGCGCTCGTAGACCAGGTCGGCACCGTCGGCGAGGATGCGCTGGGCGATCTCGGTCGAGGCGTGCTGCTGCTCCTGCTCCCGAACTCCGGGCTCACGGGAGGTCAGCGGGTACTCGATGACCTCCAACCCTGCCAGGTCCGCCGGGACCTGGTTGCCCTTGCGGGTGGTGTGGACCTGCACGTGGTGACCACGTGCCAGGAATTCTCGGATCACCTCCTGCACGTGGACCGAGGCCCCCTTGGTCCCGAAGACCGGGATGCCCGGGTCCACACTCACGTATGCAATCCGCATCGTCACTTCACCTCGTTCTGGAGTTCACTGAGCCGCGCGGCCTGGCGGCGACTGTCGAAGCGCTCCTCGATGAGGGCGCGGGCGTTGCGTGCCAGCTGCTGCACCGGCACCTGGCTGGAGGCCACCAGGGTCAGGGCCTCGGCCAGCGCGGGCACGTCCCCCGGCTCGGTCATCAGGCCGGTCCGGTGGTCGTGGATCACCTCGGGCAGGCCACTCACCGCGGTCGCGAGCACCGGGGTGCCGAGGGCCATCGCCTCGAGCACGACGGTGGGCAGACCGTCGATGTTGCCGTCGTCGGCAGGGATGCAGGGGGCGACGAAGACGTCGGAGTTTCGCACCATCTCGATGACCTCGCTCTGGGTCTTCGGCCCCACCATGCGGATTCGGTCGCCGAGCCCTGCTGCGGCGATCCTGGCCTCCAGGTTGGCGCGTTCCTCACCGTCACCGGCGATCTGGACCTCGACCGGGACCTCGAGCCTGGCCACGGCGTCGATGAGGTCGGCGAACCCCTTCTTCGGGACCAGACGGCCCACCGCCGAGATGCGCAGCACCTCGCTGTGCGGGACCGGGTCCGAGTAGATGAACCGGTCCAGCTCCAGGGCGTTGTACTGGAGTTGGATGTCGGCATTCGTGCCCTCGAGCACCTGCTCGAGGTGGCGCTGGTTGAACTGGCTGATGGCGATCACCTGCTGGGCGTCGCCACAGACCCGACGCAGCCACACCGGATCGACGGACTCGTGGTAGATGTCCTTGGCGTGGGTGGTCACGGTGTAGGGCAGGCCGCTGAGCTGGGAGGCGATCCACGCCACCCGCCCCGCCATTGAGGCGAAGTGGGCGTGCAGGTGGTCGATGCCCTCGGTCATGGCCATCCGGGCCAGGGCCACGCCCTGGGCCACCTCGGAGGTGGGCAGGTCGGCGAGCATCGGGGCGATCCGGGCGAAGGGCTCCTGGAAGGTGGGGAACTGGCCGAGCGTGTTCGCGATCTCCTGCCAGAACTCGCTGCTCTTGACCGGCCTGGGCACCCACCGCACCGGGGCCTGGACCCGGGCGATCTCGGGGTGGAACCGGGCGTCGGTGGTGGGCCGCAGGGCGAAGATGGTCAGGTCCTCTCCCTGCGCCTCGCGCGCCAGGATTTCCGTGACGACGAAGGTCTCGGAGAACCGGGGGTAGACCTTCAGCACGTAGCCGATGCGGTTCATGCCACACCCACCAGATCATCGGAGGAGGTGCCGTCGAGGTGGTCGGCGCGGGTACGCTTCAGCAGCTCGGCGGCGACGACGGCCACCGCGGCCAGGCCGTCGACACGGACCAGATCACGGTCGATCCGTGTCCTGACGGCCTGCGCGGCCCACTGGGTGAGGGCCTCGGGGGTGATCTCGTCCCAGCGGATGTGATCGATGGCCCCGGCCCGCTCCAGCGACCGGGCCCGGATCAGCTGCTCCTGGCGGGGCACCTCGCGCGGCACGAGCAGCGCCGGGGTCGAGGTGGCCAGGATTTCGCAGGTGGTGTTGTACCCGGCCATCGAGATGACAGCGGCGGCCTCACCGATCTGGTGGGCCAGCCCCGGCCAGGTGCGCAGCACGCGGGTCCGGTCCTGGGCCTGGCTGCGGATCGCGTCGAACTCGGCGTCACTCAGCTGGGGTCCGGTCACCACGATGTGCTCGTGGCCCGCGGGCGGGGTCATCGCGACGGCGGTGCGCAGCAGGTCGTAGCCGTCGGAACCACCGCCGACGGTGGTCAGCACGAACGGGGAGTCACTCAGGTTCTCCTCGTCGGGCACGTGGGGGCGGTCCTTGGCGAGGAAGCCGGTGAAGCGGGCCCGCTCCTTCAGCGTCGCGGGGATCTCGCCGGTGGCGAAGGGGTCGTGGATGACCGGGTCACCGTAGACCCACACCTCGTCGATGAAGTCGAGCAGCTGCTTGGGATCACCCAGCCGCGCCCATTCCTTGGCTGCGGCCTCGGGCTCGTCGAGGACCTCGCGCAGCCCCAGCACGATCCGGGTGTTCGGGCACTGCTCGCGCAGCTGCATCAGCGGGGAGCGAAGTTCCTCGGCCACGCCCAGGATGTGGCGGTCCACGATCACCAGGTCGGGCTCGAAGCCGAGCATGGCGGCGGCGAGCAGCTGGGAGCGCAGCTTCACCACGGAGGCGAAGTCACCGCTCAGCGAGCGCGGCTGGTAGCCGCCACTGCCCTTGGCGATGCCGGGGATGGTGATCCAGTCGAAGCCGGGGGGCAGCGGGAACTCGGCGCTGCGTGGCAGGCCGGAGACGATCAGCCCCGCGACCTCCCCGCCGGTGGCCTCCGGCAGCTGCCGGGCCAGGGCGTGGGCGATGGCGAGGTTTCTGCGGGCATGTCCGAGCCCCTGGGAGTCGTGGCTGTACAGCAGCACTCGCGTTGTCTTCGACATGGTCGTGGCCCCCTCATGAACATCAGTCTGGAACTTCATTGCTTCCAGCATGACCAATGTCCAGTAGAGGACCTTCAGGGTGGGATGAGAACTTTCTTATGAAAGGTCGGACCAGCTTTTGGGGCCCGGGAGGCGTGGACGCGAAGGTGATTCCGTGACAAGGTCAGAAGGATGCACCCACATGGCCGGGCAGGGATCAGTCTATCCCTATCCGGTCAGGAGCTGCAGGATGCGCTCGCCCTCCCAAGGTGCGATGGCCCGCCTGCCGACCAGCGCGGGATCGTCGAAGACCACCTCGGCCGCGGCGGGATCGTCGACCAGCTCGGTGGCGAGCAGCGAGATGAGGTGATCGAGGGTCATGACCCGGCCCAGCACAGCGTGCTGGAGGTGGATCAGGGTGCGGCTGGCGTTGTCGTTGAGGTTGTACAGGCCCCTTGCATTCACCCCGGCGTTGTGGTCCCACCAGATGATCTCCCGGGCTTCCAGATCCAGCACCAGCGGGGTGGCGTTGCGCCCGGTGGAGGTCAGGTCGAGGCGCAGCTCGACGGTGCGGGCGTCGAAGAGTTCGCCGCTGTGGCCGTCGCGGCCCATGAGCCCGGCCCAGGCCTCGGGCACCAGGGACAGGGGCTGCCCGTTGAAGGAGTGCACAGTCATCACGACGTAGCGCCACCCGCGTCCCCGCAGGGTCTCGGGTTCGAGGTCGATGAACTCGGCGGCCCCCTGTGGGGCGGAGGTGATGTCCCCGGAGTGGGTGGCGCCATTCTCCTTGAGGTTGTAATAGGCGATGTCCTGGGTCTGCCGGAAGTCCTCGGTGACGCAGAAGGCCGACAGGTCCAAGTCGACTCGCCGGTCCAACCCCTCTTCCAGGTCCCGCCAGTGCATGAAGAAACGCACCACCCTGCCCTTGGGGATTCGCAACCGCGATCCCCGGCCGGCGGTGCGCAGCCCGGGTGAGGCGGAGCGGTTTCCGAGCGGCACGGCGTACTGGCAAAACAGCTCCCGGTTGACCCAGGTCGGTCCCAGCGTGGCCCGGGCCCGCAGCGCCTCCTCGATCACCTCGACCAGGCGGGCATCCACCCCGCGCAGGCTGCGCCGGTTGGGGATGATGCGGGAGCGCTGATCGGTGCCGGTCTTGATGGCCACCACCCGTTCGGGCAGCACCGTGTTGTCCGGGGAGGCGAAGTACTGCCACAGCTGGACCAGCACCGGGGTGGAGACCTCGCCGGCCACCCACGAGAACGTCGTCGCCACCTGTTCCTCCAGCGCAGCGTTCTGCCGGCACTCCCGGATCAGGTGGGCCAGCCGCCGGGCGAAGACCCCGGGGCGATGGGTGAGCAGGTTGAGCGCGGCCGGGACGTCGCCACGCTCCAGCACCTCCTCCAGGTGGGATTCGAAGCTGCGGGGCAGGGTGCCTGCCGACAGCGCGTGCAGCATCTTTGCCGCCTTCGGGAAGCGGGCCTTGTGGTCGCCGGGACGCAGGTGCCGGGTCAGCCGCTTCCAGCGCTCCTCCCAGCGCCGCAGGTCCTCCGGGCGGCCGTGCTCCTCCAGCAGGCCGAGGAGGCGGCGCCGCTCGGGGCGGTTGAAGGTGCGAAACCTCGTCGGTGTGGCCAGCGACACATCACCGCCGCTCATGGCCACCGCGAGCCGCAGCACATCGGTGGCGGTCTTCACCGAGGCGGTGAAATCGAGCTCCGGGAAGGTGACGCTCAGCCAGGCCAGGTTCTCCCTGATCTCGATGCGGGGAGCGGAGGGCAATGTCGGGGTGAAGACCTTCACGGCCTCCAGGTCGGTGCGGTCGTCCTGGGAGAACGGCTGGCCCTGGGTCATGAGAGCACTGAGGAGCTCTCGCAGTTCGTGTTCCCGCAGCGCGGTCAGCACCGTCGCCTTCGAGGTGTATTCCTCCTCGTAGCCATAGCGCTGTGTGCGGTTGTATCGCGGCACCCACCGTTTCCCTGTGACATCGCCCAAGTAGTGGAGCATGGCGTTGAGGTGGAGGGTGAAGGCGGAGGCATCGCGTACCTGCTGCGGGAAGTTCGGGTAGAAGGGCTCGTAGCTGACATCGGCTCCCTTGAGGGCTGCGGCGGCCTGCACCAGAACCCAGGCGTCCTCAGCCGAGGTGAGGGCTTCCTTCGCCCAGTCGTCGAGCTGGTAGCCCAGCTCCGCCAGGGCAACGACGGCGGCTTCGATCCGCGCCGGATCATCGATTTCGGGACCGCCACGATTGGGCAGGAAGATGGCGGCGCGTCGGCGAATGGTGGCGGTGTTGAGCCGCCACAGCTGTTCCCCGGTCCAGTTCATCAGCCCATGATCCTGGCGTGCACCGTCGCGAGGTCCTCGTCGATGACACCCCGCATCGCGGCGATGCCGGGGTTGTCGGCGTATCGGGGCAGCACGTGGACGTGGAGGTGGAAGACCTCTTGGCCGGAGTCGGCCCCAGCATTGCTGAGGATGTTGCAGGCACTCGCTCCGAGCCTGTCCTTGAGCAGGTTGCCCACTTGCTGCACAGCGGGGGCGATCTCAGCCAAGGCGCGCTCGTCGGCGAGGGCATCGACGACGTGGCGGCGCGGGATCACCAGGGCGTGGCCGAGCTGCCACGGGTTGATGTCGAGGAAGGCGATGGCGGTCTCGTCCTCGTGGATGCGGTGTGCCGGAATCTCGCCCTCGACGATCCGGCAGAACAGGCAGTCACTCATGTTGCTCCTCGGACTTCACAACCGGCCTCGGCCAGTGCTTTCTTGACCTGCATGATACTCAAGGTCCCGTAGTGGAAGACGCTGGCTGCCAGCACGGCATCGGCCCCCGCCTTGGCGGCCTCGACGAAGTGGGCGGCGGTCCCGGCCCCACCGGAGGCGATGAGGGGTACCTCCACCACGCGACGTACCACCTGGATCATCTCGATGTCGAATCCGGCGGTGGTGCCGTCGGCGTCCATCGAGTTGAGCAGCACCTCCCCCACCCCGCGGTCCACGGCTTCCCTCGCCCAGTCGATGGCATCGCGCCCGGCGGAGGTGCGGCCGCCGTGGGTGGTGACCTCAAAACCCGAGGGCGCCCACTCGGCGCGGCGGACATCCAGGGAGAGCACGAGCACCTGGTTGCCGAAGCGGGAGGTGATCTCGTCGATCACCTCGGGGCGGGCCAGGGCTGCGGTGTTGATCCCGGCCTTGTCCGCTCCGCACCGGAGCAGGGCGTCCACGTCGGCCACGGTGCGCACTCCCCCGCCGACGGTGAGCGGGATGAACACGCTCTCGGCACAGCGCTGCACCATCTTTCGGGTGGTGGCCCGGCCGTCGGAGGAGGCCGAGATGTCCAGAAAGGTGAGCTCATCGGCCCCGTCGGTGCTGTAGCGGGCCGCCAGCTCCACCGGGTCCCCGGCGTCGCGGAGGTCACGGAAGTTCACTCCCTTGACGACACGACCGTCATGGACGTCGAGACAGGGGATGACACGAAGCGCAACAGCCATGCGTCTACCCTCTCAAGCTGGTGAAGCCGTTGTCACTTCCGTTTGATGGGGACGTTGAGCATGTGGGCTTCTGCGACGTGGAGGTGGGCGGTGTTGGTGGTGGTGGCGGTGAGGGTGCCGTGGGCTGTGGGGGCGTGCCAGGTGATGGTCCAGTGGGTGGTGGCGGTGATGAGGTATTCGCCGTCCTTTGTGTAGAGGTATCCGCAGGTGGGGGAGGGTTCGTTGTGGGTGTAGCGGGTGTTCCAGGGTGTGGTGGTGGTGCAGGTGACAGAGCCCCCGTCGCCCATGTCCCACACGATCTTGTTGATTGTGGCGGTGGCGGTGACGGTGTAGGTGCCTGCGGTGGCGGTTTGGGTGATGGGTCCGGTGCTGGCGGGGTCGGTGTTGCTGTTCCACAGCCAGGTGTTCCAGTGCACGTAGGCCAGGGCGTTGGGGTCTTGTTCCACGGTTTTGGGGCTGGTGGCGATGGTGATGGGCTGGAGGTGCATGTGTTCGACGGCGGTGCGGGCGAGCTGCCCGGGATCGGGGAGTTCGATCTCTGTCTGGGTGGGTGGGATGCGTCGGGGGAAGAGGATGGTTCCGGGGGTGGCGATGGGCAGGTCTGTGCACCAGCCTCCGGTGGAGTCCCGAGTGATGACGTAGCAGCCATGGGTGTGGCTCCAGGTGCCCCGGTGGGTGGTGCAGGGGACGGTGATGGTGCCGTAAGCGACGCACTGGGTCGGACCAGCCGAGATACGAGGCTTGCGGTCCTCCGTACGTCCAGGTGTCCCAGGGGCACGGGCAACGATGCGGATTCGTCCCTGCTCCTCCTCAGTGATAGGTGGGCCTTCTGCTTGGGCTGGCGATGCCCACCAGAGTGAGAGCCCCACGAGCGTTGACATGAGCTTCAAGGTCAGGGTTCGCATGATGCCACCACGTCAGTTGTGTAGTTGGCCAGTTTCCAGGTGTCGTTGACCTGTTGGACATCGATCCGCCAGTTGCGATGCATGGAGCGATTGGCATCAAGCACTGATTCGCCGGTGTCCAGGTCCACGACATCCGTGCCCGTGACATCGGTGCAGGCCAGCACTTCGATGTTCCCGGGGGAGACCACGACTGAGTTGTGGACCACGTAGCTGAACTCACCCTTCTGGATGATGTTCTCTGCTCGATCTTCCTCCACGAAAGGAATCTGGTACTCGAGCAGTGGGCCAGTCAGTAGTGCAGCGAGCGGCTCCAGATCAGCGGAGTGGTCCGTCAGAACCTGGTTCTTCAGGCGGAAGTACTCCGTCACGGCCTTCTCTGCTGCTTGGCGTTCCAGCGACTTCACCGGGGCGTAGGGCTCAGTGGCGGTCGGTGTGGGGATGGAGTAGGTCGTCGGTGGTGGGATCAGGGGTTCCCTGGGCTGCTCCTGTTTCGGGGCGCAGCCCAGCAGCATGGCTGTCGTCAGCACCGCCAGTACCGTCACACGTTTCATGGCCACTCCTTCGTGATCCCGACCAACACCCCCTACTTCACCACGAAACCACCGCCGCCGTGGCCTTTTTCAGGATTTTCCCCGCCATCCCCTGTTTTGTCACACGTCCCCGGTTGTTCACCATGGGCTAAGAGGGTGCGCGGATAGGAGGGATCGTCACGAGGATCGTCATGGTGGCCACTTGGCAAGGCGAACGACGAAGATCGCACTGGAGCGTGCGTTCGAGGAGGACAACGCAGCCAAGGGGTCACCAGGGCGACCGCAGTAGATTCCGCCTATTCGCGGACCCTCTAAGCCAGCCTCTCCACCTCGCTGGTCGGAGCCGGACCGCGAGCGCCAGCAAGGGAACCCAAGCCGAGGCCCCGGTGACCATCCCCGCTCACCCCAAGACCCAGCACCGGGTGCCAGAGGTCTCGACTGTCGGGCGCTGGGCACCCTCGGCTCGACCAGCGGAAAAACCCTCTCAGTCCTCCTCCAGGTCGGTGTCCACCACCCCTCGACGCATCGAGGCGACGACCTCCCGGCAGGTCCGTCGGAGGTCACCCGGCCCTGCTGCCGTGGCGAGTTGCCCGGCCAGGTCAACCACTTGGCGCACCCAGCGCACGAAATCCCCTGCGAGCAGCCCGGAGTGCCACAGCACCTTGGACAGTTCCTGCCCGCTGCACCACCGCCACGCGGCCTCGGCGAACCCGATGTCAGGCTCCCTCCCCCGGTCCCGGTGGTGGTTGCGCTCCAGCGCCCCCACCTCACGCCACACCGTGCGAAGCGCCGACTGGGCGGCCTCGGATGCGGCATCGGGCATCCGAGGGCGCCGGGCATCCCGGTTGGGCCTCGACTCGTACAACAGCGACGACAGCACCGCCGCCAACTGGGGCGCATCCAGCCCGGCGAAGACATCGCGTCGGATGCACTCAGCTGCCACCAGATCGAGCTCGTTGTAGATGCGCCGCAGCATCCGGCCCGCATCAGTCAACTCGTCGCCGTTGAGGTACCCCAGGTCTGTCAGCACCCCGCAGACCCGATCGAACTGGACCCCCAACGAGTTGGCCCGGCCCGTGATCGCCGCCTCCTGACGGGCCTGTTCCCGCTCCAGCCTGAGCGCCCTCGCTGCCGCCACCGCGTGCAGCTCCCGCTCCTCGCAGGCATGGCAGGGGTGCTGCTTCAGTTCGCTGCGAAGCTCTGCGATCCGCGCCTGATGGGCCTCGTCGGTCAGCGTCGGCTCCACCGTCGGGGTCTCAGGGTCCAGGGATTCCAGCTTGGCCGACAGCGAGGCCAACAGCTCCCGCCTGGCCTTGCGGTCCTGGACGGAGAACTTTCGCGGCACCCGCACCCGCCCCACCGGGACCGGAGCCCCCGGCAGGTCGTGGGGGCCGAGCCTGAGCACCGTGTGGTCCGTCGCGATGACCTGTACCCAAGGGGCGGCGTCACGGCTGCGTCTCTGCCCCACCATCAGCACCACGCACCAGCCCTGCCGGGGCACGTGAATGATGTCCCCCGCCATGAGCTTGATGATGGCATCGGCAATGTCATCGGCCCGCCGTGCCCGACGCGCCGCAGCCGAGGTGCTCTCCAGCTGGGATATCTCGTCCCGCAACAGCGCGTAGGACATGAAATCGCCCAGGTGGCAGGCCGTCTCCTGCCTCAGTTCCGCGATCTCCCGGCTGTGATCCTTGGCGCTACGGGTCGCCTTGACCACGCTCTTGTCCACGACGAACTGGGCGAAGGACTGGTTGAGCACCTCCCTGGCCCGCTCCCGCCCCAGTGTCGCCGTCAGGTTGACCGCCATGTTGTAGCTGGGCGCGAAGGAGGAGCGCAGCGGATAGGTGCGGTTGGAGGCCAGGCCCGCCACCGCCCGCGGGTCCATCCCCGCCTGCCACAGCACGACGGCGTGCCCCTCCACGTCGATGCCACGCCTCCCGGCCCGCCCGGTGAGCTGGGTGTACTCGCCGGGAGTGATGTCCACCACTGCCTCGCCGTTGTACTTGACCAGCTTCTCCAGCACGACGGTGCGGGCGGGCATGTTGATCCCCAGCGCCAAGGTCTCGGTGGCGAAGACCAGCTTGCAGGCCGCCGTGGCAAACCCCTCCTCGACGATGGCCTTGAAGGCGGGCAGCTGCCCGGCGTGGTGGGCGGCGATCCCTGAGCAGAAGGCCTGCCGGAAGTCCTCGTAGCCCAGTGCCTCGAGGTCCTGGTGGGACAACCCTGCGACGTGCCGATCCGCGATCTCCCCCAGCAACTCGGCCTCGGCCCGGTTGGTGAGCACCACCCCGGCGGCCAGCAGCTGCGCGACGGCGGCGTCACAACCCGCGCGGGAGAAGATGAAACAGATGGCGGGCAACAGCCTGGCCCGCTCCAGCAGCCGAGCCGTCTCGGCGCGCGAGGTCGGTTTCCCGGCGAAGCGGGGATGGACGTCTCCGCCGAAGGAACCAGACCCCCTGGTGTGTCTCTTGCCCCGCCCGGAGCGACCGCGCGGGCGCCTGGAGTCGTCACGCACCCGGGAGGACTCCGCCTTGGAGACCTTGAGCAGTTCCTTGTTCACCCGGGCGGCCCTGGCCGAGGGCAGCTCCTGGGCAGTGGGGGCCACGCCGTCGAACAGGTCGAGCAGTTTGGAACCCACCAGCACCTGCTGGTAGAGCGGCACCGGCCGCCGTTCCGAGACCACCACCTCGAAGCGCCCCCGCACCGTGCCGAGCCAGTCCCCGAAATCCTCGACGTTGCTCACCGTCGCCGACAGGGCCGCGATCTGGACGCTCGGCTCCAGCCCCAGGATGACCTCCTCCCACACCGCCCCCCGGAACCGGTCGGCCAGGTAGTGGACCTCGTCCATCACCACGAACCCCAGGTTGTTCAGCCCGGTCGATCCCGCGTAGATCATGTTCCGCAGCACCTCGGTGGTCATCACCACCACGGGAGCATCCCCGTTGACGGTGGCATCCCCGGTGAGCAGCCCTACGACATCCGGGCCGTGCCGCTCCACCAGGTCGTGGAACTTCTGGTTGCTGAGCGCCTTGATCGGTGTGGTGTAGAAGCACTTGCGGCCGGTCTGAAGCGCCAGCCAGACCGCGAACTCCCCCACCACGGTCTTGCCCGCCCCAGTGGGTGCGGCGACCAGCACCCCAGCCCCGTCGGCCAAGGCCCGGCACCCGGCCAGCTGGTAGTCGTCGAGCGGGAAGGAGTAGAGCCCTGCGAAGCGGGAGACCAGTTCCATCACCACTTCAACGTAGCAGCCCGACCCCTGTGGTCACGGCGTGAACACCTTCAGCACGCCGGGCGCTACCTCCGCGGTGACCGGGACGGGGCCCAGCTCCTCGCCGTCGCCCATCACGAACAGGCCCTCCCCTGCGATCTCCACGCGGCGGGCACGGAGCTGTTCGACGGCGGGGTGGCGCACGAAGCTGCCGGAGTACAGGCTCGGCAGCAGCCTCAACAAGGTGGTACGCGGCACCGCGCCGACGATGGTGACATCCAGCATCCCGTCAGCCGGGTCGGCCTGAGGGGCGATCCTCATACCACCGCCGAAGATGCCGGTGTTGGCGACGGCGACCAGCATGGCCTCCTGCTGGATCAATTCCCCGTCGATGCTGAGCTGGTACTCCAGCGGGGCGAACCCCGCCAGCTCCCTCAGCGCGATGTAGCCGTAGGACAGGGCCCCAAGTCTCAGCCGGATACCGTTGGTGGCGCGATTGACCCGGGCGTCATAGCCGGTGGACACCACCGCCCCGACATGACGCTGCGGGAAGGCCGGGTTGGAGATGCGGGTGAGGTCGACGGTTCGACTACGGCCCGCCACCACGGTGGCCACCGCCTCATCGACGCTGCGGGGCAACCCCAGACCCCGGGCGAAGTCGTTGCCGGTCCCGGCCGGGATCACCCCCAGGGTCGCCTCAGTCCCGGCTGCCGCGTTCAGCCCCAGGTGCGCCATGCCGTCGCCGCCCATCACGAGTAGCGCATCACCGGGCCGGGCCGCCAGGGCGGCAGCCCGGGTCAGGTTCTCGGCATCCACCCAGGAGCTGGAGGAGATGATGTGCAGGTCGGCGTCGGGGATCTGGTCACGGAACCGCCTGGCCACCTTCGGCAGCATCCGCCCGGCCCGTCCCCCGCCGGAGCGCTCGTTCACCACCAGCGTGAACAGGCGCGGTTTCGCCAGCTGGTTCACTTGCCGTCGTCCACGTCGATGTTGAACTGCGCCTCCTCGGCCTCGACGATGCCCTTGCGCTTGTCCAGGGTGCGGCAGATCATCTCGGCGACGAAGAACAGCAGGGTGACGGGGATGGCCATCGCCAGCATGGAGAACGGGTCCGTGGACGGGGTGGCGATGGCGGCGAAGACGAAGGAGCCGAAGAAGACCCCCTTGCGCCACTTCTTCAGCTGGTGGCCACGCACGATGTTGAACATGTTGAGTGCCACCACGATGACGGGCAGCAGGAAGGAGGCCCCGAAGACCAGGATGATCTTGAGCTCCAGCATGACGAACTCGGCCATGTCCTGGTAGTTCATCACCCCGAGCCCCGTCGGGGTGAGGCTCAGCATCACCGCGATGCCCTTCGGCCAGATCCAGTAGCCCAGTGCACACCCCAGCAGGAACAGGGGGGTTCCGGCGCCCAGGAAGGCCAGCGCGTACTTCTTCTCCTTGGCCAGCAGGCCGGGGGCCACGAAGGCCCAGATCTGGTACATCCACACGGGGGTGGTGAAGATCAGCCCGCACATGATGAGCACGACGATCCCGAGGGTGAACGGTCCCGTGACACCGGTGTTGGCGAGCTGCAGCATCGCCTCCTCGTTCATCGCCTGCACATCGGCCTTCGCCACCGTGTAGGGGTGCATGATGAACAGCACCAGCGGCTGGTAGAAGAAGGCGGAGGCGACGGCGGCCAGCACCAGGGCCAGCGCGGAGATGGTGACCCGGTAGCGGACCTCCCGCAGGTGGTCACCAAGTGACATGCTCCCGTCGGGGGATTCCGCCTTCGGTGGGCGCAACCAGCCGAACCGACGCGGCTTCGCGTCGGCCCGGTTGGTTTCGGCGCTCATGTGGGGCTCAGTTCCCGATCTCGTTCTCGCGGGCACGCAGGGCGTCCTCGCGGGCCTTCAGCTCGGCCTCCTTGAGGGCCTGCTCCCGGGCCGCAAGTTCCCGCTGCCGCCGCGCCAGCTCCTCCTCGCCCAGCGCCTGGGGGTCAACGATCTCGGCCTCGACCACCTCAGGTTCCTCCGCCTTGGCGGTCACCTCGTCGGCGGACTTGACCTCCTCCTTGAACTCGCGGATGGAGCGGCCCACACCCTTGCCCAGCCCCGCCAGGCGGCTGCCGCCGAACAGCAGAAGCGCGATGGCCAGGATGATGATGAGCTCCATGGGACCAATGTTTGGCATGTCGTTCCTCGTCTCCCCGGGAATCTCCCGGGCTCAATATCGCTGAAGTCTACTTGCCCCGAGCTCGGGGAAGGTTGATGCGGGCAGTCAGGTCACGCAGTTCCCCCAACCGGGAGCTGAGCAGCTGGTACTCCGCCGTCACGTCCTCCACCTTCCCACGAAGGTTCCACGCGACGACGGCGAGCGCTCCGGCACCCAACAGCGCCATCCCGCACAGGACCAGTACCACCACGATCACGATTCGCCATCGTAGCCGAGAGCACCATCCACCTTGACCCCATTTTGATCCCGGTAGTGCCCCAGGGCCTGCTTGGCAGCGGCAGCTGCCGCCTCGGCCAGGGAGGGGTCGTCCACGTGACGGACCTCGGCTCCCAGGCGCAGCAGCAGCTCCACCGCCCAGTCCCTGGAACCGATCGGCAGGGTGATGCGAAGCCCCTCCGAGGTGGTGTCGCATCGGGTGACGGGGTGATGCTCGGTCACCCAAGCGGCTGACGGACCCACCTCCAAAGTGAGCTCCGCCGTCGCATCCTGGAACCACCCCTGCTCCTCGGGCAGGTCCGACCGGGGCGAGAACCCCTCACCGGTCTCCTCACAGGCGATGATCCGATCCAACCGGAAGCTGCGCCAGGCCTGCCTCGGTCTGGACCAGGCATCCAGGTAGGTGGCGCCGTCGCGGACCCGAAGCCGCCCCGGTTCCACCTCCACCCGCTGCTCCCCGTCGCGCTGCCGATGCGTGATGGCCACCACCCGGGCCCGTTCCGCTGCCTCGGTCAAGGCCTGCCGGATCGCAGGGTCCCCGGCCAGCAGCTCCACCTGGATACCCGACACCTGCTGCCCGCAGGCCAGGCTCAGCTTCTCGTGGGCACTGCGGGCGGCCTCGGAGCCGAGGGCGATGAGGGCGTCCAGCGCCACCAGCAGCGTCGCCGCCTGCATCCGGGTCAGTGTCATGGGCCGGGCCAACACCTCCGCGTTGCCGATCCAGATCTCCCCCTCCTGGCGCACCTCGTCGATGTCCACCTCGAACAGGTCATCGGGCAGCCCTCCCGGCAGCCCGCAGAATTGGATCACCTCCAGGTCCTTGACCACGGTGGCGGGGGTGACGCCGAAGGCCTCGGCGGTGGCGGTGATGGAGACCCCGGGATGGTTCATCAGATAGGGCACCAGCTGGGTCAGGCGCTGCACCTGGTCGAGGGATCGCATCATCGCACTCCTGCCACGTCGCGGAGCTGGGCGACGACCTCGGCCACCAGCTCCTTCGGGGACAGCGCCACCGCATCGGCGGCCAGCGCACAGATCTCGCCTGCCAGCCCGTACCCGAGCTTCACCTCGTGGACCACGAACCCGGGTGGCGCTCCGCTCTGATCCTCGGCACGCGGGGCACCCCGCAGCAGATCCCGCCCCCGGCCCTCACGCACCGCCACCCTGGCGGTGGTGCTGTCCTTCCCGAAGTCGGTGGCGATCCGCTCGGGGCGTTCGAAGGCCTCTGCCGCACCACTCAGGCACGGGGTCCCCGTCACCCGGTCCAGCCGGAACCGGCGCTCAGCCTGCTTCTGTGGATCCAGCCCGATGACGTACCAGCGGCCCCCGCGGCTGAGCAGGGTCCACGGCTGGACCCTGCGGGCGGAACCGTCGTAGCCGAAGCGCACCTCGCGCCGCGTGGTCACCCCCTCCTGCCACACCGCCAGATGGGAGACCGCTCCCAGACGTGGCGCCAGGGTTGCCAGGCGCGACGGGTCGGGTTCCAGACCTGCGGCCCGCAACGTCGCGAGCGCATGACTGGTCTCCTGGGCTGCGATGCTGTCCTGCCACACCCGGGCTGCCGCCCCCAGGGCAGCCAGCTCCTCGGGGGTGAAGCTGACCGGAGGCAGCTCGTAGCTGGCCCGGTCGATACGGTACCCCTCGCCCCTGTCGTCGACCTCCAGTGGCACACCGGCAGCCCGGAGCTCGGCCTTGTCGCGCTCGAAGGTCCGCTCGAAGTTGACCTCGTCCAGTCCCCGATACCCCTCGATGGTGGCACGGATCCGCTCCAAGGAGATCCAGCCCCTGGCTGCGAGCAGCAGGATGAGCAGATTGACCAGCCGTTCCGACTTGCGTGCCGACATGGGACTCCTTCCTCGTGCCGACGAGGCTACCGGGGTCACGCTCAGGCAACAATGGGGGCATGACCGTGGTTGACCGCTACGCCCCCTCCCCCACCTCCGACCTGCACCTGGGCAACCTGCGCACCGCGCTGGCCGGGTGGCTGCTGACCCGCGCCCAGGGAGGACTGTGGAAGCTTCGCGTCGAGGACCTGGATGCCGCCCGGGTCCGGGCCGCCGACGGTGCCGCTGCCCGTCAGCTGGGCGATCTCAAGGCCCTCGGGCTCGGTTGGGATCAGGAGGTGCTGACCCAGTCGATGCGCCACGACGCCTACCGGGAGGCCCTGGCCGGGATCGCCGAGCACACCTACGAGTGCTTCTGCAGCCGCAAGGAGATCGCCCAGGCCGTCTCCGCCCCGCACGGTGAGGGGCCCGGCCGCTATCCCGGCACCTGCGCCCGGCTCAGCACCCGTGAGCGGGAACAGCGACGGCGGGAGCGTCCGGCTGCACTGCGGGTCAGGGCCGAAGGCGTGAGCTTCACCGCCATCGACCGATTCCACGGCCCCGTGACAGCCGTGGTGGACGACTTCGTGCTGGTGCGCGGCGATGGGGTGCCTGCCTACAACTTCGCCGTGGTGGTGGATGACCTGTTCCAAGGGGTGACCCGGGTCACCCGCGGTGGTGACCTGTTGAGCTCCGCCCCCCGCCAGGCATGGCTGGCCACCCTGCTGGGCGGCACCCCGCCCAGCTACGCCCACATCGGGCTGGTCACCAACCGCGACGGGGTGCGGCTGGCCAAGCGCGACGGTGCCGTGACCCGGGCCGACCTGCACGACCTCGGCTGGAGTGATGCTGATCTGTTGGCCGAGCTCAGCGCCTCACTGGGGCTCGGCCGTCACGAAACGGCGGCAGGGGCTCTGGCGGTGATGCCAGAGCCCCTGCCCGAGAAGTTCTTCGCCCCCGTCACCTGGACGGGAAAGCGGCTGGTGGCTACTGCGGAGCCGCCTGGACGTCGAGGATGTCGATGACGTAGACCAGACCCTCACCGGCGGCCAGGCCCCGGTCCGGCATACCGCTCGGGTAGGCCTGCGCGGCGGGTACCACCAGCAGGACCCTGGAGCCCGCGGTCTGATCGACCAGCCCGTTCTGCCAGCCTTGGATCAGGGTGTTCAGCGGCGCGGTCTGGGCGTTCCAGCCGTCGGCGATCAGGGTGCCGGAGTTCGCGGCCCAGGCCCGGTACTTCACGGTGACGATGGAATCAGCTGCCACGGCAGCGCCCGGTCCCTTGATCAGCGGCTGGATGGCAAGGGTGTCGGTGGCCAGCCCCTCGGGGACGGTCACCTCGGGCTTGCCGTCGGTCACGGTGACGCTCGGCAGACCCTCCGCCGGAGCGACCTCCTCGCCCATGGCCTCCTCGAAGGTGGCGGAGAGGATGTCCACCACGAAGATCAGCGAGTCCCCGGCCTCGATGCCAGCCTGCGGGTTCCCCTTGGTGTAGCCATCCGCCCCGGTCATGCCGATGAGCACCCTGGAGCCCACCTTCTGTCCTGCCAGGCCGGTCTTGAAGCCAGGAACCACCGTCGCCAGCGACAGCGTGGCCGGAGCCCCCTTCTCGTAGCTGCTGTCGAAGGGCTCACCGGTGCGGCCGTTGACGCCGACGTAGTTGACGCTCACGCTCGCGCTCTCCCCCACCACCTGGGCGCCGGAGCTCTCCCGCAGCACCTTGGCCTGGGTGGTGGCGATGGCCCAGGGAGCAGGGACCGTCACCTCGGGAACGTCCGCATCGGAGACGGTGATGGCGCTCAGATCCGGCGAGGGATCGATGGTGCTGGTCGGCAACGCATCGGAGCTGGTCTCCCCGCTCGCGGAGGCCTCGGGCGAGGCAGCCACCGACGCGGTGTCCGTGGCACTGGGGTCTGCCGTCGGTTCCTGGGCGGAGCAGGCCGCAAGCGCGATTGCGCTGGCAGCAGCCACGGCCAGCGCGGCGCGGGAACGGGTCAGGAATTCACTCAAACGCACCTGAAGGATGCTACCCCAGTCCTCACATCTCGACCAGATCGAGCAGCGCCCCGAGCTCCTCCCGAGTGAGTTCCCTGAGCGTCCCGATGGCGAGCTGCCCCAGCCTGACCGGGCCGATCCCGGTACGGGCCAGCCGGTCCACGGGATGCCCGACTGCGTCCATCATGCGGCGCACGATACGGTTGCGCCCCTCGTGCAGGGTGATCGACAACAGGGAGCGGGACTCACTGCGTGAGACGAGCTTCACCTTGTCCGGCCTCACCGGCCCGTCGTCGAGTCGGAGCCCCTTCTCCAGTCGGCGCAGGGTTCTGGGCTCCACCAGCCCCACCACCTCCGCCAGGTAGGTCTTCGGCACCTGGAAGCGGGGATGGGCCATCCGGTTGGCGAACTCGCCGTCGTTGGTGAGCAGGATCAGCCCCTCGGTGTCGGTGTCCAACCGGCCGACGTGGAACAGCCGTGAGGTCCTGGCTGGCAGCAGGTCCGTGAGGCAGCGCCGTCCTTCCGGGTCCTCCATCGTGGAGACCACCCCGCGCGGTTTGTTGAGCACCAGGTACTGGTGTCGACGCGGCGGCGGGATGCGCGCCCCGTCCACCCGGATCGTGTCCCGCTCCGGGTTGACCCTGCGGCCCTGCTCGGTCACCACCTTCCCGTTGACCTCGACCCGTCCCTCATCGATCAGGATCTCACTGGCGCGGCGGGACGCGATGCCAGCCTGGGCCAGCACCTTCTGGAGGCGGATGCCCTCCTCGTCACTCATGTGCCCTCCCCTTCAACTCCACTGCCGCCACCGCGGTGGCGGCTCGCAGCTCAGCCTCCAAGGCTACGGCGTCCGGCAGCAGCGGCGCCAAGTCGGGCAGCTCGTCCAGCGAGTCCAGCCCGAGTTTCTGCAGGAACAACGGTGTGGTGGCGAACAGCACAGCCCCGCCCGGCTCCTCCCCTGCCTCGACGATCAACCCGCGGGTCAGCAGGGTACGCACCACGCCATCCACGTTGACCCCGCGCACCCCGGCGATCCGGCCTCGGGTGACGGGCTGCAGGTAGGCGATCACGGCGAGGGTCTCCAGCGCCGCCTGGCTGAGCCGGACGCGGGCCTCGGCGACGACCCCGGCCTCCAGCACCTCGGCCAGATCAGGGCAGGTGGCCAGTCGCCAACCCCCCGCCACCTTGACCAGCTCAAAGCCACGCTCGGTGTCACGGTAGAAGGCGGCCAACGTCTCCAGGTCCGCCACCACATCAGGCTCCGGCACCTCCAAAGCCGCCGCCAGCTGTGCCACGGCCACAGGTTCGGTGGCCATCAGGAGCATCGCCTCGATGGCTCGGATGGTGCTCATGACTCCTCCACGCTCTCGTACTCGTCCACATTCATCGGCTGGTTCGGGTCGCCACCCAGCCAACGGATTCCCAACTCACCGAGCGGACTGGCCTGCTCGAATCCCACCCGACCCGCCCGGAACAGCTCCAGGATCGACAGGAACCGCACGACGGTGGTCAGGCGGTCGCAGTCAGCCACGAGCGCACGGAAGCTGAGCTGCCCGGCAGCGCTCAGCCTCTCCGCCACGATCCCGGTCTGCTCCACCACGCTGACCCGGGAGCCGTGCAGATGGGTGAGCTGGACGATGGGAGCGGGTTTCGGGGTGAGGGCGCGGGCCGCGAGCCCGGCCAGTTCGTCGGCCGTGATCGGCAACTCCACCTCGGGCAGGACGTCCCGGAACCGCTCCTCCAGCCCACCGGGCCGCAAGTGCCGCTGTTCCGCGTCACGCATCCGTTCCTCCAGCCACCCGGCCAGCTGCTTGAAGGCCCGGTACTGCAGCAGCCGGGCGAACAGCAGGTCGCGGGCCTCCAGGGCGGCCAGGTCCTCCGGGTCGCTGACCTCGCCGCCGGGCAACAGTCGGGCGGCCTTCAGGTCCAGCAGGGTTGCAGCGACCACGAGGAACGAGCTGGTCTGTTCCAGCCCCAGCGAGTCCCCGAGGGCCCGCACGTGCGCGATGAACTCGTCGGTGACCTGGCTGAGCGCCACCTGGGTGACGTCGAGTTCCCGTTTGGAGATCAGCTGCAGCAGCAGGTCGAACGGCCCCTCGAAGTTGGTGAGGTGGACCGCGAACCCAGGGGTGGTCTCCGGCGTCTCCTCCTGACGCCGTCGGTTCACGAGCGCGTCAGCTCCGTCACCACCCGGGATTCGATGCCGTGGGCCTCGAGGTCGGCCAGGGCCAGGGCCACGGCGGTGCGGACCAGGCGGCCCCGGTCCAGGTTGATGCCGTGGATCCGTTTGAGCTGCAGCACCGCGTCCTCCAGGGCGAACAACTCGTCGGAGGAGAAGTAGACGGTGATCTTCTGGTCGTGCTTGACCCGTCCCGAGGGGCGGGGCAGCGCGCTGGAGCGCTCCGGGGCGGGCGCGGGTGGGGACGCCTGGGGCTTGGGTTTCGGCTCCGGCTCAAGGGCGGCTGCGGCCTCCGGATTGGTGAGCCTGAACAGTTCGCTGGCCCCGGGGAGGGAGGCGCGTTTGTTCAGCGACACTTCAGCAGCACCTCCCTGGCCAACATCCGGTAGGCGTCAGCGCCGGGCGAGGCCGAGGCGTAGGTGGTGATCGGTTCTCCGGCCACGGTGGTCTCCGGGAACTTCACGGTGCGGCGGATGACGGTGTGGAAGACATCGTCGCCGAAGGCCTGCACCACGCGCTCCAGCACCTCGCGGGAGTGGAGGGTACGGCCGTCGTACATGGTGCCGAGGATGCCCATGACCCTCAGCTTCGGGTTGAGTCGTTCCGCCACCTTGGAGATGGTGTCGGTGAGCAGCGCGATGCCACGCAGCGCGAAGAACTCGCACTCCAAGGGCATGATGACGTAGTCGCTGGCGGTGAGCGCGTTGAT
Source organism: Propionibacteriaceae bacterium (assembly GCA_030532575.1). Lineage (GTDB taxonomy): Bacteria > Actinomycetota > Actinomycetes > Propionibacteriales > Propionibacteriaceae > Arachnia. The sequence goes on along the minus strand of JAUNKV010000015.1, from coordinate 15,587 downwards.
GGTGAGCAGGCCCAGGCTGGGGGCGCAGTCCACGAGGATGAAGTCATAGCGGTCCCGCAGCGGGGCGAGCACCCGGGTGAGGGTCTGCTCGCGCGCCACCTCGCTGACCAGCTGCACCTCGGCCGCGGACAGGTCGATGTTGGAGGGCAGGATGTCCAGCTCCGGGACACTGGTGGGCTGGATCACCTCGTCGACGGTGTACTCCTTGCTGAGCAGCAGGTTGTAGACGCTGCGCTCCAGGGTGTGTGGGTTCACCCCGAGCCCCACCGAGAGCGAGCCCTGAGGGTCGAAGTCCACCAGCAGCACCCGGTAGCCCACCTCGACCAGCGCCGCACCCAGGTTGATGGTGGTGGTGGTCTTTCCCACCCCTCCCTTCTGGTTGCACATCGCGATCACGGTGGCGTCCATTTCGCGCCCCGGGTCCGGCGGGGTGGGTACCTTCAGTTCGGGAAGCGGTCTTCCGGTCGGCCCGACCGCGTCCGCCACAAGGGTGGACTCGGTCGGTGCATCCGGCACCTTGAACAGCTCGTCGGCCACTACGCCTCCTGGGAATTGTCGACAAGGCCATCCTAGACGATCGGCTCCCGGGGAGGCAGGTCGAGCACGGCTGTCTCGCCACTCCTTGAGGGCGTCCCCCCTCTCACGAACTCCGTGCCCGGGGATGGGCCTCGGCATGGACCTCCCGGAGTTTGTCGATGGTCACCAGCGTGTAGATCTGGGTGGTGGCCACCGAGGAGTGACCGAGCAGTTCCTGCACCACCCGCACATCCGCCCCGCCCTCCAGCAGGTGTGTGGCGTAGGAATGGCGCAACGAGTGCGGGGAGACCTCGACCGCGATACCTGCCCGCTGGGCGCATTGAGCGACGATGGCGTGGGCCGAGTTTCGGGACAGCCGTCGCCCCTGCCGATTCAGCAGCAACGCCCCGCCACCGCCGCCCTTGACTGCGAGCCCGGGCCGGGCCCGCACCAGGTAGGCCTCGATGGCCTCCAGCGCGTAGCTGCCCAGCGGCACGACCCGCTCCTTGCCTCCCTTGCCCAGCAGTCTGAGGCCGGTCTCGGGTTCAGCCAGGACCTTCTGCACCTCGTCCACGTCCAGGGCGGTGATTTCCGAGACCCGGGCTCCGGTGCCGTAGAGCAGCTCCAGCAGCACCGCATCACGCAGCCCGATGGGGTCCTCACGATCCGGCGTCTCCAGCAGCGCCCCCACCTGCGCGACGGTGAGGGCCTTGGGCAGGCGCTGCCCCAGCTTCGGCAGCGCGGTCTCGGCAGCCGGGTTCGTCGCCGTGACCCCCTCCTCGTGGGCGAAGGCATGCAGGTTGCGCACGCTGCTCAGCAGCCTGGCCACCGAGGAGGATTTCAGCTTCTCGGCCAGCTCCCGGACGTACTCGCTGACCTCCACGGCGCTGACCTCGGCCAGGTCGTCGATCCCACGTTCACCCAGGAAGGCGACGTACCGCTCCAGGTCCCGCTGGTAGGCGGCGACGGTGTTGGCCCTGAGTCCCCGTTCGACGCTGACGTGGGCCAGGTACTGCCTGACCACGTCCTCGGCCGCCTTCACCCGCGTCGGTCCTGGATCGGCCAGGGGGCATCGGCGGGCCGCAGCGCCTCGATCCGGCCGGACAGGCGCGCCGTCTCCAGGGCCATCAGCCCCGCCACGAGAGAGGGGCACTGGGTCTGTCCCGCCAGCACCGCGTCGACCAGCTCGGCCCGATCCACCCAGGCGGCACTCATGTGGGCCTCCTCCCCCTCCAGGACGAAACCCTCGGGGCGCGCCGTCCGGTAGGGGTCCCTGGCCAGGAAGACCCGAAGCGACTCCTCGCATCCCCCCGGGGTGGAACAGATGTCCACCAGGACGTTCCAGCGTTTCGCGGCCAGCTCCGCCTCCTCGGCCAGCTCCCGCTGTGCGGCGACGACGTAGGACTCACCGGCCAGGTCGAGCAGCCCGGCCGGGATCTCCACCAGCTCCATCGCCACCGGGTGGCGGTACTGGCGGATCACCGCGATGGCGTCACGCTCCTCGTCCCAACACACCACGGCCACGGCCCCCGGGTGGGTGAGGAACTGCCGGGTCATGGTCTGCCCCGACGGGGTGACCACCGTCTCCTCGATGAAGCTGGACACCCGCCCAGCTCCGAGCTCGACGCGACTGGTCACCTCCCAGGACATGGGGCGGTCCCACTCCATCGCTCAGCTCCTTCCCTGCGACACACCCCAAGGATGCACCGTCAGCGCTCAGCTTTGAAACTCGGGTCGCAGCCGGGAGCCATGTCGAGGTTCCCCAACGCCTGATGGGTCTCCGGGATGTCCCAGGCCACCCAGTCCTCCGGCTCCGTCCCACCGGCCACGGGCAGCACCGTCACGTTCGGGGTCAGCTTGCGGAAGGCCGCCAGATCACCCAGCCCGGTTTCCCGGTCGAGGCTGATCTCGGGGAGCACGTCCCAGGCCAGGCCGTACAGGGCGACGGGGTTGCGTGGCACCTGGGCGGCAAGGGCACGCAGCACCTCTCCCGTGCGGCGCTGGCGTCCCGCGGCTCCTTCGGGGTCGGGAATCCACTGGCCCTGACTGAGGACCTCACCCTGGCGGCTGCGCACGTAGCCGAGCGCCTCCCGTCCGTCCAGGCGTTGCCTGCCCGCGGGCAGGTCGATGTGCGCCCAGGGGTCGCGGAGTGGTTCCGCGAGCTCCACCTCCACACCTCCGATCCGATCCACCAGGCTGGCGAATCCCCTGAGATTGACCACCGCCACGTGGTCCACCGGCATCCCCAGGGTGCGGCAGATGCCGTCCATGAAGGGCTGGGGTCCTCGAAGCCAGGTGGTGGCGGCCCGGTCGTACCGCTGGGGCTCGTACTCCAGGAGCAGGTCACGTGTGATCGAGACCGCCCTGGATCCCGCAGGTCCGGTCCGAATCGCCAGGATCACATCGGCGCGGGCCCCCGGGTCGGAGCCGGGCTCCCCGAAGTCTGTGCTCTTCTCCGGGGCCTGGCTGCGGTCGTCGATCCCCACCACCAGCAGGGTCTTCTCCCCATTCTTGGAGCGGTGGAGGGTGACCTCGATGCGGGACGCCCTGGCTTCCAGGGCCGTGACCGAGCCGACGAGGGCGAGCAGCACGGCAAGGAGCGTGCACGCCGTGGCGATCAGCACCCGGCGAAGGACACGGGGCCGCCCCGCACCGGTGGGTGCGGGGCGGCTGCTCGTCGGATCAGGCACCGGTGCTCGGCAGACCGGGACGCTTGCCCTTCATGCGCGCCAGCTGCGGCTTGGCGGGCTTCATGGGCTGGGCTCCGGGCTTCATCGGCTTGGCCTGCTCGCCACCCTGCCCGGGGGCGGTGGCGGGCTTGACCACCTTGATGGCGTAGGCGGCCGTGGTGTACTGGCTGCTCACCACGAGGTGATGCAGCCCCTCGGTGGCATTCTCGGGGATGCGGACCGTCGCCGAGGCCTTCCCCGTGGCATCGGCTTCGAAGGAGCCGAGCACCACGGGGGTGGAGTACATGGTGACGGTCAGGGACACGTTCTCACCGAAGCCGCTGGCCTCAACCATGACCTCAGCCCCGGGGGCGAACTGGCCGCCGACCGCCGAGGCGGTGACGAACGTTCCCTCAGTGGTCGGCTTGGTCGTGTCGACCTCGAAGTCGTACGACTCGGTCTTCGTGCTGTAGTTGTAGGCCAACACGCAGGAGACATCGACCTTGACAACTCCCGTGGCGCTGACCAACACGGACCAGCTGCCGTCCTGGCCGAGCGACTTCTGGAAGCGCAGGGCATCGCCCTGGATGCTTCCCTCATCGCCGGTGATGGGCTTGACCGAGGTGGCCGGGCTCAGGCTGACGACGGCGTGCTTGGCACCGGGGCCACAAGTGTCATCGAGCACCACCGGCGCCCAGCCGTCGACCTGGTTGCCGACCAAGTAGCCCGGCGAGTTGGTCCCGTTCGGTGATGCCTGCGCCTGGGCGGCCCCGAGGCCGAACAGGAGCGAGGCCGCAGCGATGACTGCGCACGTGCGCTTCAACTTCATGAGAACTCCCTTTCTGCGGAGTCGTTGGAACGTTGAGGGCACGCCAGTGCTTGAAATCTTCGAGATCGCTCCCCCCAGCGATACCCCCCTTGGAGGTCAAGCTAGCGCAGATGGAAATCCACAATCAACCTTTCGGCCGACAGGCCTCAGTTTCTGTGCTCGATCCGGTTCCGGCTCCATTCCCGCTGCAGCTCGGGCAGTCCATCGGGGTGCACGGCCGCGGTCAGCCCCACCAGCACCGTCGCGTCGAAGCCCTCCTTCACCGCATCGCGCGCCGTCGCGTTGACGCAGTAGTCGGTGGCGATCCCGCACACGTCCACCGCCGTGATCCCCCGGTCACACAGGAACTCCGCCAGGGGCACCCCCGAGGTGGCCTCGACGCCCTCGAAACCGGAGTAGGCAGCGCTGTGGTGCCCCTTGAGGAACAGCCCGTCCCAGTTGGTGAAGGTCAACTCGGGGTGCTGCTCGGCGCCGGGGGTTCCCGCCACGCAGTGCACCGGCCACGAGTCCACGTAGTCCGGCTCCTGGCTGAAGTGATCCCCCGGGTCGATGTGGTGGTCACGGGTGGCCACCACCAACTCGTAGCCGTGGTCCCCGGCCAGGAGCTCATCGACAGCGGCCGCCACCGCTGTCCCTCCGGCAACGGCCAGGGCCCCGCCCTCACAGAAGTCCTGCTGGATGTCAACGACGATCAGTGCACGTGTCATGCCTCGAGGCTAGCCGCTGCAGCGAGTTCCAGCAGCTCCGTGGCATGTTTGATGGCGGCCTTCGAGTCCACCGTCCCGCTCATCATGCGTGCCAGCTCAGCAGCCCGCTCCCCCTCCTGCAGCGGGGTGACGTCCGAGGTGGTGACCTGCCCCTGGCTGGACTTCGCGATGACGAAGTGTTGATCCGCGAAGGCCGCCACCTGGGCCAGGTGGGTCACCACGATCACCTGGGAGGTACGGGCCAGCTGCTTGAGCCGACGCCCGATCTCCAGGCCCACGGCCCCACCGACCCCGGCGTCCACCTCGTCGAAGACGAAGGTGTGCCCCGGCGTCCCTCCCGCCAGCACCACCTCCAAGGCCAACCGGACCCGCGACAGCTCACCGCCGGAGGCCACCTTCCCGAGCGGACCGGGAGTGGATCCGGGATTGGCGGTGAACATCAGCTCCACCCGATCCGCCCCGTGCGGGCCGCGAGCTGCGGGGGTGACGGTGAACTCCAGCCGGGCGTGCTTGAGGGCCAGGGCCTGCAACTCGGCATGGGCGGCCTCGGCCAGGCGCTTCGAGGCCGCCACCCGATCCGCGGTGATGGCCGCCGCGTCCTCTTCCAGGACACGGTCCAGCTCCGCCACCCGGGTCCGCAGCTCGTCGATCCGCTCGTCGGCCCCCTCCAGCTCCTCCAGTCGGGACCGGGCCTGTTCGGCCCAGGCCAGCACCTCATCGATGCTGTCGCCGTACCGGCGGGTCAGCTGGCTGAGCTCGCCCCGTCGATCCGCGACGGCGGCCAGACGGACCGGGTCAGAGACCAGATCGGCGGTGTAGCTGGCGATGTCCTGGGCGAGGTCGTCGATGACATAGCCCAGGTCATCCAGCCGCGCCGAGAGCTCCTTGGCGGTGTGATCCTGATCGGCCAGACTGCGAAGTGTCTTGCGGGCGCTCCCGATCAGGGCGACGGCGCTCGGCAGCTCGAAGTCCTCCTCGGAGCCGCTGAGCGCGGTCTGCACCTGGAGGGCCAGCACCTTGAGCTGGTCGGCATCGGCCAGGCGTGTGGCCTCGGTGGCCAGGGCCTCGTCCTCCCCCGGCTGGGGATCGACGGAGGCGATCTCGTCCAGGCCATGGCGGAGCATGTCCAGCTCCCGGACCCGCTCCAGGGCCTCGGCCTCCAGCCGGGTCAGCTCCTCCGCCATGCGGCGATGCTCCGCGTGGTTCCTCCGGTAGCGTTCGAGGGCTTCAGGGCGGGCGTAGTGGTCGAGGATTTCACGCTGCCGCTCCGGGGAGGACAACCTCACCTGCTCGGACTGGCCGTGGATGGTGGCCAGCTCACCCAGCAGGGAGGCGGCCGCGCTCACCGGGACCGAGGCCCCGCCGATGACGGCCCGGGAGCGCCCCTGAGCGGTGACCTGACGCACCGAGACCAGCTCCACATCGTCGTCGAGGGCGCCTCCCAGCTCCTCGACCAACTGCCCCGTGGCGGAATCCACCTCCCAACGACCCTGCACCACGGCGCGGTCCTCGCCGGAGCGCACCAAGGAGGCGTCGGCCCTGGCACCCAGCAGCAGCCCCAGCCCGGCCACCAGCATGGTCTTGCCCGCCCCGGTCTCGCCGGTGAGGGCGTTGAGTCCCGGCCCGAGCTGCAGGCAGGCGTCCGCCACGACCCCGATCGAGGTCAGTCGTAGTTCATTCAGCATGGTTCTCCCCCGGCCCCCGCCGCCACCCGTCGACGGGGAGTTTGAACTTGCGCACCAGCCGCGTGGTGAAGTGCTGCTCGGACAGACGTGCGATGTGGAGCGGCTGCGGGCAGGCGCTCACCTCGAGCCGCTGGCCGAGGTCGAACTCGTGACTGCGCCGACCATCGCACCAGATCACCCCCTGGGGTCCCTGCCCCGCCAGTTGAAGTTGAACACTGGAGCTCGGGGCGAGCACCATCGGACGGTTGAACAGGGCGTGGGCGGACAGCGGGACCAACAGCAAGGCCTGCACCTGGGGCCACACGACGGGGCCACCGCCGGAGAAGGCGTAGGCCGTGGAACCGGTCGGTGTGGCCACGAGCACCCCGTCGCAGCCCCAGCGCGAAAGCGGGAGCTGGTCCACCTGGGCCAGCACGTTCAGCATCTTCTCACGGGCCAGTTTCTCCAGCGAGGCCTCATTGACCGCGAAGGACTGCCACACCAACGTCCCGTCGGCATCACGAACCTCCACCTGCAGCACCAGGCGCTGCTCGATGTCGTAGTTGCGTTCCATCACCGCGTGGGGCAGTGCGCTCAGGTCGGAGGTCTCCAGCTCGGCCAGGAAACCGACATGGCCGAGGTTCACCCCGAGCAGCGGCACCCCCGCCGGATGGGCCCACTCGGCTGCCCGCAGGATGGTGCCGTCCCCACCGAAGACGACCGCCAGCTCTGCCGTGCGACCGTTCGTGGCGTGCAGCTCCACCTCGGGCACATGGTGGGACAGACGCTCGACGTCGTCATCGAAGGTCAGGAAGGCGAACCCGGGCATCTGCCGCATGAACGCACACGCCGCATCCAGGGCCTCGGGCCGTTCAGGGTGCAGCAGGACCGCCAGCGTTCGTCTCTCCACGCCGCCCAAGCTTAACGAAGAACTCGACGTTCCCCCCGGTTCCGGGCAGCCGACTCTCGCCGCGCCACGTGCAGGTCCAACCGATCCGTGCCGCCGCGGCGAGGACATCTGTCACGGCCTGTTCCCGAAGCTCGGGGTCGCGGACCACACCGTCGGCCCCGAGCCTTTCTCGCCCCACCTCAAACTGGGGCTTGACCAGCAGCAACGCCGTTCCCCCGGGCCGCAGGGTGGCCAGCATCGGGGCCAGGATGAGGCGCAGGGAGATGAAGGACACATCCCCCACCACCATGTCCACCGGTTTCCCGCCCAGCTGTTCCAGGGTCAACTCCCGCAGGTTGAGTCCTTCATGGACCCGTACCCGGGGGTCGGCGCGCAGCTCCTCGGCCAGCTGGCCGTGCCCGACATCGACGGCGTGGACCACCTCGGCGCCGCGGGAGAGCACCACCTGGGTGAACCCGCCGGTGGAGGCCCCGGCATCGAGCACCCGGGAGCCGACCGCGGTACCGGAGTCATCAAGGGCTCCGAGCAGCTTGTGGGCGGCCCGCGAGACCCAGGGCTCGGCCACCACATGGATCACGGCCTGGTCACCGACCTCGAGGGCCGGTTTCGTGACCTCCCGGCCATCGACGCTCACCCGGCCCGCTGTGATGAGCCTCGCAGCCTGAGTGCGGGAGCGGGCCAGGTCTCGGGTGACCAGCGCCCGGTCCAGTCTCACCGGGATGTTCCCAACCGGGGCAGGCTCGGTTGCATCGCATCGGGGTTGAGCGCGGACAGCAGCCTCTGATGGGCTTCATCCACCCGGACCAGGGCCTCGGCCACGGGCAACTCCTCGAGCTCTCCGAGACCCTGCATCGCCTCGCTGACCTCCTCGATGCGCCGGACCTGCCCCGGTGCCGCAGAGCGTGGGGTCGGGGTGGTCATGGCACCTGATCCAGCTGGTCGAGCAGCGGCTCGATGTCCGCATCACGGTGCCAGGCCGCGTGCAGCCCGGCCCACAACAGATCGAGCTGTCCCTCACGGGTCTCGGGCACCGGGCTGATGTGGGTGTGTGCCCCGGTCACCATCACCTCGGCATCACCGCAGCGGTAACCGTCAGGGGTGGCCTGGAGGACCCGGGGTGGGTCCAGCAACGCGGAGAGGTCATGGCCGATGTGGCTGGGCCGCCCCACCGGGGGTGCGGCCAGCAGGTCGCGTTTGCCGTGGGCTCCGGTGAACACGAACAGCGAGTCCATGGCGACGTTCCCGGCCCCGATGATGTCGGTGTCGATACGGTCGCCGACGAAGATCGGATGGCGGGCCTCGAGCCGTCGCACCGTCTCATCGAGCAGGGGGCGGAAGGGTTTGCCCGCCATCTCGGGGCGAAATCCCACGCAGGAGGCGACCAGATCCACCTGGGCCCCACAGCCGGGCAGGATGCCCCGCTCGGTGGGTCGGGTCTGGTCGGGGTTGGTGGCGAACCACTGGGCACCGCGCTGGATGGCGATGATGCCCAGCTCCAGCAGGTCCCACGGCAGGTTCGGGTGGTAGCCCTGGACGACAGCAACCGGCTCCTCGGCCAAGCCCGTCACCGGGGTGAAACCGCCCTCGGCGAGCTGTGTCACCAGCGCCTCGGTGCCCACCGCCAGGATGGGGGCGCCTTCAGGCAGGCGTTCCTTGAGCATCCGCACGGTGGCCTGGGTGGAGTTGACCACGTCATCGACGCTGGCCTCGATACCCAGCTCCCGCAGGTGCTCAGCCACAGCGGTCGGGGTGCGGGCGGCGTTGTTGGTGACGTAACCGAGCCTGACCCCTCGGTCCCGGATCGCGCTGAGAGCCTGAGCCACACCATCAATGGCGTGGGGGCCCAGGTAGATGACCCCGTCCAGGTCGAACAGCGCGGCGTCGTAGGCGTTGAGCAGCGCGTTCACTCGGTCTCCCCGTCGATCTCGGCCAGCAGCTCGGCGATCTCCTCCTCGGGGCTGACCAGCTCGATCACCTCGGTCTCGATGACGTCCTCCGGGTCGGGCTCGGGTTCAGGGTCGAGTTCGACCTCCGGTTCCCAGGCGAAGTCCTCGGGCAGGGTCACCCCGTCGAGAGCAGCGATCCGGTCGGAGATGTCGAGCAGCCCCTCGGGGTCGAGTCGGGCGGCCGTCTCGAACCACTGCCGGGCCGCAGCCTGCTGCCCGTCGGCCTCCAACAGGTCGGCATAGGCATAGCGGAGGCGGGCCTGTCCCTGCCTGGGGCCGATGCGGTGGGAGATGGCGGACTTCAGCAGCCGCAGGGCCTCCCCGCGTTGCCCGAGGTCATCGCGGATTCCGGCCTCCACCAGCAGGCACTCGATGCGCAGCCCCAGGTTCTTGGTGCGGGGATCGAGGGTGGCGAGCAGGTCCAGGGCGTCGCGATGCCTGCCGAGTGCCCGCTCGCAGTCCGCCAGGACCGGCAACAGTTCATCCCCGCCGCTCATCCTGCGGATGGCGCGGAACTCACGCAGTGCGATCTCGTAGCGCCCCGAGGCGTAGGCGGCCTCAGCAGTGGCCTCCCGCACCACGGCGAGTCGACCGGCGCGACGTTTCGCCGCGGCGGCGTGCCGGTAGGCCAGGTCCGGATCCTCGTCCAGCAGAGTGCCCGCGGCCAGCAGATGGGCCGCAACGATCTCCGCCAGGTCCTTCGGAAGCCCCTTCAGCTCGGCCCGGACCCCGACGGGCAGCAGCGACTCGTCAACATCCTTCGGGGTCGCAGGCTCGTCGGCAGCAGGGGCCGTTCCGGGGCTCGGAACCCGTCGCTCCCTGTCCTCGCGGCCGCGTTCCTCGAAGCGTCGAGGTCGTTCCTCACGCGGTGGGCGGCGCCCCTGGGTAGCGCCCACCCTACGGTCATCACGCCTGCGCTGGTTGCTACCCTCCCAGCGGTCTTCACGTCGCCACTGGCCGCGGTCCTGCTCTCCTCGACCGTCACGTCGTTGGTCGTCGCGCCCTTCCCCCCTGGGTTTGCGTGGCCCGGACTTCGAGAAGCTCCGTTCACCGCGAGGCTTCGAGCCCTGTTTTCCCCTTTCGGGTCTGCCGCGCCCGTGACCTCTGCCACGCCCCGAAGAGCTCCCCTGTTCAACCATGTGGGCAATTCTTCCAAACCACCACGACCAGAGGAAATTGTGCAGCTGGCATCCTTGGGGACATGGACTCACGTGGCACCGGGGTGATCCTCTACGACGCCGACTGCGGTTTCTGCTCGCTGAGCATCCAGGTCGCGGCCGGCCGCGCGATGCGGACCCGACTGCAGCCGGTGATGGTGCAGCGCGCGGACCTGGCACGCCTGGGCCTGGAGCTCGAGCCCTGCTTGGAGAGACTGCACGTGGTGGATCAGGGCGCGGTCCACGTCGGCAGCGACGCCATCGCCGCGATCCTGCTGACCTCCCGGTTTCCCTGGCCTCTGCTGGGGCGGCTGCTGCGCTGCCCCGGTCTGCGCCCCCTGGCGCAGCGGGGCTATGACATCGTGGCGCGCAACCGGCACCGGCTGCCCGGTGGTACCCGGATGTGCCGGTTGGATGTCATGGATTCGTAAGGATTCTGCTCTGGAACACGTCATCATTGCAGGAACAGACTTGCACCCATGAAGAAATACCTTGCCCCAGTTGCCGTGGCCGCCCTGCTGACCCTCGCCGGCTGTGCCGGTGGGAAGGCAGATCAGGCCATGAGCCCTGCCATGACCCCCAGCGATGCCATGAGCCCGTCCGCGATGATGACCCCCTCCGAGGCCATGACTCCTGGGGAGGGCATGACCATGAGCCCTTCCGAGGCGATGACCGGTGAAGCCATGACGGCCGCCTCCCCCTTCGTCACCTACGCCGACTACGAAGCCGCGAAGGACAGGTACGCCGACACCACCGTCGTGCTGTTCTTCAACGCGAAGTGGTGCCCCGCCTGCCGCGCGATCACCGAGGACCTGACCGCTGATGCCAGCCGTCTGCCGGAGAAGACCACCATCGTCAGCGTGGACTACGACGAGCACACCGAGCTTCGGCAGCGCTACGGTGTGACGATGCAGCACACCTTCGTCAGCATCGACGACCAAGGTCAGCAGCTCCGCAAGTGGACCAGCACCTCAACGGATGCCCTGGTGAAGGAGCTGCAGGGCTGAGCCATGTTGGTGACCGCACTTCTCTCCTTCCTGGCAGGTGTCCTCACGGTGCTCGCGCCGTGTGTCCTGCCCTTCCTGCCGGTCATCGTGGGGGGCAGCCTGGGGCACGGCTCCAGGCGCCGCCCCTACCTGATCGCCGGTAGCCTCGTCGCCTCCCTGCTGCTGTTCACGCTGCTGCTGAAGGCCAGCACCGCATTCCTGAACATCGACCCCAAGGTGTGGGCCATCGGCTCCGGCTCCCTGGTGGTGCTGCTCGGCCTGGCGATGCTGTTCCCTGGCGTGTGGGCCCGCATCGCGGCCGCCGTGAAGTTGGACAACGCCCACCACCTGTTGGACAAGGCCCGCACCCAGCGCAGCGAAACCCTGGGAGCGGTGCTCACCGGCGCCGCCCTCGGCCCGGTGTTCAGCAGTTGCTCGCCCACCTATGCCTGGGTGATCGCGACGGTGCTGCCCGCCAGCCCCACCACGGGCATGTTCTACCTTGGGATCTACTGCATCGGCATGGCCGGTGCGCTGCTGGTGATCTCGTTGGCGGGGCGCAGCCTCATCAACCGGCTCGGCTGGGCCGCTGATCCACGTGGCTGGTTCCAGCGGATCGTCGCGGTGTTGTTCATCATCGTCGGTGTGTTCGTGGCCACGGGTTGGGACAAGCAGTTCCAGGCCTGGGCGGTGGACAAGTTCCCGGCCCTCACCGCTTTCGAGGAGGGACTGATCCCCTCCTCCGAGGAGGCGATCCCCCGTCGCGCTGGGGAAGGGGAGATTCCCAACCCCTCCCCTGCTCCTGAGTTGCAGGGCATCACCTCGTGGGTGAACAGTGAGCCGGTGACGCTCGCCGGGTTGCGGGGCAAGGTGGTGTTGGTGGATTTCTGGACCTATTCGTGCATCAACTGTGTGCGGACGCAGCCATATCTGAATGCCTGGTATGAGCGGTATCGCGATGCTGGGTTCGAGATCATCGGGGTTCATGCTCCGGAGTTCGCGTTCGAGAAGGTGCCGGAGAATGTGGCGAAGGCTGTGGCTGATGCCGGGATCGAGTATCCGGTGGCCCTGGACAACGACTTCGCCACCTGGCGGGCCTACAGCAACCGGTACTGGCCCGCGAAGTACCTCATCGACGCCGAGGGCAAAATCCGTTGGGTTCACTTCGGTGAGGGCGACTACGACGAGGCCGAGGCCCAGATCCGTGAGCTGCTCGGGGAGAGCGGGGACAAGGCGACGGTCTCGGATGAGACCCTGCAGCACACACCCGGGCAGTCGCCCGAGACCTACCTCGGCACGGCGCGTGCCGCTGGCAACGAATCCGGTCTGCGCGGTGGCGAGCACGACTACGGTGAGTCTGCTGATCCCGGTGGCACCAACCGTTGGACGCTCGGTGGCTCCTGGAACACCGACGCCGAGTCGATCACCGCGCTCAACGATGGCGCCCAGCTGCGGTACCGCTTCTCGGGCCGGGAGATGTACCTGGTGATGGATGGTCCGGCCGGGGCGAGGGTCCGCGTCGAGGTGGAGGGCGGTACCACTCCTGGCGGGGCCGATGTCGTCGGGGAGTACGTCACCATCGACGGCGCGAGAATGTATCGACTGGTCCAACTGCCGGAGGCCACCGGCGGCACCACGGTCACCCTGACCTTCGACAAGGGCGTGCGCGCCAATGCCTTCACCTTCGGATGACCCTTATGCTGAAGCGGTGGCGACCGTTCTTCTGGTGGATGATGACCCGACGGTGCGCGGGGTGGTCAGCGACTACCTGCGCGCCGCGGGTCACTCCGTGCTCGAGGCCGGCGACGGGGTCACTGCGCTGGGTCTGGCCGAGCGCTGCGACCTCGTGGTCCTCGACCTGATGCTGCCCGGTATCGATGGTCACGAGGTGTTTCGTCGGCTGCGCTCGGCAGGGGTGCAGGCCCCGGTCATCATGCTCACCGCGAAGAGCTCCGAGGCGGACCGGGTGCTGGGTCTGGAGCTCGGGGCTGATGACTACCTGTCGAAGCCGTTCAGCCCCCGGGAGTTGGTGCTGCGGGTGGCAGCGGTCCTGCGTCGACAACACCCTGCCGCTGCGGAGCGGGAAGTCGTCACCGACGGGACGCTCACCCTGGACCTGACCGCCCAGAAGGCCAGCCTCGCCGGGGAGCCGCTGAACCTGACGTTTCGTGAGTTCGATCTGCTGGCCCATCTGGTGGGTCACCCCGATCAGGTGTTCTCCCGTGAGGAACTGATGCGGGCGGTGTGGGGTTGGGATGTCGGCGATGCCTCGACGGTCACGGTGCACGTACGCAGGCTGCGCAGCAAGGTGGAGGCCGATCCACAGCACCCAACTCGCCTGGTGACGGTCTGGGGGCGTGGTTACCGATGGGAGCCCGCATGACGGGGCTGGTGTTGATCGTCGCCTCGGTGACCCTGGTGGTGGGGCTGCTCTGCGCGGCTCTAACCTCCCAGGTGGCGCGTCGCTCAGTGCGCTGGGCGGCGTTGCTCAGCCCCATCGCGGTGGTGGTGACCATCGGGGTGGGGCTGCTCGTCGGTGTCCGGTTGATGTTGATCGATTCCGTACGGGTGCCGTTGCTGCTGTTGGCCGCGACGGTGCCTGCGGCACTGCTGGCCGGTGTGCTGGTGTCGCTGCGCAGCCAACGGGTCATCATGGCTGCTGCCGCCGAGCTGGAACGGGAGCGCCGTCAGCGTGAGGTGGAGCAGGGACGGCGCGAGTTGATTGCATGGTTGTCCCATGACCTGCGCACTCCTCTGGCTGGGATCAGGGCGATGGCGGAGGCCCTTGAGGATGGGATCGCTCCCGACCCTACGTCCTATCACCGCAGCATCGTCGCGGAGTCGGAGCGGACTGCCGCGATGGTCGATGATGTGCTGGCCCTGGCGGGGCTGCAGAGCGGCTCGATGGAAATGAGCACAGAGAGCGTCGTGATCGGGGATCTGGCCTCCGATCTGGTGGGGCAGCTGACCCCACTGGCACTGCAGCGCCAGGTGAGACTGTCCGGCTCGGTGACGGGGACCGCCAGTGATGTGGTCGGGGATCCCGGCCTGCTGGCCCGTGCACTGCAGAACGTCGTCGGCAATGCCATCGCATACACCCGTCCCGGTAGCGATGTGGTGGTCGAGGTGGTCGCCGCGGACTCTGTGCGAGTCCGGGTGCTGGATGGCTGCGGGGGTCTGAACGATGAGGAACTGGCCCAGGTGTTCTCAGCCGGATGGCGTGGCGATCAGGCCCGCACCCCCGGCAGCAGCTCCGGCAACGGTCTGGGTCTACCCATCGTACGCACCATCGTCGCCGCTCACGGTGGCCGGGTCACGATGCGCAACGAAGGGCCTGGCTGTGTGGTCGAGATCGACCTTCCGCGCTCCCCTGTCGCCTGATTACCATGAGGTATGGCCACTGAACTGATCCTCATCCGGCACGCGAAGACGGCTCTCAATGTCCAGGGCATGTTCCAGGGGCACCTCGACGAGCCGCTGAGTGAGTTCGGGCTGCTGCAGGCCCGCGACGCGGCACCGAGGTTGGCTGCGCTCGGGGCCGATGTTCTCTACTGTTCCGACCTGTTGCGCGCCCGCCAGACCGCGGCTGAGATCGCCGTCGTCTCCAGGCAGGAGGTACTCACTGAACAGCGGCTTCGGGAGATCAACTGCGGATCGTGGCAGGGCCGTACCGTCGATGACGTGGCCCGGGAGTTCCCGGAGCTGATCGAGCTGCGACGAAGCGGGGCGGACTTCCGACGCTCCCCCACCGGGGAGACCGCCGCAGAGCTCGCGGATCGGATGGTCGAAGCCCTGCAGCAGATCATCAAGGAGAACAAGAACCAGAAGGTCATGATCGTCAGCCATGGCTTGGCGATCCGAGTTGCCATCGCCCGGCTGCTGGGCCTTCCCGATGAACTCGCAATGACCATCGCCACCCTCAGCAACTGCCACCGCGCCGTGGTCAGTCACTCAAAACGCCGAACCCGTCTCCTGGCCCACAACCTCCCGGCCTGAAGGGGGCGCGCTGCCCACTGGTCTCGGCATGAGCGGCTCCTGCCAAGCCCCACCCAACTACTCAACCAGCCAAGTGAGCACCCCCAAAAAAGAGAAGGGGGGGTAAAAAATAATGTGTCCCCCAACCACAAGTGGTTGGGGGACACATGAATATGTCCGGCAGCGTCCTAGTCTCCCACACACTCCCGTGTGCAGTACCATCGGCGC
>JAUNKV010000014.1 GCA_030532575.1 Propionibacteriaceae bacterium | reverse complement strand
CCACCGGGCACCTCGCCCGGATCGACGGCACCGATGTGTTCTGGGACAGCGCCGCAAGCACACCGTCGCTGGCGCAGATCGGCTCCCAGGTGGTCGTCGACGCCCTCGCCGCCACCACCCTCGCTTCCCGGGACGGCAGCGGCGAGGGGGCATGGCTGGTCCCCGACGTCGACGGTGCCCGCGCGGATGCCTGGCTCATCCCCTCTCTCGACATCCCTCACAGCACCCAGCCAGCATCCGGTGATGGCCTGGCCTCCGGTGACGTCACGGGGGGCATGGTCGGTGTCGGTGCGTGGGGGGCCCTCAATCTCGATGGCCTGTCCCTGACCGGGGTGAGGGCCTACGATCCCACCACCCGTGCGTTCCTGTCCCCCGATCCGCTCCCGGCGGTCACCGCCTCCGGCTGGGCAGGGAACCCCTACTCGTGGGCGGGGAACAATCCCGTCGGCGCCACCGATCCACTCGGGCTTCGACCCGTCTCGGAGGATGATCTCAGGGTCTACCAGCAGGCATCGAATGGCTGGCTGGCGAACAGCGTCGCCGCAGCCGGGTCCTGGGTCAAGGACAACTGGGAGTACATCGCTGCCGGGGCCGTGATCGTCGCGGGGGTCGCCGTGATGTGTACCGGCGTCGGGGGGCCGATCGGAGCCGCGATGATCGGTGGCGCCCTCATGGGGGCCGGATCGTCCATCGCCTCCCAGAAGTTCACCACCGGCAGCGTCGACTGGGGCAAGGTCGCCGTCGACGGCGCGATCGGCGCCGTGTCCGGGCTCGCCGGGGGCGGTGCAGCCGCAGCCATCGGGCGTGCCGCCCAGGGTGCTTCCTGCCTCGGCCGCAACATCATCACCGGGGCGGCGGAGTCCGCCGTCGACGGCGCGGTCTCCGGCGGGCTGAGCTACCTCACCGGTCCCGGCCCGCACACCGTCGCCGGATTTGCCGCTGCAGCGGGCACCGGGGGCCTCGAGGGTGGGGTCATGGGTGGTGCCGGAGGGGCGCTGTCGAAACTCACCGGGGTGGCCCGTTACGGCTGCTTCACCCCGGACACCCATGTCCTGATGGCCGATGGCAGCACCAAGCCCATCACCGAGGTGCAGGTCGGTGACCGGGTGGTCTCCCACGACCCCATCTCCGGGAACAACGTCGAGGGCACCGTCGAGCAGCTCCACGTCCACGAGGACGTCCCGACCCTCAAGCTCACCACCACGGCGGGCGAGATCACCACCACCGCCACCCACCCCTTCTACGTGGAGGACAAGGGCTGGCTCCCCGCAGGCGAGCTCCGGGAAGGCGACCATCTCAGACCCGCCGACGGCTCAACCAGCACCGTGGAGGTCCTCACCCTCCAGGCAACCGGTCACACCCAGACCGTCCACAACCTCACCATCACCGGCTGGAAGAACTACCACGTCCTCACCAAGGACAACGTGGAGAGCATCCCAGTACTGGTCCACAACGACGGGCCATGCGATGATTTTGAAGCACCACCAATCTCATTGGATCGCCACGGAAATCTCACAAACGGTCAGTACACCATAAGCGATCCAGCCATGCTGCGACATAAAGATGGAACACCTGGCAAGAGCCAATGGGCAAGCTACGTAGACGCCGAAAAGGCGACATTGGATGCCTCCGCATACGCAGACGCTGCAGGCCTCTGGAATGGATCAAAAGCAAAAGTTCCTGTAGCCGGAACTGAAACGCCAAGCGCCGCCCTCCCAGTAGACCTTCCACCAGGAACCGTCGGGACCAGTAACGGGGAACCCACCAGCTGGATCAACGTTTATCGAAACAAAAACGGCACGGTCCATGGCTGCCCCGGAAATCCGCCAAGCTGAGGAGCCGAGCATGATCAACTTGGGAAAGTTGCTGACCACAGCATATAACAATCGCAAAAACTGGGGGAGGCATTCTTCACTCTCACTGGCTGAACACCTTGCCGGAGATGGCCGCCTCTCCATCGACTGGGACGATGGCGCAGGCGAAGACTGGCTGACCTTGTCGCGGGACAGGGAGCCTCACGCCTTGCTGGGAGCAGAACTGCCACTGCTGTTCACGCTTGACACTGAGCCCACAGAGCTCCCGCCAGGTGTGACATCAATCATGCTCCCCTCCCTGACCCGGCCAATACTGTGCTGTGACCGAGCTGTACTCGAGCACGTGTTTCACAGGAAGTTCGGAGCACTGGAGTTCTACCCAGCTGGATTCAGTGCAATGGACCTTGCAATGACCACAATTTAGCTGGAGGTGACACATGACGAGAACCCCTGACCTGCTGGCAACGCTGCATTCATACCAAGACGCCATCAACGCGATCCCAGCAAGTGCACTACTGGAGCAAACACAATCCCTTCTCGCAGACACCAGCACAGTCTCGGACGGCCTTTTCCTTGCTGGAGAGCTTCCCACAGAAGAACTCAAACAGTTGGCCCCGACACTGGTAAACCTGTCCTGCCAAGAAGAGTATCATGAACTATCACTCTCCCTGCTAGCTCGCCTACCTTTTGACGCCGGGGCGGAAATCATCGTACCCGAGGTTTTCCAATTACTACGCACAGCATCCAGCGACTACTGGACAGTGTGGATGCAGGCCCGCTTGCTTCACCACTTGGGCTACCACAACGCATTGCGCCACCTTGTCACAGCAACAGAAGAAACCCTCGACGAAGATTGGCAAATGGCAGGAAAGTGGATAACAACGGAGCTCCTTGGCGACACAAGCTCTGAATCCTCACAACCACCGATGGATTTCAAGCAGTAAAAGGAGGCATGCGCAGAAAGCAAAATACACGCGCTTACTTTCACATCCCTGAAAACCCTCCCAACCGAGCCTTCTACTGGAAGAGACGCCCGCATGAACAACCCCCTTGGATCACCACAACCAAACCCTCCGCAACCTTCAGGAGTCGTCCACAACAACGACCCCTGCGACAACCCAATCGCCACGGTGAGAGAAGCTGCACGGCACGTCGCCTCGCGAGGAAGGAGAGAGCTGCTCGGGACATTGTCACATGCGCAACAAAACGCCGCCAGCGCGAACCTCAGCCTCAACACCATCTTCACCGCACACGCCGTCCAAAACCAAACTTTTGAACAGCTGCTCAAGAAATACGGCGACGACGTGTTTCAGTACAATTCAGGCCCCGGCCCTGACTTCACCTACCTGCCCACAGGAGAGAAAATTGAGCTGACAACACCCAAGCAGGTGGACATACACAAGGCCCGACCCCACCCGTGACGTTCCCAACAGGGGAACACGAAGCAACCCAAACACGCGGCAACGAACCCACAGAAAGCGAGACCACACGATGAGTCGCCTCACCGAATCCATCGACAACTACGGACTCGAACTCTCCTTCAAGGCAGGCGAGACCGTGACCGGGGAAGACTGGTCCAAGCAAAAGCTGGGACGCATCGGGTCAAGCGCAATCCTCGAGAACTGCAACTTTGAAGGAACCTCCGCGAAACAGGTAACCCTGGGAGGCGCCGGATGGACCGCAGAATTCAGGAACTGCTCCTTCGACAACACCCGCCTGAAATACATCATCGGCGAGGCCAAATTCATCAACTGCACCTTCCGAAACGCACGACTCACAGAGTTCCGCGTCAACCCCCTCACCCTCATCAACTGCGACTTCTCCGGCGCCCTGCTCCGGCGATGCCAATTCTGGGGAGCCCCCACCGCCCACGATCTCAAAGACCGCCCCTTCCTCGACCCCGTGAACGAAGTCCACGGAAACGACTTCAGCACAGCAACCTTCGACGACACAAGCTTTCGTGGCGGAGTGGACCTCACCCGCCAGCAACTCCCTACAGGCCAGGACTACGCCATAGCCCTCGACGGAAATGCCGCACTCCAGCGAGCCACCGCCCTGGTCAACTCATGGGGACCAGAACGAGAAAAAGACCAAAAAGAGATCCTAAGCTGGATCAACATCTGGCAAGGAGACACCGACCGCGGACAGAAACACCTCTTCGCAGTATGGCCCAAGAAATGCCTCACCCCTGAAACCTGGAGCGAACTGCGCCAAACCATCAACGAAACCTAAAGCGCACTTCCGAAGACCCATTCAAGGGGCGTTATTCACGTGAGCTACCTCGAAGCCCTTGAACTCGCCTGACCAAGCAGGCTACCCGAAGGAGTGTCGCTGTGAATAATCCCTCTGTTCAGTCTTCTCCTAGCATTTCTCATGGTAGGGTGTTGTCACTCGCCTGCGATGGATTGGAACCTGCCATGAGCATTCTGATGGTGTACTTCACTGCCCCCGACGATTCCGCTGCTGCCGAGGTGATCGACTGGCTGGGTGGCCCTGATGTCGGCTCACAGGATGGCTCCGTGGACCCCTACCCCAGCGCCCTGACCGAGTTCGAGGAAAGCTCTCAGCTCACCTGGATCGCCACGATGGAAGCGGACCCGACCGGAACCGTCCCTGAGGCAGAGCTCGGGAAGACCCTCGCCATGAAGGGCCAGGGCGAGATCGTGGTCCACCGGTTGTCCCAAGCAGCCAGGGACTCCCTGGCCATGCTCGACTCCGACCCTGAGGCCCAGGAGGCTGCCTGGGCCCTGTCAGAGCTCGGAGACCTGGATGAGGTGGTGGAGGATGCCCCAGCCCTGATCAGGCTGGCTGTCGAGGCCCAGCGCCAAGGACGCTCCCTCTACTGCTGGCTCAGCATCTGACCCCCTCAACGCCCTCCCCGCAGACATGGCAACGACTCACCAGCAGCCTGACCCGCCAGAAGAGCTGGCGCTGCACCAGCTGAGAACAGCAAGCCCCAGCGACCTGTCAGCCGATCTCGAACAGCTGCTGCAGACCCGGGACGAAGCCGCAGCCCACGCCGCTGCCCAGCGGATCGAGAATGCCGTGTGTCCCGCACGGGAGCTGTACGAGGCCGCCGAGGCAGTGACCCAGTGCCTGACCTCCAAGCTCGCTGCGGGGGTGTTCCCTGTGGCGGCGCTGGACCTTCTGGTCGAGATTTCGCACGGTGAACCAGCGCCGGTGGAACAGATTGAAGGAAACCATGGGATTGGACTTCGGTGTGCGGGGTTGATCCGAGAGGCACTGCCAACGCTGTATGCGTTGGTAGAGACGAGTGATGACGAGTCCTTCCGACAGGGGGTTGTTGATCTCGCAACCCGCCTTGAACCAGTGCCCCAAGCGCGCCGAAAACTGCTGGATGAGTTTGGCAAGGGGACGTATGGAGTGCATCTACAGCGGTCGCTGAAGAGCTTGGAGACACATCTTGACCTGCCAACCCTGCAGCCTGACCCCCTACCAGAAACTGCAGGGAGTTTCGCCCAGTTGTTGCACGGAACCTCTGGCTGGAAATTTTGCAACGTGTTTGCGATTGACCTGGGCGGGAAATTCTGTCAGTTGGGGCTGGCCATGCAATTCAATCGAGATGGAGTCATTGCCAAGCTCCGGGTGGCCTGTGAAGGCGTGGACGAGATGCAGCTTCAGGGAACGCTGAAATTGGTCGACGGCAGCTTGGAAGTATCCGATAACAGCGGGCACTGGCGACTGACACTCCTTCAGGGAGATCTTCAGTTGAGGATTCAGTGCACCTCGATTCGGATGATTGATCCGTGGGCCGAGGCCAAGGATACCGCGAAGAAGTCTGACGAAGGAGAACTTTCGTGATCGAGTTCGAGAACCGTGGAAGAATTGAGTCCTTGCGATGGAAAGGAGTTGACTGTCGATACTTGCTCATTGAGCCGTGGCCGGGAGGCGTGAAGACAGTATTGTCTTCCACACTCAACGGAGAGATGCGAACACACAAGGGCGAATTGGTCACGGAGATGAGGCACCTCTCCATTTCGCTCATCGGGATTCATGACATGGTCATGGAAGGAGCGCTTAGGCCCCCAATGCGCGAGCTCGAGATCCAACTAGAATACGCGAGGTCAAAAGTGATGATGACGCTTGAAAAGACAGGGCAACGGATCAGCATAACCGCAGACAAAGCTTGGTCCACCTGGTCAACATATTGACCACCCTTTAGCCATACCGGAGGCAGTCCAATGCGGTTTACAACACCTACACCCAAGCAACACGAAAACGCAAGAACACGGCAACAAACCCAGGGAATCAAGAACAGCCATGAGCCACCTCTCTGACTCACTCGAGAACACACGATACCCCCACATTAGTGCACACCCCAACCAACAAAGGGCGTTATTCACGTGGCCCATCTTGGAGCGTCGAAACTCGTCTGACTAGGCATTTTGTCGGCGGAGGTATTGTCGTGAATAACCCCCAAAACCCCTAGCCAAACAAGCATCAACCATCGAAAACACGAAAACTGACCCAAGTCAGGCCCAAACTCTGAAAGGAAGGGGCCAAGAGAAACATGAACCATCAGGACCGAGGTTCCCCTGAATGGGGAACCGTGACCGCCCACCGACCCTACGGCCTGGAAGTCACTCTGGAAGCTACAGGCGAAACTGGGACGGTAGACAGGGTGAGCATCCACCCTACAGCGATCTACCGCAATGATGAATACTGGCCTGATATTGGCGAGCGCATTCAGGTACAGCGCTGGGAGGAAAGAGCCAGCGGGCTGCGCCTCATCGCAGTTCCTCGCAACATCCCGGAAAAGCTTACGGCAGGCGATGCCATACCCAGCGGGCTGAGACCCCCGGAGCGGGGCAACGTACTCGCACATCGGAGCCACGGGGTAGAAGTTTCCCTGGAGCTCTCGGGTGATATCGGAGTTATTCCTCCCAACTTGATGGATGACATTCCTGAGCGATGCGGCCCAGAATTTTGGCCCGCAGTCGGGAAACGCATCCGAGTGGCCCGGCTTGGGACATGGCCAAGCGGAGAGCTGAGGCTGACCTGTCGTCAGCTTTTTCTCGAGATGTTGGAACAACCTCACTTTCAAAACCTTGCCTTCTGCCGCTACTTGAACCGTGGCCGGGAGGCGTGAAGGCGCTACTGTCCTCCACACTCAATGGAGAGTTGCGAACACACAAGGGAGAATTCGTCACGGAGATGAGGCACCTCTCCATTTCGCTCAGCGGGATTCACGACATGGCCTTTTAAAGCACTCCTTGGCCTCCCATACACGGACTCGAGGTCCAATTGGAACCGGCGGGGCCGTTGGTGGCGGTCACACTCGAAGGACCCGGGCAACAGATCAGCATGACCGCAGACAAGGCTTGGGCCACGTGGTCAATGTACTTGACCCCAAGGTGACGCCTCCCAGCGCCCTGCTTGTGTCCCATGGCTGAAGCTCGTCAGCTCGCCTCAGCGACTCGCGCACGGAACTGCTCTGCGGTCAGGCGACGACGGGCCGCGATCCCTGCGTAGGAGCAGCCGAGCGCGATCACCCCGAACAGCAGGGCACCACCGGCCAGAAGCACCAGACCGGAGCCGTGGGCCAGCCAGGTTCGCACCAGCAGCAGGGCGTTGTGCAGCGGCGAGAACGCGGCCACCTGGGCCACCCAGCCGGGCACCGTCGAGGTCAGGCCCAGCCCCACCGTCGCGACCAGCAACAGCACCGCGAGCCCCCGCCCGATGGTGCCGAACCAGGCCGTCAAGGCGTGGTTGATGAGCACGAAGGACACCCCGACCACGGCCAGCAGCCCCATCGCGACCGCAGTCCGGGGCAGCGACAGATTGAGCGCCACCCCGGCGATGGCCCCGATGAGGACCCCCTGCCCGGCCCCGATCAGCCCCGGCAGCCCGACGGTGCGCAACCACAGCCATGCCGAGGAACGGGAATCGGTGACCACATCGGAGGGCACCGGAGCTGCGAAGGCGTAGGCCAGCAGCGCCCCCAGCCACAGCGTCGCGACGGCGAGCAGCGCCGCGATGGGAGCCATCGCCGGTCCCGGCAGCTCGGTGCTGCGCTCCACCGGGGAGGCAACCGTCTTGGACAGGGTCTCGATCTCCTCAGCCGAGTAGTGCGGCAGCTTGCCCTTGGCCGCCCCCAGCTCGTCATGCAGCGTGGTGAGCCCGGAGGACACGGCGGTGGCGCCGTCACTCAGCCGGATGAGTCCCTGCCGGAGCGTGGTCATCCCCTCGGCTGCCTGCCCGACCCCTCCCACGTATCGCTCAGTCCCCGCCGCCAACTGGTCGGCCCCGTTGGCCAGCTGCTCAGCCCCGTTCGTCAGCTTCCCAGCCCCCTGCGAGAGCTCATCCGCCCCGTCGGCCAGCTGCCCTGCCCCGTCGGCCAAGGCCCCGGCCCCATCGGCGACGGCACTCGCCCCGTCGCTGAGCTGACCAGAGGCATCAGCCAGTTTCTGCGTTCCCTCCGGCAACGCCCCGACCTGCTCCCCCAGGCTGCGGGTCCCCTCCAGCAGGGCCGTGGCCCCCTCCCCCAGCGCCGGGCCGTTCTCCTTCAGCGGAGCGGCCTTCGTCGCCAACTCGTCGGCCCCGGCCCGCAGCTTCCCGACCCCATCGACGAGGCCTCCCACCTTCTCACCGACGGTGGTGGGCAGCTGCTGCAGCTGATCGAGCGGATCGGTGTCATCGGAGGCCTTGTCGGCGAACAGATCACGAATCGAGATGGCCGGTTTCGCGATCCTCAGCGCCAGCCGCGAGAACGCCCGTGCCGACTCCAGCGGGGTCTTCCCGGTGCGCTTGTCCGTGGCGTGGAGCTTCTCCCGCACCAGCGTCGCGCCATGCTGGACCCCCTTGGCCATGCCGTCGACGACACCTTGGGCGTAAGCCTGGCCCAGCTGCTCGCACAGCTCCGGGTCGGTGACGGGGCACTGCCACTCGGCGATGATCCGTTTGGCCAGCTCCTCCACCTCAGGAGACGTAGGAGCAGTACCCTCAGCCAGTGCGTCGATGGTGTTCTCCACCCCGGTCAAGGCCTTGTCGAAGGCCTCTGCTGCGGCCTCCAGCTCCTCGTGGGTGATGCTGGCGGGGTCCTGATCCGGGAAGTACACCTGCAGCGCGGCACGGGCCTCCTTCAGCGCTGGGACCAGCTGATCCAGCTGTTCCTGGAGCGCCGCCAGGGTCTCGGGGTCCAGACTTCCCTGCAGCGCATCGTCGAGGGTCACCAGCCCGTCACGCAGCGCGCCAACGCCGCCGACGACCGCGCCCGCCCCTGCGGTGTAATCGGGAATCGCGCCAAGCACCTTCTCGGAGCCCTCCACCAAGCTGTTCACCCCCTCGACGAGCTTCGGGGCCTCGGAATTGAGCTTCTGGAGACCCTGGTCGAACGTGTTCGCTCCCGCAGCCAGCGCGGTGGACCCGTCCGCCAGGTCCCCGGCCCCACCGGCCAGACCACCAGCCCCGTCGGAGAGGTCCTTCGCGCCGCCGGACAACGCGCCACTCCCATCCGCCACCTGCAATGCCCCATCGGCCAGGCCGTCCGCCCCCTTGGTCAGTTCACCGCCCTTGTCCACCAGGGTGTTCAGGCCGGTCTCCAACTGCTCTGAACCGGTGGCGGCCTGACCAGCCCCGTCGGCCAGGCCCTTACCTCCCTCATCCAGCCGGGACACCCCATCCACCAGTTGGGTGAACTGCTCACCGACGGTGTTGAAGCCCACGTAGACGTTCCCCAGGTAGCCCTCGGTGAGGGTGGCGTTGATGGTGTTCGTGGCCATCCCTGCGATCTCCCGGGCCAGGTCCGCATCGGTGACCGGTGCGTTGGCCGAGACGTCCACCTGTACTCTCGCCTGCTTCGCGGCATCGGCGTCGTTGTCCTTGAAGGAAGTGGCCGCAGCGGAGAACGCCTTCGGAATGGTCACGACAGCGGCATAGCGGCCCTCCG
Organism: Propionibacteriaceae bacterium; assembly: GCA_030532575.1. Classification (GTDB taxonomy): domain Bacteria; phylum Actinomycetota; class Actinomycetes; order Propionibacteriales; family Propionibacteriaceae; genus Arachnia. Next base: position 50,472 of record JAUNKV010000014.1, on the reverse strand, counting down.
CCAACCCCGCCCGGGCATCGGCCTCATCGGCGAGGGTCCAGGTGATGTTCTCCCCCTTGCGGGCCACCATCTCCGCGGCCAGCTGCCGCCCGAGCGGCACGATCTGCTCGTCGATGGTGACGGCCTCGTCCAGGTTGACCACCGCCGCCTGGACGTGGGGCCGGTTCCCGCCCTGGCTGACACCGAGCATCATGGCGACGGCGACCAGGGGCACCAGGGCGAGGACCACGATGGCCTGCCAGCTCAGGCGATGTCCAGGATGCATGCTCTCGGGTCTCATTGATGACTCCTGTCGAGGTGGTGGGCGGTGGCGAGGACGCCGTCGGGGTCGAAGGGTTCAAGGACGGCCTCGCTGCTGGCGCAGAGCACCAGGGCAGCTTCGGCCTCGGCGCGGGTACGGGAGATCAACTCGGTCAGCAGACGCTGTTCCTGCGCGCTGCTGATGCACTCCACCGAGTCGATGAAGGCCACGGAACCGGCGGGGACCGTGATGCGGTCGAGCGCAGCCGCGATGTCGCGTTCGTGGGCCAGGTCCACATACCTGGTGCGACGCTGGACCGCAGCCTCCGCCCCCGGCAGCAGACCTCCAGCCACACGCGCCCGGCCATCGGTCGCCCTGAGCCGCCCGGTCAGGGCCAGGGCGGTGCCGGTGCGGGAGGCGACGGGACCGGTCAGGCCCACGACGTTGCCGGGGCCAAGCGTCAGGCTCACCGGCGGCACCACGTCCTCGACGGTCACACCGTCGGCATGGAGGACGTGATCGGTGCCGGGCCACTGGGCCAGCTCCAGTTCCCGGGAGAGCACCTCACCCTCGACATCGAAGGTGGGAAGGCACCGGTCCAGCCAGCGGGGCAGCCACCAGGCGCGCTCCCCCAGCAGGGCCAGCGCCGCAGGCACGAAGGTCATCCGCACCAGGAAGGCGTCGATGGCCACGCCGACGGCCAAGGCGAAGGCGATCTGTTTGATCGACAGCATCCCGGCGGGCACGAAGAAGGCGAAGACGGCGAACATGATGAGCGCGGCTGCCACGACGACGGGGCCGGAGGCGACATAGCCGTCGCGGATCGCCTGGAGCGGACTCTTGCCGTGGACGTACTCCTCGCGGATGCGGCTGACGAGGAACACCTCGTAGTCCATGGCCAGGCCGAACAGGATACCCATGAGCAGGATCGGCAGGAAGGAGATCACAGGCATACCCCGCTCGACGTTGACGAGTTCCTTGAACCAGCCGTCATTGAACACCAGAGCGGTGGCCCCGAAGGCCCCACCCACGGACAGCAGGAATCCGACGGTGGCCTTGACCGGCACCCACACGGAGCGGAACACCGCCGCCAACAACACCAGCGAGAGCCCCACCACGAGGAGCCCGAACGGCAGCAGCGCCCGGGCCAGGCGGTCGTTGACATCGATCTGGAGGGCGGTCATGCCGGTGACTGCGGTCTCCACGTCATGGGTCCGCAGCCAGTCGTCGTGCCGGTCGCGGAGCCGCTGCACCAGCTCGGCGGTGGCGAGGTCGTCGGGTGCGGTGGTGGGCACCACCTGGATCAGCCCCACCTCGGCGTTCTGGTTGGGGGTGGCCAGCGGCACGGCGGCCACGCCGTCGATGGCGAGGATGTCCTCCCGGAGCGCATCGACCACGCCGAGCGGGTCGATGCTGCCGATGATGTCTGCGGTCACCACGAGCGGACCGTTGCGCCCCACCCCGAAGTGCTGACTGACCAGGTCGTAGGTGATGCGGTCGGGGGCGTCGACAGCGTGATGGCCGGAGTTCGGCAGCGAGGAGTGCAACCGCAGCCCCGGCAGGGCAAGGGCACCCAGACCGATGACGACGACGAGGATCACCACGATGGGCCGTCTCGTCACCACGCCCACCCACCAGCGATAGGGGGCGAGCCCAGGCACCGCGTGTTCAGGACGGCGACGGCGGGGACGCATCCGCTCCCCCAGCAAGCCCATGAGGGCGGGCAACATGGTCAGGGCGATGACGACGGCGAACACCACGGCCACGGCGGCGAAGGCACCCATGACGGTGAGGAAGGGGATGCCGGAGACCCCGAGGCCGAGCAGGGCGATGAACACGGTGAGCCCGGCGAAGACGACGGCTGACCCTGCGGTGCCGACGGCGCGCGCCGTCGATTCGTCCGCATCCATGCCCTGGCCGAGCTGGTCGCGGTGGCGGGAGAGGATGAACAGGGCGTAATCGATGCCGACGGCGAGCCCCAGCATGAGGGCGAGCATCGGGGTGGTCGAGTTGATGGGTGCCAGGCGCGCCACCAGCAGCAGGATGGCCATGGTGACGGCCACCCCGACCACGGCTGTGATGACGGGAAGTCCAGCCGCCACCAGGGAACCCAGCACCACGGTCAGCACCACCAGCGCGACGATGAGGCCGATGCCCTCAACGGGGCTGATCTCCGGCAGGTCGACGTTGAAGGCCGGGCCACCCATGTCGACGGTGGCGCCTGCGGGCAGGGTGGGGCGTACCGCGTCGGCGATGGCGGTGAGTTCGTGGCGTTGCTCCGGGGTCGGCATTCCCTTCACGTCGACCAGGAAGTTGACGATGGCGGCGCGACCGTCGTCGGAGATCATGTCGGAGATGAACTCGTTCCACGGTGAGGTGGCCTGCTCCACGAAGTCCAGCTGCTCCAGCCGGGTGACGACATCCTCAACCACCGGGCGGAACTCCTCGACGTGGTGTCCCTCCGCCGCCACGAAGACGACCATGCCCTGGGTCATCGCCCCTTGCGGGAAGGTCATGCTGAGTTTGTCGATGGCCACCTGGGAGGAGGAGCCGGGGATCTTGAACTCGTCCTCGAACTGGCCGTGCAGGGCGACTGCCATCCCGACGAGGCCCAGGACGACGGCCAGCCAGACGAGCAGCGTCGTCTTGGCGTGGCGGTGGCACCAGAGGCCAAGTGCGTAGAGCTGGGCGGACATCAAACCCCATTTCGATACAGCAGTGAATGTGATACATCACTGTATCGAGATGCATCAGTGTATGCAACCGGGCGACTTGCTGACTATCATGTCGTCATGATTGAGCTCACCCCGCGCCGCGAGGCCACCGTCGCCCGCCTCGTCGAGGCGGCCATCGGGCAATTCGCAGCACGGGGGATCGACGCGACGAGCGTGGAGCAGATCTGCGAGGCGGCTGGTTTCTCCCGGGGAGCGTTCTACTCGAACTTCACCTCGAAGGACGACCTGTGCGCTGTGATGATCCAACAGCTCCAGGATCAGTTGTTGACCGAATTGGGTTCCGTGGTCACGGAGATCCCGGCAGACATGGAGCCACCTGAACAGGTCGCGCTGCTGCTGGACAAGATCGCCGCCGTCATCACCCCTACCCCGCAGATGACCTTGACTCTGCTGGAAATCCGACTCCGGGCGCACCGCAACCCAAAGCTGCACCAGCGCCTGGTCGAGGCGGATGAGCGTATCCACCCCCAACTGATCTCCTTTGTCGAAACCCTCGTCAGCTCCCTCGGCATTGAGTTGACCCTGCCAACCGACCAGGTGCTGAAGATTTTCGAGGCGATGTTCTACTACAACGCCCACTGCGACCCGGGCTCCTACTCCCGCCAGGTCATGGCTCCCCTCGCCCTGGCCCTGGTGAAGCCAGCCCGCTCCTGACCCGCGGGCACAATGGGGACATGCACATCACCTGCCTGGTCACCCACGCCCCCGACAATCCCGCGTTCACCAACAACGTGTGGCTGGTGGGTGATGAGAGCGAGGTGATCGTCATCGACCCGGCCCACGACCCGCAGGCCATCGCCGATGCCGTCGCCGGGCGGAGCGTTGCGGCCATCCTGCTCACCCACGGCCACTGGGACCACGTGACGGCCGCACGACGGTTCGCCGAGCTGGTCGGGACTCCGCCGATCCACCTCAACCCTGCCGATGATTTCCTGTGGTCCGAGGTCCACGGCGATGCCCCATTCCAGCCCCTCCGCGACGGTGACGGCTTCACCGTCGCCGGTACCCGGCTGCGCGCCGTCGCAACCCCCGGGCACACCCCGGGCTCGACCTGCCTGCTCGGCGACGGCGTGGTCTTCGGCGGGGACACCCTCTTCCCGGGCGGACCGGGCGCCACCCGCTGGCCCTACTCCAACTTCGAGGTCCTCATCGGCTCCATCCGCGACCGCCTGCTGACCCTCCCCGAGGAGACGGTCATCCACCCCGGACACGGCCCCTCCACCACCGTCGGGGCCGAGAAACCCCACCTGGACGAGTGGATCGCCCGCGGCTGGTGACCCGCCACAGTTTTTGTCAGTGGGCGGCGATAACGTTCGGGCATGATCATCTGGAGAGGTTGGGGCATCCTTGCCGCGGCGTGCATCGCAGCCGGGCTGGGAACCTCGTCGTTGCTGTTTCCCGGAAACACCAAGAGCATGGGATTCACCGCCGTGGGCTTCCTGCTGGGAGGGCTGTTGTGCTTCCTGCTGGGCTGGTGGCTGAACCAGGTGCGCCCAACGGCCAAGCTGGTGAAGCTGGCTCAGGAGATCGGCCCTGAGCAGGCTGAGCTGTACGCCAAGCAGCTGCGCAACCAGCACACCCTGTTCTTCGTCCCCATCCAGTACCTGGGGGTCCTGGCCGCAGGCGGTGGGCTGGTGGCCCTGGTGATGTGGTTGTTCCAGGGAGCCGGGTGAGCCTCAGACCTGGAGGGCCATCTCCGCGATGACCCGCAGGTCGGCGTCGGAGGGTTTCGCGACGATCCAGCGGGTCGGCATCGCTCCCTCATGTCGTCGCACCAGATGTGGCAACCGTGCCATCAGGTGCTCGAACCACACGATGTACAACTGGGCACCTGAGACGTGGAACCCCACCTGGTCGACGCGCGGGATGCTGGTGCGCTCCAGGTCACAGGAGACCGCCGCCCATGTGGTGAACCGGTCGTCCTTCCCCACCACCTGGAACTCGGAAACGTAGTCCGCGTCCTGGGGTGCGAACTCCTTCAGGTAGTCCCGGCAGCTCTCATGGGCACGCTTCTCGGAGAGGAGCTTCAACACCGTCAGGCGACGCTGCAGCTCCGGGGCCACCGGGGGCAGGTACTCGCGCCACTGGCCGTCGATCAGCATGTGCGGCACCGGATGGATGACTTCCCGGTCATCGCTGAGAGGCTCCAGGTCATCCAGCAGCGCGGCCCAGCCGGGTGAGACGGAGTTGATGAGCAGCAGGTCCTTGCGCATCGCGGGGATCACCAGCCAAGGCGTGTTGGTGGTGCGCTGATAGTGGTTCAACGCATCGGCCAGCAGCGTGGTGTGGGCGAACCAGGACACCTGATAGGCGTGCGGTGTGGCGAAGGAGACCACGTCAGGGCCGTACGGGAGTTCCTGCACCAGCGGCGGCTGGGAGAGGTTCACCAGGTTGATGCAGGCCCGTTCCCGGATTCTGGCGATGTTCTCCGGGCTGCGATCCTCGGGGAGTTCGTTGTCGCTGAGAAGCCGGATCTGGTCGGGGGTGTCGATGGCCAGACCCATCCCGATGAACTCGGTGATCCGGTCCCACATCGGGGCCTTGAAACGGCCTCGAGGCAGGAAGTAGCCGACGCCACGCACCAGGGGAACCGCCTCCTCGACATCAGGATCAGCCACCTGCTCCTGGTTCACCCAGTCGAGAAGAAGCTTCTCGATCCGGTCCAGCCACTCCAGGTGCCCTTCGTCGGGCTTCCGGTCGAACAGGTCGAGGGCCATCCCGGCGTCCATCGCCCCATGGAACCTGATGTGGACCATCCCGGCCCGGGTGAACTCCTCGGGCTGCTCGTGGGGCACCTCCTTCACGACGGGGTAGCGACGCAGCAGCTCACGGATGTCCTCGATCCTCATGCTTTCACTGTATGCCCCACCGGCATCCCAAGTCCCAGCACCGGATGCCAGAGTTCTTTCCCCCGCTGGTCGAGCCGGACCGCGAGCGCCAGCAAGCAGTCCGTGTCGAGACCCCGCGACCACGCGCAGGGACTCGACCCCCGGACCATCCCTGCTCGGCGCAAGACCCAGCACCGGGCGCCCTCGGCTCGACCAGCGAACTACTTTCCCGCTGGTCGAGCCGGACTGCGATGCGAAGCAAGGGAATCCCGTGTCGAGACCCCGTGATGGTTCGCTGGGACCCTACCCCCGCTCGCCCTCTTCGATCAGGAACCGCCGAAGACCGACGGTTCACCGTCACCTGACGACGCGCCAACGACTATCACCAGCGATTCGTGCGCACCCCCACCTCCCACACCACCCCCAGCAGGAACCGCCGAAGACCGACAGTTCACCGTCGCCTGGCGACGCGCCAACAACTTTCACCAGCGATTCGTGCACACGAGGGCGAGGCCAGGGGCACCTTCTTTCCGCTGGTCGAGCCGGACTGCGATGCGAAGCGAGCAGGCCGAGTCGAGACCCCGCGACCACGCGCAGGGACCTGGCCCCCGGACCATCCCCGCTCGGCGCAAGACCCAGCACCGTGCGCCAGAGGTCTCGACAATCGGGCGCTGAACGCCCTCAGCTCGACCAGCGGGAAAATACGTGGCCTCGATAGACTGACTCGCACTCATTCATGACCATGGCAAGGACCGTTCATGAGTCGTCACGCATGGCTTCTCCTCGGCAGCCGGGCGGTTTCCGCCCTGGCCGGGTCCATGATGATGCTCGCGCTCGGGGTGTGGGCCAAGCAACTCACGGGGTCCAACACCTTGGCCGGGTTGTGCACCGCAGCTGTCACCCTGCCCCGGCTGCTCGGCATCGTCCTGGGTGAGTCCCTGGACCGACTCCCCCGCAGGACCGCGCTGCTCGTCGCCGACCTCGGCACCATCGCCGCCCTGGTCCTGCTCTGGCTGCTGCAGCAGGGAGAACAGTACTGGCCCCTGCTGCTGTTCGGCCTGGCCTACGGCTGTCTGGGCGTACTCGCACAGACTGCGTCCCCGGGCGCTCTCAAGGCCATCGCCACCACCGACGAGATGCCGCGGGCCGTGTCGACTCTGCAGGTCATCAACGGCTCGACGCTCATCCTTGGCCCCGTCATCGGGACCACCGCCCTGAGCATCTGGGGGCCGAGCTGGCTCATCGCCATCACCGTCGTGCTGCTGGTGGTCGGTGTCCTGCAGCTGTCCATGCTCACCGTCCCCCGGCACGACGGCGCGAGCATCCCTGGCCGCTGGGCCGGACTGCGGCTGCTGTGGTCGGACGCCCAGCTGCGGACCGCGCTGGTCACCCTCATCATGGCCTACGGCGTGATCGGCCTCGTCGATGGCTCACTGTACGCCTTGATCGACGCCCTGCAGCGCCCTCCCGAGTTCGCCGGGATGGTGCTGGCCGCCCAAGGGGTGGGCATGATCCTCGGAGCCCTGCTGGCTCCCCGGGTCATCACCCGGTTCGGTTCCCTGCGCTCCCTGGTCCTGGGGTTGCTGGTCGCCGGGCTGACGGTGATCGGCATCGTGCTCAGCGTGGCGGTCGTCGTGGTTGCCCTGGGTTTCGTCGCAGTGGCCGGGCTCTCCCTCGGCGTGGTGGTGACCGCTCTCGGTGTGCTCATCCAGGAGCGGGTGGATCAGGCCGTCATGGGTCGGGCGCAGGCCGCGCTGCAGTCAGCCCAGACCGCACCGGCGTTGGGCGCGATGATCCTCGGGGCCCTTCTGGTGGCCCATGTGGACTTCCGCTTCCTGTACCTTGGCGCGGCTGCTGGACTGATCGCCGTCGGGGTGTGGGGACTTCGACGATCCACTGCCTGATCTCTTTGCACGAACTTGCAGGTTGCTTGTTTGATTCGCAGATGTCAACGCTGCCAGAAAAGCAACGCGGTGGTTCATGCTTGGGTGGGGAGCGGAGGGCTGGGGAGGCCGCTGGGAGGCGGTCGGGGGCCGGTGCGAGGGGCGCCGGACAAGCACCCGACGACGAGTGCGCAGCCGGGCTGCTGCGGATGAACTCGGCGGGCTTCCTCCCGGTAGGCTGGGAGAGCACGGATAGGAGCAGCTATGAAGGTTCTCATCACCGGCGGTGCCGGATACATCGGCAGCACCGTCGCCTCGGCCTGTGAGGACGCAGGCCACAGCGTCGTCATCCTGGACGACTTCTCCACCGGCCGCCGCGAATTCGTCGGGGACCGACCCCTCTACGAGGGCGACATCGCCGACGCCGCCCTGCTGGACCGGCTGTTCAGCGAGCAGCAGATCGACGCCGTGGTCCACTGCGCCGCGAAGATCATCGTCCCCGAGTCCGTGGCCGAACCCCTGGCCTACTACGACAACAACGTCTCGAAGACCGTGGCCCTGCTGGAGGCGCTGCAACGCAACCACATCGAGCGGTTCCTGTTCTCCTCCTCCGCCTCCATCTACGCCCCCGACGAGAACTTCGTCGTCACCGAGGACTCCCCCCTGGCCCCCGGCTCCCCCTACGCCCGCACCAAGTACGTGGTGGAGCTGATCCTGGAGGACTTCACCCGAGCCAGTGACGTGCGCGTCGCCTCGCTGCGCTACTTCAACCCCATCGGCACCGACCCGAAGCTGCGCTCCGGCCAGCAGCTGGCCCAGCCCTCCCACGTGCTGGCGAAGCTGCTGGAGGCCTGGGTGAACAAGGAGACCTTCACCGTCACCGGAGTGGACTGGCCCACCCGCGACGGCTCCGGCATCCGCGACTTCATCCACGTCTGGGACCTGGCCCAGGCCCACGTCGCCGCGCTGGAGGGCTTCGATGCCGTCACCACCGATTCCCCCTACCAGGTGTTCAACATCGGCACCGGCAACGGCGTGACGGTCAAGGAGCTGGCCGCCTCCTTCGAGCAGATCACCGGCGACCCCCTCAAGGTGCAGTTCGGCGATCCCCGCCCGGGCGACGTCGCGGGCGTCTACACCGTCTCCACGAAGGCACGCGACCTGCTGGGCTGGGAGGCGAAGCTCACCGAGATCGACGCGGTGCGCGACGCCATCGCATGGCTACCCGTGCGCAAGGAGAAACTCGGTTACTGAGAGGGGCGCGAACAGGCGGAATCTACTGCGGTCGCCCTGGTGACCCCCTGGCAGCGTTGAACTCCTCGAACGCACCCCCAGTGCGATCTTCGTCGTACTACCTTGCCAGGAACCCACCATGACGATCCTCGCGACGACCCCTCCTATCCGCGCACCCTCTGAGCCCCGTCCACGGGATCGGTGGCCTCGGCCCACAGTTGGCGACGATGTTCCGCACGGCGCAGGTCGAGCAGACCTGTCACGGTGAACACCGCCGTCAGCATCAGGAGTGCCCAGAACAATTTGCGGATCATGGGGCCAACCTACCGCCTCACGACCCGCAACCCCGGCAGAAAAGACCCGGGTTGCACCCTGGAGTGTGGATTGGCGACCCCGGTCTGACCCCGATCCCCCGAAACCGGCTCTAGGCTTTGGGTCCATGAGGTTTCCCGTGCCACGCATCTCCCGTCGGCTCCTGGTCGACATCGGCCTGGCCGCCCTCGCGTGGATCGCCCTGGTGCTGCCACTGCTGCCCATCGCCGTCCCCAACCTCCCGGCTGCTTTCGGCTGGTCCACCCTCATGGTGGCCTCCTTGGCACTGCGACGCTGCTACCCGATGTGGGCGGTCGCGGTGTGCGCCGCCGCAGGTTTCGGGATGGTGGCCACTCTGCCCACCCCGGTCCCGGCCGTGGCCGTGGTGCTGGTCATCATCCACTCGGCGGCCCGGCACCTCAAGGACCGCGCCGCACTGGTGGTGCTGCCCCTCGCCGTGGCCGCGTCCTTCGCTGGCCCCCTGACCTGGGTCGCCCCGCTGCCCGCCCACCTGCGTTTCCTGTTCGGCGGCCTGCTGGCGACGGTGTGCCTGTCGCTGAGCCTGGCGGCTTACCTGCTGGGCCAGCGGGCGCGCTCCGAGGCCCTGCGGGTGGCACTGACCCAGGCCCTGGCGGAGGAGCGTTTCCTGGCGGGCAGCCGAAACTCCAAGCAGGCCAGCGAGATCGCCGACAACAAGGCCCGATCCGAGGTGGCGCGGGAGCTGCACGACGTCGTCGCCCATTCCCTGTCAGTGATCGTGGTTCAGGCCGAAGGTGCGAAGGCCCTGGCGGCGAAGAGGCCGGAGGCTGCCGTTGAAGCCCTCGATGTGATCGCCAGGACAGGACGTTCCTCCATCGGGGAGATGCGCCGGATCGTGTCCCTGCTGCGTGGCGAGTCCGATGCGGCCTTCGGCCCCACGCCGTCGCTGCCGCAGATTCCTCAGATGGTGGAGAAGGCGGGCGAGCGGATCACCCTGGAGATGCCGGACGAGATTCCTGCGGTGCCGGACTCGCTCGGCCTGACGGTCTACCGGGTGGTGCAGGAGTCGGTGACGAACTTCCTCAAGCACGCCGGCCCGACCGCCGTCGCCCAGGTGGTGGTCCAGTTCTCCCCCGATGCCATCCAGGTGAGGATCAGTGACGACGGGATCGGGGTGTCCCACTCCCCCGACGGCCCCGGCGCCGGGGTGCGCGGCATGAGGGAGCGCGTGATGGCGATGGGCGGTACGTTCAAGGCAGGCCCCCGCACGGGCGGGGGATACGAGGTGAGGGCTCGACTTCCGATGCCCTCCCAGCTCGGTAGGAGCTGGCTGACCGGAGGAGGGGTCCGTGATACGGGTACTGCTGGCTGACGACCAGTCACTGGTGCGCAGCGGGTTTCGGATGCTGATCGACTCGGCCGACGACATGGAGGCCGTGGCCGAGGTCTCGAACGGCGCTGAGGCCGTCGAGGTGGTGAAGTCACGCCAGGTGGACGTGGTGCTGATGGACATCCGGATGCCGGTGATGGACGGCACGGAGGCCACCCGACAGATCACCGCGCTGGGTGGGGACACGAAGGTTCTGGTGCTGACCACCTTTGACCTGGACGAGTACGTCTTCGCGGCCCTTCGGGGCGGGGCCTCGGGGTTCCTGCTGAAGGATGCCCTGCCCGACGACCTGCTGGGTGCGATCCGCACCGTCGCGAATGGCGGGGCCATCGTCGCACCGTCGGCGACCAAACGACTGCTGGACCACATCGCATCCAAGCTGCCGGTGGGTAGGAACGCCGACGACTCCCGCCTGGAAGGCCTGACGGAGCGGGAGCGCGAGGTGCTGATGGAGGTGGCCAAGGGCGCGAACAACGCCGAGATCGGCGCCCGCCTCTACATGGCCGAGGGCACGGTGAAGACCCACATCGGGCGGCTGCTGGCCAAACTGCAGGCCCGCGACCGCGTCGGCCTGGTGCTCATCGCCCACGAATGCGGTCTGCTGGACAGCTGAGAGGGCGAGCACGAACTGGCGGGCTGCTTGCTTGACACGCCGATGTCAACGCTGCCCGAAAGATGAAACGGCGATTCGTGCCTGAGGGAACCACCAGAACTTGAAAAATGACCCTGGTCATTTTTAGACTGTGGTCATGAGTGAGCGGGTTGCCCGGCGCCGGGCTGAGACCAGACGACGAATCGTCGAGACCGCGATGCGGTTGTTCACCGAGCGCGGCTACGACGCCGTGACGGTGGCCGACATCACCGAGGCCGCCGACGTGGCCAAGGGCACCTTCTTCACCCACTTCCCCAGCAAACGCGACATCTTCCGCTACTTCGGCGGCGAGGCCGTCGAGGCGATGGAGGCCGCCATCAGCGACGAGGGCAGCGCCGCAGAACAGCTCACCGCCATGCTGCTGGCCGCCATCGAGTGGCACCGGGACAATCAGGAACTCTCCCGCCAGATGTACCTGGTTCGCTCCTTCAACTTCTCCACCGACCTGGGCTCGGAGAACCAGCAGCGCTTCGGCCGGGTCGTCGTCGGGCTGCTGCGCTCCGGCATGGAGACCGGGGAGTTCCGCGCCGACCTGGACGTCGAGGCCGCCGCGACCCTCATCCAGGGGTCCTACTACCTGGCCCTCCTCGGCTGGCACTCCACCCCCTCCGGTCCCTCCCCCGAAGACCGCCTGCGGGCCCTGCTGCAGGTCCTGTTCCAGGGCCTGACATGAGCCGCACCGGCGTGCTCGTGGCCGCAGCCAGCGGCATGGCCGCCTCCGCCGCCATGCAGACCCTGCTCAGCAACGCCACCCCACGCATCGTGGCGGAGCTGGAGGCCCCGCAGTGGTACGGCTTCGTGGGCGGCAGCTACCTCGCCGCCTCCACCCTCACCCTGCCGGTCCTCGCCCAGTGGGCTGACCGGCTGGGGCCGCGACGTCTCTTCGCCCTCGGCCACCTCACCTTCACCACCGGCGCCCTGGCGGTGGCCCTGGCCCCGACGATGGGCTGGCTGCTCGCCGCCCGGACGCTGCAGGGCTTGGGGGCCGGGGCCATCACGCCCGCCGCCATCGCCGCCATCGGCCTGGTCTTCCGGGACCGCGAGCGCACCCGTGCCCTGGCCTGGCTGGCACTGGCGCAGGTGGTCGCCACCGGTCTGGGGGCGCCGCTCGGCGGCTGGTTCACCGACGGCCCCGGCTGGCGCGTCGGTATGGTCGCCGCCGTCCCCCTCAGCCTGGTCTCCCTGGCCCTGGCCCGGAACCTACCCACCCTGCCCCCACCCGCAGGCTGGTGGCGCTTCGACGCCCGGGCGCAGTGGCGGCTGTGGGCGGCGGCCCGACTGGGCGGCCAGGCGCTGCTCGCCTGTCTGATCGGCGCCGTCACCGTCGGGGTCACCACCTACGCCCCGCTGCTGTTCCAGGACCGCCACCAGCTCTCCCCCACCGCGACGGGGTGGCTGCTGCTGCCGATGCTGGTCGCCGCCGGATGCGGTACCGCGCTGGCCGGGAAACTGGCCTCCCGTCCCTGGCTCCGGCCCCTGGCCTGGGGGCTGCTGGGCCTGGGGCTCGGCCTCGCCCTGGCCCCCACGACGTGGCTGGTCGCCCTCGCGCTGGCGGTCGCCGGGCTCGGGATGGGAGCGATCCTCCCCCTGCCGCTGCTCGACGCCCAGGACGCCGTGGCGCGCGACCAGCTGGCCCAGGCCAGCGGGCTGATCCAGTTCGGCCGGGGCGTCGGTGCCGCACTCGGGGTGCCGCTGCTGAGCGCCTGGCTCGCCGCCGGGGCCTTCGGTCTCACCGGGCTCTTCCTCACCCTCACCGCGACAGCCCTGGCCGGGCTGCTCCTCACCCGAAAGGCTGCATCATGATCGTTCCACTCAACCGCCTCGGCAAGGACGACCTCCCCCTGGTCGGCGGCAAGGCAGCGGGGCTCGGGGAGCTGATCCGGGCCGGGTTGCCGGTGCCCGAGGGGTTCTGCATCACCACCGATGCGCACCGCGCCGCCCCTGATGGCACCGTGCCCGAGGCCCTGGCCGCCCGGATCATGGCCGCGACGGCACGCCTCGGCGGCCCCGTCGCGGTGCGTTCCTCCGCCACCGCCGAGGACCTGCCGGAGGCCTCCTTCGCCGGGCAGCAGGAGACCGTGCTCGGGGTCGTCGGCGACGACGTGATCGCGGCCGTGGAGCGCTGCTGGGCCTCGGCGTGGGGCGAGCGGGCCGTCGCCTACCGCTTGGAGCAGGGCATCGACGGCGACGTCGCGGTCGCGGTGGTGGTGCAGCGGATGGTTCCCGCCGACGCGGCAGGCGTGGCCTTCACCGTCGACCCGGTGACCGGGAAGCGGGTCGTCACCATCGAATCAGCCCCCGGGCTGGGCGAATCGGTGGTCTCCGGGGCCGTCACCCCGGACTCCCACCAGGTGGGGGTTCGGGTGCGGCGGCGGCTCGGCCACAAGGCGACCCGCATCGACCTGGCTCCCGACGGCGGCACCACAACCAGCGCCGTCGCCGATCCTGGCGCCCCCGCCATCACCGACCGTCAGGCCCGCCGGATCGTCGCCCTGGCTCGGCGCGTCGAGAAGCACCACGGCCAGCCGATGGACATCGAGTGGGCCATTGAGGGCGAGCAGGTGTGGCTGCTGCAGGCCCGGCCCGTCACCACCAGCGTCGAGCGCCGTCCCGGGCTGCTCAGCCGGATGCTCCGCGACGACGTCATCGAGCACTTCCCCTGCCCCCACCCGCTGGACCTGGTGATGGTGGAGATGCTGCTGCCGATCCTGCGGGAGGTGGGGCAGCGGATTGGGCTCGATCTGCAGGGCGTCGATGGGCTGCTCACGATGGATGACGACGGGGTGGCGCGGCTCGGCTACCCGCGGGTGCGCGTCCGGGCACCGTGGCGGGCGCTTCGACCCGCGATGCGGCTGGACCCGCGCGACTGGGAGCCCACCGCAGGTCAGCAGGCCCGGGAGTTGGCGGCACGGTTCGCCGCCGTGGAGCTGGATTCCCTGACCGATTCCGAGCTGGCCCGGGCGATGGTGGAGCTGCTGGAGCGCTCCCGCGACCTGGTGGCGCACCGGATGCAGTACTTGGGGCAGCACCTGATGCGTGGGATGCGGCTGGATGCGCTGCTGCGGCTGAGTCGCTCGGGAGTGACCCAGTTCGACCTGCTGGGCGACCTCGACTACGTGACCGCCACCCTCAACCAGGAGATGCACGCCCTGGCGGTCAGCGCCCCGGCGGAGGTCCGCGAGTGGCTCACAGCCAGCCCCGTCGATGTCACGGCACTGCGCGCCACCGCGTGGTGGGAGCGGGTTGAGGAGTTCCTGGCCCGGTTCGGAGCCCGCGCCACCCGCATGTACCAGGTGTTCTCCAGCCGGTCGTGGCGTGAGGACCTGCCCGGTTTCCTGACCCTGCTGGCGATGGCGGCCGAGGCCCCGCCGCCCAAACCTGTTCCGGTGCCGGGGTTCCTCGGGCGTCGGTTCCCGAGGCTGCTGGCCGACTACCGGGCCGGGCACGTGATGCGGGAGGCCTCGGTGCAGCAGTTCGAGGAGCTGGCGGTGGTGATGCGACGGCTCGCCGCCGAGGCCGCATCCCGGCTCGGCCTGACCCGGGATCAAGCGCTGTTCCTGACCTTCGATGAGACCCTGCGGGCGCTGCTGGGCGAGGAGGTCGACCTCGCCCGGGTCGTTGCGGAAAGGCAGGCGGCCAGGGGTCGCGCGGAGGCTGCCTGGCGGGCCACCCCGCACGGCGCGGCGACGTCGTCGAAGAGCTCCGGCGACGGCGTGGCCGCCAGTCCCGGCAGGGCGATTGGTCCCGCCCGGGTGGTCCGGGGCCCTGAGGAGTTCCACCGGCTGCTGCCCGGCGATGTGCTGGTGTGTCACGCCACCGATCCGGCCTGGACCCCGCTGTTCGCCCGGGCTGCCGCCGTCGTCGCGGCCACCGGGGGCAGGTTGTCGCACGCGGCCATCGTCGCCCGCGAGTACGGGATACCGGCGGTGCTGGGGGTCCCGGATGCCCTGGAGGTCACCGAGGGCACCCTGCTGATCGTCGACGGTTCAGCAGGCACCGTCAGCGCCCACTCCGGTTGACCTCGGCTCGACCAGCGGAGACCCTTTCTCCGCTGGTCGAGCCGGGAATCCCGATGCGGAGCGCGGGAATCCCGTGTCGAGACCCCGTGACGGTTCGCTGGGACCCTACCCCCGCTCGCCCTCTTCGAGCAGGAACCGCCGAAGACCGACGGTTCGCCGTCGCCTGGTGACGCGCCAACGACTTTCACCAGCGATTCGTGCACACCCCCACCTCCCCGAACCATCCCCAGCAGGAACCGCCGAGCGGAGACGGTTCGACGTCGACTGGCGACGCGCCAACGCTTTTCGCCAGCGATTCGTGCTCACGAGGGCGGGGCCAGGGGCGCCTTCTTTCCGCTGGTCGAGCCGGACTGCGATGCGAAGCGAGCAGGCCGTGTCGAGACCCGGCGACCTTGCGCAGGGACTCAGGCCCAGACCACCCCCGCTCAGCTCGAGACCCAGCACCGGATGCCAGGGGTCTCGACTGTCGGGCGCCGGGCACCCTCGGCTCGACCAGCGGACAAAGAGAAATCTCGACCATCAGACGCTGGATGCTCCCGGCATGACCAGCGGACCTGTTCTCCGCTGGTCGAGCCGGGAATCCCGATGCGAAGCGAGGGAATCCCAGCTCGAGACCCCGCGACGGTTCGCTGGGACTTGTGTTGAACAGTCCCTTCCCAGCACGAACCGCCGAGCGGGAACGGTTCACCGTCGCCTGGCGACGCGCCAACGACTTTCACCAGCGATTCGTGCACACCCCCACCTCCCACACCACCCCCAGCACGAACCGCCGAGCGGGAACGGTTCACCGTCGCCTGGCGACGCGCCAACAACTTTCACCAGCGATTCGTGCACACGAGGGCGAGGCCAGGGGCACCTTCTTTCCGCTGGTCGAGCCGGACTGCGATGCGAAGCGAGCAGGCCGAGTCGAGACCCCGCAACCTTCCGCAGGGACTCAGGCCCAGACCACCCCCGCTCAGCTCGAGACCCAGCACCGGATGCCAGGGGTCTCGACTGTCGGGCGCCGGGCACCCTCGGCTCGACCAGCGGACAAAGAGAAATCTCGACCATCAGACGCTGGATGCTCCCGGCAGGAACCAGCGGGCCTGTTCTCCGCTGGTCGAGCCAGACCACTTTCCCGCTGGTCGAGCCGGGGACTATTTCTCCGCTGGTCGAGCCGGGAATCCCGATGCGAAGCGAGGGAATCCCAGCTCGAGACCCCGCGACGGTTCGCTGGGACTTGTGTTGAACAGTCCCTTCCCAGCACGAACCGCCGAGCGGGAACGGTTCACCGTCGCCTGGTGACGCGCCAACGACTTTCCCCAGCGATTCGTGCACACGAGGGCGAGGCCAGGGGGCCTTCTTTCCGCTGGTCGAGCCGGGAATCCCGATGCGAAGCGAGGGAATCCCGTGTCGAGACCCCGCAACCTTCCGCAGGGACTTGAGCCCCGACCATCCCCGCTCGGTTCAAGTCCCAGCACCGGATGCCAGAGGTCTCGACTGTCGGGCGCCGGGCGCCCTCGGCTCGACCAGCGGAAGGAAGAGAGATCTCGACTGTCGGGCGCTGAGGCGCTGAAGCTCGACCAGCGGAGTGGGAGAGGAAGTCTCGTCGCTCAGACCGCAGATGGCCTTGGCGTGAACAGCGGTTTCAGCGGATGACCGAGGCGAAGGCTGCCGGGGCTGGTTCCGACGCTGATTCGAGGGAGAGTTCGAAGGCCTCGGATTCGTAGGGGTCGTACTGCAGCACAGGCGCGGCCGGGGTTGGCGCCTCGACGGGCGTCGGCTCCTCAGGCTCCTCGACGGGGGTCGGCGGGGCCGGGGGTTCCTCGAACATGGAGCGTCGACCCTCGAAGGCCCGGCCCAGGGTCACCTGGTCGGCGTACTCCAGGTCGCCGCCCACCGGCAGCCCCGAAGCCGGGCGGGTGACGACCACCCCGAAGTCACGCAGCATCCGGCTGAGATAGGAGGCGGTGGCCTCACCATTGGTGTTGGGATCGGTGGCGAGGATCACCTCGGTGACCACCCCGTCGGCGAGCCGCTGGAACAGCTCCCGGGTGTGCAGATCACCGGGACCGCGGCCATCCATCGGCGAGATGGTCCCGCCGAGCACGTGGTACCGGCCCCGGAACTCGCCGGTGCGCTCAATCGCGATGACGTCCTTGGACTCCCCCACCACACACAGCACCGACGGGTCCCGGCGCGGGTCCCGGCAGATGCGGCAGCGGGGCTCCTGGGTGATGTTGAAGCAGACCTCGCAGAAGTTGGCCTCCTGCTTGACGCGACGTAGCACCTCGGCCAGCTGGAACACCTCCTCCTCGGGGGCATCCAACAGGTGGAAGGCGATGCGCTGTGCCCCGCGCGGCCCGACGCCGGGCAGGCGGTTCAGCTCGTCGATGAGGTCCTGGATGGGGCCTTCGTACAACTCAGAACCCCATCCCGGGAATCTGCGGGGCCGCGGCGGAGGCAGCCTTCTCGGCCTCCTCGCGGGCGGTGCGGTAGGCGGCGACGATCAGGGCCCCCAGCGAGTCGGTGTCCTCCGGGTCCCACGCCTCGGGCGAGATCGCCACATCGACCAGGTCACCCAGGCCGTTGACCTTGACCTTCACCAGCTCCCCGCCGGAGCTGGCCTCGAACTCCTGGTGCGCGAGGCTGTCACGGGCAGCCAGCATCTGCTCCTGCATCTGCTGGGCCTGGGTCAGCAGCGCATTCATGTCCATGCCCTCAAACATCTCTCGACTCCTTCACGTCGTTCACCCCACCAAGCATAGGAGCCAACCCTGACATCATTCGGGATCTGGGATCAGCTCGGCGCCGAGTTCCGTGGTGAGCAGCCGGGTGGCGAGCGTGTCGGGGTCCTCCAGGTCCTGGTCGTCCTCGGCCACCTCCGGCTCCACATCCCTGGGTGGGGGCGGGCTCGGTTGGGGCTGCGGCCGGGGCACGGGCGGTGCAGGCTCCGGCGGGCTGGGGCTGGGCGCAGGCGCGGGGGGTGGGGGCGGCTGCGGGGCGGAGCGCACCGGCTCCTGACCACCCATGACGGCCTGCACCCGGAGCTTGACCCCGATCACCTGGATCACGGTCTCCACCAGCAGGTCACTCACCCCCGACGAGGTGAAGTTCTCCCTGGCCCCGGCATCGGAGAAGCCGAGCAGCAGCTGCCCGTCCGAGACGTCCAGCACCTGGGCGTGCCGGGAGAGCATGATGTGGGCGAAGCGTCGACGACGCTTCACCTCCTCCAGGATGTTCGGCCACAGCTGCCGCAACTCGGCGGTGGTGAGCGGCCGATCCGGCTGAGGCTGGGCGGGGGCCTGGGCCGGCTGCGACGGCGCGGGCTGCGACACAGGCGGGGGCGTCATGCTGCCAGGCGGCGCTCCGGCGGGGCGACGCTGCTGGCGCGCGCCCGTCGTCGGTGCCGGTGCCTGCTGTGCAGGTTGCGACGGCGCGGCAGGCGACACAGCCGGGGGCATCGCAGGCTGTGCTGGTGCCTGCGGTTGCGGGGCGGGCGCTGGTGGCTGTGGGGCTGGTGGTTGCGGGTCTGGCCGTGACGCTTCCGGGGCTGGGGCCTCCCCCAGCATCCCGACGCGCCGTTCCAGCCGGTCCATGCGGGCGTGGAGGCCGCGCTCATCCGCATCGGCAGCGGGCAGCAGCACGCGGGCACACATCAGCTCCAGGTGCAGCCGGGGGGCGGTGGTGCCGCGCATCTGGGTGAGTCCCGTCGCGATCACCTCGGCGGCGCGGGTCAGCTCCCCGGCTCCCATGCCCGCCACCTGGGTGGCCAGGCGCTGGGCCTGATCGGCTGGGACCTCCAGCATCCCGGTCTCGGCGGCCTGCGGGACGGCGGCCAGGATCACCAGGTCACGCAGCCGACGCAGCAGGTCCTCGGCGAAGCGTCGGGGGTCCTGCCCCACCTCGATCACCTTGTCGATGGAGCGGAACACGCCCGCGCCGTCGCCGGCCGCGAAGGCATCGACGATCTCGTCGAGCAGGGCGTCCGGGGTGAAGCCGAGCAGCGCGGCAGCCTGGTCGTGGGAGACCCCCTCGGTGGCGGCCCCGCCGAGCAGCTGGTCGAGGATCGACAGCGAGTCACGCACCGAGCCGCCCCCGGCCCGCACCACCAGGGGCAGGGCCGACGGGTCCACCGCCACACCCTCCTGGGTGCAGATCTCGGCCAGGTAGTCGCCCAGCAGGCGCGGCGGGACCAGCCGGAACGGGTAGTGGTGGGTGCGGGAGCGGATGGTGCCGATGACCTTCTCCGGCTCCGTGGTGGCGAAGACGAACTTCACGTGCGGCGGCGGCTCCTCCACCAGCTTCAGCAGCGCGTTGAAGCCCTGCTGGGTGACCATGTGGGCCTCGTCGATGATGTAGATCTTGTAGCGGCTGTGGACGGGGGCGAAGAAGGCGCGTTCGCGCAGGTCGCGGGCGTCATCGACGCCGCCGTGGCTGGCCGCGTCGATCTCGATCACGTCGATGCTGCCGGGGCCGCCGCGCGCCAGGTCGGTGCAGGAGCGGCACACCCCGCAGGGGGTGGAGGTGGGGCCCTGCTCGCAGTTGAGACAGCGGGCCAGGATGCGGGCCGAGGTGGTCTTGCCGCAGCCGCGCGGCCCGGAGAACAGGTAGGCGTGGTTGACGCGGTTGTTGTCCAGCGCCCGCATCAGGGGGACGGTGACGTGTTCCTGCCCGATCACCTCCGCGAAGGAGTCCGGTCGGTAGCGCCGGTACAGGGCCAGGGCGGCGGGAGCAGCGGGGGCAGCCTGCTCCGTCGCGGTCCCCTTCGACGCCGTGGGCTCAGCCACTGCGGAGGTCGGGGCCGCGGCCGCAGGTACGTCGTCGGGCTCGTCGAACAGGCCCGGGCCGTCCTGCTCGAAGGCAGGCTCGTCGAACAGCCCCGGACCCTCCTGCTCGAAGGTGGGGGCCTCACTCCAGTCGTCGAGGGGGGCGTACTCGTCCTCGGGGCCGTCGTACTCGTCTTCCACGCCTCCAACCTTAGAGGGTCCGCGGTGGGGCTGGCCCCACGGCCCTCGCCCCTCAAGCACGAATCGTCGACGAAAACCGCTGGCGCGTCGCCAGGCGACCGCGAACCGTCGTGGACCGGCGGTTCCTGCCCGCGCGGGACAGGAAAGATGGCACGAAAAAAGGCCCCTCGCGCACCCGGAAGAGCTCACTTACCCTTGCTGCCTTCCGGCCCTGGGGGAGTTGGGCGAGATACCGCCGCGCGAGGAACCGGGGAACAGTCTACACGGTTGCGACCACAGCATGGACCACGCCCGTTCGGCCCGGGTCTTGATGAGTAGGCTCACCCCGTCGTCGTCTCGGAGGTTGGGTCATGAATCCGGTTGTCGTCGCCGTCGTCGTGATGCTGGGGCTCGC
Organism: Propionibacteriaceae bacterium; assembly: GCA_030532575.1. Taxonomy (GTDB): domain Bacteria; phylum Actinomycetota; class Actinomycetes; order Propionibacteriales; family Propionibacteriaceae; genus Arachnia. The sequence goes on along the minus strand of JAUNKV010000014.1, from coordinate 29,857 downwards.
CCTGTGCCGTGTGCACGTGGTGCTGGCCCTGTTCGTCGGGGCCGTCGTCGGTGGGATGCTGTCGGGGATCGGGCTGGAGGCGACGATGGTCGCGTTCCAGTCGGGGCTCGGCGACGGCGCGAAGATCGCCCTGTCCTATGCCCTGCTCGGGGCCTTCGCGATGGCGGTGGCGCACTCCGGGCTGCCGCAGCTGCTGGCCGACTCCCTGATCCGTCGGCTGCACGGGAAGGACGCCAGGGGCCGGGCCGCGTTCTGGGTGAGGTGGGGCATCATCGGCGGGGCCACGATGATGGCGGTGCTGAGCCAGAACCTGATCCCGGTGCACATCGCATTCATCCCGCTGCTGATCCCGCCGCTGCTGGCGGTCATGGCTCAGCTTCGGCTGGATCGTCGCGCCGTCGCCTGCGCCCTGACCTTCGGACTGGTCACCACCTACATGTTCCTGCCGCTCGGTTTCGGGAAAATCTTCCTGCAGGACATCCTGCTGGGGAACATCGCCAAGGCCGGGATGGACACCTTAGGGATCAATGTCATGGCGGCGATGGGGATTCCTGCACTCGGCATGGTCGCAGGCCTGCTGATCGCCCTGTTCGTCAGCTACCGCCGTCCCCGTGGCTACGCCGTCGCCGAGGACGACAATGAAACCACACGGGTCGAGGTGAGCCGGTTGAAGGTGGGGATCGCGGTGGTGGCCATCGTCGTCTCCTTCGCGGTGCAGACGTGGCTGTCCCTCAGTGGCTCCGAGGCCGATTCCCTGCTCGTCGGCGCCCTGGTCGGGTTGTTCATCTTCGTGGCGACCGGCGCGGTGAAGGTGGTGGAGGCCGACGAGGTGTTCACCGCCGGGATGCGGATGATGGCCCTCATCGGTTTCATCATGATCACCGCCCAGGGTTTCGCTTCGGTGATGAAGGCGACGGGGCGGATCGAGTCGCTGGTGGCGGGCAGCGCTGCCCTGGTCGGGGACAACAGGCCCCTCGCATCGCTGGCGATGCTGCTGGTGGGGCTGCTCGTGACGATGGGGATCGGCTCGTCGTTCTCGACCCTGCCGATCATCGCCACGATCTACGTGCCGCTCAGCGCTGCGCTCGGTTTCTCTCCGCTCGCGACGGTGGCGCTCATCGGCACCGCCGGGGCCCTGGGTGATGCGGGCTCCCCCGCCTCGGACTCCACGCTCGGCCCCACGGCGGGTCTGAGTGCCGACGGCCAGCACGATCACATCCGCGACACCGTGATTCCCACCTTCCTGCACTTCAACCTGCCGCTGCTGGCGGCGGGCTGGATCGCCTCGATGGTGTTGTGAAGGTTCAGAGCAGTTTCCGCAGCCCGCCGATGCCGCGCAGACCTTGGTCCAGCCTGGGCAGCAGGGCGGTGAGCAGGTCAGCGACCATGCCGGGGTTCAGCGTCGCCGCATCGGTCAGCGACGAGACCCACCGGTTCACCTTGCAGCCCGCCACACAGGCGGCGAATCCCTCGGCGGCCAGCTCCACCGGTAGCCTCGCCGGGACGCACGAGGCCAGCACCTCCGCGGCCCTGGCGCGGGTCTCGGCCCGGAGCGAGGACAGGCCCAGGGCCAGCAGCTGCGCCGCCTCGGCGCTCCACTGGCCACGGTAACTCTCCAGCACGTCCAGGATTGCCTCGGCCTGGCGATGCGACGACTCATGCACCGCCCAGTACATCCGGGGAAGCCCATCGGTGACCAGGTATGCGGCACCACCCGGGTCGAGGTGGGAGAAGACCGCGACATCCCAGGCCGTGCAGTCGTCCGCATGTCCCCTGCGGCGCGGAACCTCGCTGCCCGTTGGGTGCACCGCCGGTTTCCACCACACCATCTCGGGTTTCCCGTTCGCCTTCCTCCCGCTCTCCTCACGCACCCATGTCACCACCACCGAGCGGCTGGGATCGGGAAGCTGCATCCCCAGTTCAGCCGCGACCCGAGCCCGGTCCTCATCCGTCAGCCGGAACGACGCCTGGGTCAGGTCGTCCGGGCACCGCTGCCACAGCCCCGCCGCATCCTTGAGGCCGAGGGCCTGCATGGTCTCTGCGACCCGGGCCTGAAACGCATCCCCCGAGATGGAGCCGTCGCTGTGGGTGGGGGTGGCCAGCAGTGGCCGACGCGGCTCCTTGCCCGCCAGAATCCTCTTCACCTCCGCCAGCCGACGCTCCCACAGCTTCTCGCTCATCCCGGGCACCCCGGCCGAGAAGTCAGCGATGGCCCTGGGGCGGGTGATCCGCAAGTGTGGTTTGAAGGCCCAGATGATGACCTCGGCCATGCTGTGCCGCACCTGCTGGACCCGTTTCTGCAGCGCAGCCAGCACCGTCGCCGGTTCGGGGGCAGCAGCCAGCCAGGCCAGACACAGCTCTGCCTCGATGGCGTCTCCCTCGAAGTCCCTCCCTGCCTCCAGCAGGGCCGATATCCGCAGCACCGCGTCCTCATCGGTGACCGGGGTCATCGGCTCCGCCTCGATGAGCTGCGGCTCGAAGAGGGAGCGCGAACAGGTGGGATCGTTGCGAGGAGCGGCAGGGGCTGCCACCTCGCCCGCTCCCAACTCACGCAGCAGCTTCTCCGCCTCCTCCTGCACATCCACGTGGGAATGCCCCAGGGCCTGCTCGACGATCCCCACCACCTCATGGCCAGCACCCGCCAACTCACGAAGCATTCTCAGCACAGCCAACGCCGAGGCCTTCCCACCGGAGAACCCACCCGCTGCAACAGCCAGGAAACCCGCAGGCTCCAGCAGATCGGCCCTGTGAAGTGCCGCCAGGTGTTTGACGGCCATCGAGACGGTGGCCGTGACGCTGGTGGTCAGGCATCGGTTCAGCAATTCCTGGTTATCGGCCAGTTCCTGAACCGTCGGTTTCAAGGAGTCGTGGAGGCGCTGGAACCATCCGGCCCGGAACGCGGCGAAATCCCGGTTGAGCGCTTCAAGGCAGCTGCGCAGCAGCCGGGGACGATCCAGCAGCCCCTCCTGTTCGGCCTGCAGCACGCTCGCCTGCCAGCTGTCCTCCTTGCGATGGTGGCGGTCCTGGTTCGCCAAGCAGGCCAGCTGGGTCCCCTCGATCTCGAAGAGCCGCCAGAACAGCTCTTCCCGGAACTCCTCATCCTCCCGCAGGAAGAGCAGGTGCATCCCCGGGACGCTGCGCGCACTCAGGCCCGCGATCATGGCCTGGAGGTACTGCTCGTCATGGGGCACCACCACCTCGTCGAACAGCTCAGCGAGCCGGATCGGCAGGAACAGCGGATACCAGTTCCAGAACTCGTTGATGGCCCTGATCTGGGCTTCGGCCCGCTCCTGGTCGTACCTGAGGCCCGGGACCTGAACCATCACGGCATGGAGCCCGGCCAGGGTGGTGTCGGCATCCACCACCTGCCAGAGCCGCATGAAGAAGTCCGAGGGGGAACCGAATCCCTGCTCTGCCGTCACGGCTCACCCCAGCAGTTTCTTCGCGGTCTTCGCCGCAGCCGACGACCCCGTGAACCCCGCCAGCCACTCCCGCAGGGCCGGGTCCTGGCAGCTGTGCCCCAGACGCAGCTGCTCATCCAACAACAGCTGCAACAACCCACCGACACCACGCAACCCCCGATCCAACCGAGGCAACAGGGCAGTGAGCAGATCGACGACCACACCCGGGCTCAGCGCCGCCGCATCGGTCAACGACGACACCCAGCGGTTCACCTTGCAGCCCACCACGCAGGCAGCCAGCCCCTCGGCGGTCTCGGCCACCGGGAGCCGGGCCGGGATCGCCTCGGCGAGGAGTTCGGCAGCCAGTGACCGGGTCTCCTGGCGGCTGCCCGAGAGCCCCATCCCGACGAGCTGCGCCGTCTCCGGGGTCCAGGCACCGCCGGAGACCAGCAGCCAGCCCAGCACCTGGTCCATCTCGCGGTGGCTGGTCTCCTCCACCGCCCACATGGCAGGGCCGACCCCTTGGGCAACGACGTAGGCCGTGCCGTGCGGGTCCATCAACAACACAGGTGTTGGATCGGTACCGTACGACCCCCTGCGCCGCCCTCCCGAAATCTTCTGCCCCGGGTTCGGGACACACAACACCTCTGTGCGCCACCACACCCACATCGGCTTCCCGTTCGGCTTCTTCTCGTCGCTGTCCACCCGACGCCACTCCAGCTGCACCCGCTTGGAGGGCTGCGGGAGGCTGAACCCGAGGACCTGCTCCGCCTGCTCGCGGTCAGCGTCACTCAGCCGCATCGCGGCCTGGACCAGATCACCGGGGCAGCGTTCCTTCAGCTCCGCCGCATCGACGCCGAGCCGTTCCTGCGCCTCGGCCACGCGCGTCAGGAACACCTCGCCCGAGAGCTGGCCGTGGGTGTCGCTCGGGGTGGCCAGCAGCGCTCTTCTCGGTGCCTGTCCGGTCACGATCTCGGTCACCTCGAGCACACGGTGACGCCAGAGCCCCTCGGCATCCTCCGGGGCACCCGCTGGCACCTCCTTGAAGCGCCACTGCTTGGGTTTGCCTCTCCCCTTCTCCTCCGGCAGCGCGAACACCGCCCGGAGCAGCGGCCCCAGGATGTCATGATCCTTGAAAGACTCCGACATCTTCTGCACCCGCGCACGCAGCGACGCCAACCGCTCCGCAGGGTGCTCCGCCGTCGCGAGCCAGGCCAGCAGCAGCTCCAACTCCATCGGGTCGCGGGCGTCCTCCAGCAGCGCCGCCACCCGCTCCAGGGCGTCCTCATCGGTGAACGGCACCACCGGGCGGGCCGAGCGGTCCAGCGGCTCCACCCGGGCCGTCGCCTCCACCTGCTCGCGGGCCAGGCCCAGCTCGGCCGCCAACGATGGGCTCACCAGGTCAGCATCCACCAGGTCGTCCCGCCCCAGCCGGGCCAGGGCCTTCACCACCGCCCGCTGCACATCCACGTGCTCATGGGTCAACCCCTGAGCCAAGGTCTCGGCGGCATCCGGCAGCGGCTCCAGCAGCTTCACCGCCGTCAGGGCCGTCCCCTTCCCCGCCGACAGGGCCGGGGCAGCAGCCGCCACGAAACCCGGCCCATCCAGCAGCCCGGCCTTGGCCAGCCGGGCCAGCTGCTTGACCGCCAGTGACACCGTCGCCGTGATCCCCGTCCCCAGGCAGCGCAGCAACAGGTCCTGATCCCGGGCCACCTCCTCGACGCTCGGCTTCAGCGCCGCCCAGGTCCTGGAGAACCACCCCGCCCGATACGACGAGAAGTCCCGGTTCAGCGCCTCCAGACAGCAGCGCAGCACCCGGGCACGATCCAGGGTCCCATCCGCGACGAGGGTCAGCACGCTGGCCTGCCAGCCCGCCTCCTCGCGGGAGAACTTGTCGACGTTGGCCAACGAGATCTCCCCGCCGCCCTCCACCTCGAAGACCCGCCAGAAGACGTTCTCGCGCAAGTCGCGGTCGTGGCGGAGCACGAACTCCCGGATGCCCTGCCCCCCGCGATCCCCCAGCGCCGAGACCATCGCCAACACGTAGGTGTCGTCGTGGTCCAGCTCCGCCCCCTCGAACAGCTCGGCAAACCGGATCAGGACGAAATCCGCACTCTGCGGCCAGGCCTGCGCCATCCACTCCACCGCCGCCCGGGTGATGGGTTGCGGGTTCTTCTCGTGGGCGTACTGCTGCTCAGCCTCGTGAAGACCTTCCAGGGTGAGGGTCGGATCAGCCAAGAGCTGCTGCAGCTCCTGCCTCCGATTCCACCAGAACAGACTCATCGTTCCTCCTTCACGATGCGCACGGCCAGGATGTGGGCGCAGGGGCCGCGGTCCAGTTTGTGTCGGGCATACCACGGGCAGCTGCAGCTCTCCGCATCAGCCGTGCGGACCTCGTGCCGGGTGTCCTTCGAGGTGACGTGCGCCAGCCCGGGGTCCACGATCTCGACGGCCCCGGCCTGGGCCAGCTCCCGGGCCTTGACCAGCCTCGGATGATGGGCCTCCAGCACACCGTCGATCATCGGCAACGGCCGGTGGAAGTAGGTGCCCGCGTGGAGGTCGTAGCCGACCTGCCCGGAGGCCGCCAGCAGCGACAGCGCACCCTGCACCTGCCCGGGCTCCAACCCCGCGCCCGCCGCGAGGGCCGCGATGTCGATCCGGGGCTCGAAGGCCAGCAGCGCACTGATGAGGTCGGCGTCGGCCTCCACCTGGTCGCGGCGCAGATCGTCGAGGGTAGCCCCCTCCCCGGAGAACCCCCGCGACTTGTCCGGGCTCAGCACCACGCTGACACGACCCCCCGGGATGTCCAGGGCCCAGGCGCTGGCCCGGGGCGTGGCGGAGGCATCGACGGGGGCGCACCAGGCCCTCAGCCGGGTGGCGTGGCGCAGCATCGGCTCCAGCACCCGCAGCCGCTCCGGCCCCGCCAGGCACACCGAGCCTGTACTCGGGCGGGTGGCCAGCCGGTGGCCGCGCCCCGTCGGGGTCACCCAGGACACCGACGTGGTGGAGGAGTTCTTCGGCAGGGCCTGGATGAGGCGGGTGGCGCCGAGCTTGTCCACGTCGAGCTGCGGCTCCATCCCGGCCAGGATGGACTGGGTCTCGGCGAAGCTGCGCAGCCAGCGGGACGGCAGCTTCACCTTCTCCTCCACCACGTCGTGGTCCAGGGTGCGGACCCGCACGTGGTCATGGCCGACGCTCAGGTGCAGCGGATCGACGGTGCCGAGCCCGGCGAGGGCCTGACGCACCGGCGGGTTGAAGTCCACATTGGTGACACCGACCCCGAGATGTTCGGCGTCGAGGGAGGCGGCGTCCAGGTCGAGCCTGGCGTAGACGCCGCAGCAGGCGCTGAACGACTCGAAGCGCAGGCCCTCGTCGCTGGAGGTGACCACCGGATCGGCGGCGCGGAGAATGGCCGCGACCATCCCGGGCGGCACGTAGAACCGGGTCCGGGCGACCCGGGCCAGCACCAGCAGCGCCGCCGCCACCGCCGGGGGATGCTCCACGAAACCGGAGAAGAAGTGCGGATGCGTCACCCGCCCCTCAGGCGTCAGGCCCCCGCTGGTGGCCAGGTCCAGATCGGACCTCCCGGCCACGGTGTGCAGCTCGGACTGCCCGACGTAGCCATAGGCAAGCTCAGTCATCACGGTCTCCTCAATCCAGTGCCGCAACGCTATCGGAAGGCACTGACATTTTTCTGTGCCAGGTCGTCGGTCAACCGTCCAGTAGCTCGGTGATGACCTGGGCTGCGTGCTCCCGGATGAAGCCCCAGGACGATTCGGCCCCGCGCTCGACCTCCGCCAGCTCGTGTGCGTGAATCTCGCAGGGCAGGTGCGGATGGGCTGCAACCAGATCGTGGGTGCGCGGGTGGGCTGTGAACACCGCCTCCAGGGGGCGGTAGTTCAGGGTGCCGAAGGTGTTGGAGAACCGGTAGGGAGCGACGAGGGCCGGGGCCAGCACGTCGTCGGGAAGCTCCTCGACCCGCTGGACCACCAGGTCCATCCGGCCCAGGCAGGACAGGGCACCACCTGCTGCGGCGCGGTCCGAGGCGTCGCGGTTGTCGTCCGCCACCACCTGATCCAGCACCTCGATGAGCTGGGCAGTAGGCTCCCCCAGCCCGGCTGCAATCCGCGCTGCCTCGCGGAACCCCACGCCGTCGCCATTCAGGACCGGGAGCAGGGCAGTGGCCGCGATCTCCGGGGCCGTGCGCAGCATCCCCATGCCCTCGGGACGCGACAGGACCGGGCCGTCGACGCGGCGGAGGAGAACATCCAGCACGCTCTCCACCCGTTCCCGTGGGGGCAGTGCGGCGATCCGCCGTCGGTCCTCCTCCAGCTCCGGGAAGTGCCGGGCCAGCTCCTCCCCGGTCAGGCTGGCCGTGAGCAGCTCCATCTCCTCATCGAGGGCGAGCACCACGCAGTCCTCATCGATCAACCCCTCGGCGACGGCGCGACGCCTGGCCGCGCGGGCAGCCTCCGGGAAGACTGCGACGAACCGGTCGTAGTACTCATCCCAGGCGTCCTCACTGCCCAGGGCAGCTGCCTCATCGGATGCCTGGGCGGCGAGTTGGGCCTCGTTCTCGGTGGGTTCGGCCATGTGGGGCAGGTCCGCGGCCGAGAACCGCAGAGTCGTCGGATCGCCGTCGCTGCCCCTGGCCTGGTACTGCTCCTGGAGGCTCGCCAGCGACTCCTTCGTACCGACGGCCACACACGGCCAGTGGAGCCGTCCCCCGTCGCCGTAGAACAGGAAGAACATCCCCGCGTAGATGTGCTCCTGCGGATACTCGGTCCGCACCCGACGCAGCTCCCGCACCATCTGCTTCTCAGCGGCGCGCTTCAACGATGCGAGATTCAGCATGAGGGAATTCTCCACGAATCCCCGCCCAGCGGTCGAGCCGGGCTGCGATGCGAAGCGAGCAGACCGTGTCGAGACCCCGCGACCATCCGCAGGGACTCGGGGCCAGATTATTCCCGCTCGGCTCAAATCTCTGCACCGGATGCCAGGGGTCTCGACACGGTTTCCTCCGCAAGCTCCGGAAACCGGCTCGACCAGCGGACAAAAAGGAGTCCCGACTGCCGGACTTCTGGGCACTCCACCATGACCAGCGAGCCCCTTTACCGCTGGTCGAGCCGGACTGCGATGCGAAGCGAGCAGGCCGAGTCGAGACCTGGTGACCATCCGCAGGGACTCAGGTCCAGATCACCCCCGCTCGGCTCAAATCTCTGCACCGGATGCCAGGGGTCTCGACTGTCGGGCGCCGGGCGCCCTCGGCTCGACCAACGGGGGTATTCCGCTGGTCAAGCCGGGAGTCCCAATGCGGCAGCGAGGGAATCCCGAGTCGAGACCCCGCGACCATCCGCAGGGACTCGGGGCCAGATCACCCCCGCTTGGCTCAAGTCTCTGCACCGGATGCCAGGGGTCTCGACTGTCGGGCGCTGAGCGCCCTCGGCTCGACCAGCGGAGAGAGGGATGGTCTCGACCGTTGGACGTTGGGGCGCTGAAGCTCGGTCAGCGAAGAGAGATGGCCTCGCCCGTCGGACACCGGGCGCCTCCCACCATGACCAGCGGGCTTTTTCTCCGCTGGTCGAGCCGGGATTCCCAATGCGGCAGCGAGGGAATCCCGTGTCGAGACCCCGCGACCATCCGCAGGGACTCGGGGCCAGACCAACCCCGCCGGGCTCAAGTCTCTGCACCGGATGCCAGGGGTCTCGACTGTCGGGCGCTGAGCGCCCTCGGCTCGACCAGCGGAGAGAGGGATGGTCCCGACTGTCGGGCGCTGGGGCGCTGAAGCTCGACCAGCGGACAAAAAGCTGAGCGCCCCCATCTCGACCCGCGGGTGGGGAATGCTGGGGCTCAACGCTCGTGGTGATCCTCCAGCACGTCCTTGGCGTGCTCGCGGATGAATCTCCACTTCGACGTCAGGCCGCGCTCAGCCTCCGCCACCTCGGATTCGTCGATCCTGCAGGTGCCGCTGCAGTAGTTGCGCAGCCTCTCGTCGAACTCCGGGTGCGCCTTGAGCACAGCCTCCAGCGGGCGGTAGTCCAGCGAGCCGTGATTGCCCTTGTCACGGAACGGCCCGTAGGGGTGCCTCAGACCCTGGGTGATGGTCTCCTCGGGGAGGCTGCCGATCCGCCCTGCCAGCAGCTCCATCCGTCCCAGGGCACACAGTGCGGAAGCCGCCCAGCCCTTGGTGGCCTCCTCCCCCTGCTCATCGTCCAGCACCCGCTCCAGGGCCGCGATGAGCTCCGGGGTGGAGTGGTTCACCCCCGCCGCCAGCTGCGCCGCCTTCCACGGTTCCCCCTCGGCGAGGCCCTCCAGCACCGCCACCAGACCGGGCACCGCAGCCGCCCCCTCCCGGTACAGCAGCGGATCGGTCCGCTCCCACCACAGCGGCGATCCCTCCGCCCTGCCGAAGGAGATGTCCAGCAAGACCTGCACCCGCTCAGCCTCAGGCAGGGCCAGAATCCGACGCGCCTCCCGCTCCTCGGCCACCAACTCCGGGAAGTGCTGCGCCAGCTGTTTCTTCGTCAAGCTGGCGGGCACCAGCTCCATCGCCTCATCCAGGGCCACGACGATGAACTCCTTGCCCACCAGGCCTTCATCGATCGCAACCTTCCGGGCCTTCCTCGCCGCCCTCGGGAACACCTCGAGGAACTGCTGGTACACCCCGTGCCAGGCGTCGAACCCACCCAACGACAAGGCGTACTCGTTGACCTCATCCGCCAAGGCCTCCTCCACCTCACCCGGATCGGTGTTGTAGGGCAGGTCCGCACCGGAGAACCGCAGATCGGAGAGATCATCGGAACAGCCACCCTCCAGGTATCGGGCCTCCACGCGACGCAGCGACTCCTCGGTCCCCACCGACAGCGCCGGCCAAGAGGTGTAGGTCCCATCACCGTAGAAGGCGTGGAACATCGCGGCATAGATCTGCTCGTCGGGATGCTCGGAGCGCACCCGACGCACCTCCCGCAGCACCTGCTCCACAGCAGCCCGCTCCACCGACCCCAGGTCCACCTTGGCCACGCTCACTCCTCACGACGTCGTTCAGGCCATCCTTGCCAGAACCTCCCGACCCGGCAAGTCTGGGCTGGGGTCAAGTCCCAGCACCGGATGCCAGGGGTCTCGACTGTCGGGCGCTGAGCGCCCTCGGCTCGACCAGCGGACAAAGACGAGGTCTCAACCGTCGGACCCTGAAGTTCGACCAGCGGCCTCAGACCAGCGAGCCGTAGGTGGTCTTCGCCTTCTCCAGGGCCGAGACGTAGCCTGCCCGCTCGTAGGCCGCCGCGTGGGTCTCGGCGGGGACCGCGAGCATCCCTCGCGCCTCGGCCAGGCTCAGGCCGCGACCATCCAGCCAGGCGTTCACACCGTCGATGAGCCTCGTGGCATGGCCTATACCGTGCCGTACCAGCGCCGAGGTGGTGCCCACCACATCGGCCCCGGCCAGGATGTACTTCACGACGTCCTCGGCCTGATCCACCCCCGAGCTCGCCGCAAGCGACGCCTTCAGCTGCTCGTGCAGCACCGCGATCCAGGTTCGGGGCAGGCGCGCATCGTCGGGATGGCTGAGCGTCACCCCGCTGGTCACCTCCACCCGCTCCAGGTCGATGTCCGGCTGGAAGAACCGGTTGAACAACACCAGACCATCAGCCCCGGCCTCATCCAGCTGACGACACATCGCGCCCACGGACGAGAAGTACGGGCTCAGCTTCACCGCGACGGGGATGCTCACCTCCTGCTTCACCGCCCCCAGGATGTCCAGGTGCCGCTGCTCCACCTGCTGCCCCGTCGTGCTCAGCTCCCCGGGCACGTAGTAGATGTTCAGCTCGATGGCCGAGGCCCCCGCCTCCTGAATCCGCCTGGCCGAGCTGGTCCAGCCGCCGTGCGAGGCCCCGTTCAGCGACGCGATCAGCGGCACGTCGATGCTTGAAGCCGCCTCCTCCACCAGCCTCAGGTAGCCGGTGACCGCATCGGCCTCGGCCCGCGGCACGTTCGGGAAGAAGCTCGTCGCCTCCAGGAACAGCTCCTCGTAGCTCTCCTCCAGCACGATCTGCCGCTCCGCCTCACGGGCCACCTGCTCCTCGAACAGCGAGAACATCGTCACGGCCCCCACCCCCGCATCCGCCAGGGCCTTGATGTCCGCCACCGTCTGCGACAGCGGCCCCGCCGAGGCGATGACCGGGTTCCTCAGCTGCAACCCCAGGTACCGGGTGCTCAGATCTGCCATGACTCCTCCTTGCGCGGATCGGCTGCGAACTTCTCGGCCCCTCTGAGCGCCAGCTCCTCGTACTCGGCCCAGCGACGATCCACCTGCGCCTGGGCGATGGCCAGGATCCGCTCCGCCTCCTCCGGGTCCGCCGCGTGCAGCACCTTGTAGCGCAGCTCGGCGCTCTGGTACTCCTTCAACGACACCCTGGGCCTCGGCGAATCCAGCAGGAACGGGTTGCCGCCCTGCTCCCGGATCACCGGGTTGTAGCGCATCAGCGGCCAGTGCCCCGAGTTCACAGCCCGGTACTGCTGCTCCAGCCCCTTGCGGATGTCGATGCCGTGGGCGATGCAGTGGCTGTAGGCGATGATGAGGCTCGGCCCCTCGTAGGCCTCCGCCTCCCGGAACGCCTTCAGCGTCTGCTGCGGGTCCGCCCCCATCGCGACCCGGGCCACGTAGACCGACCCGTAGGCCATCGCCTGCATCGCCATGTCCTTCTTGTTGGTGTGCTTGCCCGCCGCCGCGAACTTCGCCACCGCACCGAGCGGCGTGGACTTCGACGCCTGCCCGCCGGTGTTGGAGTACACCTCGGTGTCCAGCACCAGCACGTTGACGTTGCGCCCCGAGGCCAGCACGTGATCCACCCCCGACGACCCGATGTCGTAGGCCCAGCCGTCACCGCCGACGATCCACACCGAGCGACGCAGCAGGTGGTCGCACACACTCTTCAGGTCCTCGACCTTCGGGCCGCTCAGCTGATCCAGCCGCTCCTTCAACCGCTGCAGCCGCATCGCCTGCCGGGCCAGCCCTGACTCCATGCGCTGCTTCGCCGCGAGCAGCGCATCCACCAGCTCGTCGTCGGCGATCTCGGCGCGCAGCTCCTCCAACAGCGCGCGGGCCATGTCCCGGTGCAGGTCAGCGGCCAGCCGCAGCCCCAGCCCGAACTCGGCGTTGTCCTCGAACAGCGAGTTCGACCACGCCGGACCCCGCCCCGAGGCGTTCCTCGCCCACGGCGTGGTGGGCAGGTTCCCGCCGTAGATCGACGAGCAGCCCGTGGCATTCGCGACGGTGGCGCGATCCCCGAACAGCTGGGTCAGCAGCTTCAGGTACGGGGTCTCACCACAGCCGGAACAGGCCCCGGAGAACTCGAACAGCGGCTCCAGGAACTGCGTGCCGCGCACCGTCCCGAAGTCCACGTCCCGACGGTCGTTGAACGGGATCGTCTCGAAGAAGGCCACCGCTTCCTTCTGCCTGGACCGCTCCAGCACCGGCTCCAGGTTGATGGCACGACGATTCGGCTGCCCGATGGGCTTGACCGGGCACGCCTCCACGCACAGCCCACACCCGGTGCAGTCCTCCGTGTAGACCTGCAGCGTGTAGGAGGTGTCCGGCAGACCCGCCGCGTCGATGGGCTGGGTCAGGAAACCCTCCGGCGCGCCGTCGGCCAGCTCGCTCGGATAGTACTTCGCCCGTAGCACAGCGTGCGGGCAGACGAAGGAGCAGTTGCCGCACTGGATGCACGCCTCGTTGTCCCACACCGCGACGATCTCGGAGATGTTGCGCTTCTCGAACCGGGTGGTGCCCGACGGGTAGGAGCCGTCCACCGGCAGCGCCGAGACCGGCAGGTCGTCGCCCCGCCCCGCCAACATCGTGGCCGTGACCTCCCGGACGAAGGCGGGAGCATCGGCAGGCACCGGCGGGATCAGCTCCCGCTCCCCCGTCGCCTGATCCGGCACCGCCACCTGGTGCAGATGGGCCAGCGAGGCATCCACCGCGTCGTGGTTCTTCTTCACGATCGCCATCGACTTGCGGGCATAGGTCTTGGTGATGGCCTCCTTCACCTTCTCGATGGCAAGCTGGCGAGGCAGCACCCCCGAGATCGCGAAGAAGCAGGTCTGCAGGATGGTGTTCGTCCGCGACCCGAGCCCTGCGGCCCTGGCGACGGCGGTCGCGTCGATGACGTACAGGTCGATACCGAGCTCCACGATCCGCTGCTGCATGGAGCGCGGCAACTGATCCCACACCTGATCGGCCGGGTACGGCGCGTTGATGAGCAGCGTGGTCCCGGGCTGGGCGAACTCCAGCACATCCACTCGCTCCAGGATCGACCAGTGGTGGCAGCCGATGAAGTTGGAGCTGGTCACCAGGTACGGGGCCTTGATCGGATTCGGCCCGAACCTCAGGTGGCTGACGGTGCGCGACCCCGACTTCTTCGAGTCGTAGACGAAATAGCCCTGCGCGTAGGTGCCCGGGTCGGAGCCGATGATCTTGATGGTGTTCTTGTTCGCCCCGACGGTGCCGTCGGAACCCAGCCCGTAGAACACCGCCTTGTGGGTCTGCTCGTCCTGCAGCTGGAAGGAGGCATCGACCGGCAGCGACAGGTGGGTCACGTCGTCGTTGATGCCGACGGTGAAACGCGGCCTGGGCTCCAAGACCGCCAGCTCGTCGAACACGGCCTTGGCCATCGCCGGGGTGAACTCCTTGCTGGACAGCCCGTAGCGCCCACCGATCACCACCGGCATCCGCTCCCGCTGCCCCGCCGCGACGGCCTCCGCAATCGCCGAGGAGACATCCAGGAACAGCGGCTCGCCCCCGGCCCCCGGCTCCTTCGTGCGGTCCAGCACCGCGACCCGACGCGCGGTCTGCGGCAGGGCCGCCAGCAGCGCCTGTTTCGGGAACGGCCGGTAGAGCCGCACGAACAGCGCCCCCACCTTATCCCCCGCAGCCTGGAGATGCTCCACCACCGGGGTCACCGTCTCGATGCCGGAGCCCATGATGACCACCACCCGCTCGGCCTGCGGGTCGCCGTGGTACTCCACCAGCCGGTACTGCCTGCCGGAGATCTCCGCGAAGCGCTCCATCACCTCGGCCAGCACCCTGGGCACCGCGTCGTAGAACGGGTTGACGGTCTCGCGGGACTGGAAATAGGTGTCCGGGTTCTGCGCCGTGCCCCGGATGAACGGATTGGCCGGGGACAACGCCCGGGCGCGATGCTCCCGCACCAGGCTGGCGGGCACCAGCTGACGCAGCTGGTCGTCGGTGAGCATGGTCAGGGTGTTCAGCTCGTGACTGGTGCGGAAACCGTCGAAGAAGTGCACGAAGGGCAGCCGGGTCCGCAGCGTCGCCAGGTGCGAGATCGCCGCGATGTCGTGGGCCTCCTGCACCGACGCCGAACTGATGAGGCAGCACCCGGTCTGCCGCACCGCCATCACGTCCTGGTGGTCGCCGAAGATCGACAGGCCCTGGGTGGCCAGCGACCGCGCGGCCACGTGGAACACCGTCGAGGTCAGCTCCCCGGCGATCCGGTACATGTTCGGGATCATCAGCAACAACCCCTGCGAGGCCGTGAAGGTGGTGGACAGGGCACCGCCCTGCAGGGCACCGTGCATCGCCCCTGCCGCCCCGCCCTCGGACTGCATCTCGATGACGGTCGGGACGGTGCCGAAGATGTTGCGACGCCGGTGCGAGGACCACTCGTCGGCCAGCTCCGCCATCGTGGAGCTGGGGGTGATCGGATAGATCGAGCACAGTTCGCTCAGCCGGTAGGCGACATCCGCCGCGGCCTCATTGCCGTCGATGATGGTGCGCTGGCTCATCAGTGGTTCTCCTGGATCATCTCGATGGCGTGCACGGGGCACTGCTCGAAGCAGGTGGCGCAGCCGGTGCAGCGCTCGTAGTCGAAGCGGTAGCGGTTGCCGGGGCCGAGCTTGATGACGGCGTCCTCCGGGCAGGCCCCCAGGCAGCCGTCGCACTCGAAACAGTTCCCGCACGACAGGCACCGTCTGGCCTCGAAGGTGGCCTCCTCAGGGCTGAGCCCCGCCACGATCTCCCCGAAGTCGCTGATGCGTTCCTGAGGAGCCTGCTCCTGCTGCTGACGGCGTGCGTGGCCACCGAAGTACCACAGGTTCATGTCGTCGAGGTGAACGATGGGGTGCTTGGCCGGGCGGGGGCTGCGGTCCTGGTTCAGCCACTTGTCGATGCAGCGGGCCGCCTTCTTGCCGTGCCCCACCCCGACGGTGACGGTCCGCTCGGAGGGCACCATGTCGCCTCCGGCGAAGATGCCGGCCACATCCGTCATGAGGGTGACGGGATCGACCCGCACGACGTCACCGTCGAAGGTCATGCCGGGGATGCCCCGCAGGAAAGCGGTGTCCGCCTCCTGCCCCACCGCCAGGATCACGGTGTCGGCGGCCAGCTTCTCGAACCTCCCGGTGCCGCGTGCCTTGCCGTTCTCGTCGAGCTCCATGATCTCGACGGTGAGGTCCTCCGCACCCATCTCGGTGATGGTGCGCAGCCAGTTCATCCTGACCCCCTCGCGCTCGGCCCCCTCGCGTTCCTCCTCGTGGGCGGGCATCTGTGCGAGCGTGCGGCGGTAGACGATGACGGATTCCTCGGCCCCGAGCCGCCTGGCCACCCGGGCCGCGTCCATCGCGGTGTTGCCGCCGCCGTAGATGGCCACGCGACGCCCGATCACGGGGCGCTCCCCCTGGGCCACGTCACGCAGGAAGGAGACCGCGTCCACCATCCTGGAGGCATCCGCCGAGGGGATGTCCACCCGCTTGGACAGGTGGGCGCCGACGGCCACGAAGACCGCGTCGAAATTGCCCTCGGCCTGGGTGGCCAGCAGATCGGTGACGGTGACGCCGTTTCGGATCACGACCCCCAGGTCGATCAAACGCTGGACCTCGCCGTCGAGGACGTCACGGGGCAGGCGGTACTCGGGGATGCCGTAACGCATCATCCCGCCCGGCAGCTCGGCGGAGTCGTGGATCTCCACCTCGTGGCCGAGCCTTCTCAGGTGGTAGGCCGCCGACAGCCCCGACGGCCCGGCCCCGACGACGAGCACCCGCCGCCCGGAGCTGTGGGCCGGGGCCTCGAAGGACCAGCCCTGTTCCAGGGCCAGGTCACCGAGGTGACGCTCGACGGAGTGGATCGAGACCGCCGCATCCAGGTCCTTGCGGTTGCAGGCGGTCTCGCAGGGGTGGTAGCAGACCCGGCCGTGGATGGCGGGGAAGGGGTTGTCGGCCGTCAGCTGCCGCCAGGCCGCCTCCTGCTGCCCCGCCTTGACGAGCCGTAGCCACTCCTGGATGTTCTCCCCCGCCGGGCACCCGGCGTTGCACGGCGGGAGCATGTCCAGGTAGATGGGTTTGCGGGAGCGCACAGGGGCCACCCGGCCCGTCGTCGTCCTCAGGTCGGGCAGACCCGTCACGTCGTTGCGATCGAGCATGGCGTTCCTTCCATGGATGCGGCCACTACGGCCCATCGTAGGACGATCCCCGCCGCCATGCCCCGCAAATGCGCTACACGACCATGGTCAAATCAGGGCTTCTCGGCGGCTGCCTTCACCTGCTCCGGGTCGAGCGCCTTCACCTGGGCCACGAGATCGTCCAGCTGCGAGCCGTTGAGCAGCCCGGCCTGGCGGAAGACCAGCACTCCGGAGCGGAAGGCCATCAGGGTGGGGATGGACTGGATCTCGAGCGCATAGGCCAGATCCTGCTCAGCCTCGGTGTCCACCTTCGCGAAGACCACGTCCTCGTGCCTGCCAGCGGCCTCCTCGAAGATGGGGGCGAAACGACGGCAGGGGCCACACCAGGCGGCCCAGAAATCCACGAGGACGACGTCGTTGCCCTCGACGGTCGAGGCGAAGGTGTCCTTGGTGAGATCAGTGGTGGACACGGTTGCTCCTTCTGCTATCAGGGTTGTCACTGGAATCAACGTCCCCGAGGGCCCCTTTGTTCCCCGCTTCCCCTGCGCTGGCCGAGCCGGGGGAGAATCACTCGTCCGGGGTCGTGACGAACAGCAGCTCGGCCACTGCTTCGTCGAGGGTGACGGCCTCCTTGCCGACGATGAACCGCAAGTCCACCCCGACCCGCCGTACCGTGAACTCCATCCCGGGCCGAAGCCCGAGCGCCGCGATGGCCGACAGCGTCTCCTCATCGGCCTGGAGGTTTTCACTCATCCGTTTCAGGGTGGCCTGCACCTCGCCCCGGTTCGGCACCACCTGGGACAGCGGCACCACGCCGTCACGGAACGACTCGCCCTCCCGCGACGCCCCGAGATCGGTCAGCCCGGGGATCGGGTTGCCGTAGGGCGAGGAGGTGGGCTCGCCGAGAATCCTCACCAACCGCTGCTCCACGTCCTCGGAGATCACGTGCTCCCAGCGGCAGGCCTCCTGGTGGACCTTGTCCCACTCCAGTCCGATCACCTCGGTGAGCAGGCACTCGGCCAGGCGGTGCTTGCGCATCACGTCGCGAGCCAGCTTCTCCCCGGTGGGGGTCAGCTTGATGATCCGGTCGGGCGAGACCGTGAGCAGGCCGTCGCGTTCCATCCTGGCCACGGTCTGGGAGACGGTGGGGCCGGACTGGTGCAGCCTCTCGGCGATCCGGGCGCGCAGCGGCGGAACTCCCTCCTCGATCAACTCGTGGATGGTCCTCAGATACATCTCCGTGGTGTCGATCAGCTCGCTCATGCGGGTTCCTCCTCCGGGCCAATCGTAGTGGGCGCACCCGTTTTCGGGGGCGTTTCGGCGACAGCTCGTCGTGACATGTCGAGTCCCATCACGCGACGCGGACCCCTCGACGCCACACCTGCTGCAGCCGCCCGGAGTCGTCGACGACGCACACGTCGGCCATCTTCCCGACCTCCAGGGTCCCCACCTCGGTCAGGCCGTGCCAGCGGGCGGGGGTGGTGGCGGCCATGAGGGCGGCCTGTTCGATGGAGCAGCCGACCTGGCCGACGACGAACTCGAAGGCCTTGGCCATCGTGAGGGTGGACCCGGCGATCGCGCCGGGGGTGCCGTCGGCGGTGACCAGGCGGGCGGTGCCGTCATGGACCTCCACCTCCAGCTCGCCCAGCAGGTAGCGGCCATTGCCCTGCCCGGTGGCGCTCATCGCGTCGGTGACCAGGCAAATCCGCTCCGGGGTGGCGGCGTCGATGGCCATCCGCGCGATGACGGGGCGGTGGTGGATGCCGTCGCAGATGAGCTCGCTCATCACCCGCTCGTCGGCCAGCAGCACCGGCACCGGGCCGGGTTCCCGGTGGTGGATGGAGCGCATCGCGGAGAACAGGTGGGTGGCCACGCAGGCCCCCCAGTCGATGGAGCGGGCCGTCAGTTCCTCGTCGGCATCGGAGTGCCCGAAGGCCACCTTGACCCCGACCTCGGTGAAGCGACGGGTCGCGGCCTCGCCGTGGTCACGCTCAACCGCGAGGGTGATCATCTTCAGGGCAGGCCCACCGGCTTCGATGAGGCGCTCCACCAGCTCCGGCTCCGGGTCGCGCAGCAGCGCCGCGTCGTGGGCCCCCTTGCGGGCCTCGGACAGGAAGGGCCCCTCCAGGTGGATGCCGTCGAGCTCCCCGGCCTCGACCAGCTGGCGCAGCACCCGGCACTGGGCCTGAAGCTTCTCGACGGGCTCGGTGACGGTGGAGGCGAACAGCGTGGTGGTGCCCTGGCTGCGGTGGTACTCGACGGCGCGGAGGTTGGCCGCCGGGTCAGGATCGCCGAAGCTCACCCCGACGGCCCCGTGGCAGTGGGTGTCGACGAAGCCGGGCACCGCCCAGCCCGCCTGCTCCCTGCCGCCCTCAGTGATGGCGGCGATGCGGCCGCCCTCCATCTCGATCACGGCGCCGTCCACGATCCCGGACGGTGTCACCGCCCGCCCCACCTGCACTGTCGTCATGGGGACATCCAACCACCAGGGTTCGGACGTGGGCGAGCCGACGGCACCCGGGATGGAAGAATGCTCACGTGATCGTGATCCCTGAGGAGTTGCTGCCCGTCGATGGCCGATTCGGCTCCGGCCCTGCGAAGGTCCGGCCCGAGGCCCTGGAGTACCTGGCGATGCGCAGCGACGTGCTGGGCACCTCACACCGTCAGGCCCCGGTGAAGCAGCTGGTGGGGGCAGTGCAGGAAGGGCTGCGGGAGCTGTACCGGCTGCCGGAGGGCCACGAGGTGGTGCTCGGCAACGGCGGGGCCTCACTGTTCTGGGACATGGCGGTGGTCTCCCTCATCGAGCGCCGCTCCGCCCACGCCGTCTTCGGGGAGTTCACCCGCAAGTTCGCCACCTCCGCCGCCCGGGCCCCCTTCCTGGCCGACCCGCTGGTCACCGAGACCACGCCCGGCACCGTCGCGCTGCCCGAGCCGGGCGATGCCGACGTGGTGGCCTGGGCGCACAACGAGACCTCGACGGGGGCGGCGGCTGGGGTGCAGCGGATCGGCGAGGGCCTGGTGCTGATCGACGGCACCTCCGCGGCCGGGGGCATGGATGTGGAGATCGACCAGACGGATGTCTACTACTTCGCCCCGCAGAAGAACTTCTCCTCCGACGGCGGGCTGTTCATCGCGCTGGCCTCCCCGGCCGCCCTGGAGCGGGCTGCGCGGCTGGTGGGGACCGACCGGTGGGTGCCGGAGATGCTCAACCTCGATGTCGCGGCGCAGAACTCCCGCAGGCAGCAGACCTTCAACACCCCGGCCCTGGCCACGCTGCTGCTGCTGGAGGATCAGATCAACTGGCTGATCGAGCTGGGCGGGCTGGCGGCGGCTGAGGCCCGGTGTCGGGCCTCGAGCGATCACGTGTACGCCTGGGCCGAGGCGAGGCCGTGGGCGAGCCCCTTCGTCGCCGACCCGGGGCATCGCTCCCCCGTCGTGGCCACCGTCGATCTGGCCGAGGAGATCGACGCGGCGCGGGTCATCGCGACGCTTCGGGCCAACGGGATCGTGGACGTGGACCCGTACCGGGCCCTTGGCCGAAACCAGCTGCGCATCGGCTGCTACGTCTCGGTGGAGCCGTCGGACGTCCAGGCGCTGACCGCCTGCATCGACCATGTGGTCGAGCGGCTCCCAGACCGCCAGCAACGTCCGACACCCAGCCAGCACCGCTACCGCAACCAGGGCAAGGATCACCCCCAGACGGTACCGCCTACCCCGAACATCCCCGGGATCAGGGACATCAGCGAAGACCTCCACCAGTGACTGGCGTTCCAGAGCAGGGATACGAGATGATGACATCGGTGGCGTGACCTCCAGTGAGACGGCTGTTTTGACACCATCCATGCTCACCACCCAGGCCACGCCACCCCCACCAACGACACACCCCGAACCAGCAAAACTCCTAACCAACCCCACAATCACTCGACTTTGCTGACCCCCTATACCGTTACCCCTCACGAATAACGCCCATAGCACATCAGCAAAATGAAGAAAGCACTGAAAATCGAGTCTTGAATAGCCAATTAACCCAATGGCGACTCAACAAGAGAAAACACGATCTCGCTAGCTGCCCGCTCTGCCATAGCCTCAGCCACATCGGCATTAGAGCCAGTAGCCACCACATGACCAACACGGGCATAAGAGCTATCGGCGACCGGCACACTGTCCCCAGGCTGGAGGTCAACATGGCATTCAACGACATCTGCCATCTCTTGGACATGGGTCTTCCCCGACACAGCAACGAGCAGACCGGGCGGGGCTTGCAGAAAACGCACCGCAGCACCGCCTCGGGGCACCCAAGGAGTCGGCTGCTTGCCGTCCGCAAGCATTTCAAGGAACTCCTGCGTCACGTTGATATCGTAAACCAATGAAATCAAGGAGTGAATGCCGTCACCAGGGAGCCGAGCAGCGCACTCGATCAACCAATATCCTTCGTCACTGACCTTCCATTCAGAGTGCAAGAAGCCGGTTCTAACTCCTGCCGCTGCAATCAAGAGTCCTAAATGGTCAGCCAGATCAGCAGCCATTCCTGAGGAGGCATCAGGCAGTGCATGCCCTAGGTCGTGTTACGTAAGTCGTTTGAGCCAGTCGTTGATCACGCTGATGTGGATGGTGGCGGTGTAGCGGACAGCGAGTTTGTCGTAGCGGGTAGCGAACGCTCTGTGGTGTTTGAGCTTGTTGATGCCACATTCAACGGCGTGACGGTCCTTGTAGGTCGTTGGGTTGAACGCTGGGGGACGTCCGCCCTTGCGGCCACGACGTTGTCTGTTGCGGGCTTGGTCGGCTGGGGTCGGGATGGTGGCCTTCACCTGGTGATCACGTAGCCACCCACGATTCGCTCGTGACGAGTACGCCTTGTCGGCCAACACCCGATCCGGACGCCGCCGTGGCGCCCCAACCGGGTTGGCCACCGTGATCGCCTCCACCACAGTGATGAACTCCGGGCTGTCACCAGCTTGGCCCGCGGTGATGTGGAAGGCCAACACGCCACGGTCTTGGTCCACCGCCAGATGCGTCTTGGTTGACCAGCCACCCCGGGAACGCCCGAACCCGTGATCGGCAGGCTCACCGACGACCAGGTCGATCGAGTCATGGCGAGCACCAGCGGCGTGAACATGCCCACGACAGCTGGTGGAGTCCACCAAAACCTGCCATTTCACCGTGCCACGAGCCTGCGCTGCGGCTCGTAGGGCATCTTCGACCCTCTCCCACACCCCGAGGGTCTGCCAGGTGGCGAACAGTGCGTAGATTCGTCCCCACGGCCCGTACCGGTCAGGAACATCCCGCCACGGGCACCCTACTCTGACCCGATGACGAATCCCATCAATCAAGCCACGCAATGGCCACTTGCGGGGCCGTCCCCGGGACGGAGGGGCTGGCAGGACCGCTTGGAGGAGTTCCCACTGAGCATCAGTGAGGTCATGACGACGGGCGGCATCTACGATGGGCACAAGGACTCCTGGGGAAGGAGGAGTGGCTAGATAACAATCCGTCTACCCCGGGAGTCCTCCCATACGCAGGACCAACACGCCAACACCCACACCCTCACCCGACACCACTTTCGAAACACGACCTAGGCGCTGATGGAACCACTGAGCGCATAACACCTCGATGTGCCAAGGAAGCTAGGTGCGGTAAGCTTTCCTCAGCCAGCAATCGTTGGATAATGTCATGGCTGGCACCATCCAGCACAAACCACCATACTGTCATGGCTCGAACAAACGTGGAACATCCGCGATGGAGTCCACTATGTAAGTGGCGGAGCCGCCTTGGCTGGGCTGATATTTACCCGTTCGCACTTGGATGGTCCGCGCCCCATACCCCACACCCATGCTGATGTCTGTCATCTCATCATCTCCAATGACCCACACATCCTCACGGCTTAGCGGGACCCTCACAGATGCAACTGCCATCTCCAGGAAATCCATTGAGGGTTTGCCGACTACGCACCCTTGCCGACCCGCGGCGTACTCAAGTGCTGCCACGATCCCACCGGTGTCAAGGTGACGTTGCCCATGCGACAGGTAGAAGCGCCCTGCTTGTAAAGCGATGAGCTTGGCTCCCGCGTCGAGACCTTGGAAGGCACTGTCCAGCAGAGAGTAATTCAAGTCATCGCGACAGTCTCCTACTATCACGTGGGATGCCGCCATAGGATCGTCAGTCAGCTCCAAAGACCGTGCTAGTTGATCCCTGACCTCCGATGTCCCAACCACGAACGCACGACTGTTTGGCACTTGGGCGACGAGCGCCGCTGCGGCGTTCACCGGAGTAAATAGCTCATGAGGCTCCAACTCAAGACCCAGCGCACGAACTTGCGCCAACAACGCAGAATCTGATTTTGAGTCAGTGTTGGTAAGAAAACGAACAGCCACACTCAACTCCCGCAGCCGAGAAACCGCCTCTAGTGCATCCTCGATAAGGGATTCACGCGTATACAACGTCCCCTCTAGGTCAAGCATAATCAATCTGGTCAAGTTCTATCCTTTCTGTCGAAGGGCGTTATTCATCGGGGTTATTGATATGTCTGAGGTGAACCCTCGGGTGGGCCATCGACTGCTTCATGAGAGAATGGGTGTTGGAAAATTTCCGTAACTCTCAAGGAAGCAGTCGATGCGTTACGATTCTACTACAGGTCTCCCTGTGGAGACGATTCAGGAGATCGTGGCCCGTGTTCGTGATGTCGCCCGGGGTCGGGGGATCGAGTTCACTCGGCACAAGATCGGGTTGTACAAGCAGGTGGTGATCACGTTGATCCTGTTGCGTCAGAACATGTCCCAGATGGTGATCGCTGACCTGCACGGGGTGTCGCAGCCCACGATCTGCCGGATCTGGCGGCGGATCACCGAGATCCTGGAGACCGTGCTGGTGTTCACCAGTGGAGGCCTCGCGGAGGCCATCGAGCAGGGGCACCTCCTGCTGGTCGATGGCACCTACGTCCCGACGGGGAACCGCCCAGCCAGCGGGCAGGCGGCCGCGAACTACTCCGGGAAACGGAAGGGCCAGTGTGTGAACATCCAGGTCGCAGCAACCGACCGAGGAGACCTCATCGCGGTCTCCGAAGCGTTCCCCGGAGCACTGGACTGCTACATGTTTTGGTGCGACGAGCCGGACGTCGGCCCCCACCATCGCCGCCGAGATCAGATTGGAGTTGCCCATGTTGTTGCGCACATCCCCGACGAAGGCCCACGAGGTCTCCGCCAGCGGCTTGCCGGAATGCTCCATCATCGTCAGCTGGTCGGCGAGCATCTGGGTGGGGTGGCAGTCGTCGGTGAGCCCGTTGTAGACCGGCACCCCCGCGTGTGCGGCCAGGGTCTCGACGGTGTGCTGCGCGAACCCGCGGTACTCGATGCCGTCGTACCAGCGCCCCAACACCCGGCCTGTGTCCGCCGCCGACTCCTTGTGCCCGATCTGCGAACCCGCCGGGTCCAGGTAGGTGGTGTGCCCACCCTGTTCCAGCATCGCCACCTCGAAGGCGCAGCGGGTCCGGGTGGAGGTCTTCTCGAACAGCAGCGCCACCTTCTTGCCGAACAGCCGCTGCCTCTCCCGCCCGGCGCGACGCTCCGCCTTCAGCTCGGCCGCCAGGTCGATCAGCGCAAGCCACTCAGCCGGGGTGAGATCGGTCTCCTTGGTGAAACTGCGTCCCTTCAACATCTGCACGCCTTCCGTCGTAGAAACAACAAGAGTACCAGTGGGGGAAGCCCTGACTGAGGGCGTTATTCACGTGGCCCATCTTGGAGCGTCGAAACTCGTCTGACTAGGCATTTTGTCGGCGGAGGTATTGTCGTGAATAACCCCCTGAAACACCGTGCACAGCATTTCAGAATCGTTTAGCTTCTAGAATCGCACACAAGCTGACAGAACCTCTCTGAACACTTCATTTCCCTCTGCTCAGTCCTTGCGGAGCAGCACCACCACGCCGCAGCCGAGGGCCAGCACGGCGGCCGCGCCGAGGGCCAGCCTGGTGCCCCCGAACACCGGGGCCACCGGTTTCGGCTCCTCGACGACCGGTTCACCCGGCCCCGCGGTCTCCTCCGGTGTCTCCGGGACCGGCTCGGGTGTGACCACATCCGGTGATGGACTGGTCTCGGCGCCGATCACGCGCTCACTGTCGCCCTTGGGCACCTGCTCCTCACGCAGGGTCTGCGCCCCGACGAGCAACCCATCCCCCTGTGTTGTGATGGATTCCCCCTCCGGGGCCCCGACATAGCTGGCCGTGGCGGTGGTGGTCCAAGTGTAGGCGTCCACCACCTCCAGGCCCTTCGCGCTGCGCATCACGATGGTGGAGCCGTCGGTCAGGAAGGTGGCATCACTCACCCCGGGCGGGGCGTCGGCGGCGCGGGTCAGCTTGTTCGGCCTGTCCTGCGACAACTCCAGCTCGGAGTGGTAGATCCCGGGGTTGTCCCCGGCGGTGATGACGTAGATGCGGCCCTTGCCGGAGACGAGCAACGCCTGGGCGTCGTGGGAGCCGTCGGGGTAGCTGAGCTGGTAGCTGCGGTGCCTCTGCTCCCCTGCCGCAGCCTTGACCCGGTGCACCACGATCTCCTTGCGGTTGCCCCCGATGTCGCCGACGTAGAGGTTCCCCTTGTGCAGTGCCAGGCCCTGCACGGACTCGGGACGCGCGTCGAAGTCGAGGTTGCCGATCTTGCTCCCCGTGGAGTCGGTGACCAGGATGCTCGCCCCGTGGGCCTCGGAGACGGCGAACAGCCGCTCGGTGTCGCCATCCCAGGCCACTCCGGTGACGGCCGCCCCGGCATCCGGCAGCTCCAGGTCCTGCGCGGTCGCCGGAAGCACGGCCGCCCACGCGATCAGGCCTGCCGTGGCCGCTGCGGCAAGGCGTCGAAAACTCTTCATGGTGCCTGCCAGCATAACGCGGGATCACGAAGGTAGGCTTGGACCATGCGAGCGATGCAGCTCTACGGAATCGCCATCGACGATGTCCGCGACATCTTCGGGGCCCCGCCTGAGCGGGCGGAGCAGCTCCGGAGAGTCGCTGCTGCGCGTTTCCCCGCGCCTGCTGCGAAACGACGATGGGGGTTGTTCAAGCGGGAACCCGCGCTCGAGGTGGACCCGACGATGCCGCTGAGTGGTGACGTCGAGGCCCTGCTGGCGGGCCAGTTCGTCGCCCCTGACCGGCTCTTGCAGAGCTGGCAGCTGCTGCAGGCCTGGCTGGAGGAGCTGTCCTGCGCCCATACGAGCATCAGCCATGAGTCACTGGACCCCGTCGAGTTCGACCTGGCCCGGCGCGGCCTGCCGTCCACCCATTCCATCCGACGGCTGGCCGAGCGTAGTCTCGGCATCCCACTGCGCGACGAGCCCGGCATGACCACCGGCTACAGCCACCACGCGCACGCGAGAGCCACCCACCAGGCCCTGGCCGCCATCGACCCGGACACCCTCCAGGAGAAAACCCGCGAGGTGGTGGACCCGCTGCTCGACTTCCTGCCCCAGCTGGAGGTGGGCGCCGACGTCGTGGTGATCGACACCTGAGCCCCCCGCTGGTCGATCCGAGCGGAGAAAAGACGACTCAGGCGTCGATCACCAGGACCAGGTCACCGCCGTCGAGCTGGGTGGTGTCCGGCAGGACGACCCGGCTGACCACTCCAGCGATGGGGGCGTTGATGGCGGCCTCCATCTTCATCGCCTCGATGGTGGCCACCTGATCCCCGGCCGCCACCTCGTCGCCGACGCTCACCGTCGGGGTCACCGCGCCCGCGAACGGGGCCGCGACGTGGCCGGGATTGCCCGCATCCGCCTTCTCCGCGGAGGCGACCTCCGAGGTCAACGAGTGGTCCTGCACCCTGACCGGGCGCAACTGGCCGTTGAGCAGGGTCATCACGGTGCGCTTGGCTCGCTTGTCGGCGGCACCGATGGCCTCCAGACCGAGCAGCAGCGTGACCCCCTTCTCCAGCGTGACCGGGTACTCGTGGCCGGGCTCCATGCCGTACAGGTACGGGATGGTGGGCAGCACCGAGACATCGCCGAAGTCGTCGCGCTTCTGCTGGAACTCCTTCGTCGGGCCGGGGAACAGCAGCCGGTTGAGGGTCTGCTGCCGCTCCACGCCGGGGGTCTCAAGCACCGCCAGGTCCTCCGCCGAGACCTCCGAGACGCGCGGCGGCTGCCTGCGCCCCTCCAGGGCCTGGCTGCGGAACGGCTCCGGCCAGCCCCCGGCGGGGGTGCCGAGCTCCCCGTTGAGGAAGCCGATCACCGAGTCCGGGATGTCGAAGCGCCTGGGATCGGCGGCGAACTCCGCCGGGTCGGCCCCCACCGCCACCAGGTGCAGGGCCAGGTCCCCCACCACCTTCGACGACGGCGTGACCTTGGTCGGGCGCCCCAGAATCTTGTCGGCCGCCGCGTACATCTCCTCGATGGCCTCGAACTTGTCCCCGAGCCCCAGCGCGATGGCCTGCTGCCGCAGGTTGGACAGCTGGCCACCCGGAATCTCGTGGCTGTAGACCCGCCCGGTGGGGGCGGGCAGCCCCGACTCGAAGGGCTGGTACACCTTGCGCACCGCCTCCCAGTAGGGCTCCAGCTCCAGCACTCCCTGCGGGTCCACGTCGGGGGCCCGATCCGATCCCTCCAGCGCCATCAGCAGCGCCGACATCGGCGGCTGGGAGGTGGTGGAGGCCATCGCCGAGTTCGCCACGTCCACCGCATCCACGCCCGCCTCGATGGCGGCCATGAGGGTGGCCAGCTGGCCGCCGGTGGTGTCGTGGGTGTGCAGGTGGACGGGCAGGTCGAAGCGCTCCCGGAGTGCGGTCACCAGCCGGGAGGCCGCAGCCGGTCGCAGCAGCCCCGCCATGTCCTTGATCGCCAGGATGTGGGCCCCGGCCGCCACGATCTGCTCGGCGAGCCTCAGGTAGTAGTCCAGGTCGTAGGTCTGCTCGGCGGGGTCCAGCAGGTTTGCGGTGTAGCACAGCGCCACTTCCGCGATGGCCCCGGTCTCGCCGGTCACCGCGTCGATGGCGGGGCGCATCTGCTCGATGTCGTTGAGGGCGTCGAAGATGCGGAAGACGTCGATGCCGGTTTCCGCCGCCTCCGCGACGAAGGCCCGGGTCACCGCCGTCGGGTACGGGGTGTATCCGACGGTGTTGCGGCCCCGAAGCAGCATCTGCAGGTTGAGGTTCGGCATCGCATCGCGCAGCTTCGCCAACCGCTCCCACGGGTCCTCACCGAGGAATCGCAGCGCGACGTCGTAGGTGGCCCCGCCCCAGCACTCCACGGAGAACAACCCCGGCAGCATCCGCGCCTGGTAGGGGGCCACGGCCAGCAGGTCGCGGGTGCGGACCCGGGTGGCGAGCAGCGACTGGTGGGCGTCGCGGAAGGTGGTGTCGGTGATGCCGACGGCGCGCTGCTCCCGCAGCTCCTTGGCGAAGGCGACGGGGCCGAGCTCCAGCAGCCTCTGCCGGGACCCGGCGGGGGGTTCGTCGGCGAGGCTGAGCCTCGGCAGTTTCGTCGCAGCCTCCAGGTTCGTCGGTGCAGCACCGTTGGGTTGGTTCACGGTGACATCGGCCAGGTAGCGGGCCAGCTTGGTGCCGCGGTCAGCCGGGGTGCGGGCGCTCAGCAGGTAGGGGCGCTCGTCGATGAAGGAGGTGGTCACCCCGCCCTTGGCGAAGTCGGGGTCGTCCAGCACGGCGCGCAGGAAGGCGATGTTGGTGGCGATGCCCCGCACCCGGAACTCGGCCAGTGCCCGCCTGGCGCGCGCGGTGGCGTCGTCGAGGGTGCGACCCCTGGAGGTCAGCTTCACCAGCAGCGAGTCGAAGTGGGGGCTGATCTCCACGCCGGTTCCGGTGGTGCCGCCGTCGAGCCGGATGCCGGGGCCGTTGGCGGAGCGGTAGGCCTGGATCACGCCGGTGTCGGGGCGGAACGAGTTGGCCGGGTCCTCGGTGGTGATGCGGCACTGCAGCGCGGCCCCGCGGATGCGCAGGTCCTCCTGGCGGATGCCGATCTGCTCCAGGGATTCCCCGGCGGCGATCCTGAGCTGGGCCTGCACCAGGTCCACATCCGTGATCTCCTCGGTGACGGTGTGCTCCACCTGGATGCGGGGGTTCATCTCGATGAACACGTGGGATCCGGCCCTGGGGCCGCTGGTCTCCACCAGGAACTCGACGGTGCCCGCACAGGTGTAGTTGATGGCGCGGGCGAACTTCACGGCGTCCCTGGTCAGTGCCTCGCGCAGTTCGTCGGAGATGTGCGGGGCGGGTGCGATCTCCACCACCTTCTGGTGGCGACGCTGGATGGAGCAGTCGCGCTCGAAGAGGTGGACGATGTTGCCCTGGGTGTCGGCGAGGATCTGCACCTCGATGTGGCGGGGTGCCGCGACGGCCTGCTCGATGAACACCGTCGGGTCCCCGAAGGCCCCCTCGGCCTCACGCATGGCCGACCCCAGTTCCTCGCGGAAGCGGGCGGGGTCGTCGACGCGGCGCATACCGCGGCCGCCGCCACCGGCCACGGCCTTGATGAACACGGGGAAGCCGATCTGCTCGGCGCCTCGGGTCAGCTCCTCGACATCGGTCGAGGGCGGGGTGGACTGGAGGGTGGGGACCCCGGCGAGCTTGGCCTGCTCGAGGGCGCGCACCTTGTTGCCCGCCATCTCCAGCACCTCGGCGGAGGGGCCGACGAAGGTGATGTCGTTGGCCTCGCAGGCGGCTGCCAGGTCGGGGTTCTCGGAGAGGAAACCGTAGCCGGGGTAGATGGCGTCCGAGCCGGACTCCTTGGCCACCCGGATGATCTCGTCGATGTCGAGGTAGGCCCGCACGGGGTGTCCCTCCTCACCGATGAGGTAGGACTCGTGGGCCTTCACCCGATGGTCTGCGTTGCGGTCCTCATAGGGGAACACCGCGACGGTTCGGTGTCCGAGCTCGTAGGCAGCACGAAAGGCACGGACGGCGATCTCGCCTCGGTTGGCGACAAGGACCTTCTCAAACATGGACCAAGACTAGGGCATGTCCGACGCTGCAGATGTGCGGCGCGGTGTGTCTGGGTGCGCTCCCCGCCACAACGCGCCGCCCCTCGGCAGCGCGTCTCGGGCGCAGGCCCGGGCCACCACGGCCC
>JAUNKV010000061.1 GCA_030532575.1 Propionibacteriaceae bacterium | reverse complement strand
CGCATCCAGGCCGATGCCCGCGCCACGTGGCGGCAGGTCGGCGGGCTCGGCTTCCTGGCCCTGATCGGCGGGTACATCGCCACCATGCCCATCGAGGTGAACGTCGACACCACGGGAGCCGAGCTGAACTTCGCCGATGCCACCCGGTGGGACTTCACCAAGGGGGTGATCGTGATGCTCACCGCGGGACTGATCCTCACGGCGACGTCGGTGCTCATCTCCCAGGCCTCCGAGGTGTTCGAGCGGGCCGAGCTGAGTCGTGCCCTGCATCGCATCGGCGCCCCGGCCTCCCTCCACACCCGCGTGATGTGGGTCCAGAACCTCGGCCCGCTGGTGGTGGTCCTCGGCGTCGGTTACCTGCTGGGCTTCGGCATGGCCTACCCGGTGATGCATCTGGCCAACAGCTTGGGGCTCGAGTCGGATCTGAGCAGCAACTGGGTGATGATCGGGGTGCTGGCCGGCGGCTTCCTGTTGGCCATGCTCAGCCTGGTGGCCGTCCAGCCCCTGCAGCGTCAGGTGTTGGGGACGCAGCGCCGTCGCAACGACTGATCCCCAGCCGAACAGCACGGTGGTCGTGACCCGTCGCGGAAATGACGGTTCACGACCACCGTGTGCCGTGTTCAGCCTCGACGGAACTCAGCGCTGACCTGACCGGAAACCTCCCCGGTGGCCGTGGCCGTGCAGGTCTCAGGGCAGCTGCGGCGGTCGATGACCTGGTGCAGGGTGGCCCTGCCCCAGGTGTCCGCCGTCACGGTACGGGTCCTGCGGGAACCGACCTGGAACGCGATGCGCTCCTCGGGCTGGAAGCCGCTCAGTCTCGCCACCAGGATCGTGCGGTACGGCACCGCCGCGGTGGAGAGCTCCAGCATCGGCTCCGGGGCCTCCTTCGGGGGCGTGGGCAGCAGCACCTTCTCACCGGTGAAGGTGAGGGTCTGGATCGGGTTCCTGGCCTCCCGGTCGTTCGCCGCCGCCACCTTCCAGGTCATCGTGGGGATGAACCAGCCACGTTCGATGTCCTGGGCGGTGATGGTGTAGGTGGGCGGGTTGTTCCCGGAGTTGCCGGTCAGCCCGCAGTTGTAGTTGCCGCGTGGCTGGGTGGGCAGGTTGGCCCACCGGCAGGTCGGGAAGAGGTTCTCCCAGCCGTCGCCGACAGGGTAGGCGGTGATGGCGTGGTCGGCCCGGTTGCTGACCCGCACCCAGAACGACACCTTGTCGCCCGCCTGGTAGTACTCCTGCGGCTCCGACCTGCGGTTGATCGTCACCTCCAGCAGCTTGTTGGTGATCTCCTCGCCGTCGCGCAGCTCGACGGTGACCGGGATCTCCTTGACCACGGTGCGGCCCTCCACCACGTAGTTGCCCCGGAGGGTGAGGGGTCCCGGGTTGGCGTCGTCTGGCAGGGTGAGCGGGGCCGTGACGGTGACCGACCCGCCTGTCGGGATGGTCGGCACCTGGATGACATCGCCCGTCACTGCGCCGCGAGCACTCAGGTGCAGCTGCCCGGCGGGCAGGGTCTCGCCGACGGGATTGGAGATGGTGATCTCGACCTGGTTCTCACCGCGATGGAGCACTGTCGGCGAGGTCATCGTGATCCCGGTGGCCTCCAGCCACTTCCAGGACAGCTTCCCGAACCAGATGGTGGGATGGGCCCGCTCGTAGAGGATGCCGAGCGACCCGTCGGCCAGGGTGGTCATCGTGGAGTAGGACATCGCTCCGGGCTCGAAGACCTTGGCATCGCTCCAGGTCTGCGCGTCGTCGAAGGAGACGCGGATGGTGCCGTTGCTGCGGGAGGAGGCCGCCGAGTTGGAGAACAGCAGCACCTTGGCCTCAGCCGATCCCTGGGGTGCGTTCGGGAAGGCTCGGATGATGGAGGCGTTGTTCTGCGGGTCGATCAGGGAGTGGTCGGTGGTGCGCTCGGACCAGGTGGCGCCACCATCGGTGGAGCGGGCGACGTAGCGGCCTCCGGAGCCGTCCGACTTGCGGGAGTTGAGCATCACCGTGCCGTCGGACAGCTCCACCACCTTGTTCTCATCCATGCCCGGCCCGACGGGGGCACCGGCCTGCCAGCTGGCACCGTGGTCGTCGGAGTAGAGGGAGACCGCCCAGTAGTCGTTGCTGACGGTGTTGTAGACGGTGTACTGCTGGATCAGACGCCCGGCGTGGGGGCCGTACTTCAGCTGGATGCCCTCGCCGGAGGCGGCGAAACGGCCGGTCCACACCTCATGCTGTGGAGCCGGGTTGAGGGCATCGGTCACCTCGGTGGGACCCTGCCAGGTCTCGCCGTTGTCGTCGGAGTGGAAGTAGACCGCGTGCATGACGTGGCGCGGGTCGGTGACGACGCGGTCGCGCTGCGGCCAAGCCCAGTCGTAGCTCATGACGAAGAAGGAAAAGATTCGCCCGGTCTCGCGGTCCACGACGAAGCTGGGATCGGAGAATCCTCGCTGCTCGGGGTTGGGATTGCCCTGGGCCATGACCGTGACGTCGCTCCAGGTGGCACCGTTGTCCTTGGAGATGGTGTAGACGATGGAGTTCGGCTGGGGGGCGTCGGCGCAGGTGCCGGGACGGCCGTCCCAGGCGGCGATGACCCAGCCGTTGTTCGCGGTGGTCAGGGCCGGGATACGGGAGCACGTGAATCCGGCGGTGTTGCGGTCGGCGAGTTTCTGGCTGGTGAAATCCAGCTCCAGGTCCGGGTCCAGGTCGAAGGACTGCAGGCCGGTGCGTTCCGGCTGGTCAGCCTGTGCGGTGACCGTCCCGAGGAAGGTCGCGGCGATGACGACGGCGAGCGTCACCACCAGACGTATGAATTTCAGCATTGGTTCTCCTTCAAGCTCCATTGCTCTGACATCAGACGTCTGAGAACTCTACATGGTCTTTTCGGCTGACGCATCTCCGCTGGTCAGGATTGACTCACCCGCACCACTGCGCCTATGTTCGAGTCATGGAACACCCTCGCATGATGCAGCTCGGCGCGCACTTCACCGCGTCCTCCTGCCGGTGTTCCCGTCAGTTCTGACGCGCACTGCATCCTGACCGCCCTCGCGTCCTGACACCCCGTGCACCCCGACCGCATCCTGCGGTCCTTCGTCGTGCACCCATGCCATTCCACACCAACCTCCACCAGGAGTCATCATGCCCATCTCCCGTCGCACCCTGTTCACGGCCGCCCTGGCCACCCTCCCGCTCAGTGTCGCCGCCTGCTCCGGCGCCTCCTCCCCCACGACCTCCTCCCCTGACACATCAGGCTCGTTCCGCACCGTCGAGGAGATCCAGTCCTCCGGCACGATCCGTATCGGCGTTTTCAGCGACAAGGCCCCGTTCGGCTACGTGGACACCGACGGCGGCTACGCCGGATACGACGTGGTCTACGCCGAGCGGATCGCCAAGGACCTCGGCGTGAAGGTGGAGTACACCCCCGTCGAGGCGGCCTCGCGCGTCGAGTTCCTGGAGACTGCAAAGGTGGACCTCATCCTGGCGAACTTCACCGTCACGCAGGAGCGCAGCGCCAAGGTGGACTTCGCAAATCCGTATCTCAAGGTCTTGCTGGGGGCGGTCTCCCCCGACGCAGCCCCCATCACCGAGGTTGACCAACTCGCGGGAAAGAAGGTCATCGTGGTCAAGGGAACCACCGCGGAGACCTTCCTCGAGAAGAACCACCCCGAGGTGGAACTCACCAAGTACGAGCAGTACACCGAGGCCACCAGCGCCCTGACCGA
The DNA here is from genome assembly GCA_030532575.1 of Propionibacteriaceae bacterium. Taxonomy (GTDB): domain Bacteria; phylum Actinomycetota; class Actinomycetes; order Propionibacteriales; family Propionibacteriaceae; genus Arachnia. The sequence goes on along the minus strand of JAUNKV010000061.1, from coordinate 8,377 downwards.
CGGTCGAGGCGACGCCTGGGTGACCGACAACACCGAGGCCCTGGCCTGGGCGGTCAACGCGGAGGGATTCAGCGCCACGATCACCAGCCTGGGCGAGCCCGAAACCATCGCCGGGGCGGTCACCAAGGGCAACACGACCCTGTTGGAGTGGCTGAACCAGCACCTGGTCGAACTCGGCCAGGAACAGTTCTTCCACGCCGACTTCGAGCAGACCCTGCGTCCGGTCTACGGCGATGCGGTCTCCGCCGACGAGCTCGTCGTCGAGGGCGGCCAGGTCTGAGGCAATGAACTGGGATGTGGTCCAGGCCTCGGTTCCGGTCTTCACCGAGGCGGCGTTGCTGACACTCCGGGTGGCGGCGCTGGGCATCGTCGGCGCGCTGGTCGTCGGCCTCGGCACCGCCACCGCCACCCAGCTGCGCATCCCGGTGCTACGGCAGCTGGCGGCGGCCTACGTCGCGCTGTCCCGCAACACTCCCCTGCTGGTGCAGCTGTTCTTCCTCTACTACGGGTTGCCGAAGCTGGGCGTGAGGTTGGAGGCCGAACAGTGCGCCGTCTTCGGCCTGTCCTTCCTGGGAGGCAGCTTCATGGCGGAGGCACTGCGCAGTGGCCTGGAGGCCGTCGAGCCCGTCCAGTGGCAGTCCGCACAGAGTCTGGGGCTCAGCACCGCTCAGACCCTGCGTCACGTGATACTGCCGCAGGCAACGGCGATCTCGATGCCCGCCCTGACCGCGAACGTGATCTTCCTGGTCAAGGAGACCTCGGTGGTGAGCATCATCGCGCTGCCTGATCTGGTCCATGTCGCCAAGGAACAGATCGGCTCGGACTACACCACGGCAGAGGCCCTGCTCATGTTGGTGGTGTGCTATCTGCTGATCCTGTTGCCCATCTCCCTCGGGGCCGGCTGGTTGGAAAGGAGGATGCGCCATGCGGCATTCGGGGATTGAGCTGTTGTTCCAGGGCCGCAATCTGCTGCGTCTGCTGGAGGGGCTGTGGGTGAGCGCCTCCATCGCGTTGCTCGCAATGGCCCTGTCCCTCCTGCTCGGCACGGCCCTGGGTGTGGTGATGACCACCAGGAACCCTGTGGTGCGGTTCCTCAGCCGCACCTACCTGGACACGATGCGGATCATGCCGCAGATCGTGCTGCTGTTCGTGGTCTTCTTCGACCTCACCCGTTACTTCGGCGTCAACCTCGACGGCTGGGCTGCCGCCGTCGTCGTGTTCACCCTGTGGGGAACCGCCGAGCTGGGGGACCTGGTCCGGGCTGCCATCACCTCGATCCCGAGGCACCAGTACCTCAGTGCCCGGGCACTGGGACTCACCCCGTGGCAGGTGCAACGGAGCGTGATCCTGCCCCAGGCCGTGCGACGGCTGCTGCCCTCCATCATCAACCTCACCAACCGCATGGTGATGACCACCCCCCTGGTGGCGCTCATCGGGGTGGTGGAGGTGTTGAAGACCGGTCAGCAGATCATCGACCCCAACCGTTTCACCCATCCCGATGGTGCGTTGTGGATCTACGGCACCATCCTGCTGCTCTACTTCGCGTTGTGCTTCCCGATCTCCCAGCTGGCGCGGACTCTGGAAAGGAGATGGTCGTGACCCCTGTACTCAGGTTGACCGACATCGTCAAGGAATATCCCAACGGGGTGCGGGCCGTGGACGGCGTGAGCCTGGATGTCGCCCAGGGCGAGGTGATCGCCGTCATCGGACCGTCCGGGTGCGGAAAATCAACGCTGTTGCGCTGCCTCAACGGGCTGGAGGAACTGACCTCAGGAGAGTTGGAGCTGGACGGCGTGCCGGTCTCACGGAGCGCAACGAACTGGCGGAAGATTCGCGCCCGGGTGGGGATGGTGTTCCAGAGCTACGAACTGTTCCCCCATCTCACCGTTCTGGAGAATCTACTGCTCGGCCCCAAGCTGGTGCAGAAGCGCACCGGTGAGGAACCACGCTCCGAAGCCCTGGCCCTGCTGGAACGAGTGGGGCTGAAAGGACGCGACGATTCGCTGCCACGTCAGCTCTCCGGTGGGCAGAAGCAGCGGGTCGCCATCGTACGGGCCCTGATGATGCACCCGGAGGTGTTGTTGCTGGATGAGATCACGGCCTCGCTGGACCCGGAGATCGTGCGTGAGGTGCTCGACGTGGTGCTGGAACTCGCCGCCGACGGGATGACCATGCTCATCGTCACCCACGAGATGAACTTCGCTCGGGCCATCGCCGACCGGGTGGTCCTGATGGATCACGGCCGGATCGTCGAACAGGCCCCGCCGGAGCAGTTCTTCACCACCCCGGGAACTGATCGGGCCAAGGAGTTCCTGAGCACCTTCGAGTTCCCCGAGCGCCCGCACCAGGCCTGAAACCCCAGACAGAGCAGAACGGCGATTCGTGCATGGCAGGTCACCCGGGAACCTGGCTCACGTGTTCCTGTCTGCACACCCCTGATCAGGGTTTACCGCTGCCGGAGAGGGTGCCCACCAGCAGAACCGCCAGCACCAGCAGCACGGCGAGCAACATGAGGGATTCGACGCTGGGTTGGGTCAGTGCCAGTGGGACGCACAGCACCAACGCAGACCCGGCCAGCGCGAACTCCAGGACCAGACGCGGTAGACCCACTCTCACCACGGGCCGCTTCATGGGGACCTCCTCACCGCCTCGTGCAGCGCACCGCAGGCCGCCCGTCAACGGGGCAGTGCGCCACATCCACACTACGCCTCGCCGTACGATCCCGCAGTCGGCTCTTCAGCGGACCCCTCGGCACGCCCTGCCCGATCAGGCCATCCTGGTGAGGACGTGTGACCCGCGGTGATTCCTGCTCACCGCTGGTCGAGCCCTGGAAGCCGAGGCCTCGTGGATTCAAAATCCCGTGATCGGGTTGGGACGCTCATTGCGCAGGACAACGGTGAGTCCCTCCGTGGCATCAGCACCCCAACGCCCGAGATCTCCGTCGAAGGCTCCATACATCGCACCATCGGCTCCGATGAAGAAGGTGTAGTGGCCGCTGAACCCAAGCCCCACCGGGGTCAACCTCACTCCGGTTGCTTCCTCGTAGCGCGCCGGGTCCTCAAGCTCAGGGGTGATGCCGAGCACCAGCTCGCGGGCGCTGCCGTCGGGTCCTGGCCACAGGATGTCCAGTCCCCCGAATCGGGTGAGAAAACCCCGGGCTGGCTTGACGAACTCCCACTCCTCAGCTGCGACGACGGCCTCCCATGAAGCGACATCCACACGGCGATTCGGTGACCACCCAGCCCGGGAGAGGACGCGCCGAACATCATCGGGAAAGTGCATCACGGCCCCCGCTCACAGCGACTCGCGCAGGGCCTTCAGCCTGGCCAGGGTTGTCTCACGGCCCAGGAGCTCCATCGACTCGAACAGCGGCGGGGAGACCTTCGAGCCGGTGAGACCGACGCGGAGCGGCGCGAAGGCGAACTTCGCCTTGATGCCCATGTCATCGACGAGCTTTGCCCGCAGCCCCGCCTGGATCGACTCGGCGTCGAAGGGCACCGTCTCCAGCACCGCGATCCCGGCGTCCAGCACCTCGGCGGCGTTCTCCGGCAGCGACGCGCGGGCGTCGTCGGCGACCTCCACCCCTTCTGCGAACAGGAAACCAAGCTTCGGCAGGGCATCGCCCAACAGCACCATTCGCTCGCTGACCAGCGGCACCGCCCGGCGCAGCAGGTCCAGGTCGATGCCCTCGTCCCAGTCGCCGCGCTCGACGTGGAAGGCGACGATCCGTTCGGTCAGCTCCGCTGCGTCCAGGCTGCGGATGTAGTGCCCGTTCAGCCAGTCCAGCTTCTTCACATCGAAGATCGGGCCGGTGGTGGCCACCTTCTCCCAGGCGAAGTCCGCGACGAACTCGTCGAAGCTCGCCACCTCCGCGCCATCCTCGGCGGGCGGATAGCCCAGCAGCTGCAGGAAGTTGCGCACCGCCTCCGGCAGGTAGCCCTGCTCCCGGAACCACATGAGACGGGCAGCCGGGTTGCGTCGCTTCGAGATCTTCGACCTGTCGGTGTTGCGCAGCAACGGCATGTGCGCGTACTGCGGCTCGGGGAAGCCCAGCCACCGGTACAGCAGCAGGTGCTTCGGGGTGGAGCTGATCCACTCCTCGCCCCGCACCACCGTCGTGATCCCCATCAGGTGGTCGTCGACGACGACCGCCAGGTGATAGGTCGGGAAACCGTCGGCCTTGAGGATCACCTGGTCGTCCGGGAAGGGGGCCTTCACCTCGCCCCTGATGATGTCGGTGAAGCTCAACGGTGCGTCGTCGGGGATCAACATCCGAACCACCGGGGTCTCGGAGAAACCGGGCAGCTCAGCCCGCTCCTCACGGGTCTTGCCCAGGCACAGCCGGTCGTAGCCGGTCTTGGCCGACTTGTTGGCCTCCTGCTCCTTCCGCAGCTGGCCGAGCCGCTCCGAGGAGCACCAGCAGTGGTAGGCGTGGCCGTCGGCGATCAGCTGCTCGACGAAGGGTCGATAGGTCTCCAACCGCTCCGACTGCCGGTACGGCCCATGCTCCCCACCGATACCCGGTCCCTCGTCGGGGGCGAGCCCCAGCCATGTCAGCGAGTCATGGATCTGCTGTTCGCTGCCCGCCACCAGCCGATTCTGGTCCGTGTCCTCGATCCTGAGCACGAAGGCACCGCCGGTCCTCGCGGCCCAGGCCTTGTCGAACAGCGCCATGAAAGCGGTGCCGACGTGGGGATCACCGGTCGGCGAGGGGGCAACACGGGTACGGGCGGGCTGAGAAACAGTCATAGTGCCCCCAGAGTAGTCGTTCGCGGCCCCGAGGTGCCCCATGGCAAGCTGGTGCAATGACCACGCCGCCCCCTACTCCCGCACCGGATTCCCCGTCCCCGATCAGCAAAGCCCTGAGCAACCTGCTCGACGAGGCCTTCGAGGTCCCCGGAACCAGGTTCCGTTTCGGCCTGGACCCCCTGCTCTCGCTGATCCCCGTCGTCGGCAGCGCCGTCCCCGCCGTGCTCGGCTCCACCATCCTCTTCGACGCCATCCGGCTGCGGGCACCGCTACCGGTCCTGGCCCGAATGGTCTTCAACTACGGCATCGACTGGCTCGTCGGCTCCATCCCGCTGCTCGGGAACATCTTCGATTTCGCATGGCACTCCAACACGAAGAACCTCAAACTGCTGGAGCGCACCCTCGCCGACCGGGAGCAGGTGCGCCGGGCGACCCTGAAGTACTGGATCGCCGCCCTGGTCCTGGTGGTGGGCAGCCTCATCGCATTGACCGTGCTGTCGGTCACGCTGGTGATCTGGCTCGTGGCCTGGCTGCTGGGCAGGTGATACCTTCGCAGTCATGAGCGAACCGGTCATCCCCAGCAATTTCATCACCGAGGCGATCCGCCGCGACAACGAGGTCGGCACCTACGGCGGCAGGGTGCAGACCCGGTTCCCACCCGAGCCCAACGGCTACCTCCACGTCGGCCACGCCAAGGCCATCGTGGTGGACTTCGGCACCGCGGAGGACTTCGGGGGCTCGTGCATGTTGCGCCTCGACGACACCAACCCGGAGACCGAGGAGCAGGAGTACGTGGCCTCCATCGTCGAGGACATCCGCTGGTTGGGCTACGAACCCGCCGAGGTGCGCCACGCCTCCGACTACTTCGACCAGCTCCACGACTGGGCCGTGCTCTTGATCGAGAAGGGCCTGGCCTACGTCGACGACCAGGACGGCGAGACCATCTCCGCCACCCGCGGCTCCTTCGGGGTGCCCGGCACCAACTCGCCGTTCCGCGACCGCAGCGTGGCGGAGAACCTGGACCTGTTCGCCCGGATGCGTGCCGGGGAGTTCCCCGACGGTGCGAAGGTGCTGCGCGCAAAGATCGACATGGCGCACGAGAACATGCAGCTGCGCGACCCGGTGATGTACCGGATCCGCAACGCGCATCACCACCGTACCGGCGACCAGTGGTGCATCTACCCCACCTACGACTGGGCCCACGGTCAGTCCGACGCCTTCGAGGGGGTCACCCACTCCATCTGCACCCTGGAGTTCGAGTCCCACCGCCCGCTCTACGACTGGTTCCTGGCACAGCTGGACCTTCCCACCAGTCCGCCCCGGCAGTACGAGTTCGCCCGGCTGGAGCTGACCCACACCGTCACCTCCAAGCGACGGCTGAAGAAGCTCGTCGCCGATGGCGTGGTCGATGGCTGGGATGACCCGCGGATGCCCACCATCCGAGGGCTGCGCCGTCGTGGCTACCCCGCTGCCGCACTTCGGGCCTTCTGCCGGGAGGTCGGCACCACCCGCACGAACTCCCGCAAGGCCATCGAGGAGCTGGAGAGCTACGTGCGCCGTGAGCTGAACGCCACCGCGCAGCGTCGCATGGCGGTACTGCGTCCCCTCAAGGTGGTGCTCGACGGTTGGCCCACCGATGAGGGCGGCGAACCGGTGGTCGAGTGGTTCGATGTGGTCAACAACCCGGAGAACGAGGCCGACGGCACCCGCAAGGTGCCGTTCACCGGGGAGCTGTGGATCGAGCAGGATGACTTCCGTGAGGTCCCTCCCCCGAAGTACTTCCGGCTGTCCCCCGGTCGCGAGGTACGGCTGCGTGGCGCCTACCTGGTGACAGCCCGGGAGGTGGTCAAGGACGCCGATGGAAACATCCTGGAGGTGCGCTGCAGCTACGACCCGGATTCACGCGGCGGCACCCCTGCGGATGGCCGCAAGGTGAAATCCACGATGCACTGGGTCTCCGCCCCGCACGCCCTGGACGCGACGGTGGCCCTCTACGACCGGCTGTTCACCGCCGAGGCCCCCGGCGAGCGCACCGGCGAACCCCTCGACGACCTCAACCCGAACTCCCGTGAGCTGCTGACCGGCGCCAAGGTCGAACCCGCCCTGGAGCACGCCCGCCCCGGTCAGGTGGTGCAGTTCGAGCGGCTCGGCTACTTCGCCGTCGATGACGCCGCACCGATGACCTTCCACCGCACCGTCGGCCTGAAGGACGAATGGGCCAGCATCCAGAGGAGAAGCTGACTGAGTCGGTACCGTTGACCCATGTGGCCACAAGAGGACTCCCCCGCTGAGCTGGCCCTCGATCTGCTCTCCGTCGTTGGTCACGCCATCGTCGGCTTCCTGATCGGGGCCGTGGTCTCCATCATCATCTCGGTGGTGATGAGCCGTCTGGTACGGCGCAACGAGCGTCTGGGCTATCTCAGCAAGAACCTCAAGGCCCCGCAACGGGTATTCCTGCTGCTGCTCGGAACTGGCCTCGGCATCGCGGCGGCGACCGGCCCGTTGCCATTCCAGCCCTCCCCCGGGTGGCGCCCCTATTTCATGCACGGCTTCCTGATCGTGATGATCCTGGCCACGGCGTCAGTGCTCTCGGGGGTGATCGGCACCATCCAGGACGCGATCATTGCGAAGAACACCGATGCCATCGAGACCCCCAATTTCCGGCGGGTACGCACCCAGATGCAGGTGATCTCCCGGATCGGGGTCGGGTTGGTGTGGATCGGGGCGTGTGCGGCTTCCCTGCTGACCTTCGACCAGTTCCGTGCCATCGGGGCCTCCGTGCTGGCCTCGGCCGGTCTGTTGTCCCTGGTGGTGGGCCTGGCGGCGCAGTCCTCACTGACCAATGTCTTCGCGGGACTCCAGATCGCCCTCACCGACGCCCTGCGGGTCGGCGACATCGTGGTGGCCGACGGCAACCAGGGCACCGTCGAGGAGATCACCCTCACCTACGTGGTCATCAAGAGCTGGGACGAGCGGCGCTGGATCATGCCCTCGACGTTGTTCACCAGCAAGACCTTCGAGAACTGGACCCGGCTGGAGCCGAAGCTGCTGGGGGTCGTCGAGTTCGACCTGGACTGGCTGACCCCGGTCGAGGCGATGCGGATCGAGCTGCAGCGCATCCTGCAGGCCAGCCCGCTGTGGGATGGCCGGGACTCCGATCTTCAGGTGATCGACGCCGTCGGCGGCACGGTGCGACTGCGGGCCGTGGTCTCGGCCAGTTCCCCCGCCAGGCTGTGGACCCTCCGCTGCCACGTCCGGGAGCAGCTGATCCAGTGGCTGCAGTCGGAGGCCGTCTACGCCCTGCCCCGCACCCGGTTGGAGCCGGAGACCACGACGGCACCGTCACAGGATGCGCGGGAGGACTTCGTGGAGCAGGCCCGGGCCGAGTGGGAGGCCGAGCAGGCCGACCTCACGAAGACCCAGGTGCTTCGCCCCACCGACGACGTGGCTTCCCCCGCGCCCGAGGACACAGGGCGGCAGAGCTGGCTGAAGGCCCTGCGTCGCAGCCTCAGCTGACGAACCAGGAACAAGGCAGGGGGCCCGCACCTGATGGTGCGGGCCCCCAGGGGGTGGCTCAGTGGTCAGATCACTTGCGGCTCTTGACGGCCCTGCCGGCGCCCCCCGGGCG
>JAUNKV010000013.1 GCA_030532575.1 Propionibacteriaceae bacterium | reverse complement strand
CACCACCCTCAAACCCCTACCCCCCAACCCCGACAACAACGACCGCTGGTAACACCCCTCAACTCGACCAACGGGGACTCTCTCCGCTGGTCGAGCCGGGAATCCCGATGCGACAGCGAGGGAATCCCGTGTCGAGACCCCGCAACCCTGGGCAGGAACCCGACCCCCAGACCATCCCCGTTCAGCACAAGCGCCAGCACCGGGCGCCAGAGGTCTCGACTGTCGGGCGCCGGGCGCCCTCGGCTCGACCAGCGGGGGGTGGAAGTCTCGACTACCGGACCGCAGACGGTCCTCAGCGTGAACAACGGGAGTGCTCCGCTGATCGAGCTGGGCCTTTTCTCCGCTGGTCGAGCCGGGCGTGCGAGCTTGCGAGAACGCCCGTGTCGAGACCCCGCAACCATCCGCAGGGACCCGAACCCCAGACCATCCCCACTCGGGACAAGCGCCAGCACCGGCTGCCAGGGTCTCGACTGTCAGGTGCCGGGCGCCCTCGGTGTGAGCAGCGGAGTGCGGGAAAGGTCTCGACTACCAGACCACAGACCGCCTTCGGTGTGAGCAGCAGCAAGGAGTCTGTTTCAGCACATGCCGCTTGGCTGCTATCACTTGGTGGGCGATGGGGACATGGGAGGAACCTCGGCATCTTCTCCCACGACGGGCCGTGGTACGAATCTCACCGTCTCCAGCGCGGTCATGAACTCACCTCGGATGTGATCACGGCCCTCCGCCCCCTTGATGATGATCCTCCAACACCCGTCCCGGCGGCACAGGTCCCACCGCATCATCACCTGGGCGGTTTCCCCCTCACCCAGCTGCCAGGCCAGGCCACAGGCCGGAGCGTCATCGATGAGCCGACGGGGCAGCCTCTCCAACCGCGTCACCCCTTCTTCCTTCTCCACTACCCCTGCCGCCTCGACACAGAACTCATCAAACCGCCCCACGCTGGGCTTGAGCGGGTCCCGCTCCTCCATCCCGGACTGGATGACCATCCCAGCCCCTACCCCCGGGTCATACTCAACCTTGTGGGAGGACAAGGTCCCACGCCTGACCTCCCAGGCCCGAACCGGTTCGCTGTCCCCCAACACGACGAACTCGTAGCCACGAGGTGGCTCCAGAGCCACCACATCATCGAAGACCTGACTTGCGCTTGTGCCCTCCTCCGAAGCACCCGAATCAGAGCATCCAGAAAGCAGCAACGCCCCTGAACACAACACAGCAACCAGAAAACCACGCATCATGACCCTCATTTCGTGGGCGACGCCGACGGCGACACACCCGACTCCCCCAACCGAAAGTCCGGCTTTGCCTCCACAGGCGAGATGAACCGCACCGTGTCCAACACAGCAAGCAACTCCCCCGGAACCCATAGGGAACCATCGTCACCCTTGACAGAGAACCACCAACAGTTGTCCGACCGACACAACACCCGCTGCTCCTGAGGAGACATCCCAACCCAAGCATCCACTCCCCTGAACCCACACGCCAGCTCATCACCAACCAAACGAGGCTCCAACCGCTCAACAGGCGGACGCGGCGTCGCCCAAATCCTCTCCACCTCCTCACAGTAATCCTCCATCGTCATTCCACGCGAAGGAGTCCCCAAAGCCGTCCCCTCAATCTCAATACCACGCCCCTCCCTGTCCCCTTTGAAGGACACGAACCAATGACGATTGTTCCTGAACTCCTCAACCGGAATACTCACGATGGAGAACTCATACCCAACCGGAGGCGACAACACCGGCCGACCCCCAGTCACGAAATCCCTCACCACCAGATTCGTCGCCCACGCATAAGGCCGCTTCCGCTCAGGCTCCTTCCTGGACGCAGGATGACATCCCAGCAGAGACATGCACGCCAAGACCGCAAGCACACTCACAGCCAACCCCTTCAAGCACTGAACGGCCACCCTCATCCCCATTACTTCTCCTGCCGCTTGTCGAACGCCATCGCATCACCTGACACCTGATCCCTTCCGATCAGCACAGCACACATCGAAGACCACCTAGCTGTTCGTCGCGGTGGGCTCGGGGAACACCAGGTCTGACCTCTGGGGCGGCTTCGGTACAAACCGAACCGTCTGAAGAAAGGACAGGAAACTACCACTGACGACATCACTCCCCCTCGCTCCGTGGACCTGAAAACTCCAGCAGCCATCACGACGACACAGGTCCCATCGCATCATCACCTGCCGCTGATCTCCCTCACCCTGCTGCCAGGCAACTCCGCAGGCGGTCGAGTCATCGATTTGACGATCCCTCAGCACCTCGGCCTTGGACACTCCAGACTCCGCCTCCACCGCGGCCAACAAACCCGCGCAGTACTGCTCGAAGGTCGCCACCGACGGTTTTCGCGGGTCGCGATCCTCCATGCCGGAGCGGATCAACATCCCGGAACCATCTTCGCCACCCTGCCCTCTCTCCTTGGGCGGAAACCACTGAACCACCTGCCAGTCCGGCTCCGCACCGCCCCCATCAACCCTACGGGTCTCATAGCCAGGCGGCGGCTCGAAGACAACCACATCATCGAAATCAACTGGCGGCGACGGCGGGGCACTGCAACCAACCAGCAGCCCCAGGAAGGCAACTACTCCAACCAAGAAACCCACAGGAGAACCCATCTTCACCTCCTCAAGACGAAATCAGGCTCCGGACTTGGCAATGGCACAAAGCGAATGGTATCCAAGACCTCCAGCAGCTCTCCCGACAGCCAGTTTTCCCCACTGTCGCCGTAAACCGCGATCTCCCAGCAACCATCCTCCCGGCACACCCCCCACTGCTGGAACATTGCATCGCTGCTGTCAACCTGCGGCACGCTGAACCCACAGGCACGCACCCCAGCGATGAACCGATCCTCAAAAGACACCACCCGCCAACGAGCCCCGACACTCTCCCAGTATTTTTCCTCACAGAAATCTTCATAGGTCCTGGCACCATTCCCCAAGAATTCAGCATACGGCGTAATGTGATACACTGACCCTCTCACCCCTTCACGCTGCACAATATAGAACGGAAATTCTTCATCCAACTCACGGGAATGCACGCCAAACGTATATCCTACGGGAACATTCAACGCCACCCTGTCGACCGCCTCACCAAACTTGTGCCGCTTGAACTTCCAGTCAGCCCAGAGCAGCGGGCGCGGAAGGGGCTGCTCGTAAGGAATCGCCAAGAACACCGGCAACACGACGAACAGAAGCAGTAGGAGCCTACGCCTCCACACTCCAGTCAACACAAGGACGCACCGCCTTCCAGCAGCACAGAAACAGCCACCTGGATCATTCTTCCTCATCCCCCTCCTGCTGACTCAGATTCAGCGACTTGTCCACTTCAGCCAGTAGAAGCTTGTAGTCTTCACCAATCCCCTCCCTATCCTTGACATACCCAAGAAAAAGACCCAACAACTTCTCTTCGCGCTTATCACCCCTTCGAATCAAGTCAAAGTAGGATTCGGGCACTTCCTCTGGGCCATACCCTTTCGCCAAGGCATACGCCTTGAAGTCATTCTCATTTCCCGCATCCAGCACAGCTCCCTCATAGAACTTCGCCATCAGGAGCTGTTTCATGGTTTGCTCAAGGGAGTTGTGCCTCTGCTTCCCCGCGGCAATTTCTCGAGCCGCCGCTCCTTCACCAAAGATCCCCTCAATAACCCCTCCCGAGATGGCATTGAAGGCTTTATCCACCTTCTCTTGCATCCCTTTGTCCGAGGTCACCCCCTTACCGATCTTGACCCCACCCAGAAGAGCACTGGCCAAGGATTTGATCCTTCGGTTCACCTCATCCTTGGCCTCTCCTTGAGCCACAGCTGCATCCGTTGCAGATGCATCCAAAAGGTCGAGCTTCGAGGCCCAGTCGACAACGACTGACTCCACCTTGGCCTTCCGGTTCCCCTCGGCCGAAAAAGCCCAATCCAAATCGTCTTCGTACTGTCGCATCGCCTCAGCGAGCAGCACCTCCATAGCTGGCGGATTGGGATGGGGACTCACATCATCATAAGGATCTGTGGGCGTACCATTGACGTCCACGCGAACATCAAGAGCCAAGTCCTTGAACACTCCGTGCTCCCGCCGCAGCCTCGCCAAGAAATCAGTACTGAAGCTCAATGTGACTCCACGATATTCGTCCTCGCCGACATGCACTCCTTCCCTCTCGTCAATGTCGATCGCTGTTCCATCGGCGAGCCCCCCAAGATATGGGGAAATAATCCGACCTGCCCAGTTCCTGAGCACCTTGTTGTCATCACCGAAGGGATGTCGCCCACTCGCCCCCTGGACGCCAGAGCGCTCCAAGCCGTCCTGGTAACCTTCAAAAAACTCAGCAGCCACCGTGGCACTTCGCCATTCCCTATCCAACCATCGCTGATAAGCTTCCGACTCTCCAGGCGCATCGGGCCGAGAATGCGGCAAAGACAACTCGGCCAGCAGTCTTCCCAGAGCATCCCCACCATCCGGTGGAATATGGTAAGGGCTCCATCGATTCCCGGTGAGATAGCGGGTCATCGTCATCGGGCCTCCCTTGATGCCGTCCACGTCCAACTCCTCAGGCACCCCACCGGTCATGAACCGCTGCACCGCATCGAAGCGCTCCGCGTCAGCCTCCTTGAACCCTGACCAAGTCCTGGGTACCCGACCCGGGCCGTACTCGGGAAGCTCCGGGGTATCCATCAGCGCGAGCATCCCCTCCACGAACCCAGCTCTCACTGGCTTCCCATCCACCATGATCTCCGGCATCAGTCGATCAGGTGTCACCGTCGCGCTGCTGTCCTGGGCCTTCTCCAGCTCCGCATAGTACTTCTTCTCGAAGATGAGCAAGTCCTCAGCGACCGAGCGCCCACCCTCTGGAGCTTCGAAGTAGTCCGCACCCAGCGCCAGCCCCGGGTAGCGCTTCGCAGCCGCAGCCAGCATGAATCCGAAGTATTCATACCCTTGGTCCTGCTGATATATAGTGGTTGTTGGTCCTGAATGGGCCACATTGAAGCGCTCCAGGTCCAGCCGCTCGTTTCCTGCGGCCTTCCACTCCTCAGCACGCCGCTGCCACAGCTCAGTCATTGACAGCCCGCCCGAAGTTCGGAAACCGTCACGTGCTGTCTGGAATGCCTCCCACCGCTTCGAGTCCATACCAGCATCGAACCCACCCGCGGACAACACGAACCCGCGACCAAATCCGGCAGCCAGCTCCTCCACGACATCCCGATACCGGTTGGTCGTGGCCTCTGCCCCGAACACGTCCACAGGGCCAGACCGCATGTGATCGATGTCAGACAGGAACTGCAGCACCTGCTGCGGAGACACCTGCTCGTTCAACCCGGCCAGGAAGAATGGATCATCGAACCGGTCCCCGTACTTCTCATGGAACTCGAGCACCCGCTCAGCATTCAGCGGCTCCTCCCCGTTGAGGTACTCAGCTGCCTCCTTGGCCTCCTGCTGGGCCAGCTCATACTCCGCCACCGTGTCCACCAGCGGAAGGTTGTTGAACAACAACGTCGCCAGCTCAGTACGGCCACCCCCGCCAGAAGTCCAGCCCTCCACCCCGATCTCGACGTCCAGCACCGCCGACATCTCCCGCGCCACCTGCGCGGCCAGTTCGTCCAGCCCGGTCATCAGGTTCTTGTAATCCCACAGCACAGCTTCCTGCTCTGCATCCCGATACGCTGCGAACTCCCGCACCTTCGCGTCGAAGTCCTCCTGGGTCATCGGGTCCCTCGGGTCCGACAGTGCCTCCGTGGCCCTCCTCACCTTCCACGCATACTGCCACTGCAGGTCATCCCAGCGAGCGTGCAGATTCGGTATCCGGGAGTCCACCGCATTCCCCACCGCCGAGGCCCAGTTGTACAGTTTCCTCCCGCACACCCCCACCGAGGTCGCCACGGAGCGCACCTTCTTCCCCAGGTCCCGGATCGACTCCGTGTACGCATCGGCAGCCTCACCGAGCCACCCCGGCACCTGCCCGGAGAACCCCGCCACCTGGCAGCTCGACAGCCGACTCGCCACCACCTCCAAGGCTTGTGCAACCTCAGTCGCTCGCATCTTGTTCACCGCATCCGGCGGCGGCATCGCATCAACTGCGCTGGTCACTTGCCCTCCATCCGCGCAAAGATCTGGTCATACATCGCGGTGGTGGTGCTCTCCGTGGTGTCCATGTCCGCGATGGCCGACTCCTGCCCGGAGCCCAGCACCGCCGCCGCATCCGAACACTCGGCCACGATCATCTGCACCACACTGACACAGCGCGCAGTCATGGCCTCCAGCGCGACCGCCCCGGCATCGAGGTGCTCCCCCACGGCAGTGGCCGTGCCTGCCGTCTCCACCGAACTGGCGAATCCCGCAATCCTTCCGATCACCTCGGCATCATGCCAGTCCCGCTTCGCACTGACGCCAACCGCATCACGGTCGAACCTGAGCTCCGACATCACACCTCCTTCGCCACGCTGCTGACTGCAGGCACCACTGTAGCGGCCCCGTTTCCCCGGCAGCACCGATTCGGCCAAAAAGGCGACCGGCCCAAACGCCCACTCCCACCACCTGCATGCTCGGTAATAACATGTCGGTCATGCGTCCAGACCAGCTCGAATCCCTCCGCACCCTCTCCCGCCCGGCAGTGCACCCGGACGGCGACGTCGCCGTCGTCGCCGTGACCCGCCCAAGCTTCGCGGTGGACGACTACATCGGTCAGCTCTGGCGGGTGCCTCTGGCCGGTGGCCCCGCCCGCAGGATCACCCGGGGCTATCACGATTTCGCCCCGCAGTTCTCACCGGACGGTTCCCTGCTGGCCTTCCTCAGACGCGAGGCCGGGGCTCCCCCACAGCTGTTCATCACCCCTTGGGACGGCGGGGAGGCCATCCAGGTCACCGACCAGAAGCTGGGGGTCTCGGCCTTCTCCTTCTCCGACGACTCCAGCCAGCTGGTCTTCATCTCCCGGGTCCCCGCCACAGGGCGCTACGGCACGGCCGAGGACATCGACGCCGCCCACGAGAGCCCCCGCGCCTTCCGCGAGTTCCAGACCCGGCACAACGGGCTCGGCTGGTTCCGGGACCGCCCCGCCCAGGTCTTCACCGTCGCGGTCCCAGACCCGCAGGCCGAACCCTCCCTCGAGGTACGCGGCCAGGGCAAGGCCCACGACGTCGCCGTCCCGCCCCGATTCCCGGAGCCGACCCAGCTCACCCACACCGATGTGGACTGGTCCTGGCCCATCTTCGATGCCGACGGTTCCGTGCTGACCACGGCCAACCTCGCAGGAGACGAGACCCTGGAGACCGAGCTGTGGCGGCTGCGCCGGGATGCAGCTCCGGAGTCGCTGACCGCAGGCCTCGACCTGGACGCAGCCGCCCCCACCCGCGCCGAGGACAACCTCTACTTCACTGCCGGGAGGGTGGGCGACGGCGTGGACTTCGTCGGCCACCACGGCACCGTCTGGCTGGCCGGAACCCCGGCCCGCGAACTCGCCGATGTCACCGTCGCCGGTCCCGCCGCTCCCATCCCGAGCGGCCAGGTGATCGTCCCGGTGGTGCACCGCGGCTCACAGCACGCCGTGATCGTTGGCCCAGACGACACCCGGGCCATCACGGACCCGGTCTGGGATGTCGAGTCCGTGGCTGCCGCCGGTGAGGTGATCGTCGCGACGGTGACCAGCGCCACCAGCAGCGGGGAACTCGCCGTGCTACGTGAGGATCGCTGGGAGGTGCTCACCGATTTCTCCGCCGACCTGCCGACCGTGGCCCAGCCCCTCGAGGTCACCGCCACCGCCCCGGACGGCCACCCGGTCCATGGCTGGCTGCTGCAGCCCGCAGGCAACGGCCCACACCCGGTGCTGCTCATGATCCACGGCGGTCCCTACCACGGCTACCGCCGTACCTTCTTCGACGAGGCCCAGGTTGCACTCGAAGCGGGCTACGCGGTGGTGATGTGCAACCCCCGGGGCTCCTGGGGCTACGGCACCGAGCACGGCCGAGCCATCAAGGGGGACCTGGGCAACCTCGACATGGCTGACGTGTTGGCCTTCCTGGACCACTGTCTGGACCAGCACCCCGGCCTGGACCGCACCCGGCTGGGCATCATGGGAGGCTCCTACGGCGGCTACCTGACGGCCTGGATCATCGCCCACGACCACCGCTTCTCCGGTGCCATCGTGGAGCGCGCCTTCCTCGACACCTGGAGCTTCATCGGCTCCTCCGACATCGGCTGGTTCTTCCCCCAGCAGTACACCAGCCACGACCGCACCGAGGCCGACCGTCAGTCCCCCATCACCCACATCGACCAGGTACGCACCCCGACGCTGGTCATCCACTCCGAGCAGGACCTGCGCTGCCCGCTGCACCAAGGCCTGCAGTACCACGCACTGCTCAAACAGGCTGGGGTCGAGGCCGAAATGTTGGTCTTCCCCGGTGAGGACCACGAGCTGACCCGCAGCGGCACCCCGTGGCACCGGCGTCAGCGCTTCGAGGCGGTCATGGCCTTCTGGGCTGAAAAGCTGCCGGTGTGAGTTTGCCCGGGCTCAGCGCTGGTCCGGCACCTGCAGGTCGGAGTGGACGATCTCCTCGATGGAGACGTCCCGGAAGGTCAGTACCTTCGCGGACTTCACGAACCGGGCCGGGCGGTACATGTCCCACACCCAGGCGTCCCCCATCGACACCTCGTAGTAGACGTCGCCGCCCTCGGTGCGGACCTTCAGGTCCACGGCGTTGCACAGGTAGAAGCGACGTTCGGTCTCCACCGCGTAGGTGAAGATGCTGATGACGTCCTTGTACTCGTGGTAGAGGTCAAGCTCCAGCTTGCTCTCGTACTGCTCAAGGTCTTCGGCGCTCATGATCCCCCTACCTTAGCCGCATCCGCCACGCACGAGTAGCTCAACCGGTGGATGTCGCTGGGGCCGAGCTCGGCCAGCGCCTGCAGGTGCGCCCGGGTGCAGTAGCCCTTGTGCCCGGCCAGCCCGTAACCGGGGTGGTCGGCGTCATAGGCCACCATGATGGCGTCCCGCGTCACCTTCGCGACGATGGAGGCAGCACTGACGCAGGCCGCCACCTGGTCCCCCTTCCACACACCCAGCCCCGGCACCCCCAGGCCATCGACGGGGAAGCCGTCGGTGAGCACGAACGCGGGCCGCACCGCCAGCCTGGCGACAGCGCGACGCATCCCCTGGATGTCGGCCTCGTGCATCCCGAGCGCGTCACACTCGGCGGGTTCCACCCGCACCCAGGACACCGCCAGGGCCTGCTCGACAATCGCCTCGTACAGGGCCTTCCGGCGGGTGGCCGAGAGCGCCTTGGAGTCGTCCAGCCCCGGGATCGGTCGGGCGGGGTCGAGGATCACCGCCGCCGCGACGAGGGGACCCGCGCAGGCCCCCCGCCCCGCCTCGTCAACGCCTGCCACGGGGGCCAGTCCGGCCTGCCCCAGCAGCGTCTCGTAGTGGTCCGGGGTCAGCACCCGGGCGGGGCCTCGATGATGATGGCCTTCTCCGGCGGTGAGTCCTCCGGCGCCGGGACGTTCTCGTAGGCCTTCGGCACCTGGAACGTCGCCAAACGGTTGAGCGGTGCGACGATGGCCACTGCCGCGCCCACCACCTTCTTCGTCGGTACGAAGGCTCCTGACCCCTGATTGCCGTCCGGCCCCTCCTGCTCCAGCCTGCAGCGCGAATCTGCCGAGGAGTTGCGGTGATCGCCCATGACGAACACGTGATCCTTCGGCACCACCACGTCGAAGGTGACGCTGGAGGGGGCAACCTGCACCCCCGACTCGGTGTAGAGGTAGCTGGATTCCTCCAGTGCGGCACCGTTGACCGTCACCTCTCCCTCCGTGGTGCAGCACTTCACCCGGTCCCCGGGCATCCCGACCACGCGCTTGATGAGGTATTCCTCCCCGGAATTGGGCAGCACACCGATGAACTCGAGGGTCTGCTCCAGCGCAGTGGACTCCTTGGTGTTCTCCGGCAGCCAGGTCCCGGGGTCAGCGAAGACAACCACATCCCCACGCTGGAACCCACCGAACTTCGACACCAGGACGCGATCCCCGATCTGGAGGGTGTTCTCCATCGATCCGCTGGGAATCACGAACATCTGGGCGACGAAGCTGCGCAGCAGCGTCGAGATGACAAGGGCCCCGATGATGATGACCGCGATCTCCCCCACCCCGCCGAGCACCCTACGGCCAAGCGACCGGGGGGCTTTGCTCTCGCCCTTGGCCTGTGCGTTCTCCGTGGCCTCGGTCACGCTCTCTCCTTCACACGACGAAAACGGCCCGCGCCGTCGGGACACACCCTACCGGCGCGGGCCAAGAAGCCGACACTCAGACGCGCTTCTCCTTGATCTTTGCGGCCTTGCCACGCAGCCCACGCAGGTAGTAGAGCTTCGCACGGCGGACGTCACCGCGACGCTCCACCTCGATCTTCTCGATGATGGGGCTGTGCAGCGGGAAGGTCCGCTCGACGCCGACGCCGAAGCTGACCTTGCGGACGGTGAAGGCCTCCTGCACGCCACCGGCGTTGCGGGCGATGACGACGCCGGCGAACACCTGGATACGGGAGCGGCTGCCCTCGATGACTCGCACGTGGACACGCACGGAGTCACCGGCGCGGAACTCCGGCAGATCGGTGCGCAGGGAGGCCTCGTCGATGGCCTTGATGATCGGGTTGGTCATGATCTGTCCTCGTCAGTGCCACAGGACACTGCGGTAGTTGTGGTCCGCCACGCCCCGAGCGATCCCCCTGTGGCAGGAGTCGATGCGCGGTGGGCTGCCCTTGCGGGCAACAGCACCCAAGTATGCCAGTTGGGTGCCGGGGAAAGCCAACGCGGGGCGTCGGATGATCCGACGCCCCGCGTGGGTGGCTGGGTGGGTGACCCTCTTACTTCCCGTCGCCCTTGAACAGCGACTTGATGAGGTCGCGGTTCAGCTGGGAGATGGACTCCAGCGGGATGCCCTTCGGGCAGACCGCCGCGCACTCACCGATGTTGGTGCAGTTGCCGAAGCCCTCCTCGTCGTGCTGGGCGACCATCGCCTTGACCCGGCGGTAGCGCTCCGGCTGCCCCTG
Source organism: Propionibacteriaceae bacterium (assembly GCA_030532575.1). GTDB lineage: Bacteria > Actinomycetota > Actinomycetes > Propionibacteriales > Propionibacteriaceae > Arachnia. The sequence continues at coordinate 52,687 of JAUNKV010000013.1, read as the reverse complement.
GGGCAGCATCGCCAGGTGCGTGATCTTGGCAGCGGTGAACAGCATTCCCGAGGAGTTCGGGCAGGCCGCCACGCAGGCGCCACAGCCGATGCAGGTGGCGTTGTCGAACGCCTTGTCGGCCTCCCGCTTCGGGGCGGGGGTGGCATGGGCATCGGGAGCGGACCCCGTGTTCGACGAGATGTAACCGCCGGAGGCGATGATCCGGTCGAGGGCCGTGCGGTCCACCGCGAGGTCCTTGATGACCGGGAAGGCCCCGGCCCGCCAGGGCTCGATCTCGATGGTGGCACCGTCGGCGAAGGAGCGCATGTGCAGCTGACAGGTGGTGGTGGCGGAGCCGCCATGGGCAACCCCGTTGATGACCACGCCACACATGCCGCAGATGCCCTCGCGGCAGTCGTGATCGAAGGCCACGGGCTCCTTGTTCTCCGCGGTGAGCTGCTCGTTGAGCATGTCCAGCATCTCGAGGAAGGACATGTCCTCGGAGACGTTGTCGAGGTGGTAGTCGACCATCTGGCCGGTCGCGTTGGGACCGGCCTGGCGCCAGATGCGCAGCTTGAGCTTCACTTGTAACTCCGTTGCTTCAGTTCGATTGCCTTGTAGACGAGGGGCTCGCGGTGCAGCACCGGTTTGGCCCCCTCACCGGTCCACTCCCACGCGGCCACGTAGAGGAACTCGTCGTCGTGCCGCAGGGCCTCGCCCTCCTCCGTCTGGGACTCGGCGCGGAAGTGACCACCGCAGGACTCACGGCGGTGCAGGGCGTCGATGCACATCAGCTCGCCCAGCTCCATGAAGTCGGCGACACGGCCGGCACGTTCGAGGGCCTGGTTGAAGTCCTCGTTGACGCCGGTGACACGCACGTTGTTCCAGTAGTCCTCACGCAGCCTGCGGATCAGCTCGATGGCCTTCTTCAGCCCGGCCTCCGTACGCTCCATGCCGCAGTACTCCCACATGATCTGGCCCAGCTCCTTGTGGAAGGAGTCGACCGAGCGGGTGCCCTGGATGCTGAGCAGACGGTTGATCCGTTCCTTGGCCGAGGCCACGGCGGCGACCACCTCGGGGTGGTCGTTGCCCAGCTTCTCGAACGGCGCCGACGCCAGGTAGTCGTTGATGGTGTTCGGCAGCACGAAGTAGCCGTCGGCCAGGCCCTGCATCAGGGCCGAGGCCCCGAGCCGGTTCGCGCCGTGGTCGGAGAAGTTGGCCTCACCGCAGACGTACAGGCCGGTGATGGAGGACTGCAGGTCGTAGTCCACCCACAGCCCACCCATCGTGTAGTGAACCGCCGGGTAGATGCGCATCGGCACCTCGTAGGGGTTCTCACCGGTGATCTGCTGGTACATGTCGAACAGGTTGCCGTACTTCTTCTCGACGGCGTCCTTGCCCATCCGGTTGATGGCATCGGAGAAATCCAGGTAGACACCGCGCCGCACCTGCTTGGTGGTGCCGTCGGGCTGCTTCTCGGCGACGGCGGGGCCGACGCCGCGACCCTCGTCGCACATGTTCTTGGCCTGGCGCGAGGCGATGTCCCGGGGCACCAGGTTGCCGAACGCCGGGTAGATGCGCTCCAGGTAGTAGTCGCGCGCCTCCTCCGGGATCTGGCGGGGGTCCTTCGAGCAGTCCTCGGCCTTCTTCGGCACCCAGATCCGGCCATCGTTTCGCAGCGACTCGGACATCAGGGTCAGCTTGGACTGGGTGTCGCCGTGCACCGGGATGCAGGTCGGGTGGATCTGCGTGTAGCAGGGGTTGCCGAAGTAGGCCCCCTTGCGGTGGGCACGCCACACGGCGGTGGCGTTGCAGCCCATGGCGTTGGTGGACAGGAAGAACACGTTGCCGTAGCCGCCGGTGGCCAGCACCACCGCATCAGCGGTCCAGGCCTCCACCTTGCCGTTGACCATGTTGCGGGTCACGATGCCACGCGCCCGACCGTCGACGACGATCAGCTCGATCATCTCGTGGCGCGGGTACATCTTCACCGTACCCGCCTCGACCTGGCGCTCCAGCTGCTGGTAGCAGCCGATCAGGAGCTGCTGGCCGGTCTGGCCACGGGCGTAGAAGGTGCGCTGCACCTGCACGCCACCGAAGGAACGGGTGTCCAGCAGGCCGCCGTACTCGCGGGCGAAGGGCACGCCCTGGGCCACGCACTGGTCGATGATGTTCGCCGACACCTCGGCCAGGCGGTAGACGTTGGTCTCACGGGCGCGGTAGTCGCCACCCTTGACCGTGTCGTAGAACAGCCGGTGGGTGGAGTCGTTGTCATTGCGGTAGTTCTTCGCCGCATTGATGCCACCCTGGGCGGCGATGGAGTGGGCGCGGCGGGGGCTGTCCTGGTAGCAGAAGTTGAGGACGTTGTAGCCCGCCTCGCCGAGGGTGGCGGCTGCAGCACCACCGGCCAGGCCGGTGCCGACGATGATGACGCTCAGCTTGCGGCGGTTGGCCGGGTTGACCAGCTTCGCCTGGAACTGGCGGGTCTTCCAGACCTTGTCGATCTCGACCTGGGGGGCCTTGGTGTCGGCGATGTCTCCGCCGTCGGCCCAGTACATGTTCTCAATGGTGGGGGTCGTCATGGTGGTACTCACTTCAGGATTCCGAAGGCAACGGCCAGGGGCATGATCATGAAGCCGATGTACAGGACGACGGCGACGAAGATCGCGATGTAGTTGAGCCACGTGCGGCCCTTGGCGGAGACGTTGGCCCCGAGGGTCGCGAATGCGCTCCACAGACCGTGCCGGATGTGCATGCAGATCAGCACCATGCACACGGCGTAGAAGGCGAGGATCCACCACTGCTGGAATCCGGCCAGCACCATCGTGTGGGGGTGGTCGCCGTTGCCGCCGAGGCTACCTGGGACGATGGTGAACTGGATCAGGTGGAAGATCACGAAGCACAGGATGATGACGCCACCCCAACGCATGGTGCGCGCGGAGTAGGTCTGGGCCCGACGCTTGGTCACCTGGTACTTGTCACCACGGTTCTTGACGGTCTTGGCCGACAGCGTCGCGGCCGACCAGATGTGCAGGCCGATGGCCGCGAGCAGCGCGAAGCGGAAGATCCAGATGAAGGTCCCGGCAGGCAGGATGGGGTACATCAGACCCCCATCCTCAGAGGCACCCTTCAACCAGTGCGCATAGTGGTCGAAGGCCTCATAGCTCAGGAACATCTTGAGGTTGCCGTACATGTGCACGAGCAGGAACGCGATCAGGATCAGGCCCGTCACAGCCATGATGGCCTTCCGGGTGACCGTGGAGCGCACTGCCCGCTGATGGGTCGTAAGTGTTGTTGCCACGAAGCTCACTCTAGCCCCCCGTTCCCGCTCTCGTCGCGGGGGTCGGGTATTTCGTCACGCAGTGTCGCGAAACTGCGCGAAATCGCCTCCTTCTAGGGCATTTATGCAATCCGAAGAGCGCGAAATTAGCTGTGCTGGGGCTTGTCCTCGAGCAGGTCAGGACGCCTGACCCGGGTGCGCTCCAGGGCTTGTTCGTGACGCCACTTCGCGATGGCCCCGTGGTTGCCGCTGAGCAGGATTTCGGGTACCTCTCGGCCTCGCCACACGGGGGGCTTGGTGTAGTTCGGGTATTCCAGCAGTCGGTGCCCCAGGGCGTGGGACTCCTCCACCAGCGACTGTGGGTTCCCGATCACTCCGGGCAGCAGTCTCACGACAGCCTCGGTGATCGCCAACACCGCGACCTCACCGCCGTTGAGCACGTAGTCGCCGAGGCTGATCTCGATCAGCTCGTGGGAGTCGGCGCAGTGGTCCAGCACCCGCTGATCAATGCCCTCGTAGCGCCCGCAGGCGAACACCAGCCGGGGGCGGGCCGCCAGGTCATGGGCCAGCGCCTGGCTGAAGGGGGTCCCGGTCGGGGTGGGAACGACGACACACATCGGCTCCGGATGAACCCGGGCAAGATGATCGAGGGCCTCACCCCAGGGTTCGGGCTTCATCACCATGCCCGCTCCCCCACCGTAAGGGGTGTCGTCAGTGGTGTGGTGGCGGTCGTGGGTCCAGTCCCTCAGGTCGTGGACCGCCAGGTCAACGATGCCGGAGCTGACGGCCTTGCCCACCAGCGACAGCCGCAGGGGTTCCAGGTAGTCGGGAAAGATGGTGACGACGTCGAGTCTCATCCCTGCTCCAGCAGTCCGGCCACCTCAGCCACCTGGACGAAGCCCTCTGCCAGGTCCACCACCGGAACGAGGGCCTTGACGAAGGGGATCAACACATCACCATCCGGGGTTCGCACCGACAGGCAGTCCTGGGCGGGCAGGTGCAGCACCTCGGTGATGGTCCCGACCTCCGCACCAGCGGCGTCGCGGACCCTCAGCCCCACCAGCTGGCGGTCGAAGTACTCCTCCGGTTCGCTCGGCAGCTCATCGGCGGGGACGTCCACCATCAGCTTCTGACCGCGCAGGGTTTCAACGGCGGTGCGGTCCGGATGTTCAGTGAAGGCCACGATGAGACGCCCCCGGTCCCAGCGCAGTCGCTCGATGTGGATCATCCGGCCGGAGGCGAGACGGAGCCCGGACCCCGGCGTGAACCGGCGCCCGGGCTCGTCGGTGCGCAGATCGATGTGCACGTCGCCGCGGATGCCGTGGGGCCTGCCCACGACACCCACGATCACCTCAACCAGATCGGCCAAGGCTGGTCTCAGCGGCGACGGGGCCGGTCGACGTCGACGAAGTCGACCCGGACCTGCTCGTTCCCGGCCAGTGCGGAGACAACGGTGCGCAGGGCGGTTGCGGTTCGTCCCTGCCGACCGATGACCTTGCCGATGTCCTCGGGGTTCACGCGCACCTCGAGGAGACGACCACGACGCAGGTCCTTGTCACGCACGGTCACGTCGTCAGGGTTGGCGACAATCCCGGCGACGAGGTGCTCCAGGGCATCGGCCAGCATGGCACTCACGCCTCGGCGGCCTCATCGGCTGCTTCCTCAGCAGCCTCCTCAGCGGGGGCCTCGACCTTCTTGGCGGCCTCTTCCTCAGCCTTCTTGCGGGCCTTCGAGATGGCGGGGGCAACGGCGTCGCTGTCCTCGGCCAGGGCCTTGGCGAACTCGGCCTCGCGGTCGCGGGGCTCGGGCTGCGGGTCGATCCCGGCGGGGGTGGTGTCGCCGGTGAACTTCTGCCAGTCACCGGAGCGCTTGAGGATGGCCACGACGGCCTCAGTCGGCTGGGCGCCCACGGACAGCCAGTACTGGGCGCGCTCGGAGTTGACGCGGATCACCGAGGGGTCGTTCTTCGGGTGGTAGATGCCGATCTCCTCGATCGCCTGGCCGTCCCGCTTGACGCGGGCGTCCATCACGACGATGCGGTAGTGGGGCGAGCGGATCTTGCCGAGTCGCTTCAGACGAATCTTGGTAGCCACGGGTGTGGGTTCTCCTGTTGTGTGAAGTCTGGGTCCAGACGAGTTGGATGGCTGGCCGTCGGCGTGTGGGGCACACAGACGGTTCACCGGGTTCAACCATGCTCGCCGGGGTGAGAGGGCGCCAGCGACAGGTGCTGGGCCATTCTGCCAGATGAGGCGGCTGCTTCCCAAGCCGGATGCGTATCATCGAGCGGGTGGAGATCAGTGCGGACGATTTTGAGGCTCTGGTGACAGAGGCACTGGAGGCTCTTCCTCCTGAGCTGTTGGACGGGCTCGACAACGTCGTCCTCGTGACGGAGGACGAGCCGGAGGACGGTTCCGACACCCTGGGCGTCTACGAGGGCACGGCCCTGACCGAGCGTGATTCGTCGTGGTTCGGTTCCCTACCGGATCGTGTGGTGTTGTTCCGTGGCCCGTTGTCGCGCATGTGTCAGGACGAGGACGAACTCTTCGAGGAGATCGCCATCACCCTGGTCCACGAGATCGGCCACTTCCACGGCATCGACGAGGACCGCCTCCACGAGCTCGGCTGGGGCTGATCCAGGCCAACTCCGCACCCTGGTGGTCAGCCGCAGACCGCGCGGACGTCCCCGGCGAAGACCATCGGGCGGGTGGCCGAACACAGCGTCGGGGAGACCACGGCACCCTGACCGAGCTCGGCCAGTGGCTGGGAGACTCCCCAGGCCCGCTTGGCACCCAGCAGTGTCTGCAGGGCGGTGGGCTTGCCCACGCTCTCCACCACGGTGTTCGACGGGTCGAGCCCTGCGGTGGTGGCCGCATGTTGGAAGAACTCCTCGCGCCCCATCACCTTGTCCGCCAGGCCGTTGGCCACGGCCTCCTCGGCGCTGAAGATGTGGGCCCCGAGCTCGTTGCGAATCGTCTCCTCAGGGATGCCCCGATTGGTGGCGACATGGCTGACGAAGGCCTGGTAGTTGCCGTCGATGATGGCCTGCATCCGGGCATTCTCCTCCTCGGTGGCCGCCCGGTACGGGTTGCCGAAGTCCTTGCCGGTGCCCGCGGTGAGGTAGCGCTGGGTGATGCCCCCGGTGGTGGTCACCCCGGGGGTGAACACGGTGCTGCCGGTGGCCACGACGTCGCGGTACTCCACCAGGGGACCCATGATGACCCCAATGCTGCCGATCATCGCCCCGTGGTCGGCGATGATCTCGGTGGCCGTGGCGGTGGAGTGCACCCCGCCGGAGGCCGAGATTCCCTCCACGTGCACCAGCACGGGCTGCCCGGTGCGCTCCTTGTACCTCGTCACGGCGTCACTGATCGCCCGCGACCCGGTGATCGACCCGCCGGGTGTGTTGACCAGCAGCACCACACCAGCGGCGTCCTCCTTGGTCAGCTCGTCCAACTGGGCCGCGATCTCGTAGCCGTAGGTGCCCGCCGAGAGCAGGTTGCCGTCCCCCGCATCGGTGAGGATGGTCCCGCTGATCGAGATGGCGCGCAGCCTGCCCGTGGCCGTGGGCGAGCCCCACACCGTGCTCAGGGAGGTGCTGGCCCCGGCAGAGGTGATGTCTCGTGTCAGCAGCCCGACGGCGATCAGCATGAAGAGCCCGGAGATCGTGCTGAGCACGATCACCCCTGCCATCAGGCCGAGTCCGATCCCGGTGCCGACCCCCAGGCCGTTGCGGAAACCCGGCCTGGGGTTCTCAGACCTCGGCGCGGGCGGTACCACCGGGGGCGGGTAGTAGGGAGCTGCGGGCTGGGCGTCGTCTGGTTGGGTCATGCCCACCAGTCAACCATGCCCGGCCGACAGTTTCTGGCAACCGTCCAGCGCGCGCCTTGCCGTGGCCCGCTCAGCCCTCGGTCGGCGGGTTCTCGCCGTCGCCCGGGGGACGCCTGCGCCAGCCCTGGCCGCCGAGCTGCCACGGATGGGAGCCCTCCAGCGGCCGGTAGTTCACCCCGCCTGCGGCCAGTCGCTCGAGATGCCCCTCGAGCCTTCCCCTGAACTCCGCGACGTCGCGGCCCGCCGGATCGCTCCAGGCCACCTCGGCCAGGGCGCAGCCGCGCGGCCAGGCCGAGTACTGCACGTGCCGGTAGTTCTGCAGGAACTCCGACCACAGCTGGAACTGGGTGCCGAGCACCCGCCCGGCCGCCTCCGGGGACAGGCCCTCGGTGGGGTCGAAGGAGTAGGCCTTCTCCCAGGTGGTGATGTCGCCCTGGGCATAGGGCTCCTCAGGGTCGGCGGACTGGTAGAAGTCGTAGTAGGTGTGACTCAGGGGACTCATGATGACCTCCATCCCCCCCTCGGCGGCCCGCCCGCCCTTGTCCGCCTCACGCCAGCACTGGCAGATCATGCTCTCGATCACACCGTCATCGACCACCTCGTCCCAGCCGATGGGGGTGACGCCGCGCTCGTTCAGCCAGTCCCTCATGTGCAGGGTGAACCAGCGCTGGACCTTGGAGACGTCCTCCACCCCGAAGTCCTTGGCCCGCTCCGCGACCTCCTTGGAGGCCACCCAGTGCGTGGTGGGCACCTCGTCGCCGCCGATGTGGACATGCCGGGCCCCGGTGGCCTCGATCACCTGTTCCCAGATGCCGTGCACGAATTCCATCGCCTCGTCGGAGAAGTTCAGCACGTTGTGGTGGATCTCCGGGTAGTGCGCCACCCCGTCGAGGGCGCTGGGGTCGGTGGCGAACTCGGGGTAGGCCGCCAGCAGCGCCGTCACGTGCCCGGGGAAGTCCAGCTCCGGCACCGTCTCGATGCCGAGCGAGCGCGCGTAGTCGGCCACCGCCTTGATCTGGTCCAGGGTGTAGTAGCCGCCGTGGGGGGTGCCGTCGTCGCCCCAGAACCGGTTGGAGGTCTTGGTGCGCCACGAGGCCACCTCGGCCAGGCGCGGGTACTTGTCCCAGGCCACCCGCCAGCCGTGGTCGTCGGTGAGGTGCCAGTGGAAGACGTTGAGCTTGTGGCGGGCCATCCAGTTGATGAAGTCAATCACGTCGTGCAGCGGCACGAAGTGGCGCGACGGGTCCAGCATCGCGCCGCGCCAGGCGAAGCGGGGGGCATCCTCGATCCTGGCGCCGCCCAGCGGCACGGGCACCCCGAGCGGGGCGGTGTAGATCTGGGCCGGGGCCAGCTGGAGCAGGGTCTGGGCAGCCCACCCGGCCCCGCGCGGGGACCCGGCGACGATCTCCACCCGGTCGGCCTCGACCACGAGCCGGTAGCCCTCCTCGGGCAGCTCGGCATCCAGCGCGACCTGGATGGCCCCGGAGCCCTCGATGGGCAGCGGCAACCCGGTGGTCAGGGCCAGCACCCGCTGGACGGCCCGGGCTGCGGCCTCGGCGTCAGGGCTGGCGGCGGTGATCGCCGTGGCGCGGTCGAGGGTGAGGCCCGCACCACCGATGTCGGCGGAGAGCGGGGCGGGCAGCAGTGCGGTCATGATGCGGCTCCTTCAGCGTTGAGGGGGGTTGCGGTGACTTCGAGGATCAGTACCTGTTCGGGGTGCAGCGAGGGAGCGGTCAGGCCCACCGCTGCCAGTGCGCCACCTGTGGCCTCGATCCCCGCCGCCAGCCACGGCGGGGCGATGAGACCTGCGGGGGGACGTCCGGGGTTGACCGCCCGGACGCGGTAGCGCTCCCCCGCCTCGAGGCCGGGAAGCCTCACCCGGCCCGGCACCTCGTCCGGTCCGGTTCCGATGCTGGCCAGCGCGTACAGCGCCCGCCTGCGGTCCTTGGCCACCACGCCGTGCAGCCACAGCGGCCCCTGGGCGACGACGTCGCGCACCATGTCCCCGCTGAGCAGCAGAGCACGTTCGGCCTTGAACCACGCGAACCAGGCCTTCAGGTCGGCCAGTTCCTCCGCAGTGGCCTCGGTGAGGTCCCACTCCACCCCGAGGTGTCCCCACACGGCGGTGCCCGCCCTGAAGCTGAGATCGTGCTGCCTCGAGGTGGTCTGGTTGCGTCCGGAGGCCACGTGACTGCCCAGCACCTCCGGGGGCATCAGCTGCAGGGTCCAGCGCAGCATGTGTTGGCGCTCCAGCGGGTCGATGCAGTCGGAGACCCAGAATCGCTGAACGTGCCGGGCCATCTCCAGGTCGATCCTGCCGCCGCCCGAGGAGCAGCTCTCGATCTCCAGGCCGGGGTGCGCGCTCCGCAGCCGGTCGATGATCTCCAGGGCCGCGGCGACCTGGGCGCCGTTCACGGCGCGTCCGCCCGCCGCCTGGTGTCCGGCGTCGAAGGTGTCGCGGTTGTGGTCCCACTTGATGTAGTCCAGCCGGTACTCCCGAACCAGGGCCTCCATGCGGGAGAACACCAGCTCCTTCGCCTCGGGGACGGTCAGGTCCAGCACCTGCTGGTTGCGCCAGGCCACCGGCCAGTCCTCGTGGGCGGCAAGGATCCACTCGGGGTGCTCCTTGGCCAGGCGGGAGTTCGGGTTGACCATCTCCGGCTCGAACCACAGTCCGAACTGCATCCCCAGCCCACGCACGTGGTCCACCAGGGGGTGCAGACCTTCGGGCCAGACCTCGGGGTCCACCTCCCAGTCCCCGAGCCCTGCGGTGTCGTCGCGTCGGCCGAGGAACCAGCCGTCATCCAGCACGTAGCGCTCCACCCCGATGTCGTGGGCGATCTCGGCCAGGCGCTTCAGCTTCGGCAGGCTGTGGTCGAACCCGACGGCCTCCCAGACGTTCAAGGTGATGGGACGATCCACCCCTGGCACCCCGGGCTGGTCCCTGACCCAGGCGTGGTAGCGCCGCGCGGCCTCGTCCAGCCCGGTGCCGTGGGTGTAGTACAGCGTGGCCCCGGTGTGGTGGCCTCCCGCCGGGATGCTCACCTCACCCGAGGTCAGGGCCTCGCCGCCGCCCAGCACCTGGTTGCCGCTGGGCAGGCGCTCGAGGTAGGTCCGGGAGTTGCCCCCGGTGGCGACGTGCACTCCCCACACCGCGCCGTCGCGGAAGCCGAACCCGGCCCGGCCGCACAGCATCACCGTCGGGGAGTCGAAGCCGGGGCGGCCTCGACGCTGCTCCCTGAGGTGTGCCCCGTTGACCACACGACGGCGTTGGGGGGCGCGCTCGTGGGCCCAGCGCCCGGTGAAGTCGAGGATTTCATCAGCCTCGAGGGGCACCGGCAGGGCGAGGTTGAGCCCGTTCAGCCAGTAGGGGGTGGTGCCGGTGTTGCGGAGCACGGCCCGGACCTCGAGCACTCCCCCAGCGGCGATCCTCAGGGTGAGTGTGGCCTCGAGCCCGACGTGCGGGTCGGCCAGCTCGAAGACCGCCTCCGTGGCATTCGTGACCACCTCACCTGCGGACAGCTGTTTGCCGTCCACCTGCACGCTGCGGGTGCTGAGGCGGGGTGACCAGCCGGTGCCGTCGTCGCGGTGCCCGATGATCCCCGGCTGTCCGGTCCAGCCCGTCCACTGCGCGGGCAGCACCCCGGCCTCCAGCGGCACATCCGGCACGTTGTCCACGTAGACGCGGGCCAGGAGTTGCCCTGCCGTCTCGAGGTCCTGGGGCCCCATATCTCCCCAGTCCGCGCCCCAGTGCAGCACGGCGGGGAGCCCTGAGTCCCCCACGACGATGAGGGCTGCGGTGCCCCCGTCACGCAGGTGGACGCTCCAGGTGTGGGCCATCAGGCCTCCTTCGATGTGGTTGTGGTGGTTCTCAGATCGTGCGGGTGGAGCCCCGGACGATCAGTTCGGGTTGCAGGATGAGGGGTCCTGCCGGTGGCGCCCCGTCGATCTCGGCGAGGATGCGTTCGGTGGCGGCGGTCGCCAGGTCGCGCCACGGGTTGGTCACGGTGGTCAGGGAGGGGGTGGTCATCCGGGAGATCGCGGCGTCGTCGAAGCCGATGAGCTTGACGTCGCGCGGCACCTGGACGCCGTGCTCGTTCAGCACCGACAGCGCGGCTGCCGCCATGTGGTCGGAGGCCACGAACAGGCCGTCGAAGTTCACCCCTGAGGTGAGCAGTTCCCGGGCACATGAGCTACCGGATTCCGGCTCATAGTTGCCGTGGAGCACCGCGACCGGCTCCAGCCCGGCCTCGGCCAACGCGGCCGAGAATCCCTTGTGGCGTTCCCTGGCGGAGGCGATGTCCATGTGGCCGGAGATGGTGGCGATGCGACGGCAGCCCTGGGCCACCAGGTGTTCCCCTGCGGCCCGACCACCTGCGACGTTGTCCACGTCCACGAAACGTTGCGCCACGGAGAAGCCACCGTCGGTGCGTGGCTCGGCTGCGGGGCGGCCGAGGAACATGCAGGGGCGGCCCACCCGTTCCAGCAGGCTGGGCAGGCGGTCCTCGTCGTGGTGGGAGACCACCAGCACCGCATCGACATGCCCACCCACGAGGTATTCCTCCAGCTTGCGGCGAAAGCTCCCGTAGGACAGGTAGAGCGCCATGTGCTGGTCGGTCTCCTCCAGGCGCTCGGCGATGGCCGCCACGGAGTTGGAGAAGAAGGGGTCGTGGAAGACCCTGCGGTGGGGCTCGGAGACGATGACGGCGATGGTGTTGGAGCGCCTGAGGGCCAAGGACCTGGCTGCCTGGTTCGGCACGTAGCCGAGCTGCTGGATGGCGGCCTCGATGGCCTGCTGGGCCTGGTTGCTCACGCGGTGTCCGCCGCGCACCGCCCGGGAGACGGTGGCGCGGGAGACACCCGCCACGCGGGCGACGTCATCCAGCGTGGGGGCCGGATTGTTCGCAGCCATTGCATCCTCCGTCCAAGGTGTGAGAGCGCTCCCAAGAGCCAAGAATCCCGTGATCGATGATGTTTGTCAACAAGCTCGCCTCCTCATTTTTCGACACATCACCGCAACCTGGCACCTCACAGCACCCTGCCGCGTAGGATGCGGGCGATGGGTCGTCGCAGCTCGGCCAGGTCCGCCCTGGGGTCGGCGTGCATCACGATGAGGTCAGCACTGGCGCCGACTTCCAGCCCGCTCGCCCCCAGCCACTGCCTGGCTCCCCAGCTGGAGGCCTTGACCGCGAACTCGGCTCCCCCGAGGCGGGCCAGCTCCCCCACCTCGGAGAGGATCTGCCCGTGGGGCACGACGGTTCCGGCATCCGTCCCGGACCACACCGGGACCCCGGCCTCGATGGCCTTGCCGATGGTCTCGTACCTCCTGTGATAGAGCTCCATCAGGTGGGCGGCGAACCGAGGGTACTTCTCCCGGCCCGGTTCGGCGTACTGCGGGAACCGGTTGAGGTTGATGATGGTCGGCACCAACGCGGTGCCGCGCCGCACCATCTCGGTGATCACCTCGTCGCTCATCCCGGTACCGTGTTCGATGCAGTCGATCCCGGCGGCCACCAGCTCAGCCACCGCCTGCTCCCCGAAGCAGTGGGCCGTCACCCGGGCTCCCTCCTCGTGGGCAGCCTGGATGGCCCGGGCCGCCACCGCTACCGGGAACGAGGGCTCGAGGTCTCCCGTTGTGCGGTCGATCCAGTCCCCCACCAGCTTGACCCAGCCGTCACCGTCACGGGCCTCGTGGCGCACCTGCTCGACGAGCTGTTCCGGCTCCACCTCCACGGCCAGGTGCCGGATGTAGCGCCTGGTCCGGGCAACGTGACGGCCGGAGCGCACCAGCCTGGGCAGGGTCTCGTCCTGCTGCACCCAGCGCGTGTCGGAAGCCGATCCGGCATCTCGCACCAGCATGGTGCCCGCTGCCAGGTCGGCCCGGGCCTGGGCCAGGATCACCTCGCGGCTGACCTCCCCCTGTTCTCCCAGCCCGATGTGGCAGTGGGCGTCCACCAGGCCAGGGACGATGAAGGCGTTTCGCGCCACGGTTCGGGCCTCGGGCTGCGGGGTGTCGGTGAGCACACCGTCGCGAATCCACATCTCGCGTGGTTCGTTCTCCGGGATGAAGGTGCCGTGGATGTGTAGGGACTGCGTTGCCATGCCTGACAGCCTACGCCCGAGCGTGCCCTTGGAGGGTGCGCGGTGAGGTGGGATCGTCACGAGGATCGTCATGGTGGGTTCCTGGCAAGGCAGACGACGAAGATCGCACTGGAGCGTGCGTTCGAGGAGGACAACGCAGCCAGGGGGTCACCAGGGCGACCGCAGTAGATTCCGCCTATTCGCGCACCCTCTTAACCGATCACTGCTGGTTGAGCATCTTCTGCAGCTCGGAGGGCAGCTCGAAGTTCTCCATCTCCTGCCTGCTCACCTGGGGCTGAGCCGGGGCGGGTTTGCCGAGGGCCCGCTCCACCGCCTGCTGCTTGCGCTTGGCAGGGTTGCCGGAGACCTTCGATCCCCGCTTGTTCTGTTTGCCCTGCTTCTGCTGCTTGCGGGCGGAGCGACCTGCCCCGGGCATTCCCGGCAGGCCTGGCATTCCCGGCATCATGCCACCTGCCATCTTCTCCATCATCGTGCGGGCCTCGACGAAGCGGTTGACCAGGTTGTTGACATCCGAGACCTCCACGCCCGCGCCCTTGGCGATCCGGGAGCGGCGGGAACCGTTGAGGATGGCCACGTCGTCACGCTCTGCCGGGGTCATGGAGCAGATGATCGCCTCGATGCGGTCCACCTCCTTCTCGTCGATGGCGTTGATGGCGTCCTTGAACTGCCCGGCCCCGGGCAGCATCCCGATGATCTTGGACAGCGGCCCCATCTTGCGCAGCTGCTGCATCTGGCCGAGGAAGTCCTGCAGCCCGAACTGCCCCTTGCCCTCGCTCAGTTTCTCGGCGGCCTTGCGGGACTCCTCGGCGTCGAAGGTGCGCTCGGCCTGCTCGATGAGAGTGAGCACATCGCCCATGCCGAGGATGCGGCTGGCCATCCGGTCGGGGTGGAAGGCGTCGAAGTCTCCCAGCCCCTCGCCGTTGGAGGCGAACATGATGGGCCTGCCGATGACCCTGGCGATGGACAGGGCGGCACCACCTCGGGCGTCGCCGTCCAGCTTGGTCAGCACCACACCGTCGAAGCCGATGCCCTCCTCGAAAGCCTTGGCGGTGTTGACCGCATCCTGGCCGATCATCGCATCGACGACGAACAGCACCTCGTCGGGGCTGACGGCGGCCTTGATGTCGGCGGCCTGCTGCATCAGCACCTCATCGATGCCGAGGCGTCCGGCAGTGTCCACCACCACGACGTCGTAGAGGTTGCGCTCGGCGTGGGCGATGGCCTGCCTGGCCACCTGCACCGGGTCCCCCACACCGTTGCCGGGTTCGGGGGCGAACACGTGCACCCCGGCGCGCTCCCCCACGATCTGCAGCTGGTTGACCGCGTTGGGGCGCTGCAGGTCACAGGCCACGAGCAGTGGGCTGTGCCTACGTTCCTTGAGCCACTGCGCCAGCTTGCCAGCCAAGGTGGTCTTTCCCGCACCCTGGAGACCAGCCAACATGATCACCGTTGGCGGCTTCTTGGCGAAGCGGATGGGACGGGCCTGACCGCCGAGGATGGCGATGAGCTCCTCGTTGACGATCTTGATGATCTGCTGGGACGGGTTCAGCGCCTTGCTGACCTCCAGCCCCTGGCAGCGGTCCTTGATGGCGGTGATGAATTCCTTGACCACACCGAGGTTCACGTCTGCCTCGAGCAGCGCGATCCGGATCTCGCGAGTGGTGGCTTCGATGTCGGCCGAGGTGAGGCGCCCCTTGGCGCGGAGCCCCTTGAACACATTGGCCAGGCGGTCCTGCAGCGTGTCGAACAAGTCAGTTGCCCCTCATGGTTGGTCGGTTGCCCGCCAAGGATACAGCGAAGTGTCTGCTGCGCCGTTGTGCTGTTGCGTCAGCGGCTGTGGTGACTGGGTCCGCCGACGACCTCGGCTTCCCTGGCGCCGGGTGGGAGCTCCACCCGCACCACCCAATTCCCGTTGTGGGGCCCAGCGTGGAAGAGCCCACCTGACAGGTCCACCCGTTCCCGGATGCCGGTCAACCCGTAACCCAGTGAGAGCTGGGAGCTGCGCTGCTGCTTGGGCAACAAGCTGCTGACCTCGAGGGTGACCATTGCCGGGGTGACCTGCAGGTCGAAGGAGCAGGAGGTGCCGCGCCGGGCGTAGCGCATGATGTTGGTGGCCCCCTCCTGCATCACCCGGGTGAGGGTGCGCTGGGTGATGGGCGGCAGGTCGTCGCAGGCCGGGGCCACCTGCATCCGGGGCCGGAACCCGGCATCCAGGAGATTGCGTTCCAGCTGGCTGCTGATGGAGGTGGGGCGCACCAGTGCGGGCGCTTCCACCACCTCCTCCTCGGACATGACATTGGTCAGCAGCACCAGTTCCTGTTCGGCGCTGGTGATGGATTTCTGGATGCGCTCCAGGGCCTCCATCAGCTCCGCGGGGTCGTCGCTCTCGCCATAGGCCATGCACTGCAGCAGGATCACCGACAGGTGGTGGGCCAGCACGTCGTGCAGCTCCCGGGCCAGCAGGTTGCGCTCCTCAATGCGGGCGCGCCGCGCCTCCTCCATCAGCTCGTTGCTCCTGGCACGCTGTGCCGTACGCAGGGTCATGAAGTGCCCCAGGGCTGCGAAGCCGAGCATCCCGAAACTCAGGAAGCCGATGGCGATCACCGCCTCGAAGGTGCGCAGTATCGTCCCGGCGCACAGCAGCACCAAGGTGGCGAGAGCCGCCACCCCCAGGCCGATCCGCTTGGCGGGTTGCTTGGCCCGCACCGCGCGCCAGGTGCCCATGAGCACCACCAGCACCAGCGGCAGCAGGTGCGGCTCGGGCGAGAACACCAGCCCACCGAAGGCCAAGGTGGCGGGCACCACACCCACCGGGGGATACCAGTAGAGCACCAGCACCGCCAGGTAGGCCACGGGCTCCCAGAGGTATTCCCAGGAGGTGGGGCGGAACCAGATGCTGTGGAAGAACACCGCCATCGTGGCCAGCGAGACCACCATGGGCTCGATGATGCTGCCCCAGCGACGCACCCGGGGTTTTCCCTCCTCGGGGCTGACCGGGGTGGGGGTCGGCTGGTCCGGCAGGCTCAGCTCCAGCATCCAGGCGGTCTCACCCCGATTGATGCTGACGCTCCCGCCCAGGGCCTCGGCCCGCTGGGCGATGCGCAGCAGGTTCTGCTTCTCGTCCAGCTTCTCCTCCAGCGGGTCGGTCACGATGACCTGCAGCCTCGTCCTGCCCTTCTCGCAGGTCAGCTGGATGGCTGCGTGGTGCGGGTGGAGCCCGGCCGCGATGCTCGAGACCTGCTCGGCTGCCCTGGCGATGGTCAGCTGGGTGACCAGGTTTCGGGAGTCCACCTCCGGCGAGATGGTGAGCAGCACCTGGATGCCCTGGGAGCGCAGCTTCTTGGCCAGTCCTTCCAGCACCTGGGAGGCCACGGGGGCGGCCATCGCCTCGTCGGCCCCATGCGCCACGTGGTCCTCACGCAGCATCCCCACCAGTCCACGCACCCGGGTTACGGCATCCAGGCAGTTGGTCCGGATGCCTTCCAGCCGGGAGCGCAGCTGAGCAACCCCCTCCTCAGCGCTGGCGTCCTTGAGCATTCGAGAGGATTGCACCAGCCGGTCACTCACCAACAGCCGGAGTTCCCCGGCCAGCCGGAATCGCTCCGCACCGCGAATGGCATTGCCGTCCTGACTGAGCACAGAGAGCTGAATCTCACCGCGCCTTAGGCTATTAGTTAATATCCTTACGACATAACCAAGAGCGATACCTGCCACACTTCCGAGAGGATAGAACCAGAGGAAAGCCCACTCTTCTCCGAGCGCGAGAACACGCATCACGGCATAGGAAATGATGATTCCTTGAATCAAAAGCACCTGGCGCAAGCTGCCGACGGCGGCAAAGACGGCGGGAAGCAGCCAGGTCAACATGCCATCGGCATCCAAAAACCCTTGGATCAGGGTCATGACGGCCGGGATCACGGCCAGAAGGGCGCCCCGCACGGGGCGCCACAGCAGTACCACGCAGGCTGCCAGCTCTGCCAGCTGCGCAAGTAGGAAGATGGCGGGACGATCCGGGTGCCCCCACCAGTCGATGATGCCCAGCACGTAGAGCGCCGTCAGCAGCACCACCAGCAGGGGTCGCCCGATCGCCACCCAGCGGTCAACGGACCGGCGAGGACCGAACCCAGTTTTCCCCCCCACGAGAGCCCCCCTCTCTCAGTTCCCCAAAGCTCCGATCTTGGTCAGCGAATCCAACCACACATCCGAGGGACGCGGAACAGGCACCAGAAGCCGCTGGGCTTCGCCTGTGACGCCGACGCCGCTGCCGAAGTCACCGCGGGCTCAGCCGCGACAGCCGAAGGGACAGCCGCAACAGAAAGACCGGCCGCCATCGTCAAGGCAGCGGCCGCGATTCGGATCTTCATGGGACTTCTCCTGAACAGGGAGAAACTAGGGCGGATTCGAGACTATCAGGATGCTAGCAGGGGCCGACACGTAGTTCACCATTGACACTCCGGATGACACGTTCATTTATTATGTCTCTCATGAGTGAAGCTTGTCGCGTTTTGGTCGTGGACGACGACCCGATGGTCCGTGAGGCCTACCGCATGTTCCTGTCCCGTCACGAGGACCACACCGTGGTCGCCGACGCCCGCAACGGTCGGGAAGCTGTGGAGGCCTACGACGAGCTGTTGCCCGATGTGGTGCTCATGGATCTCCAGATGCCTGAGATGTCCGGGGTCGATGCCATCCGTGAGATCTGCGGCAAGCACAAGAACGCCTGTATCGTCGCACTGACCACTTTTGGCACCCAAGAGTACATCGTCTCGGCGCTGCGCGCTGGCGCGGCCGGGTACTTGATGAAGGACTGCGGTGGCCCGGCCCTGCTGACGGGCATCCAGCAGGCCCTGGCCGGGGAGATGCCGCTGGCCCCGGGAGTCCGCCGTGAGCTGGTCAGCGACCTGATCTCGGGCAACCGTCGCGGCCCGGCGGATCAGCACGTGACCGACTCCCTCGCGCCGCGCGAGAAGGAGCTGCTGCTGTGGCTGGGCCAGGGCATGACCAACGCCCAGATTGCAACCAAGATGTTCATTTCGGAGGGATCGGTCAAGCAGTACCTGTCCCACATCGGTGACAAGCTCGGCCTGAAGTCCCGCACCCAGATCCTGGTCCGGGCCATCCAGCTGGGCCTGGTCGATCCGGCCCTGATGACCCCCCGCTCCCGAGGCTGACCCCGGCGTCCCACCCGGGGCCTCTTTCCGCCCAGTGGTCCCTTCCCCACCACTGGCCAAGCGGCGTCCTTTCCCCACCCCGGCTCAGGCCGGGGTCTCTTTTCTCCGCTCGCCTCGAGTCCCAGCACCGGGCGCCAGGGGTTTTCTTCCCCGCTGGTCGAGCCGGGAGTCCCGATGCGACAGCCAGGGAATCCCGGCTCGAGACCTGGTGACCTTGCGCAGGGACTTGGGGCCAGACCATCCCCACTCAGAGCCCAAGCCCCAGCACCGGATGCCAGGGGTCTCGACACGGTTCCTCCGCAGAGCTCCGGAACCGGCTCGACCAGCGGATTACTCCCCGATCACTCCCCCAGGATTCCTGCGACGAAGCCCTCGGGGTCGAAGGGAGCCAGGTCGTCAACTCCCTCACCCAGGCCGATCAGTTTGACGGGGACGCCCAGCTCACGCTGCACCTGGATCACGATGCCTCCCTTGGCGGAGCCGTCGAGCTTGGTCAGCACGATGCCGGTGACATCCACCACCTCGGCGAAGATGCGGGCCTGGGTCATGCCGTTCTGGCCAGTGGTGGCATCCAGCACCAGCAGCACCTCGCTGACGGGGGCCTTCTTCTCGATGACGCGCTTGACCTTGCCCAGCTCATCCATCAGCCCCACCTTGGTGTGGAGGCGACCTGCGGTGTCCACCAGCACGACATCCACGCCGTCCTCGCAGCCGCGCGCGACGGCGTCGAAGGCCACCGACGCGGGGTCGGCCCCCTCCTCGCCACGCACGGCCTCGACCCCGACGCGCTCCCCCCACGTGGCCAGCTGCTCGGCGGCAGCGGCCCGGAAGGTGTCAGCGGCCCCCAGCAGGACCGTCTTGTCCTCGGCCACCAGCACACGGGCGAGTTTGCCCACCGTCGTGGTCTTGCCGGTGCCGTTGACCCCGACCACCATCACCACGGCCGGATCCCCCTCGGCGGCCTCCAGGTTGAGGCCACGGTCCATCGTGGGATCGACCAGCCGCAGCAGCTCGGCGCGCAGCACCTGGCGGGCCTTCTCGGGGTCGCCCACGCCGTCGATGCTGAGCTCCTTGCGCAACGCCTCGGTGAGCTCCGTGGTGGGGCCGACCCCCAGGTCGGAGGAGATGAGGGTGGCCTCGAAGTCATCCCAGGTCTCGGAATCGATCCGGTCACGGCTCAGCAGGTCCCCGAGCGCCCGGGCCAGGGCATTGTTGCTGCTGGCGAGGCGTCGCCTAAGCCGGGCGAAGCGGGAGCGCGGAGCCTCCGGCTGGTCGAGCTGCGGGGCAGGAGGGGCCGTCTCCGCCGACTCGGCGGCGCCCTCAGGTCCGGCCTCCGGTTCGGCCTCCTGCGGGGCTTCACCCGGCTCCGGGGCCTCAATGGCCTCAGCCTCCGGGGGCGGGGGCAGCTGTTTGTTGCCCTTGACGATGATGACCGAAGCGATGATGAGTGCGGCGCCGACGAGGGCGACGATCAACCAGAACAACCAATCCACGGTGCCATCCTACGGGCGCGCAGCCCACGCTCCTGGACCCGCAGCAGGCATGTCCACGAATCCACCTGGTTCCCCTTGCTGAGCCGCACCATGAGGATTAGGGTGCCGTCATGGCAGCCAGGATGGACCAGCGGGGGTCGATCACCGTGTGGGCGGCGGCCTCGCTGATCGGATTCATCGTGGCCGTCGGGCTCGGCGTGGACTTCGCCGGACACGCGGGCAAGCAGGCCGAGGCCCGCGCCGTCGCAGCACAGGCGGCCCGATCCGCCGGGCAGCAGGTGGTGCTGGGGCAGGGCCGTCTCACCCTGGATGCACCCAGGGCTCACCGGGCTGCCAGCAACTACCTCGCCGCCGCAGGGATGTCCGGAACGATGCGGGTCACCTCCCCCACCTCCGTCACGGTGACGGCGACCAGCCGCTACGACACGATGTTCCTCGGCATCATCGGGATCACGAGCATTCCGGTGGAGGCCGAGGCGGCAGCTGACCTGACCTCGGCCATCGACGGTCGCCCGCGATGACGGCTCCGGGGTGATTCCGGGATGGTTCAGGGCTGATCCCCGATACCCGCCAGGCCACATCGGGGACAGGATGATGGCATGTCTGTCACCATCCCGAGAGCCACCCTCGACCAGGCCATCGACCGCGTTCAGCGCGCCTACGCCGAGGGGCGGCTCGGTGAGTCGGAGCTGGAGCACCGGCTGGACCTCATCCTGACGGCAAAGGCCCCGGCCCAGATCAGGTTGGCCATCGCCGACCTGCCGGCCTCCACCAGCCCGGCCTCCGTCGACAGGGCTGTGCCGCAGCGCGCTGGGGGTCGCAGTGAGGCGGGAGCACTGATCCACCTGTCCGCCCTCATCTCAGGGCCGATCCTGCCCGGCCTGGCCTTTGTGGCAGCACAGCCGGGAAGCCCGGCGCGCAGGGAGGCGACGAAGGCGCTCAACTTCCAGCTGTTGGCGGTCCCCGTGTTCATCGTGACCACCATGATGGCGATGGTCGGGTTCGGCCTCCCGGCGAAGCTGTGGGCCATAGCATGGCTGGTGCTGACCGCGCTGGATGCGCTCAGGTGTCACCGGGGCGCCTCCGGGGAGAACCCGCTCACCCAGCTGACCGGATTCCGCCCGGTCAGCGGCCCCTGAGCCCGCCGTCTCTCCGGGAAATCTTCGAAACGGCAGCGCGCGCAGTGGTTTCGTGGTGAAGTAGGGGGTGTTGGTCGGGATCACGAAGGAGTGGCCATGAAACGTGTGACGGTACTGGCGGTGCTGACGACAGCCATGCTGCTGGGCTGCGCCCCGAAACAGGAGCAGCCCAGGGAACCCCTGATCCCACCACCGACGACCTACTCCATCCCCACACCAACCGCCCCGCAGTCCTACACCCCGGTGAAGTCGCTGGAACGCCAAGCAGCAGAGAAGGCTGTGAGGGAGTACTTCCGACTGAAGAACGAGCTTCGGAAGAACCCATCCCTCAGCCTCGACCCTCTGGAGAAGATCGTTGATGGTGAAAAGCCACTGCGTGAAGTGGAGATGCTTCAGGAGAAGCGTGACACAGCCATCGTTCAGGTTGGCGATGTGACAGCCTTCGTCACCGACTCACGCCTGCTGGAGGAAGCCCGGGTCGAGGTCACCGCTTGCACCGATGCCACCGGAGTGGAGCTCAAGGACTCGGAAACAGACGAGCTCGTCTCGGACCCAGATCGGCCACGCTACGTCTCATGGGTCATCATTGTGGTTCGTTTCGGCGAGCACTGGCGTATCGCTGACTTCACCTCCCAAGCAGGTGAGCCATGCGCATGAAACTTCCCAGCATCCTGCTGCTCGCTCTCCTTATCCTGCTGGGGAGCACCCCGGCGGCTTGGAGCGACGATCCACCAGTCAGCATCAACGAGAACGCAGAAGTGGTGGTCGTTGCCCGTGATCCTGGGTCCCCCGGCAGCAAGAGCCACCGCAAACCCAGCATCTCCACCGGCCCAACCCACTGCATCGCTTACGACACCATCACCATCCCCTGCACCACCCACCGGGGCACCTGGAGCCACACCCACCACTGCTACATCATCACCCGCAACTCCACCGGAGGCTGGTGCACAGACCTCCCCATCGCCACCCCCGGAACCATCCTCTTCCCCCGACGCATCCCACCCACCCAAACAGAGGCCGAGCTTCCCGACCCCGGGCAACTCGCCCACACCGCTGTCGAACACATGCACCTCCAGCCCATCACCATCGCCACCAGCCCCAAAACTGTGGAACAAGACCCCAACGCCCTGGCCTACGTGCACTGGAACACCTGGCTGTGGAACAGCAACACCGACCCCGCCAGCACCGGACCCATCACCCAAACCGCCACCGCAGGCACCTACACCGTCACCGCCACCGCCACAATCAACAAGATCGTGTGGGACATGGGCGACGGGGGCTCTGTCACCTGCACCACCACCACACCCTGGAACACCCGCTACACCCACAACGAACCCTCCCCCACCTGCGGATACCTCTACACAAAGGACGGCGAATACCTCATCACCGCCACCACCCACTGGACCATCACCTGGCACGCCCCCACAGCCCACGGCACCCTCACCGCCACCACCACCAACACCGCCCACCTCCACGTCGCAGAAGCCCACATGCTCAACACCCCCATCAAGAAGAAATGAGGCTCAGGTGTCGTTGCGATCAGCCTTCGGGGCATGGCCCCCTGGGCGATGCGTTCCCTGCGCCAGGTATCGGGCCGCCGCCTCGGCGACGGTGAGCGGCGGCTGTTCCCAACCCAGCTCATGCGCCAACGCCAACAGGATCGGCTGCCTCAGGTGGGCCTGCTGCAACAGCTCCTGGTCCCCCAGCAACTCGACGACACTCCCCTGCCGCACCGTCCCGTCGGTCATGACCGCGGCGTGGGTGGCGAAGGACAGCGCCACGTCCACCTCGTGTGTGGCGAAGACCACCGTCGTCCCCGCCTGATTCACCTGCCGCAGCGTCGCCAGCAGGGCATCCACCCCGGCCGGGTCGAGACCCGCTGTCGGTTCGTCCAGCAGCAGCACATCCACGTTCATGGCCAACGCCCCGGCGATGACCACCCGTTTGCGCTCCCCATAGCTCAGCTGATGGGTGGGACGCTCCGCCAGGTGCTCGATACCGAGCGCAGCCAAGGCCGCATCCGTGGCAGCCGCCGCCTCCGATGCACTGAGCCCCAGATTCAACGGCCCAAAACTCACGTCCTGGCGCACATCGGCGGAGAACAACTGATCGTCCGGGTCCTGCAGCACCAGCTGCACCCGCCGACGGTGCGCCCTCAGCCCAGCCCGGTCGAAGGCCACCGGCACCCCGTCGAGCAACACCTCGCCGTGCTTTGGTCGATGCGCCCCGGCCAGGGCGCGAAGCAGTGTGGTCTTGCCCGAGCCGTTCGCCCCCAGCAGCGCCAGCCGTGCCCCCGAGGGCACCGCCAGATCCAGCCTCCGCAGCACCTGCTGTCCGTCGTACTCAGCGCACAGCCCGCGCGCCTGCAACCTCACCTGCTCCACACCGCCACCCCCACGATCAGCACCACACCCGCCAACGCCCAGGCCGGGAACCGATGCGCCGAGCGGCGCGACGGCAGCGTGGCCAGGCTGCTCTCATGGCCACGAATCGCCAACCCATCCGCCAGCCGAGCCGAGGCCAGCCAGGTCCGCACCGCGACGGCCCCGACCAGCCGCCCCGTCTCCGAGAACCTCTCCCCCCAGGAGCCCGCACCGCCCAGCCGCTGCTGCTGGGCCTGCCTCACCTGGAGCAGCGAGTTCCAGGCGGTGAAGATCATCCGATACATCAAGGAGGCCACCTCGATCAACGGAGCCGGGACCCTGAGCCGCCGCAACCAGGCCAACAGATCCACCATCGGGGTGGTCATCGCCAGCACGAAGATGGCACTGGTGCCAGCCACCGAACGCAGCAACAACCCTGCTCCCAGGGCAACATCGGCCTTCCTGACCCCGATGATCCCCCAGCGCCAGCCCTCCCCGGCGAACTCGCCGAGGGTCACCGTCGCCGACGCCGCCCCGAGCACGATGAAGGCCGCCGGGGCGCTGAACGCGACGGCGACGAAACGGGCCGGAATCCTGGCCGCGGCCAGCACCCCCAGGGCCAGCGCCGTCACGAACAGCGCCGTGGGCCAAGGCCGCGCCAGCAACGCCACGACGATGAGCGTGACCGAGAAGGCGACCTTGGCCCCCACCGGGACCCCACGCCACGGGCTGGCCCACGCGGCGTCGTCGACACCGCTAACCCTGAGCGCCACCCACAGCGGCTTCCTGCTGCGCCCTGCGCTTCCCGGACATCCGGCCCAGTGCGTAGCAGAAGATGCCCGCCCCGAGAGCCGCCTGCATCGCGAACAGCCCGGACTCGATCTCCCCACCGGCAGGCGGTGCGATCGGCTCGAACCACGGCTCAGCGCCGTTCTCCTCCAGGTACTCGGTCACCGCGGCGTCGGTGCCCCCGAACTCGGAGTCCTTCGGGGCGGTGTAGAAGGGAATGCAGAACAGCAGGACCAGGATCACGATGCCGATCACGACACCCCACTTGTTGAGCCTCATGCCGCTGCCTCCACTTCCTGCTTCGAGAACACCCCGAGCCGGGTCAGCTCAGGCCCTGCCACCTTGGTGAGGAAGGCGAACAGCAGCACGCCCAGCACGCCCTCCGCGATGGCCAGGGGAATCTGGGTGACGGCGAACACCGAGGCGAACTTCGCCAGCGACGCCCCGAAGCTCCCATCCGCACCCGGGTAGGCGATGGCCAGCTGGAAAGAGGTGACCACATAGGTGCTGAGGTCCGCAACGGCCATCGCCAGGAACACCGCCAGCATCTTGTTGACCTTGCGGAACAGCACCCACATGGCATAGCCGCACCAAGGTCCGGCAATCGCCATGGAGAAGACGTTGGCCCCCAGCGTGGTGAGCCCACCGTGGGCCAGCAGGATGGCCTGGAAGATCAGCACGATCGTGCCGATGAAGGCCACGACCGGGGGCCGGAACAGGATCGCCGCGGCCCCGGTCCCCGTCGGATGGGAGGAGGAACCGGTCACCGACGGCAGCTTCACCGCCGACAGGGCGAAGGTGAAGGCCCCCGCCGCCGCCAGCAACAGCTTGGAATCAGGGTCCTTGCGAACCTGCTTGATCACCGCCATCGCACCGTGGACGACGAAGGGAGCGGCGGCCGCGAACCATGCGGCTGCCTGGATCGGGGGAAGGAACCCCTCGGCAATGTGCATCATGCACTCCTTCTGCGAGGTCGAGCGCCTCGCCTGGGGGCGTGGGACGAGTTCCTGGCTCGCCCGGATTGGCTCACAGTTGCGCGACAGCCCCGGATTCACACCGGTGTTCCTCGTGACAAACCCACGCTGAGGCGAACGTAGCACACCTGCCCCCAGGCCGCGACGCCCCGTCGTCCCCCACTGCCCACCGGAGGGTTCCCGGGGAACGCACCTACACGAAACGCGGGGTCCACGCCTTTCCGTCCCGGGTCCGCCGGGTGAGGGAGGAACCGACGATGACCAACGTCTTCATGTCCACCTGATCGGGATCGAACTGCCCGAGGCTGGTCACCGTGAGCGATTCCTCCGCCCGGCCGACATCACGGGCCAGCACCACCACCGTCTTCGGGGAGCGCTCCTCCAGCAACACCCGCCGCGCCTCGTGCAGCTGATGCGGCCGGGCGTTGGAACGGGGGTTGTAGATCGCCACCGCCATGTCGGCCCGGCTGAGGTGCCGCAGCCGTTCAGCCACCACCTCCCACGGCTTGAGCCGATCCGACAACGACACGCAGGCGAAGTCCCCGCCCAGGGGCGCACCAGCCAGCGCCGCGGCGGCCTGGGCGGCCGTGATCCCCGGAACCACGCGAATCTCCACGCCCGCATAGCGCTCATCCTCGGCGGCCTCGAAGGTGGCGGAGGCCATCGCGAACACCCCGGCATCACCCCCGGAGACGATGGCCACGCAACGACCTGCCAGCGCCGCATCGAGGGCCTCCCGGGCCCGCTCCACCTCCACCGTGTTTCCCGACGGGTGGAGCTCCACCCCCTCCCGGACCGGCACCCGACGCACGTAGGGCGCATAGCCGTAGACCGCATCGGCCCGCCCCAGCACCTCCGCCGCCTCTGGGCTCAGCCATCTGTCCGGTCCCGGACCCAACCCGACGACGTGGACAACCGCGCTCCCGGCCCCCGCAGCCATCGTCTTCGGCGCGGCCATGTGGCGGCCCGCGTCGTCGGCGCGCCGGTCAGCACCGGGGACCACGATCAACGAGAAGTACGGCACCGTCTGCGGGTCCACCTCCGCCACCGGTAGCACCCGCTGCCCCTCCCAGGTGGCCCGCTCGACGTAGAGCGCCCGCTCCAGCAATCCCGCGGAGGCCAGCGCGGCCCGCACCTTCGGGAAGGTACGGCCGAGCTTCATCACCACGGCGGCATCAGTGCTGGCCAGCCGCCACGCCAGCTCCTCCTCGGGCAGGG
Organism: Propionibacteriaceae bacterium; assembly: GCA_030532575.1. Classification (GTDB taxonomy): domain Bacteria; phylum Actinomycetota; class Actinomycetes; order Propionibacteriales; family Propionibacteriaceae; genus Arachnia. The sequence goes on along the minus strand of JAUNKV010000013.1, from coordinate 26,351 downwards.
TGCCCGGCAGGATCGTCACGACGTCCTCATGACGGCACAGCGCACTCGCCGCCGCCGAGGTGGCCCCCTGGATGGAGGTGACCCCGGGCACGACCCGGCAGTCGAGATCGGCCAACCGATCCAACAGGTACATGTTCGTGGAGTAGAACAACGGGTCCCCCTCCGCCAGCAGCACCACGTCGCCGACCGCCAGCAGGTCGCGCAGCTGAGCTGCCGAGGAGTCGTAGAAGTCCCGCATCGCGCCGTCGTAACCGCCGGGATGATCGGTGACCCCGGTGGTGACCGGATACTCGAAGGTCACCACCGGGGCTGTGACGTGTTCAGCAGCGATGGCGAGGGCGTTCGAGGGACGACCGGGACCACTGAAACAGGCCACCGCAGTGGCCTCCCGCAGCAGCCGGGCAGCCTTGAGGGTCAACAGCTCCGGGTCCCCCGGCCCCACCCCCACGGCCCACAGGATGCCGCTCACAGCTCCGACTCGCTGGCCAGGGCATTGATGGCCGAGGCTGCCATCGCCGATCCACCTCGATGACCGTGAACCACCAGCCAGGGCACCCCGAGATCACTGTCCACCAAGGCCTGCTTCGACTCGGCGGAGCCGACGAAACCAACCGGCACCCCGATGATCGCAGCAGGTCTCGGCCCACCGTCGGCGATCAGCTCCAGCAGATGGAACAACGCTGTGGGCGCGTTGCCGATGGCCACCACCGCGCCCGCCAGGTCATCACCCCACAGCGAGACCGCCGCCGCCGAGCGCGTGGTCCCCCACTCGGCCGCCAACCGGGTCGCCCGCTCGTCGCGCAGCAGACACCGCACCTGGTTGGCAGCGGGCAGCCTACGCCGGGTGATACCGGAGTCGATCATGTGGGCATCGACGAAGATCGGCGCGCCCGCACACAGTGCGTCTCGCGCGGCCCGGACCACATCCGGGTGGAAGACGATGTGTCGGGGCAGGTCGAGGTCCCCGGCGGCATGGATCATCCTGACCGCCACCTGGGCCTGCTCCGAGGTGAAGGCATCGAGATCGGCCCCTTGCCTGATCTGCCGGAAGGACTCGGTGTAGATGGCAGAGCCATTCGTCTCGTACTCGTATCGACGGGTGGGGCGCGTGATCATGCGGGTCACCTTACGACAGCCTCGAGCACCGCTGCCGCATCGCGGGGCGCAACCAACCCCAGGTGTTCGCCTCCCGGCTCCCCGCACACCCGATCACAGCCGGCCAGGTGCACCAGCTCCGGGAACTCGCCCGGATGCTCCCGGGCCACCTCCTCCGCGATCCTGCGAGTGTCCACCAGCGCATTGCTGCACGGTTTGCCGTAACAGGCGGTGAGGGTCTGCCACACCGAACCGGTGCTGGTGACCAGCCCCGCTCCCGCCAGCTCCGCCAAGCGATCAGCAGCCCCGGGGATCAGGAGGGAACGCCACGGCGTGACCACGATCCCACCGTCGCCGCACGCGGTGGCCACTGCGTGAACCACCTCGGCCTGGGCCAAGGTCAGCAGTCCCAGCGGAATCCCGACGTGGGCGGCCCCGGCAACCGCACCGAACCCCAGGGGCTGCTCCGTGGCGGGACGGGTGAACTGGTGTTCCTGCCCGATACCGGCGCACAGCTCAGCCGGATCGGGCAGCTCCCGGATGTGCCAGGCGGGCCTCTCCCCCGCCTCCGCGACGGCGAGGAACCGGTGAGCCAGCTCCAGCAGCGTCGGCACCGCATCATCGGCATCGATGAGCTGGGCCTGCTCGCTCCCCCCCACGAAGACCAGGGCCTTCCCCCCCGGCAGCGCCCGGTAGCCAAGGTCGAAATCCTCCCCCAGCACGTCGTCGGAACCATCGTCGAGGGCGAACAGGAAACGCCCCGGCAGCCTCGGCAGCTGCGCATCCGCGATGATTGCGGCATCCAGCTCACGCACCAGCCGGGACAGGTCGGCGTGCACGGGCGCGATGGAGGTCAGCGGGGAGCACACCACCGTACGAATCCGCTCATGGGCCGTCGAGGGCATCAGCCCCGTGGCGAAGGCCGCCTCGGTGAACTCACACGGGATCGGATCCGGCAACGCCCTGATCTGCAGGTTGTTCCGGCTGGTGACCTGCACCTCGGAATTCGCGAACCGGCAGGCCAGCTCAGCCACCCGCAACAGCTGTTCGGAACTGACCAGGCCGCCGGGGAGCCGGAGCCGGATCATGTTGCCGTCCACGGTGCGGTAGGGCCTAAGCAGCCCCGGGCAGCGATCTCGTTCAACGATTCTGGTCATGGATGCCATTGTGCCCATGCCGATTCAGCCGGCGATGCCGGGGTCCCCGCAGCAGGCGTACCATGACGCGGGTGCTGACCTTTGAGTACCGAGGGCTGGGGCCGGAGCGTTTCCTCAGCGACTACCAGGAGGCCTGGGAATACCAGCGCACGATCCACGAGGCGGTCGTCACCGGCAGGCGCGGTGGGCACGTGATCCTGCTGGAACACCACCCCGTCTACACCGCGGGACGGGCGACGCTGCCACTGGAGCGCCCCTTCGACGGCACCCCCGTCGTGGACGTGGACCGGGGCGGGAAGATCACCTGGCATGGCCCCGGCCAGCTGACCGGCTATCCCATCCTCCCCCTACCCGACGGTGTGGGCGTGGTGGAGCCGGTGCGTCGTTTCGAGGCCGCCGTCATCGACCACCTGGCTGGGCTCGGCCTCGACGCCCGTCGTGTCGAGGGCCGCACCGGGGTGTGGTTGCCAGCAGCGAATGGGCGGCCGGAGCGCAAGATCTGCGCCATCGGAATCCGGGTGGCCCGCCGCACCACCATGCACGGCTTCGCCCTCAACGTGCTGCCCAACGCGGGCGCGTTCAACAACATCATCCCGTGCGGCATCAGTGACGCGGGCGTGACCTCGCTGGCCGAGGAACTTCCCGGCAGCTGGGACGTCGCCCAGGTGGCCCACGACCTGGAACCCCACCTGCGCGGACATCTTGAGGACATGCTGGAGCAGGTAGTATCCGGCAGGTGACTGCTGTACAGCCTGAGGGGCGTCGCCTGTTGAGGATCGAGGCGAAGAACGCCGAGACCCCCATTGAACGCAAACCCGCATGGATTCGCACGACTGCACACACCGGCCCCAACTACAAGGACCTGCAGCAGATCGTCCAGGACGCCGACCTGCACACGGTGTGCCGGGAGGCGAACTGCCCGAACATCTTCGAGTGCTGGGAGGACCGCGAGTCCACCTTCCTCATCGGCGGTGATCAGTGCACCCGTCGCTGTGACTTCTGCCAGATCACCTCAGCCAAACCGGAGGGTTACGACCCGGCGGAACCGCTTCGGGTCGCGGCCTCGGTGAAGAAGATGGGGCTGCGCTACGCCACCGTCACCGGGGTGTGCCGCGACGACCTGCCGGATGAGGGGGCCTGGCTGTATGCCGAGACCATCCGCCAGATCCACGCCGTCAACCCGGGGGTGGGGGTGGAGATGCTGGCCCCGGACTTCTCCGGCAGACCAGAGCTGGTCGGACAGGTGCTGGATGCCCGACCCGAGGTGTTCGCCCACAACGTGGAGACGGTGCCGAGGATCTTTCGTCGGATTCGCCCGGGGTTCCGCTACGAGCGTTCCCTGGAGGTGCTCACTATGAGCCGCGACGCCGGGCTGGTGACCAAGTCCAACCTCATCCTCGGCATGGGTGAGACCCGTGAGGAGATCTCCCAGGCCCTGCAGGACCTGTTCGACGCCGGCACCGAGCTCATCACCATCACGCAGTACCTGCGTCCCGGACCGACCCTGCACCCCATCGAGCGCTGGGTACCACCCGAGGAGTTCGACGAGCTGGCCGAGGAGGCCCGGGAGATCGGATATTCTGGCGTGCTGTCCGGGCCGCTCGTGCGTTCCTCGTACCGCGCCGGGAGGCTGTACCGGACCGCAATGGAAGAGCGCAGGAAGGCTGCACGGAAGGCCGAGGACAAGTGATGGCGCGAAGTGAACGGGCCAAGGAGCTCGCACGCAAGCAGAGGGAGCAGGCGAAGGCCGAGAAGCTCCGCCGCAAGAACTCCACCGACCCCGCGGACTGGGGGCAGATGCGCCAGATCCGTGAGACCTACAAGATCACCAAGCAGCACGACCCGAAGCTGCCATGGCTCCTGCTGGCAGCCTGGCTGATCCCCTTCGTGGCCTTCCTGGTGCTGGGCTTCGTGCTGAACAGCCCCATCATGTGGGCAATCATGGGCGTGATGGTCGGCCTGCTGGTGGCGATGTGGTTCTTCGTGCGCCGCGCCAAGAGGGCAGCCTACATGCGCTACGACGGTCAGGTCGGCTCGGCGGAGCTGGCGATGCAGATGCTGGGGAAGAAGTGGAAGTACACCCCCGTCGTCGCCGCCACCCGCAACCGTGACAGCGCGGATGTGGTGCACCGGGCCGTTGGGCCTGGCGGCCTCGTGCTCATCGGTGAAGGTGACCCGAAGCACCTGAAGACCCTGCTGGCCTCCGAGAAGAAGAAGCACGAGCAGGTGGCCTACGGGGTCAGCGTGGTGACCTTCGTCGTCGGCAAGGGCGGTGGCCAGGTGCCGCTCGACAAGTTGGCCGACGAGATCAAGAAGCTGCCGAAGTCGCTGAACGATGCGAAGATCGTCGAGGTGGAGGCCCGATTGAAGGCCCTCGACGCGATGCGCCCGAAGCTGCCGATGCCGAAGGGGCCGATGCCCACCGGCAAGGGCGGCATGAAGGGTGCCCGCCAGGCGATGCGTGGCCGCTGAGCCGTGGCAAACCTGGTCAACCTGGAGAACGTCTCCCACGCCTTCGGCACCCGCACGCTGCTCGACGGTGTGAGTCTGGGTCTGGGTGCGGGCGAGGTGATCGGCGTCGTCGGCCGCAACGGCGACGGCAAGACCACGCTGCTGCGGATTCTCACCGGGGAGCTCGTTCCCGATGAGGGCCGGGTGACAGCAGCGAACTCCGCCTCCATCGGGGTGCTGACCCAGCACCAGGTCGCCCGGCCCGGCGAGACGATCCGTGAGGTCGTGCTCGACGGGGCCGCCGACCATGTCTACGCCGCCCAGGCGAACCGCCGCGCCATCGTCGAGGCGCTGTTGGCCGGGGTCGATCTCGACCGCCCCATCGAGACCCTCTCAGGTGGGGAGCGTCGCCGTGTCGGCCTGGTGGAGGTGCTGCTGGGCGAGCATGACCTGATCGTGCTGGATGAGCCGACCAACCATCTGGACGTGGAGGCCATCGCCTTCCTGGCCGAGCATCTGCAGGGCCGGATCAAGGCAGGCCTGGCGATGCTGGTGGTCAGCCACGACCGGTGGTTCCTGGATGCCGTGTGCACCCGGATCTGGGAGGTGCACGACGGTGTGGTGGACGCCTACGACGGTGGCTACGCGGCCTACGTGCTGGCACGGGTGGAGCGGCAGCGTCAGGCGGCGGCAACGGAGGCCAGGCGGAAGAACCTGGCCCGCAAGGAACTGGCATGGCTGCGTCGCGGAGCCCCGGCCAGAACCTCGAAGCCGAAGTTCCGCATCGAGGCCGCCGAGGCCCTCATCAGCGATGTCCCACCGCCCAGGGACAAGTTGGCGCTGGAGAAGTTCGCGGTTTCCCGGCTGGGCAAGGATGTCTTCGACCTGGTCAACGTGAGCCACGCCGTCGGCGACCGGGTGCTGCTGGACCGGCTCACCTGGTCGATCGGTCCGGGGGATCGGATCGGACTGGTCGGCGTGAACGGGGCCGGGAAGACCACCTTGCTGGACCTGCTGGCCGGGGTGCGCGAGGTGCAGGGCGGCAAGATCAAACGGGGGACGACCCTGCGGGTCGGCTACCTGTCGCAGAGCGTGGGCGAGCTGGACGACCAGGACAGGGTGCTGCAGTCGGTGACCCGGCTGAAGCAGCAGACCAAACTCGCGACGGGACGTGACGCCTCCGCCAGCAACCTGCTGGAGGAGTTCGGCTTCACCGGGGACAAGCTGATGGCCCGGATCGGAGACCTGTCCGGTGGGGAGCGGCGACGCCTGCAGTTCCTGCGGCTGCTGCTGGAGGAGCCGAACGTCCTGATCCTGGACGAGCCGACCAACGACCTGGACATCGACACCCTGACCGTGATCGAGGACCATCTCGATTCATGGCCGGGAACCCTGATCGTGGTCAGCCATGACCGTTACTTCCTGGAGCGGGTGACCGATCATTCCTACGCCCTGCTCGGGGACGGGTCCTGCGTGCTGCTCCCGGGTGGGGTGGAGGAATACCTGGAGCGGCGACGGCGTGCGGCCGAGACCCCGGCCGCGCCAGCACCGTCGGCCAAGCCGAAGTCCGATGCGGCCAAGGACCGCGCCCGGCGCAAGGAGCTGGCCCGGCTGGAGTCGCAGCTGGCGAAGGCAGAGCAGCGGATCAATGAGCTCCACGCCCAGATGGCCGAGGCCGCCACCGACTACGAGCGGTTGGCGGCCCTCGATGCGGAACTGAAAACAGCGATGACCCTCAGGTCCGAGCTGGAGGACGCCTGGCTCGAGGCCGCCGAGGATTGACCTCCAGCTCGGCGCTCAGCGTCCCTGGTTCGGGGGGGTGCCTCCGGGACTGGTTCTGTCCGATCCCACGGCTGCGTCTGAGCCCGGCAGAAGCTGTCCGTGTCCTGGGCTGCTGCACCTCAACCGGGAGGAACCGCGCCTTCCCCGCCCGGTCAACATGCTCCACCACAGGCCGTTCTCCCCGATGCGCGATGAACAGGTTCACCTCCTCGAACCCGGCACTTCCCCGAGCCAGGTCATGGGTGATCCGGGCATTGTCAACACACCGACTACTGGCCCGCCCGGGTGGGAACATCGACTCCACCGCCTCGGCCGGGGTGTACCGGGCAGTCACATCCCCCACCTTCCGGGGCTCAGCCCACCGATGGTGCGCCCCGGCCAGACAGAGCCCCCCTCGGCGCATCCACCGCCACAATGCTCACCTGAACATACTTTCGGGCCCTGAGCTCCCCGATCAGCCTCGGCCCTTGCCCCACCCCGGAGGGCTCCATCCACTGCAACGTCCCCTCAATCTTGATGTTGGTCCCCTTCGCGACGAGCCGCTTCCGCGCCTTGTCAGCTGTTGCAGTGGACAGGGGATGGACCAAGGTCGCCAACTCCCCACGCAACAACGGCCTCCCGTCAGCCAACCGCTCCGGCGCATGTTCAGCGATCACACCGTCCCAATGACGACGAGCCTGATCAAGCAACCCGGGATCCACCTCCAACCCCGCCACCGGGTTACCGAGCAACACCTGCTTGACATCATCAGCATCAACCGTGACGAACCCGTCCTCCACCACACCCAACCGCTGCGACTCCTGCGGCCCCAACACCTGCCGCACCATCGCGACCCCCTGACTCTTCCCCGCCCCCGGAGCCCCCGCCATGATGATCGCCCGCCCCTCACACACCGCCTCCCGCTTCGCACGATCCAGGTACGCCTGAACGATCGCCTTGTCCAGGCGCCACCACAAGGACCCCACAGCAGGTTCACGCGGCAACGACTCCTGCCCAGCGAGTCGTCGAACCGCAGCCCCGACCTGCTCCTTCGCGTGTCGAAGCCTCACCTCACCAGCCTCAGTCATTCTGGTAGCCAGGCAGCTGCTCAGCAATCGCCAGAAGCTCCCGGTACTCCTCCTCGGTGATCTGGTCCAGCAACGCCAACCCCACCACATCGTCCCAGGAACCCCGGTCGTAGAAGTCGTGATGAAGCTCACCAAAGGTGTACGGCCACGCCCGCAACTGCTCCATCATCTCCTGCGTACTGATCTCCCCCACGAACCGCCGTAGCCCCACCTCATGAGGGCTCAGCGGCTGGACCTCCTCCCCTTGGGCCAGCTGATCCCGAATCCCACGCACCACACCCAACCGCTGCCCCAACCGCTCAGCAATCCTCTGATCATCCCACCCCAACCCGATCAACCGCACCGTCTCCCGATCCTGATCAATCAGAGCCAACTCCTCCACCGCATCAGCCCGCAACTCCTCCAACCGCTCCTCAGGGGTCGGGCCACCATGACCACTCATCCATGCCTCCTCGCTCTTCCTGACAGCTCGAAATCATGCCACAGCCGGTCTGGGATCACCGATCGTTCAGCCGCAGCAGTGGCGTGGTCGGGGCCGGGTCATTCAGCAGGCGGGCGCAGGTGACGACATCCAGGCGCACCCCGTCCACCAGGAACTTGCCTCGCTCCAGCCCCTCCTGCACGAAACCTGCTGCCCGGGCCACCCCGCCCGAGGCCGGGTTGTTGGCGCGGTACCCCAGTTCAAGACGCTCCATCCCGAGCTCGTGGAGGGCGTGGTGGGCGACCGTGGCGGCAGCCCGTCCTGTCCACCCCCTCCCCCGCCCCTCGGGGTGGGTCCAGTAGAAGAACCAGCCGTTCCGGTTCTCCTCATCGAGGGCGACGGCCACCAGACCGAGCAGCTCGTCCTCGGCACCGGCCAGTGCGAAGGCCCGACATCCTGCCTCGGGATCGGTCATTCGCTCGACGTAGCGCGTCGCCCCGGCCAGATCGGTGACATCCCCCTGGCGGGACATGTCGGGCTCGGCGAAGGCCTCCAGCACACGCGCTGCGTCACTCATTCTCAGGGATCGCAGGTGAGGCTCGGTCCTGGCGCCTCCTCGGGAATCCTCCACACTCATGCCCACACCCTATTGGAGGCTTCGAGGCCCCGGCGGGTGTTTCCTCACCGGCGAGCTGTAACACCCCCGTTACGCTGGTGCAAGAAACGGGCAACCTGACCGCCCTAAGGTACAGCCCGAGAAGCGGCCCGTCACCCATTCCGACCTGGAGGAAACATGTTCCAAAGCGCCGAGGAATTCCTGGCCTACGTCAAGGAGGAGGGCATCGAGACCATCGACTGCCGCTTCTGCGACCTGCCGGGGGTGATGCAGCACTTCACCGTCCCCGCAGGGTCCTTCGGCCCGGAGGTCTTCACCGAGGGCCTGAGCTTCGACGGCTCCTCGATCACCGGTTTCCAGAAGATCCATGAGTCGGACATGGCGTTGCTGCCCGATCCCACCACGGCCTTCGTCGATCCCTTCCGCAGGTCCAAGACCCTCAACGTCAATTTCTTCGTCCACGACCCGCTGACGAAGGAGCCCTACAGCCGCGACCCCCGCAACATCGCCCGCAAGGCGGAGGCCTACCTGGCCTCGACCGGGATCGCGGACACCGCCTTCTTCGCCCCGGAGGCCGAGTTCTACGTCTTCGACGACATCCGCTTCGACACCACCTCGAACTCCTCCTACTACCACATCGACTCCGAGGCTGGCGCCTGGAACACCGGCCGGATCGAGGACGGTGGCAACCGTGGCTACAAGGTGAAGTACAAGGGCGGGTACTTCCCCGTCGCCCCCGTGGACCACTTCGGGGACCTGCGTGACGACATCGTGCGTCACATGGAGAACGCCGGGCTGATCGTCGAACGCGCCCACCACGAGTGTGGCACCGCCGGGCAGGCCGAGATCAACTGGCGTTTCGACACCATGTTGAGGGCTGCCGACGACGTGATGAAGTTCAAGTACCTGGTGAAGAACACCGCCTGGGAAGCGGGCAAGACCGCCACCTTCATGCCGAAGCCGATCTTCGGGGACAACGGTTCCGGTATGCACTGCCACTCCTCACTGTGGCGCGACGGTCGTCCCCTGTTCCATGACGAGAGCGGCTACGCCGGGTTGTCCGACCTGGCCCGGTGGTACATCGGTGGCATCCTCAGGCACGCCCCGGCGCTGCTGGCCTTCACCAACCCGAGCGTGAACTCCTACCACCGGCTGGTGCCGGGGTTCGAGGCCCCGGTCAATCTGGTGTACTCGCAGCGCAACCGCTCAGCCTGCATCCGCATCCCGATCACGGGATCGAACCCGAAGGCCAAACGCATCGAGTTCCGCTGCCCAGACCCATCCAGCAACCCCTACCTGGCCTTCGCCGCAATCCTGCTGGCCGGGCTCGACGGCATCCAGAACCGCATCGAGCCCCCAGAGCCCATCGACAAGGACCTCTACGAGTTGCCGCCCGAGGAGCACGCCCAGGTGGCAACGGTGCCCGGGGATCTGGGAGCCGTGCTGGACGCACTGGAGGCCGACCACGAGTTCCTGCTGGCCGGTGACGTCTTCACCCCCGACCTGATCCAGACCTGGATCGACCTGAAACGTTCCGAGATCCAGGCCATCGCGGTCAGGCCACACCCCTACGAGTTCGAGCTCTACTACGCGCTCTGACCCCAATCAGGGCACTGGCCACTGAATGGGCTGCGACACACGGTCGCCAAATCTTCAGTAGGCTCCACCCATGCGTTCACTCGGCCTTCGCGTTCTGCTCCCACTGCTCGTCGTGCTGCTCTGGCTGACCGCTGGCGGGATCGGTGGCCCCTACTTCGGGCGGGTCTCCGAGGTGGCGGAGAACAGTCAGGCCGCCTTCCTCCCCTTGAGCGCCGAGGCGACCGTGGTGGGACAACGGCACCGCGAATTCGTGGGTGATGACCAGATTCCCGCCTTCGTCGTGATCCATGGCGAGCAGGCCCTCACCCCCGGGGTCCTGCAGGAGATCACCACGGCCACCGCTGCTCTGGAGGAGGTGGCAGGAGTCACCTCGGTCTCTCCACCCATCCCCTCCGAGGATGGGCTGGCCGTGCAGGTGTTCGTCGGGCTGAACCAGGCAGCGGACGTCTCCGACTCGGTGGAACTCCTTCGGGCTGAGCTCACCCAGCAGCTACCCGAGGACGTGACCTTCGGTATCGCCGGCCCAGCCGCGCTCTCCAGCGACCTGGCGGCCGCCTTCAGCGGCATAGACGGCCTGCTGCTGGCCGTCACCCTGGCCGTGGTCCTCATCATCCTGGTACTGGTCTACCGTGCCCTGATCCTGCCCTTCCTGGTGCTGATGACCAGCGTCCTCGCCCTGGCTGCGGCGCTGCTGGTGAACTGGTGGCTGGCCAAGTGGGAACTGCTGACCATCACGGGCCAGACCCAGGGCATCCTGTTCATCCTCGTGATCGGGGCCGCCACGGACTACAGCCTGCTGTACACAGCGCGTTACCACGAGGAGCTGAAACGCCAGCCCGACAAGCTGGCCGCCACCCGGGCGGCCTGGCTGGGGACGGTTGAGCCGATCCTGGCCTCAGGAGGCACCGTGATCGCCGGTCTGCTGTGCCTGTTGCTCAGCGACCTCGGGTCGAATCGTTCCCTCGGTCCGGTGACCGCCATCGGTATCGCCTTCGCCATGCTCGCCGCCCTGACCCTGCTGCCCGCCTTCGGACTCCTGCTGGGTCGCCTCGCCTACTGGCCGAGATCACCACGTCGCGACGCTGACGAGAGCACCTCGGCCACGGGCGGTTACGCCCGGATCGGCTCATGGGTCGCGGCTCGTCCCCGCGCGGTGTGGCTCGGCTGCATCGCCCTCTTGGTCTTCGGAGCCGTCTTCGCCCCGAGCCTGAAAGCACAAGGAGTCCCGGTCAGTGAATTCGTGCTGGGCACCTCGCAGGCCCGAGAGGCGCAGCAACGCCTGGCCGAGCATTTCCCCGGTGGCTCTGGCTCTCCCGCGTACGTCCTGACGGCCGAAGCCGATCTGCAGGGAGTCACCGGGGATCTGTTGGCCGACCCCGGGATCGACTCCGTCTCCGTGATATCTGCCGATTCCCCCTCGGGAAACGCGCCGGTCACCTCGGAGGGGATCCAGCCCCTCGGTCCACCCGGGACCCCTGCGCCATCCCCGACGGTTCTCGACGGTGAGGTGATGCTGCTCGCCACCCTGACCGACCTCCCGGACAGCGATGCCGCGCTGGAGACGATCTCCCGGCTTCGCGGCGAACTCAGCGGCACGGCCAAGGTGGGCGGGGCCTCCGCCGTCGATCTGGACACCCGAACCACCTCACAGCGCGACCGCGCCGTCATCATCCCGCTGGTACTGGGCGTGATCCTCGCCATCCTCATCCTGCTGCTGCGTTGCGTGCTCGCCCCTGTCCTGCTCGTGGCGACGACGGCCCTCAGCTTCGGGACCGCGCTCGGAGTCTCAGCCCTGGTTTTCAACCACGTGCTGCAGCTGCCCGGGGCTGACCCGTCCGTGCCGCTGTTCGGCTTCGTCTTCCTCGTGGCCCTGGGGATCGACTACAACATCTTCCTGATGACCCGGGTGCGTGAGGAGGCCCTGAGTCATGGCACCCGGGAGGGCATCCTGCGTGGGCTGTCGGTGACCGGTGGGGTCATCACCTCTGCCGGTATCGTCCTGGCGGCGACATTCGCGGCACTGGCGGTGCTGCCGATCCTGTTCCTGCTCCAGATCGCCTTCATCGTCGCCTTCGGGGTGCTGCTGGACACCTTCCTGGTGCGCACACTGCTGGTCCCAGCCCTCGGCCTCGACATCGGCCGGGCCATCTGGTGGCCCAGCCGACTCGGCCGCGGGAAGCCCTGATGAGGCAGGCTCAGACCTTGACCCCATCAAAGCTGGGCGCGGCGTCGAAGATCTCCTGCTCCAGGATGCCCGCCCGCTTCGCGACCACCGTCGGCACCAGGGCCTGACCGGTGACGTTGAGCGCGGTGCGGCTCATGTCCACGATGGAGTCCACCGCCATGAGCAACCCCACCCCTTCCAGGGGCAGCCCCAGCGTCGAGAGGGTGAGGGTGAGCATCACCGTCGCCCCCGTCGTACCTGCCGTGGCGGCGGAGCCGAGCACTGAGACCACCACGATGAGCAGGTAGTGGGTGATCCCCAGCTCCACCCCGTAGAACTGCGCTACGAAGATGGCGGCCAAGGCCGGGTAGACCGCAGCGCAGCCATCCATCTTGGTGGTGGCCCCGAGCGGCACCGCGAAGGCCGCGTAGCTGCGCGGCACCCCCAGGTTGCGCTCGGTGACCTGCTCGGTGACGGGCATCACGCCCATTGAGGAGCGAGTGACCAATCCCAGGGTGATGACGGGCCAGATGTTGCGGTAGAACTGCCTGACCCCGAGTCCGTGCGTCCTGAGGATCAGCGGGTAGACGACCAACCACACCAGCAGGAGGCCGACGTGAAGCGCAGCGACGAACACACCGAGCGAGGCAATGGAGCGCCAACCGTAGGCCGCGACAGCGTTGCCGACGAGCGCGGCTGTTCCGATGGGGGCCAGCCGGATCACCCACCACAGCACCTTCTGCACCACCGCCAGGGCGGACTCGGTGAAGGACACGAAGGGATCGGCCTGCTTGCCCACCTTGAGCGCAGCGATGCCCAAGGCGATGGACAGCACCAGGATCTGGAGCACGTTGAACCCCGGGGTTGCGGTGACCGCATCCCCAGCGGTCTTGGTTGCAACCTCGAGTCCGAGGAAGTTGGTGGGGATCAGTCCGGTCAAAAAGGCGGTCCAGGAACCGGTGTTCCCGGGCATCTTCGCCGCCTCACCGCTCACCCCTGCGGTCAGCCACGGGCTGGCGACGAGCCCGACGAGCAGCCCGATGAGCACGGCGGCCAGCGCGGTGATCCCGAACCACAGCAGGGTGGAGACGGCCAGCCGGGCGGCGTTGGTCACCTCCCGCAGCCGGGCGATGGAGGAGATGACGGCGGTGAAGACCAGCGGCACGACCAAGAGCTTCAACAGCCCGACGTAGGCGCTGCCGGTCTGCTTCAGTGTTGCGGTCAGCCAGTTCGGCTGATCCCCGTCGGGGCCGAGGACAGCAGCCGCCCAGCCGAGCAGCACACCGACGACGAGGCCGATCACGATCTGGGTGCTGAACCGGCCGAGCGGATGGTTCTTCTGATTCTTCTTCGCAGCGCGCGGGGATGCGACATGGGTTGTTGACATGGACCACTCCTGTTGGATGGACGAACTGGGAACTGTTGGACGACGGTTCAACAACAGGTGCAGCTCGCCTGCAGACGCAGATCGACCCAGGCGCGGGTGACCAGGAGCAGAGGCATGGAGGGAAACATAGCTCGCCTGCGGGACGAATCCAAATCGGCAGAGCGCACTGCTCGAGCGCCGGGCCGGAAAATCACCCGTTCAGGGCAGCTCGAGCAGCAGCTGCTCCGGGACCTGCTGGATGACTCCAGCCTCGTTCAGGAATTCACCCATCCGCGCCAGGGCTCCGGCCGGAACCGTGAGGTCGATCCCCGCTGCCCCCTGCCACAGCGCGATGGTGGCGGCCAACACCCGTTCAGCAGTGGCACGCTGTGCTGGTTCCGTCAGGGTCGGGACACGGGCAAGGGTGGCCTCCATGCCCTTCGACGGGTCGGCCGCGATCTGCTGCTCCGCCTCGGTGACCACCTCGACGATCCTTGCCAGGGTGGCGGAGTCCACCCGGTCGGCCAGGGTCATCAGCCCCGGCCCCAGCAGCTCGGGCGCTTCCGGGTCCACCACCTCGAGCACCGCCGCGTCGAATCCCAGCTGCTCCAGCTGAACCGCCTCGTTGTTGACGAAACCGACCACGGCATCGACCTTGCCGGAGGTGAGGGCTGCCACCTGGGTCCAACCGATCTCCACGATCTCCACATCCGTCACCGCCAACCCCGCCCGGTCCAGGGCCGCCAAGGCGGTGAGCCAGGAGGAACCGTACCGGCCGGGCACCCCCAGCCGACGCCCCGCAAGCTCCGACAGGTCGCGGACCACGGGGCCACCCAGCACGTGCCCGGGATAGGAGCGGTAACAGGACGCGAAGACCCGAAGCCCGCCCAGTCCCTCGGCAGCAGCCAGTACCGCTTCGTCGACGGAGGCCAGCACCACCTGCTCCTGTCCCGCCTCCAAAGCGGTGAACAGTCCCTCCTGGGCGCCGTGGTGGCGAAGCTCCACATCAAGCCCGGCCCTGCTGAACAACCCCGCGTCAATCGCGTGGTAGAAGGCACAGAACTGGACATTGGGGATGTACGTCAACCCGATGACGGTCCGCGTACCCGGTGTGGCGGTACATCCTGTGAACGCAGTCCCGGCGAGGGCTCCCCCCAGGAGCAGGGAGCGACGGTTGAGTCTCATGAGGTGGTTCCTTCCACACGGCGGGCACTGGATCGTTCGGCGAAGGGCAGCACAGCCGCAAGCCCTGCTGCCGCCAGGGAGATCAGGATCACGGCGGCAAAGACCCCGGTGGTGTCGGCGGCCTCCCGGGAGATGGTGAGCAGCGTGCCGAGCCCCTGCCCTCCCATGACGAACTCCCCGACGATGGCCCCCATCATCGACAGCACCACACCAGCCCTGACCCCAGCCAGCACGGCTGGGGCAGCCACCGGGGCTTCCACGTGGATCAGCCGCTGCCAGCCGTTCGCGCCGTCCAGCCACGCGGTCTCGATGGTGCGCATGTCAAGCCCCCTGAACCCGAGAACCGTCGTGGTCACCATCGGGAAGAACGCGATCACAGCGCACAGCAGCGCGATGGGAAAGGTGCCGTAACCCACCCACAGCACCAGCAGTGGGGCCACAGCCACCAGCGGCACCGTCTGGGAGAACGCGATGAACGGCTCGGCCACAGCACCCAACAGCCGGGAATGCGCGATGGCGTAGCCCAGCGGCAGGGCTGTGACGACGGCGATCAAGGATCCCAGCAGCGCTGCCCCCAGCGTTGGCAACAGATAACGCCAGGCCACCCCGGTGCTGATCCAACGCAGCAGTCGACGCCCCACCTGGGTCGGGTCCGCAACGATGCTGGCGGGCACCTGCTGGGCCACCAGCCACCAGGCCAGCAGCCCCAGGAACAGAGCCACCAGCGGCGGCACCCAGCGAGCCAGCAGACCAAGTGGTCTGGTACGTGCCGGATAGGCCGACCACAGCCCGATCCTGGCGACGAGCCGACCTCGCCTGGTGCGTTCGGCAGTCACGAAAACCCGGTCCTTTCCCTCAAGGAGTCCGGGGTGCAGCGGCAGGCACACCCGCGACGGGGGTACCCGCGACGCAGCCTCCCATCCAGACTTTGACTGTCGGCTCTGGAATTCCACCAGATCAACCATCAGGCCCCGCGGATGCGGAGCCCTCAGGGTCGCGGGCTGTCACCGCCGGTTCGGACTTTCACCGACCCCGGATGCGTCGCCTCGCACTCTACCCGATCCGTCACCGCTGCTCATCACCCAAGCCCCAGAACACCACATCGACGACACGCGCCGCCAACCTCATCAACCGCCTGGTGTCATCGACCAGCTGGGAATGCTGATCGTGCCGGTAACCGAGGAGCCCGGCCACGGCCGCGAGTTCCCGGTAGTCCACCGGCAGGGTGTCGCTGGCCCGGCCCCGCACCAGCATGATCGCGTTGCGGACCCGGCTGATGTGCAACCAGGCCTCCCGCAACGCAGTGCTCTGCTCCGGCGGCAACAGCCCGAGCCCACCTGCGGCCTCGAGAGCATCCAAGGTGACCGGGGTGCGCAACACGGGATGTGCTTCGGCGTGCTGCAGCTGCAACAACTGCACGCTCCACTCCACATCCGACAGCCCCCCCGTACCGAGCTTGAGATGTCGACTCCGGTCCACTCCCGCAGGAATCCGCTCGTTCTCCATCCGCGACTTCAACCGTCGAATCTCCGCCAGCTGAGCAGTGCTCAGCCCTCCTGCCGGGTACCGGAGCCCTGCAACCCCATCGAGCACGCCCCGCGCCAACCCGAAATCCCCCGCCACGGGACGAGCCCGAAGCAAGGCCTGCGCCTCCCACACCGCAGCCCACCGCTCGTAGTAGGCCAGGTAGGACGAGACGCTGCGTACCAGCGGACCGCCCTTGCCCTCCGGGCGTAGATCGGCATCCACCACCAGCGCTGGGTCCGAGCCGGGCTTGCCGACGATGTCACAGGCCAGCCGCACCAGCCGGGTGGCAGCCTCCTGCCCTTCAGGGCCGACATCGTCGGGAATCACGAACATGACATCGGCGTCGGAGGAATGGCTGAGCTCTCCCCCACCGAGGCGTCCCAGACCTATCACCCCGACCGCTGGTGCCTCGATCTCCAAGCGCGCCAGCTGCAGTCCGGCGTCCAGCGTCGCCTCGGCCAGATCGGACAACGCCCGCCCCACCGTGACCACATCAACGGTGCCGAGCACATCGGCCAGGGCGATACGACACAGCTCCGAGCGACGCAACGCCCTGACCGAGGTGATCGCCGAGGCATGATCGACAGCCCGCCCGATGGCACGCCCCATGTTCTGGGCCAGCAGCTCCCGGGAGCGAAGCTCGAGATTCTCGGTGCTGGCCAGCAGCTGAACCATCTCCGGGGCACGCATCAGCAGGTTCACCACGTGGCGGCTGGAGGAGGCGATGTGTGCCAGCCGTTGCGCCATCCATCCCTCATCCCGCAAGGCCCTCAGGTACCACGAGGTCGCCCCGAGCGCATCGGAGAGCTGCCGGAAGGCCAGCAGCCCGAAATCCGGGTTCGGCCCCTCGGCAAACCAACCGAGCATGGCGGGCATGAGTTGACGCTGAATCTCGACGGTGCGCGAGACACCGTTGGTGAGGGCCTGGATGTGCCCCAGCGCCGCCCTGGGGTCCTCGAAGCCGAGCGCCCCCAGACGCTCCTGGGCCGCAGCGGTGGACAGTCGGAGTTCCTCCGAGGAGATCGCGCTGACCGCATCCAGCAGCGGCGAGAAGAAGATGCGCTGCTGGAGCCGCTGCACCGCACGCAACGACGACCGCCAGGTCTCCTGCACCTCGGCGGGGCTGCGCCCCAGCCCACGAGCCAGGTGCACCCAGCCCGTCTCGTCGTCGGGGACCAGATGGGTGCGGCGCAGGCGTCGCAGCTGCACCCGGTGTTCCAGCACCCGCTGGGCGCGATAGGCCTCCACCATCGCGGCGCCGTCGGCACGCCCGATGTAGCCGTGATCGGTCAACACCTGCAGCGCCTCGAAGGTGCCTCGCACCCGGAGGCGTTCATCCCCGCGGCCGTGGACGAGCTGCAACATCTGCACGGTGAACTCGGTGTCCCGCAACCCGCCTGCCGCGAGCTTGATCTCCCGGCCCGCCTCCTTGGCCGGGATGTGGGAGATCACCCGCTGCCGCATCGAGCGCGCATCGGCCAGGAAGCCGTCACGCCCGGCGGCCTGCCAGATCAGGGGTGCCACCATGTCGCAGAAGGCCTGCCCCAGCTCCTTGTCCCCAGCCGCTGGTCGTGCCTTGAGGAGGGCCTGGAATTCCCAGTTCTTCGCCCAGGTGCGGTAGTAGGTCTCGCAGGAGGCGAGGCTGCGTACCAACGGCCCGGCCTTTCCCTCCGGTCGCAGGGCCGCATCGAGAGGCCAGATGGTGCCCTCGACGGTGTGGGCGGAGCAGATCCGGGCCAGAGCGGCCGCCACGAGGGCACCGACCCGCATCGCCTCATCCATCTCGACCCCCTCGGCGGGCTCGGCGATGTGGATGACGTCGACATCGGAGACGTAGTTGAGTTCCCCCGCACCGGTCTTGCCCATCGCCACGACGGCGAGCCTGACCTGCTCGGCCCCCGGAACCTCGGCACGGGCAGCCTCCAGGGCGCACTCCAGCACGGCATCGGCCAGGTGGGCGAGTTCCTGGGCCACCTGATCCACCACCTGCTCCGGGTGGGGGTGGGTGAGGTCGAAGGCCGCGATCTCCACCAGCGCCGCCAGGTTGCCTCGACGCACCAGGTCAGCATCGATGCCACCGCCGGGACGCTGCGAGCGTTGCCGCAGCTCAACCAGCCGTTTCGTTCCCTTCAGCGCGGGAGTCGCCTCGAGGGCGCGAATCTCGTCGCGGTGACGCGCCAGGAACCGGGCCAGGACCGAGGACCCACCGAGCACCGTCAGCACTCGGATGAGCCAGTCGGGATTCGCAACCACCTGCCGCAGCAGCTCGGGCTCAGCTTCATCGATCCGAATCAGGGTCTCCAGCGCCTGGTCCCGGTCGGCGGACGCATCGAAGGCCGTCAGCGGCACCGGCGGCACCGCCCCCAGACGCTCAGTCCAGCTCTCCCACATCCGCGCCGCCGCGCTCGGGGACTCGAAACCACGGCGAGCGAACTCACCTGCGGTGGTGTTGACCCTGCTCACGGCAGCAAGCCTACGATGAATGCCATGTTCCGTCCCGACCCACGCACCCTTGCCGCCCTGGAGGCTCTGGCGGAGCGCCTCCCCGGGGCCTCGGCCACACGGTTGCGCTCGGCTGTGCAGGCCACACTCGACGCTTCCCGCCCAGACCTGACCGATGCCCTGCTGCTCGCAGCCCGGCTCAGCCCCGAGCTGGATCGGGTGCTGTGCGCGGCGGCATGTCGGGCCACAGCGGCCCGGCTGGCCAGTCGTCGCCCGGGTGGCACCGTCGAACTGCGGGTGCCACCCTTTGTCGCTGTACAGCTGGGCTTCGGCGACGGCCCCCGGCACACCCGGGGCACCCCACCCAACGTGGTGGAGATGTCCGGCGAGGTGTTGCTGGACCTGGCAACGGGACGGATCGGCTGGGATCAGGCCACCGTCTCGGCCTCAGGGGTTCATGCCGAACGAGTGGCCGAACTGTTCCCCGTCACAGCACCGTGATGTGGCGCTCGACCTCCCATGGGGTCACCTGTTGACGGTAGGCCTCGAACTCGGCGCGTTTGTTGCGCATGAAGTACTCGAAGACGTGTTCCCCCAGCGTCTCGGCCGCCAGTTCGGAGTTCTCCATCAAGCGCAACGCCGAATCGAGACTGCGCGGCAACGCCTCGATGCCCAGCGAGCGGCGTTCCCGGTCCGTGAGCCGCCACACCGCGTCCTCGGTCTCCTCCGGCAGCGGGTACTCGTGCTCGATCCCGGCCAGCCCCGCGTTCAGCAGCAGCGCGAAGGTCAGGTAGGGGTTGCAGGCCGAGTCCGTGGCCCGGTACTCGATCCGGGCCGAACTGGACTTGGCCGGGGAGAACTGGGGCACCCGGATCAGCGCGGAGCGGTTGGAGCGGCCCCAACAGGCGTAGGTGGGGGCCTCGGAGCCGCGCATCAAGCGCTTGTAGGAGTTCACCCACTGGTTGGTCACCGCCGTGATCTCGGGGGCGTGCCGCAGCAGCCCCGCGACGAACTGGCGGGCGGTGCGCGACAACCGGTACTCGTCGGCACCGTCGTGGAAGACGTTGGTGTCCCCCTCGAACAGCGACATGTGGGTGTGCATCCCGGAGCCGGGCTGCTCGGAGAAAGGCTTCGGCATGAAGGTTGCATGAATGCCCTGGGAGACCGCCACCTCCCGGATCACCACCCGGAAGGTCATGATGTTGTCGGCCATCGTCAATGCATCGGCGTAACGCAGGTCGATCTCGTGCTGCCCCGGGGCGGCCTCGTGGTGGCTGAACTCCACCGAGATGCCCATCTGCTCCAGCATCGTGATGGCGTCCCGCCGGAAATCGGTGCCGACCCCCAGCGTGGTGTGGTCGAAGTAGCCGCCGTCGTCGAGGGGAACCGGCGGGTTGAGCTGGCTCAGCAGGAAGAACTCGATCTCCGGGTGGATGTAGAAGGTGAAGCCCATGTCTGCCGCCTTCTTCAACGCCCGCTTCAGCACGTAGCGCGGGTCCGCGAAGCTGGGAGAGGCATCAGGCAGCTTGATGTCGCACAGCATCCGCGCAGTGCCACGTTGGCTCTGCCGCCAGGGCAGCACCTGGAAGGTCGCAGGGTCCGGATGAGCCACCATGTCCGACTCGTAGACACGCGCGAAACCCTCGATGGCAGACCCGTCGAAACCAACCCCCTCGGCGATGGCCCCCTCCACCTCCGCCGAGGCGATCGCCACCGATTTGAGTGAGCCCAGCACGTCGGTGAACCAGAGACGCACGAATTGGATGTCCCGCTCCTCCATCGAGCGCAGCACGAACTCAGTCTGCCTGTCCATGCCCCTAGTGTGCCCCAGGTGAACCCACCGACGGTGCGTGGCCCACGAAGGCTACCCCCACAGGCCCCATAATGGGCCTCATGGCACAACCAGGTTGGTACCCGGACCCGGAGGGTTCCGGCGAGCCCAGATATTGGGACGGGACGGCCTGGCAGGACGCCGACAGCACCAGGGAACCTGCCCGCGCACCGTTGTGGTTGCTCATCGCAGCGGTCCTGGCAGCCACCCTCCTGGTCGTCGCGATGGTGTGGCAGCCCTGGCGCACCAACCCGTGGGCGCTGCCCACGGACAGCAACTCCGCGATGCCCTCGGGTAGGCAGTGGGACGAGCTGGAGCCCTCCGAACCCCCGACCTCACCGCAGCCCACCGACGGCCAGGGACGTCCGGTGAACTGCCCCATCGCGGAACGAGACGTCCGGCAGCCGCAGGGAGGCTGGTACTCCTCCGGCGGAATGAAGTACCAGGGAGTGCCCGGCTGGGTCGATGACGGGGCCTGGTCCATCGACTTCGCCACGGAACGCTCCGGCCAGCAGGATCGGGTGGTGAAGAACTGGGTGGCGGTCACCGCCATCGGGCAGATCGATCAGAAGAACTTCTCGGACAACACCAGGACCGCGGCCCAGCAGCTGATCTCCTGCATGAGGACGTCGTACTACTACAACACCCTGAGCCACTTCGACGTGCTGGAGGATCGCGAGCACGTGACCAAGGACGGGGTCAAGGGTTGGCTGATCCGTGCCAACTTCTGGAATGAGCCAGGCACCCAGGCGGTCAGCGGCGATGAGGTCGTCGTTCTCATGGCAGAGGTCGGCACCGAGGGGCATTTCACCCTCTTCCACACCCAGGCCCCCATCGAGGACCCGCAGCGCAAGCAGCTCGTCGCCGCCTGCCTGGAATCCTTCCAACGCGCCTGAGGTGGTGCGCGGACACGTCCGCCACGCTGCTCACCTGCGCAACCCGGACGCTCCCTCACGCCATGTCGGCTCGCCGCAGTGGCAAGATGAGCCTGGCCGTGATGGCCCGATGGGGCACGGGCCCAGGAGGAGAACATGATGATTGACGTACTGGCTCTCGACGTGGGGCAGACCGGGGTTCGCTCCACCATCTGCACCGCCGGGAACAGTGTTGAGGGTCCCGAGCTGCCGGGCATCCTCGCCTCCCAGCCGCTGCTGCCGCAGATCGCCGCCCATGTCGTCTCCCTCCTCGACGGCCGCCCGGCCACGGCCCTGGCCGTCGGTGCATCAGGGCTCGGGGAGGAGGACTCCGCCAAGGCCCTGGCGGGTCTACTCGGTCAGCAGGTGACGGAGGTGCTCATCGCGCATGACTCGGTGACCAGCTATCTGGGCGCGCTGGGGGATGTCTCCGGTGCGGTCGTCGCGGCCGGGACCGGGGCGGTGACCTTGGCCGCCGGACCGGGCGGGGTGCGCCGCGTCGATGGCTGGGGGCATCTGCTGGGCGATGAGGGAGCTGGTTTCTGGATCGGTCGGGAGGCCCTGGCCGCCGTGCTCAAGGCCCACGACGGGCGTGGCCCGGCCACTTCCCTGACCGAGGTGGCCCGCGCCGAGTTCGGCGACCTGTCAGGGCTCTACCTCGTGGTCCAGTCCGACCCCAACCGGGTGTCCCGGGTGGCGGCCTGGGGTCGTCATGTGGCAGAACACGCCCCCAGCGACGCGGTGAGCGCGGAGATCTCACAGCGTGCCGGGGCCGCCTTGGCCGCCTCCGTCGCAGCTGGACTCCGGGGGGCCGGGGCTGATCATGTGGCCAGCCGGGTGGGCAACGTGTTCCGCAACCCCCTGATCGCCTCGGCCTTCGCCACCGAGCTGGACCGGCTGGTTCCCGGCATCCAGCTGCGGGAACCAGTCGGCAACGCCCTGCTGGGAGCGGCCCTGCTGCCGGGGCTCGCGCCCGGCTCTCCCCTGCGTACGGTCACGGACCACTACACTGTGACGGCGTGAGTCCCGTTACCCCGTATCCCGTCTCGCCCCGGCTGGACGTCCCCTCGCGAATCACCCGCCCCTCCTACGTCGGCAGGCGTGCGCCGGAACGCTACACAGGGGACGACGTGCAGACCGCGGAGGTCATCGAGGCGATGCGTGAGGCCGGGGCCATCGCCTGCGAGGCGATGCACGAGGCGGGCCGCGCCGTCGCGCCGGGGGTGACCACGGACCAGCTGGACCGGATCGTCCACGAGTACATCCTGGATCATGGGGCCTATCCCTCCACGCTTGGGTATCGGGGCTTCCCGAAGTCGTGCTGCACATCGGTCAACGAGGTGATCTGCCACGGCATCCCGGATGCCCGGCCGCTGGAGGACGGCGACATCGTCAAGATCGATGTGACGGCCTTCAAGAACGGGGTCCACGGGGACAACTGCCACACCTTCTTGTGCGGTGAGGTGGATGAGGCGTCGCGGTTGTTGACCGAGCGCACCCAGGAGGCGATGAACCGTGCGATCCGCGCGGTGAAACCGGGGCGTACCACCTCGGTGATCGGCACCGTCATCGAGTCCTACGCGAAGCGTTTCGGCTACGGGGTGGTGCGGGACTACACCGGGCACGGCGTGCACACCGCCTTCCACTCGGGCCTGGTGATCCTGCACTACGACGAGCCCCGCTACGAGACCCTGCTCAGGCCGGGGATGACCTTCACCATCGAGCCGATGCTCACCCTGGGCGAGCAGGACTCCGAGGTCTGGGACGACGGTTGGACGGTGGTCACCCGGGATCGTTCCCGCGCGGCCCAGTTCGAGCAGACCATTGTCGTGACCACCACCGGCGCCGAGATCATCACAGCTCCCCGCAACACCTGATGTCCGAGGCCTCACCCGGCGACCTGCTGCGTCACCGCACCTACGGTGGCTGGTCCGTGCAGCGCCCGGAGCACGGCACGCTCGGCCGGTACAGCCCGGACATGACCCAGCTGTCGCGCGAGGGGGTCTTCGAGCTGCGGTTGAGATTGGATCGTGCCGCGTACCAGCTCTACCGTGAGGCCGGGGTCGAGCACGAGCAGGCCCTGCACAACGCGCTGCTGTGCCCGTCGTGGGCCGGGTTGCACAGCGCGGCGGCGCGAGGGATCTGGGAGATGGAACTCCAGGCCCCGGACACGGACCGGGTGGAGATGGTGGCCATGCTCTGGCCGGACGACGACCAGGCCTGGCCGAGTGGGGAGATCAATCTCATGGAGGGCCGCGTCAAAACGGGTGAGACCATGACCAACCTGCACTGGGCCGATCCCGCAACCGGCGCCCCTGCCCACGACCCGGTGATGGTCCCGGTCGATGTGACCGCGCCGCACCGCTACGCCGTCGAGGTGACTGAGACGACGGTGCGCTGGTACATCGACGGGACCCTGTGCCGTACACTCGAGACCCCGCAGGCCCCGCACGCCACCCGGGTCCACATGGTGGTGCAGGCCGGGGTCCATCCCTCATTCCTCGACGACTGGCACCCGGACCTCGAATGGGAGCAGACCATCAGGTTCCGTCCTCTACGAGCCCCGGGCTGAGGAGCGACCGTCCAAGACCTCTGGGAAGGGAACGACACAAAGCCCCCTCGCGTTGGATGAGGGGGCTTTGTGTGCTTGCTCAGTCGATGGTGACGCCAGCATCCTCCATCACCGAGCGCAGGTACTGCTCCAAGTCCTCCAAACCTTCGCGGAAGTAGGAGGCGTGGGTGACCTTGACGGTCTCGATGGAGTCCGATCCGACGAGAAGGATGTCGTAGCGCGGGTCACCGAAATGCTCCCGCTCGAGGCGCTGGTACGCGGCGATGGCCTCGTCCATCTTCGTACCGAAGTCACGCTGCTGAATCAGATGCCCCACCTCGCGGTCGAACACGAGCAGGAAGTGCTTGATGTCGCTTCGCTTGGGAATCATTTCGCCATCCTGCTCTCCAACATCTGATCGCACACAGTCCTGCTTCTCAGGCTTCACGCCCAATCCTCACACATCCCGAGCCAGGTTCCTCATCACGGTCCACATACCTTCAGGCCCCGGGGCCTCTCGGGGCCTGAAAAACAGGACGCTCTGGTGCCATCGAGAGCCGAAGTGGCCCCCTGCCCAAACCACCATTGCGCTCTTGACAAGCCGCTACGCCGGATTGCAGGTGGATGAGTCGGCCTGTAAGCCGGAGACTCCCTGTAACCTGCGAAAGGCCCTTGTCAAACGACAGTTGACCCCTCCGTTGGGGCCTGCTCGGGGCCTGAGCGCCCCAGCAGGGTGCCCCTGATCGCCTCCGCAGCGGCCTCCATTCGATCCTCATCGGTGGCCCACAGATGGCTGTACGTCGCCAGCGTCTCCGAGGCATCCGCGTGCCCCAGCCGAGCGGCCACCGCCACCGGCGACAGGCCCGCCGCGATCAACCGGGAGGCATGGTAGTGGCGCAGCGCATGCCACCCCTGCCCTCTGCCCCCACCAACCACCTCACGGTACCGTCGCCACGTCTCCGACAGCCTCCCGCGGGTCCACACCCCGCCCCGAGGGGCGACGAACAGCAGCCCCTCCGGGCCCTCGCCGTGCTCCAGGCGGTGCCGCTGCAGCACCTCGATCACGCCTTGCCCGACGCCGACCGTGCGCACCCCTGCCCTGGTCTTGGGTGGGCCCCATCGGGGAGTTGCCGGGCTGGTGGAGGTCAGCTGTCGGTCGATGCGCAGCCGGGTGCCGATCACCCGGTCCCAAGTCAGGCCCACCAGCTCGGACGGGCGCAGCCCCGAGGCAGCCCCGAGCAACACCATGCCCCGCAGCGGGGCGCTCACCGCCTCCAGTAGGGCCGTCACCTGCTCATCGCTCAGCGGCCGGATGCGCTCCCCCGGCTTCGGGGGCAGGCGAACCCCCTCGGCCGGGTTGCCTGCGAGCAGCCCATCCAGGCGCGCCTGCCTGAGGATCGAGGTGAGATGACTCCAGGCCACCCGGACCGTGGACGGCGCATGGGTGGCCGCCCAGTCGGAGACGACCTTCTGGAGTCTCGCCCTGGTCAGGTCCTCGAGCAGCACCCCGCCCAGGGCGGGTTTCAGCATCGACTCCACTCGGAGCTCCGTGGAGCGGCGGGTGGAGTTCCGGTAGTGCAGCTGCCCGGACAGCCACTGATCGGCGACCGCGGCGACGGTGACGCGGGGTGCGGTGAGTTGGGGACCCGTCTCGGAAACTGCGAGCCAGCGTTTCGCCTCGGCCTCGAAGGCGAACGCCTTGGCGCGGACGGTGCCGTCGGGGCGCTGGACACGGGCCTGCCAACGCAGCCCCTTCCCCCAGCGCGGGCCGCGCACCTTCCTGCCCGTCTCCGGGTTGCGCACCATCCACCGGTCCCTGACATGCCCCATGCGACCCATCATCGCAGCAGGATCCGACAGGGGCCGTCATGTCCTCTCAGGGAGCCCGGCCAGCCTGTCGAGGACCAGCCCCCGCTCGAGCTCCGTGAGCCCCTCCAGTCTCGCGAGCAGGGTGGGGCGATCGACCCCGAGGAGCTCGGCCAGCTCCCCGGGATGGTGCGACCACACCAGGGCGTCAGCGAGATCGTCGAGCGGGATCAGGCGGCGGGCGGCCTCGGCGTCGGCGATCCGCTCCTCCCTGGACCTCGCCCACTCCGGGGACGGGCCGCGCTCGGCGTGCACGATCTCATGGGCAAGGACGCACCGGGCCTCCACCGCCGTCAGGCCGGGGTGCAGCAGGATCC
>JAUNKV010000012.1 GCA_030532575.1 Propionibacteriaceae bacterium | reverse complement strand
TTTGGCATTGACTTAAAGCACGCTGTTGAGTTCTCAAGCTTCGGACACCCACCCCAAAGGGAGGCGACTCGACCAACTCTACCAAGCTTCTCGCAGACTTGCAAGTCGGCGTTTCGGCTTGGTGTGAGCTGACTCCCGGTTGACCGGCAGCCCGCTCAGCTTACACCCTCTCTGCTCTCCCGTCAAGTCGCCTTGGCGGTGTCCCTGTGAGGGCTGCTGCTCGACGGATGTTCTCCATCAGGCAGCTCAGAGAACATTACACACCCTGCGAGCAGGATGCAAATCGAGGGTTGCGCCCGGCTGGCGGGGTCAGGAGGTAACCCTGACGCCACCAGCCGTCCTGCGTCCTCGCCGCAGCACGATGAACCGATCCGCGAGGAGGTGCTCATGGTCCAGCACCAACTCCGGGTCCCCCACCTTCTCGTTGTTCACGTAGGCCCCGCCCTCGAGGACCGCCCGTTTGGCAGCGGCCTTGGATTCAACGATGCCCGCCACCAGGAAGGCATCAGCCAGCGGGATCGGCAGGCGCACGTCGGCGGCCTTGAGCTCGTGCATCACCCCCTCGAGCACACTCGGGGACAGTTCACGCAGCTCCCCCTTGCCGAACAGAGCACCAGCAGCCGCCACCACGGCCTGCCGCTCAGCGACCCCATGGACGATGTCGGTGACGTCGTCGGCCAGGGCCTTCTGGGCGAGCCTCTTGTACGGCTCGTTCTCGGTGGCCTTCTCCAGGGCCTCGATCTCCTCGCGGGAGCGGAAGCTGAAGACCTTCAGGTAGTCCACCACCTTCGCGTCCTCGGCGTTCAGGAAGAACTGGTGGAAGGCGTAGGCGCTGGTGAGCTCGGGGTCGAGCCACACGGTGCCGGACTCGGTCTTGCCGAACTTCGTGCCATCGGCCTTGGTGAGCAGCGGCGTGGCCAAGGCGTGGGCCCGTCCCTGATCCGAACGCCGGATGAGCTCCACCCCAGCGGTGATGTTGCCCCACTGGTCCGACCCCCCGTGCTGGAGCGTCACGCCGTGGCGACGGTACAGCTCCCGGAAGTCCATCGACTGCAGCAGGACGTAGGAGAACTCCGTGTAGCTGATCCCTGCCTCCAGCCTCCTGGCCACGACGTCACGGGCGAGCATCCGGTTGACGGGGAAGTGTTTGCCGACATCCCTGAGGAAGTCGATCACACTCATCCCGGAGGTCCAGTCCAGGTTGTTGACCATCGTCGCCGCGTTGTCCCCCTCAAAAGAGACGAAGCGCGCCGCCTGGGTTCGGATCCGCTCCACCCAGCCCGCGACGACCTCCTTGGGGTTCATGGCCCGCTCCCCCGACTCCTTGGGGTCCCCGATCTGCCCGGTGGCTCCTCCCACCAGGAGGTGCGGCCGGTGCCCCGCCTCCTGGAGGCGGCGCGCGAAGAGCAGCTGGACCAGGTTGCCGAAGTGCAGGCTCGGCGCGGTGGGGTCAAAGCCCACATAGAACTTGACGGGTCCCGCATCCAGGTGCGCACCCAGCGCGTCGAGATCGGTCGAGTGGGCGATCAGCCCACGCCACAGCAGGTCGTCAAGTAGTGCATTCACGAGCGCAAGCTTAGAGGGTGCGCGAGCAGGGCAGAATCCACTGCGGTCGCCCTGGCGACCCCCTGGCAGCGCCCAAACTCCTCGACTGCCACGATCCAGTGCGATCTTCGTCGCACCACCTTGCCAGGACCCCACCATGACGATCCTTGGCTCACGACCCCACCTCACCGCGCCCCCTCTGAGCCCTGCCCGGCGACACCTTGCTCATCCCGGACACTTGACATGCGAGCATTCGCATATGAGAATGTAGCCATGCCGAACGCACTGATCGACGACTACGAGCCGGTGGCTGCCTTCTTCAAGGCGCTGTCCAACCCGGTCCGTGCCGCCATCGTGCACCTGCTCTCCACCCAGGAGCGCACCGTCGGCCAGCTGGTCGAGGAACTCGGGCTGGCCCAACCGCTGGTCTCGCAACACCTCCGGGTGCTGCGCGGATCGAGCATGGTGGCCACCCGACGCCAGGGCCAGGAGATCTGGTACCGGATCTGCGACCAGCACATCGCCCACGTCGTGGGCGACGCTCTCAAACACACCCAGGAGGGGACTCATGACCACGACCACTGAGCACACCACCGCCGAGACCCACAACCACACCCACGGCCCGAACTGCGGCCACGAGGCTGTGATCCACTTCGACCACGTCGACTACATCCACGACGGCCACGCCCACCGTGAGCACGACGGCCACTACGACGAGTGCGCCTCCTGCTCCTGTGCGGAGTGCAACGACGTCTGCGCGAACTGCACCTGCTCGACCTGCTCGCACAACGCCTGCTCCTGCGGCTCCTGCAACTGCACGTCCTGCTCCGCCTGCGCCTGCGCGAACTGCACCTGCAGCACCTGCAAGCACGCGGCCTGAGCGTCACACCGCACAGTGCCCTGATCCTCGGGTGAGGATCAGGGCACTGTCGCTTCTCCGGTGAGAATTCAGCCCGCCACGGGCACCGACGCCCACTCGAGCGCCTGCTCGATCACAGCCCGCAACTCCTCGCGCTGCTCGACGACCCGCACCTCGGCCGTACCTCCCCGACCGTTTCGGGAGGCCACGGAACCAGCCACCGTCAACACCTCGAGCACCCCGGCATCCAGGTGTTCGCTGATCTCGGGCAGATCGGCCGCGTTCAGCTCCTGCAGGGTGATCCCCCGCTGCTCGCAGTACCGCACCGTCTCCCCCGCCACCTCGTGGGCCACGGCGAAGGGCACCCGACGGCGAACCAGATGGTCCGCGACATCCGTGGCCAGCGAGAACCCGGCCGGGGCCAGCTCGGCCATGCGTTCCTCGTCGAAGGTCAGGGTCTTCACCATCATCGCGAAGGCCGGCAGCAGCACCCCCAGCTGATCCAGCCCGTCGAAGATCGGCTCCTTGTCCTCCTGCAGGTCCCGGTTGTAGGCCAGCGGAAGCCCCTTGAGGGTGCTCAACAGACCCGTCAGGTTCCCGATCAGCCGCCCAGCCTTGCCCCGGGCCAGCTCGGCGACATCCGGGTTCTTCTTCTGCGGCATGATCGAGGACCCGGTGGACCACTCGTCGGCCAGCTTCGCGAAACCGAACTCCGCGGTGCACCAGATGATGATGTCCTCGCTGAGCCGGGACAGATCCACCCCGATCTGGGCCAGGATGAAGGCGGCCTCCGCCACCAGGTCACGCGCAGAGGTGCCGTCGATGGAGTTTGGCACCGACGCCTCGAAGCCGAGCTCGCTGGCCACCAGCTCCGGGTCCAGCCCCAGCGAGGTCCCCGCCAGGGCGGCCGAGCCGTAGGGGCTGACCGCCAGGCGCTTGTCCAGGTCCTGCAACCGCTCCACATCACGCAGCAACGGCCAGGCGTGGGCCAGCAGGTGATGGCTGAGCAGAACCGGCTGGGCCGACTGCAGGTGGGTCCGTCCCGGCATGACCGCCGACGGGTACCGTTCGGCCTGGTGGACCAGCGCCAGGGCGATGTTGCAGACCTCGACGGCAAGCCCACGAATCGCCTGGCGCAGGTAGCTGCGGATCAAGGTGGCGATCTGGTCGTTGCGGGAACGCCCCGCACGCAGCCTGCCCCCCAGCTCGGGGCCGACGATCTCCTTCAGCCCCCGCTCCAGGGCGCCGTGGACGTCCTCATCGGTGGGGGCCGCGACGAACTCCCCCGCGGTGACCTGCCGCAACAGCTCGGCGAGCCCGGCATCCATGTCGGCCGCCTCCTGCGCCGTCAACAACCCGGCCGCCAGCAGGGCCTTGGCGTGGGCACGCGAGCCCGCGATGTCCTGGGGTGCCAGCCGCCAGTCGAACTGGGTGGAGCGGCTCAGCTCGAACATCCACTCGCTGGGCGCTCCGGCGAACCGACCTCCCCACAGGCGTCCTTCAGTCACTTTCCTCCCCTTCCGGGTCCATCGCAGCAGGTTTCCCCGTCCGCGTCATGTGGGCGATCATGCCAGCGATCCGGCTGGCAGCGGTGTCATCGGTGGCGATCACCAGGACGGTGTCATCCCCGGCGATGGTGCCCATCACCTGTGGGAGACGGGCCGCATCCAGGTGGGATGCGAGGAACTGGGCAGCCCCCGGCGGAGTGTGCACCACCACCTGGTTGGCCGCGCACTGGATGGTCTGGAGCACCTCGGAGCACAGCCGGGCCAGTCGCTCCAGGGCCGCACCGCCGTCGTCACCCGCAGCGCCGACGGCGTAGACCAGGGAGCCGTCCCCGGCCCGGCGCTTGACCGCCCCCAGGGCCAGCAGGTCCTTGCTGAGGGTGGGTTGGCTCACCACCACCCCCTGCTCCGCCAGCGCCTCGCTCAGCTCCTGTTGGGAGGCGTACTCCCCGTGCTCCAGCAGGCTGCGCAGCAGCGCCAGCCGGGCAGATCGTCGAATCTCAGCCACCGGCTCGCTCCAACCACCCGGGCAGGGCCGCAACGAAGGGGGCCAGCTCCTCCGCCGTGATGACCAGCGGTGGGGCCAGGCGCAGCACATCGGGCCTGGGAGCATTCAACAGCCAGCCGTCGGCCAGGGCCAGGTCCGCCACCATCGCGGCCACCTGCTCGGCCAACACGACACCGAGCAGCAGCCCCGCACCGCGCACCTCGACGATCCCGGGATGACCCAAGGCCTCAAGCTGTGTGGCAAGCCATGCCCCGGTGGTCCGCACCTGGGCGAGCAGACCCCCCTCCAGCACGTCCAGCACCGCGTTCCCAGCGGCCGCCGCCATCGGATTGCCCCCAAAGGTGCTGCCGTGCATCCCCGGGGTGAGCAGATCCGCCGACACCCCCGTCGCGATGCAGGCCCCGATGGGGAATCCACCGCCCAGCCCCTTGGCGACGGTGACGAGATCGGCCTCGATCCCCAATGAGCGTCCCAGCAGCAGTTCCCCGCAGCGCCCGATGCCGGTCTGCACCTCATCGAACCACAGCAACGCGCCGTGACGTGCTGTGAGTTCCCGGGCCGCCGCCAGGTACTGCACCCCGGCAGGGACCACTCCCGACTCACCCTGGATCGGCTCGATCACGACGGCGGCGACGGTGTCATCGAGCGCTTCCGCCAAGGCCTCGGCGTCCCCGTAGGGCACGAACTCGACCCCGCCGGGCAGCGGCTCGAAGGGCTCCCGGTACTTCGGGGTGTGAGTGAGGGCCAGCGCCCCCATCGTGCGGCCGTGGAAGGAGTTCTCCATCGCGATGACCCGGCTCCGCCCGGTCAGCCGCGTGATCTTGAGGGCCGCCTCGTTGGCCTCAGCACCCGAGTTGGCGAAGAACACCCGCCCACCACCAGCGGCCTCGGCCAGGCGCTCCGCCAGCCGGATCTGCGGCACCGAGGCGAACAGGTTGGAGATGTGCCCCAGCCTGCCGAACTGCTCAGCAACCGCCGCCAGGATCGCAGGGTGGGCGTGCCCGAGGGAGTTGACCGCGATACCGGCCAGCAGGTCGGTGTGACGCACCCCGTCGGCATCCCAGACGTGCACCCCCTCGCCCCTGACCAACACCCGCTTCGGAGTCCCGAAGGTATTCATCAGGGCCGCCTCGTAGCGCTGCTGCAGCTCCTGCTGGGTGTTCACCGCTGCTCCTTGCTGACCATCGTGCCGATCCCGTCGTCGGTGAATATCTCCAGCAGCAGGCTGTGCGGTACCCGGCCGTCGATGATGGTGGCCGAGGTCACCCCCTGCTCGACGGCCTGCACGCAGGCCTCCATCTTCGGCACCATGCCGGAGGTGAGCTCCGGCATCAGGGCGCGCACCTCTTCCGGGGTGATGGAGGTGATGATGCTCGACTCATCGGGATAGTCGGCGTACAGCCCTGCCACATCGGTGAGCATCACCAGGCGTTTCGCGCCGAGTGCCACCGCCAGCGCCGAGGCCGCGGTGTCGGCATTGACGTTGTGGACCTGGCCGTCCGGGCCGGGCGCGACGGAGGCGACCACCGGGATGCGCCCGGCATCCACGATGTCGAGCAGCGCCGCCGGGTCCACCGAGGCGACATCCCCGACCAGCCCGAGGTCGACCTCCTCGTCGTCGATGACCAGGCCCCGACGCACCGCACGCAGCAGCCCGCCGTCCTCCCCGGACAGCCCGACCGCAAGCGGACCGTGGGCGTTGATGAGCCCGACGAGCTCCCGCCCGACCTGCCCGACGAGCACCATCCGCACCACGTCCATCGCCTCGGACGTGGTCACCCTCAGCCCACCTCGGAACTCGCTGGTGATGCCGAGCCGCTCCAACATCGAGCTGATCTGAGGACCACCGCCGTGGACGACCACGGGTTTCAACCCCACCCGGCGCAGGAACACGATGTCCTCGGCGAAGGCCCGCTTGAGCTCGTCATCGATCATGGCGTTGCCACCGTACTTGATGACCACGGTCTGGCCTGCGAACTTGCTGAGCCACGGCAGCGCCTCGATGAGGGTGGCGGCCTTGGACAGCAGCAGGTCACGGTCCGGGCTGATGGTTCGGCTCATCATGAGGAGTACTCCGCGTTCTCCCTCACGTAGTCGTACGTGAGGTCGGTGGTGAGGATGGTGGCGCTGTCCTCCCCCGCGTGGAGGTCGATCAGGACGTGCACCTCACGGCCACTGAGGTCCACTCCGGAGCGGTCCTCACCGATCTGGCCGCCCCGGCAGACCTGCACGCCGTTGAAGGACACGTCCAGCTGGTCCGGCTCGAAGACGGCGTCGGTGACCCCGACGGCGGACAGCACCCGCCCCCAGTTGGGATCGGCCCCGAAGATGGCGCACTTGAACAGGTTGGAGCGGGCGACCTCCCGGCCCACCACCTCGGCGTCACGCTCGCTGGCGGCCCCCACCACCTCGATGACGATCTCGTGGTGGGCACCCTCGGCGTCGGCGATGAGTTGCCGGGCCAGGTCCTGGCACACGGCGGTCAGTGCGGCGGTGAACTCGCCCCTGTCCGGGGTGACGCCGCTGGCCCCGGAGGCCATGAGCAGCACGGTGTCATTGGTGGACATACAGCCGTCGGCGTCGGCCCGGTCGAAGGAGAGCCGGGTGGCTGCCTCCAGGGCCTGCTGCAGGGCGGCTGGCTCCAGGTCGGCATCGGTGGTCAGCACGACCAGCATCGTCGCCAGCGCCGGGGCCAGCATCCCTGCCCCCTTGGCCATGCCACCGATGCTCCAGCCCTGGCCCTGGTGGCTGGCCTGCTTGGGAACCGTGTCGGTGGTCATGATGGCCCGGGCGGCATCGGCTCCACCGTCCGGGGACAGCGCGGCGACGGCCTGCTCCACCCCGTTCAACACCGCCGTCATGGGCAGCCGCACCCCGATCAGCCCTGTGGAGCAGACCGCGACCTCGGTGGGTACTGTCTGGAGGGCGGTGGCAACGGCATCGGCGGTGGCGACGACATCGGCGTAGCCGGGTTTGCCCGTGCAGGCGTTGGCCCCGCCCGAGTTGAGCACCACGGCGCGCAACTGGCCGTCCCCCAGCACCTGACGCGACCACTTCACCGGGGCGGCGAAGACCCGGTTGCGGGTGAAGACCCCCGCTGCCGCGAACCGAGGGCCCAGGTTGTGGACCAGGGCCAGGTCCGGCAGCTGGCTGTTCTTGATCCCAGCGGCCACACCGGCGGCGGTGAATCCCTGGGGAGTGGTGACGCTCATGGGGCAACTCCGATCGTGCTGAGCCCTGTGGTCTCCTCGAGCCCCAGGGCCAGGTTCATGGCTTGGATGGCTCCGCCTGCAGTGCCCTTGGTGAGGTTGTCAATGGCGCTCACGGCGATCAACCGCCCGGCTGTGTCATCGACGGCAACCTGCACGGTGACACGGTTGGAGCCGACGATGCTGGCGGTGACGGGCCAGCTGCCCTCGGGCAGCAGATCGACGAAGGGCTCGCCGTCGTAGGCCCTGGCGTAGACCTCACGGACCCGGGACACTTCCGCCCTGTCCCGGATGGGGGCCGAGCAGGTGGCCAGGATGCCGCGCGGCATCGGAACCAACATCGGGGTGAAGGAGAGGCTCACCGGTTCCTCGGTGACCCTGGAGAGGTTCTGGATGATCTCTGGGGTGTGGCGGTGCACCCCGCCGACCCCGTAGACCGAGGCGCTGCCCATGATCTCGGAGGCCAACAGGTGGGTCTTGGCCCCCTTGCCAGCGCCGGAGGTGCCCGAGGCAGCGACGACGGTGATGGCGGAGGGGTCGATGAGTCCAGCGGCAACGGCGGGGAACAGCGCCAGGGTGGCCGCCGTCGGGTAGCACCCGGGCACCGCGATCCGGCGGGCTCCGGAAAGCGCCTCACGGCAACCGGGCAGCTCCGGCAGCCCGTAGGGCCAGGTCCCGGCGTGGGGGCTGCCGTAGTACTTCTCCCACTGGGCGGGGTCGTTCAGCCGGAAGTCGGCCCCGGCGTCCACGACGAGCACGTCGTCGCCGAGCCCGGCGGCGATCTCGGCGGAGGTCCCGTGGGGCAGGGCCAGGAAGACCACGTCACAGCCAGCGAGGTTCTCCGGCGTGGTGGCTGCGATTTCCCGGTGCGCCAGCGGGGCCAGGTGGGGTTGGTGGACACCGAGGCGGTCACCGACCGATGAGTTGCCGGTCAGTGCTGCGATCTCTGCGTCGGGGTGCTGGAGCAGCAGGCGCAGCACCTCCCCTCCTGCGTATCCCGTGCATCCGGCGACGGCCACCGTGAAAGTCATGCCACAAAGTATGCACAGAAAAGAATAACTATTCAACTGCTCCCCTCCGATAGACTCATCCAGCGTCCTCGCGCCCCCGCGAGGGCAGGTCGTGAGGAGTGAGATGAGCGAGCCGTCGTTCCGGTACACCGCTGAGCTGGCCGGGCAGATCGAGACCGCATGGCAGGACCGCTGGGAGGCCGAGGAGACCTTCTGCGCACCCAATCCCGCCGGGGTCTGGGCCGACCCCGCCAGGACCGACCGCAAGGGTGAGAAGCTCTACGTCCTCGACATGTTCCCCTACCCCAGCGGCGCAGGCCTGCACGTCGGGCACCCGCTGGGCTACATCGCCACCGACACCTTCGCCCGCTACCAGCGGATGAAGGGGCGCAACGTGCTGCACGCGCTGGGCTACGACGCCTTCGGCCTGCCCGCCGAGCAGTACGCCGTGCAGACCGGGCAGCACCCGAGAATCACCACCGAGAACAACGTGGCGAACATGCGCCGCCAGCTGCGCCGCCTGGGCCTGGCCCACGACCCGCGTCGCAGCGTGGCCACCACCGATGCGGACTTCTACCGCTGGACCCAGTGGATCTTCCTGCAGGTCTTCAACGCCTGGTACGACGAGACCGCGGGCCGGGCCCGACACATCGACGAGCTGATCGCCGAGTTCGAGGCAGGAAAACGCCCCACCCCCTCGGGCAGGCCGTGGGATGAGCTGGAGTCGGCCGAGCGCCGTCGCATCGTCGACGCCCACCGCCTGGCCTACCTCTCCGACGCACCGGTCAACTGGTGCCCCGGGCTCGGTACGGTGCTGGCCAACGAGGAGGTCACCAACGAGGGCCGGTCCGAGATCGGCAACTACCCGGTCTTCAAGCGCAACATGAGCCAGTGGATGATGCGGATCACCACCTATGCGGACCGGCTGCTGGAGGACCTGGACCAGCTGGACTGGCCCGAGAAGGTCAAGGCGATGCAGCGCAACTGGATCGGCCGTTCCGAGGGTGCCAGGGTGTTCTTCACCGAGGCCGCCAGCGGTGAGCGGATCGAGGTCTTCACCACCCGCCCAGACACGCTGTTCGGAGCGACCTTCATGGTGCTGGCCCCTGAGCACCCGCTGGCCGACCTGGCAGCCGACCGATGGCCGGAGGGCACGAAGGAGGTCTGGACCGGAGGCCACGCCTCGCCCGCCGAGGCGGTGGCGGCCTACCGGGAGCAGGCGGCCCGCAAGACCGATGCGGAGCGTCGTGTCGAGGCCAAGGAGAAGTCCGGCCTGTTCACGGGCCTGTTCGCCACCAACCCCGTCGATGGCAGGGCCATCCCGATCTTCATCGCCGACTACGTGATGATGGGCTACGGCACCGGGGCCATCATGGCGGTCCCCTCTGGGGATCAGCGTGACTTCGAGTTCGCCACCCAGTACCACCTGCCGATCATCCACACCGTCACCCCCGGGCCGGACCACGACGGCACCTCGGCCTGGACCGGCGACGGCGAGGTCATCAACTCCGCCAACCCGGAGATCTCGCTGAACGGCATGACCGTGGACGAGGCGAAGGCCGCCATCACGACGTGGCTGGAGGCCAAGGGGCTGGGCGAGGCGACGGTGAACTTCAAGCTGCGCGACTGGCTGTTCAGCCGCCAACGCTACTGGGGGGAGCCCTTCCCCATCGTCTACGACGCCACCGGGATGCCGGTGGCGCTGCCCGAGTCCATGCTGCCGGTGACGCTGCCCGAGGTGAGCGACTACTCGCCGAAGGCCCTGGACCCCGAGGACAAGGACTCCGACCCGCAGCCGCCACTGTCACGCGCCACCGAGTGGACCAGCGTGCAGCTGGATCTGGGCGACGGCGTGCAGACCTACCGTCGCGAGCTGAACGTGATGCCGCAGTGGGCTGGGTCGTGCTGGTACGAGATGCGCTACCTGGACCCGGCGAACCGGGAGCGATTCGTCGATCAGGAGGTGGAGCGCTACTGGATGGGACCACGCGGCGAGGGTGATGTCGGCGGTGTGGACCTGTACGTCGGTGGTGTGGAACACGCGGTGCTGCACCTGCTGTACGCCCGGTTCTGGCACAAGGTGCTGTTCGACCTGGGGCACGTCTCCTCCGCCGAGCCGTTCCGCAGGCTGTTCAACCAGGGCTACATCCAGGCCTACGCCTACCGTGACGACCGGGGCCAACCCGTCCCGGCTGATGAGGTCGAGGAGATCGAGGAGGGCGGCGTCACCCGCTACATGTGGCAGGGACAGCAGGTCAAGCGCGAGTACGGCAAGATGGGCAAGTCACTGAAGAACGTCGTGACCCCCGACCTGATGTACGAGCTGTACGGCGCCGACACCTTCCGGCTCTACGAGATGGGGATGGGACCGCTCGACCAGTCAAAACCGTGGGAGACCCGCGCCATCGTCGGCTCCCAGCGCTTCCTGCAGCGGCTGTGGCGCAACGTCGTCGATGAGACCAGCGGCGAGGTGCACGTCACCGATGACCCCCTGGACGATGCGACGGCGCGAACGCTGCACAAGACCATCGATGCGGTGGGTCACGACTACGAGGCACTGTCCTTCAACACCGCCATCGCCCGCCTGACCGAGTACAACTCGGCGCTGACACGGCTGGAGCGGGTGCCGCGCGCCGCCGTCGAGCCGCTGGTGCTGATGGTTGCCCCGCTGGCCCCACACATCGCCGAGGAGCTGTGGCATCGGCTGGGTCACGAGGAGTCATTGGCCTTCGACCCCTTCCCCGTGGCCGACCCGAGCCTGGTGGCCGATGACACGATCACGGCCGTGGTGCAGGTTCGCGGCAAGGTGCGGGCCCAGTTCGAGGTGTCGGTGAACATCAGCGAGGAGGAACTGGAGCAGCTGGCCCTGGCCCACCCCCGCATCGTCAAGGAGATCCCGAACGGGGTGCGCAAGGTCATCGTGAAGGCCCCGAAGCTCGTCAACGTGGTTCCGGTCTGAGGCCTCTGACCAACAGGTCCACGCCGTGGCTGAAGTCGGCCTCGGCCTGCTCGGCGTCGAACTCGTCCAGCACACCGAGGGCGACGAGTTGGCTGCGGGTCTGCTCGGCCATGACGTGTCCCAACACGAAGTGCAGGAAGGCGGCCATCGTCGCCTCCGGCTGCGGCAGGCCTGCGGCCTGGAGCATCCGGCTGCCCTCCGCCGTCGGATCCATCTGCCCGAGGCCGAGCGCGGTGGTGGAGGAGACCAGCTCCGCACCGTCGCGGTGACTGAGCAGCACCTGACGCAACCCGGCGCTCCAGGCCCGCAGCCACTGCCCCGGCTCCTCGGCTGCGGGGGTCGGCACCGCGCCCAGGATGACATCGGCGATCCCTGCCAGCAGCGACTGCTTGTTCGGCACGTGGTAGTACAGCGCCCCGGCCTGGACCCCGAGCTCATCGGCGACGCGACGCATCGACAGATCGGCAAGACCCCAGTCGTCGAGGATTCTGCATCCTGCCGCCACGATCCGAACGCTGTTCAACACGCGACGAATGCTACCCAAAATCTGGACCTTATCCTCCGGCGACCCCGGATGCGTCTACGTTGTAGGAACTGCAACGAAGGAGCGACGCATGACCGACCAGACGTATCAGACCATCGCGATGATCGTGTACTTCGTGGCCATGATCCTCATCGGGCTGTGGGCGTACCGGCGTACCACCAGCATCGACGACTACATGCTGGCCGGGCGGAACCTCGGCCCCGTGGCCACTGCGCTGTCCGCCGGAGCCTCCGACATGTCGGGCTGGTTGCTCATGGGACTGCCCGGAGCGCTCTACCTCACCGGGCTGGTGGAGCTGTGGATCGCTGTGGGGCTGACCATCGGGGCCTGGTTGAACTGGAAGTACACCGCACCCAGGCTGCGCACCTACACCGAGGTGGCGGGCAACTCGCTCACCATCCCCACCTTCCTCGGGCGACGCCTGCGCGACGGCTCCCGGCTGATCCAGATCACCGCCGGGACCATCACCTTGGTGTTCTTCACCTTCTACGTCTCCAGTGG
This sequence comes from Propionibacteriaceae bacterium, assembly GCA_030532575.1. Lineage (GTDB taxonomy): Bacteria > Actinomycetota > Actinomycetes > Propionibacteriales > Propionibacteriaceae > Arachnia. The sequence continues at coordinate 51,797 of JAUNKV010000012.1, read as the reverse complement.
CATGGTCGCCGGGGGTGAGTTCTTCAAGGCCTCCTTCGGCATGAACTACCAGGTCGGGATGCTGCTGGTGGCGGGCATCACCGTGCTGTACACCCTGGTCGGTGGTTTCCTCGCCGTCGCCTACACCGATGTGGTGCAGGGCCTGATGATGGTCACCGCACTGGTGGCGGTACCCGTGGCCGGGGTGATCCACCTGGGCGGTTTCGGTCCGCTCATCGAGACCATCACCGAGCTCGACCCCGGCACCTGGGCGCTGTGGGGGGCCTCCACCTCGGTGCTTGGCGTGATCTCCTCAATGGCATGGGGTTTGGGCTACTTCGGCCAGCCCCACATCATCGTGCGCTTCATGGCCCTGGGGAGCCCGCAGCAGGCCAAGGCCGGGAGGCGCATCGGCATCGGCTGGATGCTGCTGGGCTGCCTCGGAGCCGCAGCCACCGCCCTGGTGGGCATCGCCGTCTACAAACGTGACACCGGGGCCCTGCCCAACCCTGAAACGGTGTTCATCACGCTCGGTCAGCTGCTGTTCCACCCCCTGATCGCCGGTTTCATGCTGGCCGCCATTCTCGCCGCGATCATGTCCACGATCAGCTCCCAGCTGCTGGTGTCCTCCTCCGCCCTCGTCGAGGACCTGTATCGCGCCTTCCGGCGCCGGGAACTCACTGCGAAGAGCTCCGTGTTCATCGGTCGCATCGGGGTGCTGGTGGTCTCGGTCGTCGCAGCGGTCCTGGCCTGGGAGGCCAACGACACCATCCTGAAGCTCGTCGCCTTCGCCTGGGCGGGGTTCGGGGCAGCGTTCGGCCCGATCGTCGTGCTCGCCCTGTACTGGAAGCGGCTGACCCGGTGGGGGGCACTGGCGGGCATGGTGACCGGGGCTGTGGTCGTCGCGATCTGGGGCAACGTCGAGGGTGGCATCTTCGACCTCTACGAGATCCTGCTGGGATTCCTCGCCAACCTCGCCGTCGCCATCGGGGTGTCCTTGATGACCACGGTGGCCCCGGAGGTCGACGAGGAGTTCGACCGTGCAGTCGCCCTGGTCCACACCTTCTCCCAGGGCGATCTGCCCACCGGTCAGACCCGCTGAACCGCCCCGAACTGCTTGCTCGCGACTGCGACGGCGGCCTCCCTGGCCTCGGCGGCCTCGGCATCGGTGAGGGTACGGTCCGCCCGGAACCTCAGGGCAAAAGCCAGCGACTTCTTGCCCTGCGGCACCTGGTCGCCCCGGTAGACGTCGAACAGAGTCGCCGATTCCAGCAGGTCCCCGGCCCCCTCCACCAGCGCCGCCCGGACCGCCTCGGCGGGGGTGCCCTCATCGACGATGAGCGCCACGTCCTCCTTCGCCAACGGAAATCCGGTCAGCTGGTTGATCCGCACCGGCTCAGCGGTGGCACTCAGCAGGGCCGTGAGGTTGATCTCCACCGCTGAGGTCCGGGCCGGGAGCCCGAAGTCACGGATCACATCAGGGTGCAGCTCACCGGCGTGGCCGATCTGCTTGCCATCCACCAGCAGCTCCGCGCAACGTCCCGGATGCCAGGGTGCCGTGGCCGCATTGATGCGCTCCAACCCTCGTCCGGCTGCACGGCAGACCTCCTCGGCGAAGGCGACGACGTGACGCCAGTCCGCCTGTACCGCAGGCCCGTGCCACCCGGCGGGTGACCAGGCCCCGGTCACCACCGCGGCGATCATCTCCGGCTGTTCGGGCAGTGCGGCCTCGATGGCGGCCAGCTCGTCAGCGGTGGGGCGCTGCTCCACCCCGGGTCGAGGCGCGGTCCTGCCACCACGGTCGTACCAGACGGCGCCACGCTCGAACAGGGCCAGGTCATCCAGGGAGCGGGAGGTGTTCTTCGTCACCGCCGCGAACAGCCCCGGCAGCAGCGAGGTCCGCAGGAACGGGGTGGTCTCGGCCAACGGGTTGGCCAGCCGCACCACCAGGCGGCGGGGGTCCCAGGCGTCGAGCTTCATCCGGTCCAGGTCCGATTCGCCGATGAAGGGCAGGCTCAGCACCTCGGTGAACCCGGCTTCAGCGGCGGCACGCATCACGGCGCGGCGGATCTGCTGAGTGCGGGTCAGCCCGCGCCCGGCAGGGGCGATGGGCATACGCCGCCCGATCCGGTGGTAGCCGACCTTGCGACCCACCTCCTCGACGATGTCGTAGGGGTCCCTCAGGTCACCGCGCCAGGTGGGGACCTCGACGGTCAACGAATCACCCAAGGCCGTGACCCGGCAGCCTCCGGCCTCCAGCACCCGGATGGACTCGAAGGTGCTGATGTCTCCGCCGAGGATGGCGGGGATCAGGCCTGCACGCATGTCGATGCGGTGCCATGCCGGCACGCCACCGACGACGGTGAAACCGTCGAGGATGCGCCCACCGCCGTGCTCGACCAGCAGGTCGGCAGCGCGGCGTGCTGCGGCAAAGGGCAGAGCCGGGTCGACGGTGCGCTCGAAACGTTTCGAGGCCTCAGAGGGCAGGCCGTGCCGTCGGAAGGTGCGCGAGACGCTGGCTGGGGAGAAGGCCGCTGCCTCCAACACGATGGCGCTGGTGTTCTCTGAGACCTCAGTGGTCTCGCCCCCCATGACACCTGCCAGGCCGATGGGGCCGGAGTCGTCGGTGATGAGGAGGTCGTCGATGTCCAGCTTGCGGCGGACCCCGTCGAGGGTGGTCAACTCCTCTCCTGCCGTGGCGAGCCGGACCCGGATGGGGCCGACCAGTTTCTCCGCGTCGTAGGCGTGCAGTGGCTGCCCGGATTCGAGCATCACATAGTTGGTCACGTCCACAGGCAGGGAGATCGAGCGTACTCCGGCGGCCTGCAGCCGCTCCACCATGAAGCGGGGAGTGGCGGCTGCGGGGTCGAAGCCCTCGATGGTCAGCGCCACGAAGGCGGTGCAGCGGTCGGAGAGGTTGGCGATCGGGTAGCCTGCGCGGATCGGCTCCGGCATCGGGGTGTCGTAGCGGTCGTGGTAGGCGACGTCGTGGACGGTCGCGGCCTCACGGGCCAGTCCGCGCAGTGACAGGCAGTGCCCCAGATCAGGGGTGACGTCGATGTCCAGCACCTCGTCACGGGTCCACAGGGCTGCCAGCGCGTCGTCGCCGGGGGCCAGCCCCAGCTTCGGGGAGAGCACCATGATGCCGCTGTGGTCGCTGCCCAGCCCCAGCTCGTCCTCGGCACAGATCATGCCGTCGGAGATGTGGCCGTAGGTCTTGCGGGAGGCGATCTGGAAGTCGCCGGGCAGCACCGCCCCGGGCAGGGCAACGACCACGAGGGAGCCCTCCTCGAAGTTGTGCGCCCCACACACGATGCCCCGGGAGGCCGGGAGCTCATCGGTGGCGGGGTCGTTGTGCTCACCGACATCGACGCGGCAGTACCGGATGGTCTTGCCGTTCTTCTGCGGCTCCTCGGTGAAGCTCAGCACCTTGCCGACCACGAGCGGCCCGGTCACCTCGGGGCCGGTGGCCTCGATGTGTTCGACGGTGAGCCCGAGCGCGGTGAACTTCTCGGCGATCTCGGCGGTGGTGGTCTCGGCGGGGAGCCTGACCAGCTCGCGGAGCCAGGAGATCGGGGCCTTCATCGGTTGCCTCCAACGACGGTGGAACGGGAGAAGCGGATGTCGCCCTCGACGAAGTCGCGCAGGTCGGGGGCGCCGGTACGAAACATCACGGTGCGGTCCACACCCATGCCGAAGGCGAAGCCGGAGTAGACCTCCGAGTCGATGCCGCAGGCCCGGAGCACGCGGGGGTTGACCACACCGCAGCCCCCCCATTCGATCCAGCCCTCGGAGCGGCAGGTGCGGCATGGTTTGTCAGGCCCGGAGTTGCCGTGGCAGACGAAGCACTGCAGATCCACCTCGGCCGAGGGCTCGGTGAAGGGAAAGTAGTGGGGTCGCATCCTGGTGGTGACGTCACCGAACATCGCCTGGGCGAAGTGGTCCAGGACGCCGCGCAGGTCGGCCATCGAGATGCCCTTGTCCACGACGAGGCCCTCCAGCTGGTGGAAGACCGGCAGGTGCGTGGCGTCGTACTCGTCTGCGCGGAACACCTTGCCGGGGCTGACGATGTAGAGCGGCAGGTCGCGGGTGAGCATGGCGCGGGCCTGCACCGGCGAGGTCTGGGTGCGCAACAGCTTGCCCGCACCCATCGGCTCGATCCAGAGGGTGTCCTGTTCGCCGCGGGCCGGGTGGTCGGGCCCGAGGTTGAGGGCGTCGAAGTTGTACCACTCCCCCTCGGCCTCGGGTCCTTCGGCCACCTCCCAGCCCATTGCGACGAAGACGTCGCACATCTCGTCGATGAGCGAGGTGACCGGGTGCAGGGCGCCCTGGGGGTGGAGTGCGACGGGCAGCGTCATGTCCACCCGTTCGGCGATGAGGGCGGCGGCCTGCTCGCTGGCGGCCAGCTCGTCCTGACGGGTGACGATGGCCTCGGTCACACGGCCCCGGGCCTTGCCGACGCGGGCACCGGCCTCCTTGCGGGCGGCCGGGGGCAACGCCCCGATCTCGCGGTTCGCCAGGGCCAGCGGGGACTTGTCGCCCGCGTGCTGGAGACGAACCTGCTTGAGCTCGGCGGTCGTCGAGGCCGCCCCCACCGCGGCCAGGGCGTCAGCAACGAACCCGTCGATGGCCTCAGCACTGAGTGCTGCGACCTGCTTGGGATCGAAGTTGTCGTTGGGGCCGGACATGGCTCCCCCTTTCATACAGCGCCTCAGTTTAGGAGCTAAGCGGGCCCGCGGACCAACTGTCCGACGGATCAAGGATTGACCGATTGGCCTGACACCGCCCAATCACGCGGTTTAGGCTTCAATCACCGGCCAAGTGGATGACGGAAACCTCAACCCGCCCCTCACCCCTGCCGCTCCTGGAGCTCCAGCTCGCAGGCCAGGGCGACCCCGTGGATGAGGCGGAAGCTGACGGTCCAGGTGAACCACTCGTCGGCCACCTCACCCAGCGTTGCCGTCTGTTGCAGGACCCCGGCAGCCTTCTCGCCAGTGTTCGTCAGGGCCGCGCAGGTTCGGATCGCGGGGTCGGGGTCGTCGAGGAACCGGGAGACATCCTGCCCCAGCTCTCCCAACCCGAGAACCACCAGGCCTCGCCACTCCCGCGTTGCCTGCTCATCCTCCAACACCGTCCGCAGCTGGGCCGTGAGCTGTACTGCCTGGGGATGGGTCTCAGCGACCGCCACCCAGGGGATCAGCGCAGCTCCGATGATGCCATCGGCCGGATGGGAGGGCTGGAGGGCCAGCGGGGTCAGTGCCTCCAGCACCTCGGGCGCGCAGGCACCGAGTGCGGGAGCCACCGTGCCCAACACCCGCGCCGCCTGTCCCGCGTCGTGGAGACACATGAGCGCAATGTAGGTCGCGGCCTCGTCCCAGTCACCCTCCGCCCGCTCGGCGAGCCACCGGGCGAGGAAACGAACCACCGGCGGGGTGGAGTCGAAGACCCGGCCCTGATGGGTGGTCGCCTCCCAGAGGTGATGGGCGGCCTCGCCCCAGGCCTCAGACGGGCCGATGAGAGTGCGCAGCTGTTCCGGCAGATCGTCGGCAGGGCCGTAGGCGTGGGTGAGCTCCTGCCAGTTGATCTCGGTGATGAGCTGTTCACACCAGTTCACAGCTGGGCCTTCAGGTTCTTCAGGTTGCTCACGACGCTGTCCAACCATGCGGGCGGGAGGTCGTCGGGCAGCCGACCCAGACGGGCGACGACCACCGGAGCCGTCTCGTCGTCCTGCGCGATGATGACCCAGGGCAGGGCGGCTCTCAGTGCTGCCCGGGAGATACCCGGGGCTGGGTCGGTGGTGAGCGGTCCCAGCGTCTTGACTGCCGTGGGTGCCAGCTGCAGCAGGGCGAGACCGGCATTGCCGAGCACCTGGTCCAGGTCCTCAGCCTGGTTCTCCCAGTCCAGTTCATCGGCGTCGAGGGCCGCGGCGATTCGGTCCTGCGCACCCTGGTCGAAGGTGCGGGAGCGCACGTCGTCGAGGTAGGGGTACAGCGACCAGCCGACCTCCCCAACCCAGGCCAACAGGTCCGGCACCACCGGATATTCCTGAGCTCCACTCTCCCAGTGTGAGAGCACGGCCAGCACGAAGGCCAAGGCGGGCGGGGTGGCGGGGAAGATGGTGCTCTGGTGCAGGTAGGCCCCGGCGAGTGCGTCGACGGCTCGTCTCATGGCCTCCACGGCGTCCCCCAGCAGGGTCTCAAGATCCGTCACGTTGTCAGCTCCGGTGCCGTAGGCGTGGATGAGATGCCCCCAGTCGGTGGTCTCAAGAATCTCGCGAGCAGTCATGGGGATCATTGTGGCCCACTGCACTGACAAACCGATCTCCGGGGGTAGGGACCTGCTGGCACAGGTCAGCTGCTCGAACATCCTCACCGCCTGTCCCGCTGGGAAACAGCCGCCTTCTGCTTCTCAACCGGAAGAGCCTTGAACGCCCCCATCGCATACGGATCATGACGAGGAACACCCGCCTTGAGCGCACGCCGATACCAAGGCGGCAACAAGAATCTCGGGAACCAGACGATGGCCCCGAGGAGGGAGATCACGATGCTCGGGAGCCAGACCAAGGCCACAACGGTCATCACGATCCCTGGAAGAAGAGGCTTGAATGCCCCGACTCCCATGGAGAGAGAAAAACCTGCGAAGTAAGGCATCGTCAAGCTGAGGCTCGCCCACCCGTTGTAGGTTGTAACGAAGCGAGGGACAGGCTCTGTGTACACCTTCCAGGCCAACCGGCAATGGAGAAGACCAAGACAGAAGAAGACAATCCCCACGGCGACCACGGGCGGAGTGACGGCTTCCACCTCAAGCAAGTAGAGAACAGTTGTCATCCACCAAACCATCCTTTGACCGTTTTCCAGACACCTTCACCCACATCAGCAGCAAGATCTCCAAGGGTCTTGTCACTTCCGACTGGGATACTCATGCCAATGCCTACAGCGAGACCGACACCAAGGCCGATCAAGGGACCGCCCACCGGCACGAGCGCACCGATGGCCAAGCCTGCTGTCACGGCCGCTCCGATCTGCGAGGTCGAACGCACGGTGGTGGTCTCGATGCCTTGAGCTTCGCCTGACACTCGACAACTCTCACCGACCCCGCTCCTGAACCGCCGCCTTCTGCTTCTCAAGCGACAGGGCCTTGAACGCCCCCATCGCGTACGGATCATGACGAGGAACCCCCGCCTTGAGCGCACGACGATACCACGGCGGCAACAAGAAACGCGGGAACCAGATGATGGCGCCAAGAAGCGTGATGATACCACTGAATAACCAGATAACGCTCATAGCTCGCATCAGAGGCAACGGAAGCACCGGAGCCCATGATCCCATCGCCAAACACAGAAACCACGTTCCTGAATAAGGAAGAACCAAGAGCGGGCAGGACCACCCACGGTAGTTCATTACGAAACGAGGAACAGGTTCAGTGTAGGCTCTCCATCCTTGGTAAAGGGAAAACAGACCCATCACCCCGAGTGCAACTCCTACAAGTGCAATCGGGGCCGTGAGTTCTGTTACCTCCAATGCGACTGGCAGCATTGATGGAATCATCCAAATAACCCCTTAGCGAAGTTCCAGAAATTCTCTGCGGCGTCAGCGACAGCGTCTCCGATGGTCTTGTCCTTCCCGACCGGGATACTCATACCTAGGCCGACGGCAAGCCCGACACCAAGGCCGATCAGAGGACCACCAACGGGAATCGCCGCACCAATTGCCAACCCTGCCCCGACTGCGGCCGTGATCTGCGAGGTTGATCGCACGGTGGTGGTCTCGAGGGTCTTGAGCTGACGCTGCTGCTCGGTGAGCTCGGGGTTCTGCTCTCGGTAGCGCTTGTCCGCCTTCTCGTACTCACTGGTGAAGGTGAAAACGATCCCAGCTGCGAACAGGCCCCGTCCTATCGCTCGGCCCCAGCCTGAGGTGCCGATCTTGGTGGTGACCGTGCTCTGGACACCGACACCGAGCTTCCCCTTGAAGAAAGTCTTGCCCTCTGAGGAGAAGACATGGGGTCGACCGTACTGGCCCGGCTTGGGGCCGAAGATCGTCTCGAGCAGTCCTGAGCGCATCTTCGTTCCGACGTCCCCTGGGGCGGCTGGCGGAGGGGAACCCCAGGACCTGTCCCAGAACCGACCACCGGTCTTCCACTTCACGCGATGTGGCGGAAGCCTGAACTCGCGCTCTCCGATGCGAACCACGACGCGCCTGACGGCGCGGTGGATGCGCACCTTGCGGCTCTCCGCCACCGTGGTGGCCGTGGTGAGCATGCCGTCCCGGGCGATCTCGTCCAATCTCGAGGGGTCCCCGGGAAGGCCCTCATTGCTGATGGCACCGAGCTGGGCGTGGCACTCCTCGATGGTCGCCTTGTACTCGTTGACCAGAGCGTCGATGCGTCCCTGGAGCGCCACTCCCTCCTTCACCTTGTCTAGGTAGTCTTCGGCCTCCGGGTCGAGCTCTTTCGCGTTGAAGGTGGCTGCATCCTCGAGCAGGGCGGTGCGTCGATTCTTCAGGGCATGGACGGCCTCGGCGAAGGCGTCCATGGCCAAGGCGATGCTGGAGCACCCGACGGCGACCTGGTCGCCCTCATGCTGGGCGGAGTCCAGGGCCGAATGGAGCAGGTGCTGATACGGCGACTCGTAGTGGTTGGCGAGATCGCGCCACGTGACGTGGGCGGTCTCCACCAGCTCCATGAACTCATTGCCACGCTCAACCAGGGTGAGGGAGGCATCCTGCAGGGCCTCCGGGCTGGGCCAGTTCATCAGACCATCGGTGCTGACGCTCATGCTGGCTTCCCATCGGTGATGCGGACCTCGTCGGTGGCGTGGGCGTCCTTGGCGGTCTGGTCCGCCATCTCGTGGTCCCCGGCCTGAATCGCAGCCACCGATGCACGACCCCCTGCAGCGGCGTTGGTGATCTGCTGCTCCGCCGCGGTCATCGACTCAGTGAGTACGCGGTTGTAGATGCCGTTCAACTTGGCTGCCAGGATACTGCTCTCCCCGGTGCACAGCGCACCCAGGGCGTCAATGTCACTGGAGACGGATTTGTGGGTTCGGGCGGCCTTCTCGGCCTCGGCCTCCACCTTGGTGAAAATCTCGTAGCAGGCGTCTGCTTTCACACGATGAAAGGTCACAGTTGTCCCTCCTGCGCTGAGACGATGCCCTGGATGAGAACGGCCCACAGTGGGTCCATCGGGTCCTGCTCCAGGATCAGCTGGTCGCGTTTGGCTGGCGGTGGGGCGGCGAAGGCCAGGACATCACCACGGGAAGCGGTGTGGAACCAGGTGACCGTGCGATCCACTGCGAGACAGTCGAGGGTCCAGGCCCGCCACTGCTGAGCACAGAACTCGGCCTCGTCCTGGGACCCGGTGGGTGGTGTGATCCCGTCTTCCACCTTCGCCTGCACCTGCCTGATGGCCAGGGACAGGTTCAACTCCAGTGGCCATGACGGGCGGTGGTCGATCCAGGACAGCATGACGCGGAAGAAGTCGTAGGTCGTGGTCCATCCCAGCAGATACTTGCCCGCCAGCTGCGGATGCGGGCTGAGGAAGAGCGTGGTGGTATCGGTCATCCAGAACCGGAAATCGGTCTTCGCGGGGGCCGTGGTCTGCAGCACCCACGGCAGTCCCTGGTGGAAGTGGCTGCCGTACCAGAAGCCATCCCCGGACAGATTTCCCTTGTGGTCCACCAGACCCGCTGCGGCCAACTCGTCACGCGCCACCCCCTTGACCTTCGGGAACAGGCCCCGGCCAGCCCCCTTCACAACAGTCGCCGCCGTCTCGGAGCTGATCATCAAGGGCTCAGCCGGGAGCACCAACTGCGGCAGCACGACCACTGACAAGTCTTCACGCGGTGCACCGTCGCGGGTGCTCGCCCAACGGTCCAACGTCGGTTCGGGCACCTCTGACCGGGTGGGCGGAATCGAGCGCTCCTCGGGCGGCAGCAGCCGCAGGCTCTCGAGAATCAGGTGGTTCTCATCCCCGGCCCGGAAGTCGAACAGGGGAACGCTCATGGTCAGCTCCGCCACCACACCGTCCGCCACGACGAGGTCCTGGATGCTCAGCACCGAAATGGTGTTGCCATGTACCGCCTCGGGTTGGACCGGGGCCACCATGCAGATCCGACGGTGCTCCAGCCCGTGCTGCTCCAGCGCTTCGACCTGCAGCACGAGGGTGCCCGGTATGCCGTCGCGGAGTCCACCCAGATTCGCCTGGCTGATCGCCGCCAGGGCATCGGGACGCTCCTCCACCTGCGACTCCCGCAACACCACGTTCGGGGTGAAGCCCATGAGCGGTTGCGGGGCCGTGCCGATCACACACCCGGGCTCCCTGGCCACTGACCACCCATCGGGCAGATCACAGCAGAACGTTGAACCAGCCAGGAGCATCGTCGCGTCCTTCCATACGAACCTGTGGGATGCTCGCGATGCTACCAGAAAAGACCCACGCCACAGGGGTCATCGACGCTGGGCCGAGGCCGTCTGGTACAGGCAGATCGCAGCCGCCGAGGAGAGGTTGAGGCTCTCGGCCGCGCCCCACATCGGGATGGCGACCACATGGTCAGCCAGGGCCGCGTCGGCCTCGGGCAGGCCCCAGGCCTCGTTGCCCATCAGCCATGCCGAGGGCTGGGCCAGCCTGCCCGAGGCGGCCAGCAGATCCAGGGGTTCACCGTCGCCGTCGGCCGCCAGCACCTGCATCCCCATGCCCTTGACCCGGGCCACGGCCTCGCCCAGCTCCACCCCGGTCAGGATCGGCAGATGGAACAGCGAGCCGACGGAGGCGCGCACCGTCTTCGGATTCCACACCTCCACCGAACCGGAGGTGAGGATCACCCCGTCAGCCCCGAACGCATCGGCACAGCGGATGACGGTGCCCGCGTTGCCCGGATCGCGGACCTGCGCGCAGATCACCAGCAGCCGGGCATCCGTCACATCGACCCATGTGAAGCGGGGCTGGCGGCACACCGCGACGATCCCCTGCGGGGTGACGGTGTCCGACAACTGCCGCATCGCAGCCTCGGAGCCCCGCCACACGGGTACATCCACGCGCTCCAGCAGGTCCTGGTGACGCTCCGGGTCGGCCACCACCAGGGCCGTGACCATGCCGTCGGCCGCCAGGGCCTCACGCACGGCCTGGCGCCCCTCGGCGAGGAACTCGCCCGCCAAGTCGCGGCCACGCCGCTGGGTCAGGCGACGAAAAGAACGCAGCACGGAGCCGGGAAGCTCACGTGCTGCGTTGCTGGATTCGGTCACGCTCAGGCAGCGGCCGGGCTCTGGTTGTCGCGGGCGACGGCGACCAGGGCGGCGAAGGCGTTGCTGTCAGTGACGGCCAGGTCGGCCAGAATCTTGCGATCCACCTCGACCCCGGCGTTCTTCAGGCCGTTGATGAGGCGGTTGTAGGTCATGCCCTCCGCACGGGCGGCGGCGTTGATCCGCTGGATCCACAGGGCGCGGAAGTCACCCTTCTTGGCGCGGCGGTCACGGTAGGCGTAGGTGGCCGAGTGGAGCATCTGCTCCTTGGCCTTGCGGTACAGACGGGACCGCTGCCCACGGTAACCGGAGGCGAGCTCCAAGACCTCGCGACGCTTCTTCTTCGCATTCACAGAACGCTTGACGCGTGCCATGTTGACTCCTTAGATGACGGCCGGAACGGCCAGGGGAACGAGGGGATGGGTGGGCTCAGCGACCGGGGTGCCCGGCCAGCAGGGCCTTGGCCTGCTTCACATCGGCTGCGGCCAGTTCGGTGTTGCCCTTGAGGCTGCGCAGACGCTTGGAGGACTTGTGGGCGTTGAGGTGGCCCAGGTTGGCCTGGCGGTGCATGAGCTTGCCCGATCCGGTGACCTTGAACCGCTTCTTGGCACCAGAATGCGACTTCATCTTCGGCATTGTTGGCTCACTTTCTACTGTCTTGGCTCGACCCGGGTCACAGGTCGATGTCGGGGTCCATGTTGTCGGCGGGGCCACGCTTCTTCTTCGACGGCTGGGCTGCGGCCCTCAGTCGGGCCTCCTCAGCCTTCTCTGCCTCCGCGTTGGCCTTCCGCTGCTCCATGCGACGGTCCCGCTCCTCGGCCTGTTCGGCCTTGGCCTCGGTCTTCTTCTTCGTGGGTCCGAGCACCATGAGCATGTTGCGTCCGTCCTGCTTGGGGGCGGACTCGACGAAACCGAACTCGGCCACGTCGTTCGCGAGCCGCTTCAGCAGCTCGATGCCCAGTTCCGGACGTGACTGCTCGCGGCCCCGGAACATGATGGTGATCTTCACCTTGTCGCCGCCCTTGAGGAAGCGGACGACGTGCCCCTTCTTCGTCTCGTAGTCGTGGTTGTCGATCTTGAGACGGAGCTTCATCTCCTTGGTGATGGTGTTCGACTGGTTCCGACGAGCATCCCGCGCCTTCTGCGCGGCCTCGTACTTGAACTTGCCGTAGTCCATGAGCTTGCAAACCGGGGGCCGAGCCTGGGGCGCCACCTCGACGAGATCGAGGTCACTCTCCACTGCCAGTCGGAGTGCGTCCTCAAGGCGCACGATCCCGACCTGCTCCCCCTTGGGACCGACGAGTCGGACTTCGGGTACTCGGATGCGTTCGTTGATCCGCGGTTCAGTGCTGATGGGTTCCTCCAAGGTTGAAGTGTGGCTGTTGACGTGGAAAAGGCCTCCGCGCACACGCGAAGGCCTGACGGACACACGCAACCGGTGTGTTTCCGACCCGACCGCTGATGCGCGATCCAGGTGGGAGGTCAGGCCTCCACTTCTGCGCGACCGCCTCGGGTCGCTGTCAACATCGAGACAGCCTACCCGACTCCGTGACCTGGGATCAACCGATGACCTCGACGACCTTGCCGTCCTGGTCCTTGATCTCGGTTGGCTCGACCACCCAGACCACTCCTGCGGGCGCCTCGACCCGGCCCCGCACCGGTTTGAGGGCCCCACTGATCGCCGCCAGGTCGGCTGGGGTGAGGGTCAGGATGTTCTCCTGCTGTCCCAGCTCCCACGAGGTCTGCTCACCTGGGCGGAAGGTGAGGCCGTCCTCGTTGCCGATCAGCATGAAACCCTTCCCGAAGGGGAGCCTGCTCTGGAGGTATCCGGGCACCTCGCCCGCGACCCGGGCCCCGAGGGTGATCTCCAGCCTGCCTCCGACCTCGGCCACCTCGATACTGGTGACGAAGGTGCGATCCAGCGACGAACCGTCGCGCTGCTTGCCCTCCTCGATGAGCCGGGCCAACTCCGGGTTATCGCGCAGCGGCCCCTGGTCCAGGTGGGTGATGAACTTCGGGAATCGGGCGTCACACAGCTTGTAGAGCGACTCGGCGCTCCATGCCTTCACATCGCTCAGATCCGTCCCGGTCAGCCCGAAGACCTGGACGAACTGGACCCGCCCGCTCGGGGTCTCGATGGTCCGAAGATCGGGGTCGGTCACGAAACCGAGGGCGGTGAGTTCGGTCTCCTGCTCCAGCGCGATCTTCCCGCCCGCATCCATGTGGTGGTTGGGGCCGAAGCAGTTGCCGGTGGAGTGGACGTAGCGCGCCAGGTTCTGCAGCAGGTCGATCGGCCACAGGGGCGGCTCCGCGGCCGTCATCGCCTGCGGATCGGCCAGCCGGAAGGTGAGCTCGAACCCGAACCCGGAGTCCCCGTACTCATCCGGCCCGTCCTGTTCCCCGAACAGGTCGCTCAGCCCGTAGGAGACGTAGTGCCAGTGCGGCTCCGGCTGGGCCACCCGGTACGCCGAGACCCCCTGAACCCCCGGGCTCTGCAGGAAGGCAAACGGCACCGAACCGTAGTGGAGGGGCTCCAGCTGATCCGGGTAGAGGTCCTGGCAGGCCGCATCAATCGCCGCCCAGCCGGGGGCCGAGCCCTCGCCGTCGTACTCCTCGGCCACGTCATCGTGTTGTCTCGTCATGACCGCGATTCTAGCCCCCCCCGCTTGTCATTCCGCCCGGGCAAGGTTGGTGACCAACCCCAGCAGCACCAGGGCGAGCGCGGGGAAGAACACCGCCCACGGGGCCTGCTCCATGTGGACGACGGCATCGGAGAGCATCTTGCCCCACTCCGGGGAGTCGTGACCGGCCCCCAACCCAAGGAAACTCAACCCGGTCAGAGCCAGGGCCAGGTGCGGCAGCCTGACCAGGGCGTGCCCCAGCACGGGCCAGAACACGATGGGCAGGATGTGACGGCGGATGATCCACCACCGCCCGGCACCCGCTGTGATGGCTGCCTGGTGGAACCCCGCGGCCCTGGCCTCGGCCGCCAGGGTTCTGGCATGGACCGCCAACGGAATCCACCCGACGAGGCAGATCGCCAACCACGCGCTGGGCAGCCCCGGCCCCAGCACCGCCGCCAGCACCACCCCGAGGAAGACCGACGGGACGGCGTTGAGGATGTCGGTGATGCCCGCCTGGCCATGCCGGGAGGAAAGGCCGATGAACAGCCCGAGTCCCAGACAGACGAAGGTCAGCAGCACCGCCGAGCCGATGGTGGGCCAGGCCCCCTCACCCACCCTGGCCCACACATCACGGCCGACGTGATCGGTGCCCAGCGGGTGCGCCCATGACAGTCCCTGGTGCCGGGCCACGGAGTTGACGGCCGAGCTGCGGAACCAGCCCCCGACAACGAGCAGGACCAGCGTCGCCAGGCACAGCCACCAGCCCCAGCCGCGCCGCACGGTGCCGACCTGACGCACCGGAGCCGTCCCTTGCCCGGCCCCCAGCGCCGGGGCCATCAGCCACCGGTGCAGCAGATTTCCGGTGATCCCGACCACCACACCCAGCACCACCAGGACCGCCATCGCCCCCTGCACCACGGGCACGTCCTGGGCGAGTGCCGCATTGAGGGCGGTGCGGCCGAGGCCGGGGATCGCGAAGGTGTCCTCCACCACCACCGAGGCCCCGACGATGCCCGCCAGCAGCAGGAACACCTGCGGCAGTGCGACGGCGAGCGTCCGCCTGGCCACCTCGGTCGAGATGCGGCGCGGCCTGGCCCCGTTGGCCCGCCAGGTGCGCACCCAGTCCTCCTCGGCGACGGCGGTCACGGCAGTCATCAGGACCCGTAGCAACACCCCGACGGAGGCCACCGCGATGGCTGCCACCGGTAGCACAGCGTGCTGGTAGCTCTGCCAACCGGTCGCAGGAAACCAGCGCAGCTGCACGGCGAAGACATGGGCCAGCAGCACCGCGAGCACGAACTCCGGCAGGGCGGCGAGCACGGCGGAGAGTCCCCGCAGCACCCGCGACGCACTGGGAGCACCCCGCCCTGCGGCCAGGATCATCGGGGCCACGCACACCAACCCCAGCAGCAGGGTCGTCGCCGTCGCCATCGCGGACAGGTTGAGCGAGACCAGCAGAGCAGAGCCCACCTTCTCCGCGACGGGGCTGCCACTGACCCAGGACACCCCGAGGTCGCCGTGGGCGGCCCGGAGCAGCCACTGCCAGGTCCCGAGAACCGGTTTCTCCGGCAGGTCCAGGCTCTGCCGGATGGCCTCCAGTGCAGCCGGGTCCGCGTCCCGCTCCACCTGCCGGGCGCGCAACACGGTGCGGGCTGGATCGCTGCCGGTCAGCCACGGCAGCGAGCCCGCGAACAGCGTCGCCACGAGGAAGGCTCCAACGAGCACGGGAACAGAACGCAGACTCGACCTCACGGCTCAGCTCACCTGTCGATGGTGGTCTGCTCGGTGATCATCTTCCACTCCAGCGGGTCCTGGGCGAGCCCGGAGAGCTCGTTGACCCTCCCGATCCGCACCTGCTCGTGGACCACCGGGATGTAGGCCCCCTGCCCCAACACCAGTGCCTCGGCCTTCACCGCGGCCTCCCGCCTGGCGGCGACATCGGAGTTCGTGCTGGCCTCGGCGATCACCTGGTCCACTGCAGGATCACAGAGGAAGGACAGGTTGTAGCCACCCTCGCAGGTGAAGTCCAGCTGCATCAGGCTGAGTGGGTCATTGGCCTTCGACATGTACATCCTCGACAGCAGCACCATGTCGTAGGCGCCCGCCATGATCTCCGGCTCCAGCACGCTGTACTCCTTGACCACCGGGGTCTCGACGGTGAATCCCGCGCTGCGCAGCTGGTCGGCGATGACGGTGACGGCCTCGGGCAGCTCCGGGCGATCCGAGTAGGTGGCGATGGTGATGCTGACCCCTGCCGCATCCTTCGCCTCCGCGTAGGCCGGGGCCTGGCGGTCCTTGGTCCATTCCACATCGCCACGGAAGATGCCCTGGGCCGCCTCGGCGTGGCCCTCGAAGATGGTGCTCGCGATGACCTCGCCCTGGATGGCCTTCGCGGCCGCCACCCGCAGGCCCGCATCAGCGAAGACCCCGCTTCGGGTGTTGAGGTACAGCCCACTGGTGCGCGGGATGGGGCGGGACTCGACGGTGAAGCCGGTCATGTTGGGCAACTGCGCCACCGGCACGTTCTGGAACACGTCCAGCTCCCCTGCCCGCATCGCGTTGACGCGGGCATCGGCCTTGGAGATGAACTGCACATCGAGCCCGGCGGCCTTCGGTGCACCAGCCCAGTAGCCGGGGTTGGCCTCGAGGGTGGCGTGGGTGGTGCCGTTCAACGCGGTCAGCTCGAACGGCCCGGTGCCGGCGTCGATGGGGTTCGGTTTGTTCGGGTCCTGCTCATAGGCCTTCGGGGCCAGGATCACCATGTCAGGGTTGGCGAACCGCATGATGAGGATCGGGTCGGCCTTCGCGGCCTGCACCACCACGACCTCCTCGCCCTCGGCCGTGATGGTGAGTTCCCGACCGGAGACGGTGCTGGGCGCCGGGTCGGCCTTCAGTGCCGCGTTCAGGCTGGCAGCGACCGCCGTCGCGGTGACGGGGCTGTCATCGTGGAACCTCACCCCCTTGCGCAGGGTGAACCGGGCGGTCTGCTCATCGACCATCTCGAACTTCTCGGCCAGCGCGGGCTGCGGGGCACCGTCGGCATCGATGGCGATGAGGGCTTCGGAGACACCCAGGCGCATGAGGCTGGAGGCGTCGTCGGTGTACGGGGAGAGTTCCGCGACGGGGGCGAAGTTGAGCGCCACCCGCAGCCGTGGCCCACCTGCTGAGCTCTCCGGCGCAGAGCTCTGGGTGCCGGTGACCACGCATCCGGTGGTGAGGGTGAGGGCAAAGCAGGTGGCCGCGAGCCCGAGGAGTCGTTTCATGGGTGTCCTTTCATGGGATCGGTTGAGAGGTGTCGTCGACTGAAGGTGACGGCACCTGCGGCTGAGAGGGCGGGCAATGCCGCCAGGAGGAGCCAGGGCACGAAGGCCAGGTGGGAGGGGGTGGCCGCCCACGGCAGGACCACACCGATGGCGGTGCTGGTCACGAGTACCGCTGCACCTCCGATGGAGGCGAGCATCCCGAGGTGGGAGCCGAGCCGCTGCCCGCCTGCCAGCTCGGCGACGGTGGCGCGCGCTGCGGGGAGCACCAGCATCTGGCCGAGGTGAAGGCCGACGACGAACCACACGGCGGGCAGCAGTGAGAACCAGCCGACCATCGGGGGCAGCACCGACAGCAGCGCAACGCCTGCGAACCCTGCGGCCATGAGTGCATAGCCCCAGCCGAGCACCTTCGCCACGCTCCAGTGGGCGACGACGCGGGTCACCGGCAGCTGACCCCAGATGACCAGCACGGCGGCCAGGGCGAACAGCCAGGTGATGGTGGCGCTGGGGGCCCCGATCCGTTGCAGCTCGACGGGAAGTGCGAGGTAGAGCTGGTTGTACCCCACCAGGTAGGTGCTGTGGATGAGGGCGAAGGTCAGGAACCTGCGGTTGCCCAGCACCTGCCCCAGGGACTCACCAACCCGGCTCACCGTCCCGACCCTGGCGCCGTCGGGGAGCAGGCAGATGTGGGCCAGCAGGATGCAGCCGAAGACGCCGGCGGCCACCAGGCAGGTCACCTCGAAGGGGACCACCAGCAGCACCCCGCCCAGCAGCGGCCCGACGATGGTGCCGAGTTTCGAGGCCATCAGTTCCAACCCGATGACCTCACCTCGCGGCGGCCCACCTGCCACCTCCAACTCGCCCGCCCAGGCGGTGAGGGCCGATTCCACGGCGGGCGAGAACAGGGCTGCGGCGAAGCCGATGAGCACCACCCCGAGCATCACCGACCACACCTCGCGGGCCATGCCGGTGATGACGAAGCCGACGATGCGAATGGCCACCCCGGTCAGGATCGCCCGTTTGATGCCGAACCGGTCGGCCAGGGTGCCGCCGAGGATGAACAGGCCCTGCTGGGAGAAGGTGCGCAGTCCCAGCACCAGGCCGATGACCCACCCGGCCAGGGCCAGGGTTTCGCTGAGGTGCGCTGCGATGAACGGCACCACCAGGTAGAACCCGACGTTGAAGGCGAACTGGGTGAGCACCAACAGCCGCAGGACAGCGGGCAGCCGCCGCAGCAGTGCGAGTGTGCTGCTTCGCTCCCCCACGGTCATGGTGACGGGAGGGTCGGGACGGCGGCCACCAGCTGGCGGGTCTGGGGCGCCGTCGAGGACTCGAAGAGGCCGGGCACCGGGCCGGACTCCACCACCGTGCCCTTGCTCATCACCAGCACCGAGTCGCACAGGTGACACACCGCACCCAAGTCGTGGGAGATGAAGATGAGGGACAGCCCCTCGGACCCGCAGATGTCGCGCAGCGTGGTCATCACCTGGAGCCGCACCAGGGCATCGAGGGCGCTGACCGCTTCATCCGCGACGATGACAGCGGGCGACGGTGCCAGCGCGCGGGCGATGGCCACCCGTTGCCGTTGTCCACCGGAGAGCTCCCCGGGATGGCGATCCCCCAGGCTCGGATCGAGGCCCACCAGCTCGAGGCACTCCTGGACGCGGGCCGCGTGGTCGTCGTCGATGCCCAGACACTGCAGGGGTTCCCGCACGCAGTCACGGATGCGTAAGCATGGGTTGAGGGAGCTGGAGGGGTCCTGGGGCACGAACTGGACCTCACGCCTGAACCAGGTGAGCTCCTCCCCGGCACGCACCTGACGCCCGTCGTAGGTGACACTGCCTGCATCCGGGGCCTCCAGCCCGAGCAGCAGCCGCATCAGGGTGGATTTGCCGGAGCCGGACTCCCCCACGATTCCCAGCCGCTGCCCGGAGCGCAGCTCCAGGTCGATGCCGTCGACGGCGCACACCCCCGGGGTGCCGCGCCATCTCGCCCACAACCCGGCGGGGCGGTAGGTGCGGCTGAGCCCTGTGGCCTGGAGACGGATCGTCATGCTGGCTCCCGATGTGGCAGGTTGAGCGATTCGCAGGTGTCCGGGAGTGCGGTGGCGGAGCTGGCCTGCAACAGCTCGGCGACGTACTCGTGGGGTGGGGCGGCGATGATCTCGTCCGTGGGGCCGTCAGCCACCTTCACCCCAGCCCTGAGCACCACGAGGCGGCTGCACAGCAGTGCGGCGACGGCGATGTCGTGGGTGATGAACAGCAGCGCCTGGTCGACCGCGAGGTCGGAGAGCAGGGCGAGCACCCCGGCCTGGACGGTGACGTCGAGGGCGGAGGTGGGTTCATCAGCGATCAACAACGCGGGGTTCGCCGCCAGCGCCATCGCGATGCCGACCCGTTGCCGTTGCCCGCCGGAGAGCGCCCCGGGGTGGCGGCGGGCCAACTGTTCGGGTGCTGGCAGCTGGACCTGTTCGAGCAGCTCCACCGCCCGCCGCCGGGCCAGCGAGGCACGCATCCCCTTGGCCCGCAGGGGTTCCGCCACCTGCTCACCGACGGCGACCAGAGGGTTGAGCGAGGTGCGGGGGTCCTGGGCGATGAGCCCCACCGCATTGCCCCGCAGGGAGCGCAGCTGCTTCTCTGTGGCCCCGATGATCTCGGTGCCCTGCAGCATGACAGAGCCGGTGACCGTCGCCTTCCTGGGCAGCAGGCCGAGCAGCGCGGAGGCGGTCATGGACTTGCCGGAGCCGGATTCCCCGATGAGCGCGACCCGCTCCCCCGGATCGATGCTGAGGCTGAGAGCATCGAGCACGGCCACATCGCCAAATCTGACCGTCAGGTCCGTCAGTTGGGCCGCTGGCGTGGTCACTGTTCTCCTTGTCCTGATGTTCATCGTGAAGGCCTCAACCTAGGCGAGCCTTATTGAGAACGCAAATCTGCATCGATTTCATCCCGGCGTCTCACCTCACAATTGGGAAGGCTGTGGAATGCTTGGGGTCATGGAAGCCGCGCCATTCGTCACGATTGCCGTCATGACCGTCATCGTCGCCATCACCGCTGGCCTGTTCGCCCGCAGCCGCAGCCCGCGCGTTCTGGTGGCCGGTCTGGGATTGACCCTGATCCCGCTGGCGCTCCACCTGACCGGGCTGTCAGTGCTCCTGGTCGATGGCTTCGCCCGCCTCATCACCTGGGCTCAGGGCATCACCTGGGACAACGCGATGGCCTGGGGTACCGGGCTCGGCGTCGCAGGGGTACTGCTGCTGGTGCTGAGTGGCTTCCTACCCCGGAAGGAGCGCGCAGCCGCCCCGAAGGAGGCAGGCCCCAAGGGAATCGATGCCACCCCGCGCAGGCCCGCCGTCGCAGCCCCACAAAAAACACCTCAGCCCGCCCGCAAGGCTGAGCCAGCTGATGACGACATCGACGAGATCGAGGCGATCCTCAAGAGGCGAGGGATCTCCTGAGAGCGCTCAGAGCCGGACTGCATTGAGTTCGGTGAGCAGGATGCCCCTGGCACCTGCCTCGAAGAGCTGGTCCATCAGCATGTGGGCACCCTTTTTCGGCACCAGTACCCGCACCGCCAACCAGCCGGGCTGAGCCAGCCGGGACACCGTCGGGCCGTTGACCCCTGAGGCCAGCCCCGTGGTCGCCTCGAGGTTCTCCTCCGCCACGTTGTAATCCATCATCAGGTAGTTGTGCGCCACCAGCACCGACTCCAGGCGGGTCCGAAGCGAGGCCAGGCCCGCAGGCTCCGCCGCGCCGGAACGACGGATCAGGACCGCCTCGGAGTGACAGATCGGGTCACCGAACATCTCCAACCCGGCCCGCTTCAAGGTGGTTCCGGTGTCCACCACGTCCGCGACGACATCGGCCACCCCCAACCGGATGGCGGATTCCACGGCCCCGTCGAGCTTGACCAGCTTCGCCTCGATGCCCTGGGAGCTGAGCCACTCCCCCAGCAGCCCGGGATAGGAGGTGGCGATCCTTGCTCCGGCCAGATCGGCGACGGTGAACCCACTGCCCGCGGGGGCTGCGAAACGGAACCGGCTGCCCCCGAAGCCGAGCTTCATGACCTCCTCGGCCTTGGCCTGCGAATCCAGCAGCATGTCGATGCCGGTGATGCCGACATCGAGGTGCCCCTCACCGACGTAGACCGCGATGTCGCGGGGACGCAGGTAGTAGAACTCCACGTTGTGGGCCTCGTCGATGAGGGTGAGGTCCTTGGAGTCGGTGCGCTGCCGGTAGCCTGCCGCGCGCAGCATCCGGGCGGCGGCCTCGGCCAGCGCGCCCTTGTTGGGAACGGCGATCCTGAGCATGGTCATGGCGGGCCTCACAGGTGACGGTAGATGTCGTCGGGCTCCAGGCCGAGCGAGATCATCATCACCTGGAGGTGGTAGAGCAGCTGGCTGATCTCCAGCGCGGCCGCGTCCTTCGACTCGTGCTCGGCCGCCATCCACACCTCGGCCGCCTCCTCCACGATCTTCTTGCCGATGGCATGGACCCCCGCGTCGAGGCGGGCGACGGTGGAGGACCCCTCCGGACGGGTCCGGGCGGTCTCGATGAGCTGCTCGAAGAGCTGGTCAAAGGTCTTCACGGCGCTCAGCCTAGAGGCTCGAGCCGGATACCGAGCAATGCGTCCACGGCCTCGGCCAGCTGGGCGATGCCCTCGCAGTCGTCGCCCTCCACCGCCAGGCTGGCCGCCGCCCAGGTGTCCACGACGGCGAGCGCACGCGGCGCGTCGAGGTCGTTGCGCATCGCCCGGCGCAGCTCCGCGATGGTTTCGGCGGCGGGCAGGCTGGTCCCGTTGTTGAGCACGGAGCGCCACAGCTGGAGACGCTGCTCGGCCTGCTCCAGATCGGCGGGGGTCCACTCCCAGTCGGAACGGTAGTGGTGGGCCAGCAGGGCCAGCCGGATGGCCATCGGGTTGGCCCCCTTGTTGCGCAGGCGGCTGACCAGCTCCAGGTTGCCCTTCGACTTCGACATCTTCTCGCCGTCGAGGGCCACCATCCCGGAGTGGACGTAGCACTTGGCCATCGGCTGGCCCGAGGCGACGGCTGCCTCGGCCGCGCACATCTCGTGATGTGGGAAGACCAGGTCACTTCCTCCGCCCTGGACGTCGAAGGCAGGGCCGAGCCGGTCCAGCGCGATGGCGGTGCACTCGATGTGCCATCCGGGTCGGCCAGGACCCAGCGGCGAGGTCCAGCTGGGCTCACCCTCGCGGGAAAATCGCCACAGCAGGCAGTCCAGCGGGTGACGCTTGCCCGGGCGCTCCGGGTCCCCACCGCGCTCAGCGAACAGATCGATCATCTGCTGCTCCTCAAGGCGGGAGACCTCCCCGAAACCAGGGGCGGCAACGGTCTGGAAGTACCAGTCCGGGTGCTCGGGGTCGTCCACCTGGTAGACCAGCCCGCTCGGCAGGAGCTGCTCGATCAGGGTCACCACGCCGGGGATGGACTCGACGGCCCCGACGTAGTGGGTGGGCGGGATCACCCGCAGGTGGACCATGTCGGAGCGGAACAGCTCGGTCTGGTCCTCGGCCAGCTCCTCCCAGTCGCGCCCGGTGTCACGGGCACGCTCCAACAGCGGATCATCGACATCGGTGACGTTCTGGGTGTAGTTGACCTCCAGCCCCAGATCCCGCCACACCCGGTTGATGAGGTCGAAGGTGACGTAGGTGTTGGCATGTCCCAGGTGGGTGGCGTCATAAGGGGTGATGCCGCAGACGTACATGCGGGCCCGGCCGCTGGCAGGGCCCACCTCCACCAAGGCCCGGGACGAGGTGTCGTACAGGCGGAGCCTGTCGGGAACGCCGTCGGAGGAAGGCAGGCGAGGAACATCGACTGGGGCCCACGAATACATGGGAACCACGCTACTGCCTCCACGCGGCACGGCGGCAACTCAACGCGGAGGCAGGCCCGGGCGGTGCTCAGAACAGCGGTGCCCGGTAGCCGTTGGCGCGAGGGCAGATGTGCCCGGTGGCGTGCACGGGCTGGGCGCAGAAGGGGCAGGGCGGGTCCACCGTCGCGATGACATGGGCCACCCGGGAAGAGAACTCCCTGGCCATGCGGGGGTAGAGCCAGATCTGGATGATGGTGTCCAGGGCCGTGGCATCGCAGTCGGAACTGCCTGCAAACAGCTCCAGCTGGATGGCTCCGCGGCCGGTGTCGAGGGCCCAGCCGATGGCCTGCACGGTGAACAGCACCGTCAGGGGCTCCTCGAGCGGGGCAAGGTCGGCCCAGACCTCCTGCTGTGGGTCCCCGACCCACCCGAGCCGAGCCGCCTCCTCCAGCAACGAATCAATCCGCCTGGCCACCGAGACCACGACGTCGCGCCCGATCTCGACGGCGGCCAGCTGGTCCCGCTGCCTGACCTGCAGCACGTAGGTTCGTCGGCCCACCTCCCCCAGGGCACCGACACTCACCCGGTCAGGATGCGGAAATTCCAGAAGCATGACCCCAAGCCTAGAGCCTCTCCATCTGTGCCTGCCCGACCATGCCTCAGGGACAGCGAACTGTCTCTCCTCTTTCAGCCACCTCCCATTTATGAAAGGAAGCAATGCGGTGACAAGGGACTTCTCACCACTTGGTGGCCACTCCCTTTCATTTTTCGCGCTCTGTCATCACCAGTTCAATAAAAGCGCCTGTCGTGCACCCCAGTTGTCACAGCTCCGAGAGGATCTGCTGCACCGTCGCCTTCGCGTCGCCGAAGCACATCACCGAGTTCTCGTTGAAGAACAGCGGGTTCTGGACCCCGGCGTAACCGGCGTTCATGGAGCGCTTGAAGACCACGACCTGGTCCGCCTCCCAGACCTTCAGCACCGGCATCCCGGAGATCGGGGAGCCGGGCTCGTTGGCTGCCGGGTTGACGGTGTCGTTCGCCCCGATCACCAGCACCACGTCGGTCTCGCCGAAGTCGTCGTTGATCTCGTCCATCTCCAGCACGATGTCATAGGGAACCTTCGCCTCGGCCAGCAGCACATTCATGTGGCCGGGCAGCCTGCCTGCCACCGGGTGGATGGCGAAACGCACCTCGACCCCACGCTGCCTCAACTGCGCGGTGAGCTCCGCAACCGGGTACTGCGCCTGGGCGACCGCCATCCCGTAGCCGGGCGCGATCACCACCGAGCGGGCCTGGCCGAGCATCGCCGCGACCTCCGCCGTCGAGGCCTCCCGGTACTCCCCCATCACCCCGGAGGCCGCGACCGGTGCATCACCGAAACCGCCGAGGATCACCGAGACGAAGGAACGGTTCATCGCCCTGCACATGATGTAGGACAGGATCGCGCCCGAGGCCCCCACCAGCGCACCGGTGATGATGAGCACGGTCATGTCCAGCATGAAGCCGGAGAAGGCCGCCGCCCAGCCGGAGTAGGAGTTGAGCATCGACACCACCACGGGCATGTCCGCGCCACCGATGGCAGCCACCAGGTGGAAGCCCAGAAACAGCGCCAGCACCGTCACCAGGAGCAGCGGGATCAGCGACCCGGAAATGACGTACCACCAGCCGAGCCCCGCCGAGGCCACGACGACCCCCAGGTTGATCCAGTGCCTCCCCGGCAGCGTGAGCGGCCGCGAGGCCATCCGCCCGTTCAGCTTGCCCCAGGCCACGAGCGAACCGGTGAAGGTCACCGCCCCGATGAAGACCCCGAGCACCACCTCGACGGCATGCACCACGTCCGCGTGTGGCGTGGCCAGGTGGACGTTGAACCCGACGAGCACCGCCGCCGCACCGACGAAGCTGTGCAGCAGGGCGATGAGCTCCGGCATCCCGGTCATCTCGACCCGGCGCGCCTTCCACACCCCGATGGCCCCGCCGACCGCGATGGCCGCGTACAGCAGGATCGCGGAGGTCCACTGCGGACGCCCGGCCGCCAGGTCCTGGTAGCCGATGGCGAAGTTCGTGGCGACGAGCGCGAACACCATCCCAAGGATGCCGTAGGCGTTGCCCTTCTTCGCCGTCTCGTGCTTGCTGAGCCCGGCCAGGGCGAGGATGAACATGAGTCCCGCAGCGATGTAGGTGGCTCCGATGAAATTGCCCAGCATGGCTCAGCCCTTCCTGAACATGTCGAGCATCCGGTGGGTCACCGTGAACCCGCCGAACACGTTGATCGAGGCGATGAGCACCGCGACGAAGGCGATCCCCTTGATGACCCAGTCGTCGTGGGCGAGCTGCGTCATCGCGCCGACCACGATGATCCCCGAGACCGCGTTGGTGACACTCATCAACGGCGTGTGGAGGGCGTGGGTGACGTTCCACACCACGTAGTACCCGACGACGACGGCCAGCACGAAGACCCCCATCAGGGTGACGAAGCTGGGCGGCGCCACGGTCAGCGCCCCGATGAAGCCGAGCGCCCCCAGCCCGACCAACACCACCTGGTGCCACCACGGTCTGGGAGGTGGCGGTGGCGCGACGGCCTCGGGTTCGGCTTTCGGCTGGCTCGGCGCCGGGGCTGCGGAGACCTGGATCGGCGGCGGTGGGAAGGTGACCTCGCCGTCACGCACCACCGTCATGGCCCGCACCACCTCGTCGTCGAAGTCGATGACGAGCTGTCCGTCCTTGCCGGGGGTCATGAGGGTCAGGGCGTTGACCAGGTTGGTGCCGTAGAGCTGGGAGCTCTGCCCGGGAAGCCTCGATGCCAGGTCGGTGTAGCCGATGATGGTGACCCCGCCGTCGGTGACGTAGCTCTCGCCGGGGCGGGTCAGCTCACAGTTTCCTCCCCCACTGGCCGCGAGGTCCACGATCACCGAGCCGGGTTTCATGCTCGCCACCATCTCCGCGGTGATGAGCCTCGGCGATGGCTTGCCGGGGATGGCCGCGGTGGTGATGATGATGTCCACCTCCCGGGCCTGGGCAGCGTACAGCTCAGCGGCACGAGCCGCGTAGTCGGCCCCCACCTCCTTGGCGTAGCCGTCGCTGGAGACCCCCTGATCCACCCCGTCGACGTGCACGAAGGTGGCCCCCATCGACTCGACCTGCTCCGCGGTCTCCGGACGGACATCGGTGGCACGCACGACGGCGCCGAGCGAGTTCGCGGCCCCGATGGCCGCGAGGCCTGCGACCCCGGCCCCGATCACGAAGACGGTTGCCGGTGGCACCTTCCCGGCAGCGGTCACCTGACCGGTGAAGAACCGGCCGAAGGCGTGGGCGGCCTCGACGACGGCTCGGTAGCCGGAGATGTTGGCCAACGAGCTCAACGCATCCAGGGCCTGGGCGCGGGAGGTACGGGGCACCATGTCCATGCTGAGGGCGGTGATGCCCTGGGCCGCGAGCCTCGCGGTGAGTTCGGGATGCTGTCTGGGGGCGAGGAAGGTCACGAGGGTGGCGCCTGGCCGCATCGCTGCGATCTGGGTCTCGTGCGGCGCCCCGATCCCCAGCACGATGTCGGCCTCCCAGGCCGATGTGACGATCTCGGCCCCTGCCTTTTGGTAGTCCTCGTCCCGGAAGGAGGCCCGGACCCCTGCGCCGGACTCGACGAGAACGTCGTAGCCGAGCCGGATCAACTGTTCAACCGTGCGGGGAGTCGCGGCAACTCTGGTGTCGCCCGTCTCCCTGGTCACTCCGATGCGCATGGCCACAAGCTATCGCCTTTGGACCTGTGGCTTCATGTCGGGGTGGGGTTTGTGGGGCCGGACCGGGAACGCCTCTCGGCGTGTGGCCGCTCGTGGCGGCTAAAGGTGGAGCCCGGGGTTACCGCGGCCCGGCACGTCCATGCTAGCTCACCACAGTGAACCAGCACGCCATTCACGCGCGCAGGCCTCAAGTTCTGCCGCCCGCTGGTCCCAACGCGGCCCCAGCCTGCGTCCGATGATGGCGGCCCGGTCGCACAGGTCTGCAAGGTCGCCGTCGAAGCAGCCTGCCATGAGCTGCCGGACCTCTTCCGCGACCGGCCCCTCCGGCAACTGCTGCTCCACCTGGCGGAGCCGCCACAGCGCCCCCGGCAGGGAGACGGGAGCGGCCTCACGCCACAGGGCGAGAAGGTCCTCAATGCCCTCCCGCTCCAGGTACTGCGTCAAGCGGGCTCGAATGTCGGGGGCGCTGTCCTTGGCGAGCAGCACCAGGATGGCGGCGGTGTCATGAGCCGTGAGACTCAGGTCTGCGGGGTCCCCCGACCCGGAGAGCTCCTCCAAGATGTCACTGGCTCGATGGACGGGCCGGTGGAAGCGTCGCATACCTTCTCCCTTCAGGACCAGAGGTGTTTCAGGACCGGTGTCCACTCGAGGCTAGTCGGACACCGGGACCAGACGAAGCAACTCTCGGCCACGGATCGTGTCATCCAGAAGGCCGAGAAGCGCGGACAAACTTCTCACCTCGTCAGCCTTCCAGCCAAATGAAGCTGCAATCTGAGCACTGTTGATGCACTGCGGAGCCCTGAACACACGGTCAAAGGCCTCCTTGAACTCGCCAGCGCCCTGTTCCAGGGTCTCGAAGATGGATCCGCCGTTGTCATCGACAAGAACAACTCTCAAGTTCACCTCGGGCTCGCCCGGAGGCAGGACGAGCGCCCCGAGGTCGTGTTGCAAGGTGAGATCCCCCAGCAGCACCGTCGTCGGAGCACCGGTGGCCAACGCGATCCCCGTTGCCGTGGCGAGCGTACCGTCGAT
Organism: Propionibacteriaceae bacterium; assembly: GCA_030532575.1. Lineage (GTDB taxonomy): Bacteria > Actinomycetota > Actinomycetes > Propionibacteriales > Propionibacteriaceae > Arachnia. Next base: position 24,100 of record JAUNKV010000012.1, on the reverse strand, counting down.
GCCCGCCAGCCCCCGGTTGGCATAGCAGGTGGCCGGATGCTGCGAGACCGGGGCGAGGTCGGCATGTCGGATGCTGGAGCTGGCCCCGAGGACCAGGTTCTCCCCCGGCCGCGCTGCTTGAACGACAGCCGCGGCGATGTCCTCCGGGGTGAACCCGCGAGGCTCTGCTGCGCCATGGTCCCACTGGGCCAACCACTGCGGGTCCCCCGGCGGCAGCACCACCCGGTCGACGACGTGCCGAGCCACGTGCCCGGGATCCACCCAGTCCGCGCGCTGGGCCACGACGATCACCTCTACGTCCTCACGCGACAGCAGAGCACTGACCGGGCGGGACAACGTCGGATGACCGAAGACCACCACCCGCTCGATCTCCTGCGCGAGCCGGGCCAACTGCTCGCGATAACGGGGAATCGCAGCCCCGGTGCGGGCGTTGCTGGAGGGTTCGGCCAGCAGCGGCACCCCGGCCAGCTCGGCCAGCGCCCTGGCCTCCGCCCCCACCTCGGGTGGAGCGTCCCCCGCCAGCACCACCGTCCGGGTCACAGTGGTGACCTCGTGGACCACCACCCCACTGCTGGGCGCGACCTCAGGGCTACGGGGCTGCCAGGCCGGGGCTCGCACCGTCGCGTCCACCAGGGGCAGGTCGAACTCGATGTTGACGTGGACGGGACCGGGCTGACGGCTGCGGACCCCGGTCGCGATCACGGCGGCCCGGGTGAGCTGGTGCCGCCAGGCCCGCTCGCCCCCACTGGCGGAGCTGATCCGCACGGTCTCCAGAACCGCCGGGCCGAACAGCCCCACCTGGTTGCAGGTCTGGTTGGCCCCCGTCCCCACGGCATGGGCGGGACGGTCGGCGGTGACCAACAGCAGCGGGACCCCACTGGCACGCGCCTCCATCGCGGCGGGCAGCAGATTGCCCACCGCCGTACCGGAGGTGGTGACCACTGCGACGGGGGCGCGGCTGGCCTTGGCGATCCCCAGGGCGGTGAACCCCGCGACCCGCTCATCGATGCGCACGTGCAGCCGGAGCAGACCGGCGGTCTCCGCGGCATGGAGAGCCAGCGACAGCGGGGCGTTGCGGGACCCCGGGGACAGCAGCACGTGCTCCACCCCGGCGGCCAGCATCGCCTCCACGGCCACCACCCCGAGCAGCGGCGAAGTCATGGCAGCGCCACCCCCGCGTACTCGGCCACGCGGCGCAGTCGCTCCCGCCACCACCCGGCGACCTCCGGCGATGCCGGGGGCAACTCGTCGGGCACCGGATCCGGGCCAAGCGTGATGTGGCCACCCTCGACGGCGATGGGGCGGGTCACATCCGTGGCGAGCAACCTGCCGGTCTCCAGGCCACAGGCCAGCGGCAGCTCGGGCAGGGCCGCGGCCAGGCGTACCCCGGCGTGGACTCCGATCACCGACTCCACGGCGGAGGAGACCACCACGGGTAGCCCCAGGGCGTCCGCCAACTTCAGGCAGGCCCGGGCCCCGCCAAGGGGCTGCTGCTTCAACACCACGACATCAGCCGCCCCCAGGTCGCGCACCCGGAACGGATCGCTGGCGCGTCGAATGGATTCGTCCGCGGCGATCCGAACCGCGCCGTCGAGCCGACGACGCAGCTCCGCCAGCTCGGTGACCTCGGCGCAGGGCTGCTCCAGGTACTCCAGGTCGAACCGGGCCAGGGCCTCAGCTGCCTCAAGGGCTTCGGGCAGACTCCAGCCGCCGTTGGCATCCAGCCTGAGCGCCGCCGTCGGCAGGGCCTCCCGCACGGCCCGGACCCGGGCGATGTCTGCCGCCAACCCCTGCCCCGGGACGGCCACCTTGATCTTGATGGTGGCGCAACCGGAGGCAACGGCGCGGGCCGAGGCGGCCTCGGGGGGCAACGCGGGAACGATGCCGTTGACCGGTATCCGGTTTCGTACCGGCGACGGATGGCCGAGCTGTGCCACGTCAAGGGTCGCCGCCAACCAGCGGGCTGCCTCGGCGTCGTCATACTCCGGGAAGGGGCTCCACTCCGCCCACCCGGCAGGGCCTTCGATGAGCACCCCTTGACGCCGCTCAAGACCTCTGAACGGGGTGGCAAGGGGAAGGTCGAAGACGATCACGAGCCGACCGCCACCCCGATCAGCAGGCCGAAGGCCAGGGCCAGCTCGGTGAGGCTGGTGGCCTGCAGCATCTCGATGAGGTCACGTCCCACAGCCCCGGCCAGCAGACGCGCGACGGGGGCCAGCACCAGGATGAAACCCAGCAGCCCAAGCAGCGCCCAAGGGGTGGTCAGGGCCGCGAAGGCCAGAGTGCTGATGAACCCGGTGGCCAGCAGTGCCACGAAGAACCAGCGGGTGCCTCGGTCCCCGATCCGGGTGGCGAGGGTGCGTTTGCCGACCTTCGCGTCGGCTGCGAGGTCACGCAGGTTGTTGACCACCAGCAGGGCGCTGGCCAGCGCCCCGACCCCGGTGGCGGCAGCCCAGGTGGCGGGGGGCACGGCATCGAAGGTGACGAAGGCCGTGCCCACGGTGGCGACGAGCCCGAAGAAGATGAAGACCATCAACTCACCAAGACCCAGGTAGCCATAGGGACGGCGCCCCCCCGTGTAGTACCAGGCGGCGAGGATGGCCGCGGCCCCCACCCCGAGCAGCCACCAGGTGCCGGAGATGGCGACGATGAGCAGTCCGGTCACAGCAGCAACGGCGAAGCTGATGAAGGCGGCGTTGCGGACGGCCTCGGGGCGGGCCAAGCCGGATGCGGTCAGCCGAGCCGGGCCGACCCGCACGTCGTCGGTGCCCCGGATGCCGTCGGAGTAGTCGTTGGCGTAGTTGACCCCCACCTGCAGGGCCAGCCCGACGATGGCACACAGGCTGGGAATCAGCAGCAGCCGCCAGGGCTGCGCCGTCAGGCCGGAGCCGAGTCCGGCAGCGACCCCGGCCAGGACGGGGGCGGCAGCAGCAGGCAGGGTGCGAGGCCTGGCACCGGCCACCCAGATGGAAGGTTTCATGATGAGGACATCGTAGTGTGCTCCGCCTCGGCGAGGTGGGTCATCGTGGCGCGGTCGGGTTTCCCGCCCTCGGTCAGCGGCACCGCACGAGCGAGGTGTTGGCGTGGCAGCCAGGTGCGGGGCAGGGAATCGGCCAGTCTGCCGCGCCACCATTGAAGGTCATGCTCGGCGGCCACCACGACGATTCGGCTACCCCATTCCGGGTCCGTGACGGCAACGACGGCGGCCTCCGGGGAGATCCGAGCGACGGCGGCGCTCACCTCGGCCAGGTCGACGTTCACCCCGCCGGAGATGACGACGTCGTCGATGCGGCCATCGATGTGGAGGCGCCCCCCACTCAGGTGTCCGCGATCTCGGGTGAGCAGTCGTCCGGCCACGAGGGTGGCTGCGGTGGCCTCGGGATCGCCGAGATAGCCATCGAACAGGGTCGGACCACCGACGATGACCCGGCCATCGTCGATTCCCACATCGACCCCGGGCAGGGGAATGCCGTCCCACACCACTCCCCCGCAGGTCTCGCTCATGCCGTAGCTCTCGGTGACACTGATCCCGGCTGCCTCGGCGCGGGCGCGCAGGTCGTGGCCGAGCGGGGCCCCACCGATCAGCACGAGGTCGAAGGCCGCCAACCGGTCGGTGAGCACCGGATCGGCCAAGGCGCGGTGGAGCTGGGTGGGGACCAGACTGATGGCGTCGCCGTCGCCACTGGGGTGGAGTGCTGTCAGGTCAGGGTGGGCGTTTGGGACCAGGCGTCCTGCACGCAGGGAGCGGACGGCGACCATGAGGCCTGCCACGTAGCGTTGTGGCAGGGCCAGGTGCCAGGTGAGTTCTCCGACGCTCTGGATGGCCGCATCAGCGGCGGCGACGAGGGCGTCACGGCTGAGCAGCACCAGGCGGCGGCTCCCGGTGGTGCCGGAGGTTGCGACGACAGCCCCGATGCGCTCGGGCAGTTCAGGGCGCGGGGAGTCGTCACACCAGAGCGCTGCTCCCCCATCGAGCATCCGCTCGATCTCCATGATCCCTCCCGGGTCCGAGTCACGTTCCTGGGGATGTTTTCGGCGAAATCCATCACCGATCCCCGGACAACCTATCGAATCACCACCGCGAGGCGGTGCCCCAGCACGCCGTCAGTTGTCCGGCCCGCTCAGCCGCTGCGATGCGTCGGGAGACCTCGAGCCCGGGGTCATACGCTGCCGCCAACAGTTCCCGCAGCTGACCCAGCTGCTGCCTCGCAGCTTCCTCTGCCGCGGTGAGGTCACGCTCACCCAGCATCTCACGACTTTGAGCCACCTGATCCTCGAGATGAATCAGCTCATCCTCGATCATCTCACTGGCTGGCAGGGACTCGAGGAGCTCACCCAGGCGTTGCTCCTCGGCCTGGCTCAGCTGCTGGATCACCTCGAGCTGCTCCAGCAGGGCAGCCTCCTCCGCCTGGGATCGAATCCGGACCACCTGTTGGCTTCGCTCGAGGGCCGTCAGCCCGGCGGGAAGCTCACGCTCCAACGGCTCGGCCAGCTGAGCGATCCGATGGGCGAGCCTTTTCCCCAGCTCCGCGAAGAACCGTCTGGGATCGGCAACGTCGCGATGCGACGGGGGCGCGTGACGCCGCCAGTGTTCCATTGCCCGCAGCCCATGACGCTCCAGCACCGGAACCTCGTCGGCGACCGCGTCGAAGTCGAATCCGGGCTGCTCCAGCCCCTCTGGCAATGCCTGCACCAGCCGGGCCACCAGACGGCGAGAACGCCGTTGTGACGAGGCCCGGGGCACCACGGGCAGGTCCAGCTCCGGCTGGATGGCGATGCCGAAGGATGCGGGGTTCACAGCCCACAGCGTATTCGATCATGAGTGCGACTTCAAGGGGTCGGGGAGTCGGCTGAGCTTGGCGTAGGGTTGGTGCACGTCATCGCCTGATTCGAGGAGCTGGGTATGGAGGACTATCGCGAGCACATCGCTGCGCTGCAACAAGCCTTGGCGAGGCCGGACATCACTGACGCCGAACGCGCGGAGATCCATCATCATCTGCAACGGCTCATCGAGGCCCAGGAGGCCGAGGACGCTCTCGAACGGATGACCCTGTGGGTTGCGGATCGAACCGGTCAGTTGGTGCTGGAGGATCAGGGCTTCCAGGTGGTCCTCGGCATGGCCTCCGCCACCCCGGAGGAGCATCATGCTGCTGCCCTCGGTCATTTCACCCAGGTGGCCATCGGCGGCCCGGATGTCACCCCCATCTCGGAGAACTGTCCTCGCCATGAGCACAACGTGGTGGTCTTCCAGGAGAACAAGGCGGGCGAGGAGTACCGGCTGGAAACCTACGAGGGCGCCCAGCAGGGCAGCTTCGCCTACATCAAGAACATCCTCCTCAGTGGCCGTGACCCACGTCTGGCAGCCGCTTTCGACGCCTTGCGGAGCACGGGACAGTACCCCGGGTTCATCCAGGCGCTGCGTCACGGCGCCGTGCAGATCCAATACCACTTCGTGCAGGCTGTCCCCGACGGCACTGTCCGCGTAGGAACCTTCAACGTCGATGACAACGCCCGCCTGAGGTGGAACGGCGGCACCGTCGAACTGCTGATGTGAACCGATGTCGAACCGACGCAGACGCCTTCTTGTGATGTTGGCCACCGTGGTGGCCTTCCTACTGGTGCTGGGGGTTGGGTACAAGGTGGTCAAATCCCGCAGCTTCCAGTTCTTCGGCAACCTCACCCAACGGGTGGACATCGGCGAGAAGGTCGTGGCGCTGACCTTCGACGACGGCCCCACCGCAGCCGATGCCGAAGCCATCCTGTCCTCACTGGAGGCCGCCGAAGTCCGGGCGACGTTCTACCTCACGGGGCAGGGCTGCACCGAGAACCCCGATGCAACCAGACGGATCATCGCAGGGGGCCATGAGGTGGGAAACCACACCTGGCACCACCGTCGCATGATCGGGGTGCTGCCCCACGATGTCGCCGCTGAGATCGAACCAACGGACGCCTGTCTGCGCGATGCTGGCTGGGATGACGAGATCACGGTGCGCCCACCCTACGGCAGCAAACTGGTCGTGTTTCCTGCCTGGCTGGCGGCTCACCACCGCCACACCGTGATGTGGGACGTCGCAGCGGAGGACTACTCCGCGAAGGTCGAGCAGACCACCGAGGAGATCGTCGAGGAAACGGTCTCGGCCACCCGGCCGGGCTCCATCATCCTGCTCCATCCCTGGGACGGCCGGACCAGGACCCAACAGGCCATCCCACAGATCATCGAACGGCTGAGGGCCGAAGGCTACCGTTTCGTCACCGTGGACGAACTGCGCCAACTTTGAGGGTGCGTGGTGAAGCTCACGCGGAGCGGGTGACCAGGTCGTCGCAGACCTTGATGAGCAGGTCCTTGGCCTCGCCCTCGGGCAGCGGGGCCAGGTGGGCCTTCGCCGCATCCGCGCGACGGCGGACCTCAGCCCTGGCCTCCTCGATCACCTGGTGCGAACGCAGCGCCGTCAAGGCCCGGGACAGGGCCTCATCGCTGGACAGGTCGCTGGCCAGCAGGCGTTTGAGCTCCGCGTCACGTGGGTCATCGGAGGCAGCAAGCAGCAGCGTCGGCAGCGTCGGCACCCCCTCACGCAGATCAGTACCCGGGGTCTTGCCCGTGACATCGGAGGTGATGTCGATGATGTCATCGCTCAACTGGAACACCAGCCCCACCTCCTCACCGTAGGCAGCCAGCGCCTGCTGCACCTCGACCGAGGCACCGGCCACCATCGCTCCGAACAGGGCCGAGGCCGCGATCAACGAGCCGGTCTTGTCCGCCAACACCTGGATGTGGTGCTCCAACCTCCCCTGGCCCTCCACCGGACCACGGGTCTCGTTGATCTGCCCCTGCACCAGCCGGGTGAAGGTCTCAGCCTGCAACCGCACGTACTCGGTGCCGAGATCGGCCACCAGGATCGACGCCTTCGCGAACAGGTAGTCCCCGGCCAGGATCGCAATCGAGTTGCCCCAGCGGGAGTTGGCCGACGGCGCCGCACGGCGCACCTCGGCCTCGTCCATGACGTCGTCGTGGTAGAGGCTCGCCACATGGGTGAGCTCCATCACCATCGCAGCCTTCAGCAGCTGCTCCTCGTCAGCCTCGCCACCGAACTGGGAAGCCAGGAACACCAGCATCGGCCGAAACCGTTTCCCGCCCGCCGCTATGAGATGCGTTGCGGTCTCCGTCACGAACGGGGAATCAGCGACGGCAACACGCCGCAACTCCTCCTCGAAGCGATCAGAAAGGGCTCCGAAATCAGCCAAGACGACTCCCGTCAGCGAATGAACTGCGCGGCGGAAGCCGCGAGGTCAAGGATGCCACCCGGAACCAACCCGAGGAAAACCGTCGCAGCAGCAGCCACGATCACAACACCCCACGTCCAGGCCGAGGCCTTGACAACCTCACCCTGCTCCCCATGGGTCGGCTCCTTGAACCACATCGCCACGACGACCTTCAGATAGAAGAACGCCGTCACCAGGCTGGCCAGGATCGCCACGAGCACCAGCCACCCGTAGCCCCCGCTCCACGCGGTGGAGAACACCAGCAGCTTGCCGACGAAGCCCGCCGTGAGCGGGATGCCCGCGAAGCTCAGCATGAACAACGTCATGGCCGCGGCCACACCTGGGGCGCTCCGACCGATCCCCTGCCATGCAGCAAGCGAGTTCGCCTCACCCCCGGCGCGCCTGACCATCGTGATGATCGCGAACGCACCCAGCGTCGCCAGCCCGTAGGCCAGCAGGTAGAAGCCGATGGCGGGCACCGAGGCCACCACGGCCCCATCACCCGGGGTCTGCACCGCCACCACACCGGCCAGGATGAAACCGGCATGGGCGATCGAGGAGTAGGCCAGCAGTCGCTTGATGTCGTTCTGCACCAGACCGATGAACGCACCGACCGCCATCGTGGCGACCGCAATGGTGGCGAAGATCGGTGCCCAGTCCCAGCGGGCCCCGCCCAGAGCCACGTAGAACACCCGCAGCAGGGCAGCCACCGCGGCGGTCTTCGTGGCAATCGCCATGAACCCGGTGACCGGGGTCGGGGCTCCGGTGTAGACGTCCGGGGTCCATGAGTGGAACGGCACCGCACCCACCTTGAACAGCAGCCCCACGGCCAGCATCACCAGACCGGCCAACAGCAGCGACCACGGCGCGGTTCCCGTCGCGATGGCCTCCGCGATCGAACGGTAGGTGAACGACCCGGCGTAGCCGTACAGCAGCGCCACTCCGAACAGGAAGAAGGCCGAGCTGAACGCCCCCAGCAGGAAGTACTTCAGCGCCGCCTCCTGGCTGATCCAGCGGCGACGACGCGCCATGCCGGAGAGCAGGTACAACGGCAACGAGAACACCTCGAGCGCGACGAACAAGGTCAGCAGGTCATTCGCCGAGGCGAACATCAACATGCCGAACAGCGAGAACAGCAGCAGCGGGAAGACCTCTGTGTGTTCGCGGCGCTGGGCCTCCGCCTCCCGCTCGAGGGGGGAACCCGGAACGGTCGCAGCCGAGGCGGCGAAGGCCGAGACTCCCCCGGCAACGGTGCGCTCCGCGAAGAGCGCCACCCCACCGAGACCGACGATCAGCAGCAGCGTCCAGAAGAAGTAGGCCGGGCCGTCCATCGCGAACGTACCATCAGCCACCAGCTCAACGGAGCTCTGGCTCCAGTTGTGGATTGTGAAGCCCAACGCCGTCGCGATGGCGAGCACCGCCAGGATGACCTGGGTGACATGGCGGGAAGCTCTGGGCACGACCGCCTCGACGGCAACGCCCAACGTCGCCCCGACGATCAGAGCGATCAGGGGGGCCTCCAGCATCCATTCCAGAGCCGGAAGGGTGATCTCGAGCAGACTCATCAGTTCTCCTGGATGGCGGGGGCGGGATCGGTGATGCCGAGCGTGGTCATGACGATGCCGGCCGCATCGTCAGCGACATCGAGCACCGGCTTCGGGAAGAACCCGAGGATGAGCAGCAGGGCCAGCAACGGCACGATGACGAGCCGCTCCCGGACATCGAGATCCCGGCTCACCTTCTCGGCCACCTCGTCGGTGACCGGCCCGGTCATCGTCTTCTTGTACACGGTCAACACGTAGGCCGCCGCCAGCACCATGCCGATCGTGATGACGGCGGTGTGGACCGGGTATCGCTGCCAGGCACCAGCCATCACCAGGAACTCGGAGACGAAGCTGGACATGCCCGGCAGGGCCAACGCCGACAGCCCGGAGAGCAGGAACACACCCGCCAGCACCGGGGCGGTCTTCTGCACCCCACCGTAGGCGTCGATGTTGGCCGAGCCCCGACGCGCGATCAGGAAGCCGACGACGAGGAACAGCGCGGCGGTGGAGAAACCGTGGTTCAGCATGTAGAACACCGAGCCGGTGAGCGACTGGGTGGTCAGGGCGAAGATGCCGAAGACCATGAAGCCGAAGTGGCTGACCGAGGTGTAGGACACGAAACGCAGCAGATCGGGGCTGCTCAGCGCCATCAGGGCACCGTAGATCATCGACACGATGGCCCACACCAGCACGACCGGGGTCGCCCAGGCGGAGGCCTCCGGGAAGACCATGAGGCAGACCTTGATCATCCCGAAGGTGCCGATCTTGTCGAGGATGCCGACCAGCATCGTCGAGGTCCCCGGGGTGGCCTGCTCGGCGGTGTCGGGCAGCCAGGTGTGCAGACCCGCCATCGGGGCCTTCACCGCGAAGGCGAAGAAGAATGCGACGAACAGCCAGCGCCCAACCCCGGAGTCGAGGTTGAGCTTCGCCAGCTCGGACAGCAGGAAGCTCGGCTCCCCCGCCCCGGCTGAGACGGCCCACACCCCGGCCACACCGAACAGCATCACCAGGCCACCGGCCAGCGAGAACAGCAGGAACTTCACAGCCGCCTTGACGCGACTCTCTCCACCCCAGCCGGAAATCATGAAGTACATCGGGATCAAGGTGGCCTCGAACATGATGTAGAACACCAAGAGGTCACCAGCCATGAACACCGCCAGGGAGAAGGCCTCCAGGGCCAGCGCCAGCGCCATGAAGGTCCCGGTGCCCCAGCGGGCGCCGTCCCTCTCCCCGATGTGCCACTCGGCCAGCAGCACCACCGGGGTGAGGATCACCGTCAGCAGCACCATCACGGCAGCCAGTGGGTCGAGCTCCAGCGCCCAGTACGCGCCGATGGCGCGAATCCACGGCACCTGCTCGGCCAGGGTCTCGCTCCGAGAGGCAACGAAGGCGACGACCCCGAGCAGGGTGGTGGCCAGCGCGAAGCCGAGCCCCACCACCTTCGCGGTCGCCCCTTTGAGGAACGCCAGCACCAGCGCCCCGACCAGCGGGAGCAGCACGAGGATGCTCAGCAGGGGAATCGATTGGATCACGTCAGTTCCTTCCTCAGACCAGCTGCCCGATGAGAGCGATGATGCCGATCACGACGACGCCGAGCGTCAGGATCACACCGTAGGAACGGGAGTAGCCGTTCTGGGTCCTGCGCAACAGCCCTGCCAGCCCCACCGAGGCCGCACCGGCCCCACGGGCCGCACCGTCGACCACCCCGTGGTCGGCCACGGCCAACACCTGGGAGACCCCGTTCACCGGCCCGACGGCGAGCCACTGGTTCATCTGGTCGCCGTACAGGTCGTTGCGGGAGACCAGCACCAGCGGGTTGCGCGTGGCCGGGGCCTCACGCGGGATGTCGTCCTTGTGCAGGAACCAGCCGATGGCAACCCCCACCGCGACGACCGCCAACGCGGCCAAACCGACGGGGGTGAAGGCCAGCAGGCTCGTCTCGTGCGGGTGGGAGCCGGTGGCCGGGGCCAGCCAGCCCTGGATCCAGCCGTTCATCACCAGACCGGCCCCGAGCGACAGGATCGCCAGGATCACCAGCGGGATGGTCATCACGGCCGGGGACTCGTGCGGATGCACGCCCTTCTCCCAGCGGGCCTTCCCGAAGAAGGTCATCATCATCAAACGGGTCATGTAGTAGGCGGTCACCCCAGCACCGATGAGGGCCAGGACGCCCAGCACCACGTTCTCGTGGAAGGCGGTCTCGATGATGTGGTCCTTGGAGTAGAACCCGGCGGTGAAGGGGAACCCGATGATCGCGAGGTAGCCCATCGCGAAGGTCAGGAACGTCCACTTCATGCCCTTGGCCAGGGCACCGTAGTGCCTCATGTCCACGTCGTCGTTCATCCCGTGCATCACCGAACCGGCACCGAGGAACATGTTGGCCTTGAAGAAGCCGTGGGTGATGAGGTGGAAGATCGCGAACGCGGCACCGGCCGGACCCAGCCCCGCGGCCAGCATCATGTAGCCGATCTGGGACATGGTGGACCCGGCGAGCACCTTCTTGATGTCGTCCTTCGCGGAGCCCACCCAGGCACCGGCCAGCAGGGTCACCACACCGACGACGGCGACCGCCATCGTCGCAGCCGGGCTCGCCTCGAAGATGGCGTGGCTGCGCACGATGAGGTAGACGCCCGCGGTGACCATCGTCGCGGCGTGGATGAGGGCCGAGACCGGGGTCGGGCCCTCCATCGCGTCCAGCAGCCAGGTGTGCAGCGGCACCTGCGCGGACTTGCCGCAGGCCCCGAGCAGCAGCAGGCAGCCGAGCAGCGTCGCCGAGGTGGCGCTGAGCTGGGAGGCACCGGCGTTGACGTCGGAGAAGGCGACGGAGCCGAACAACGACAGCATCGTGAAGATCGCCATCGCGATGCCGAGATCACCCACCCGGTTGACGACGAAGGCCTTGCGTCCGGCCGCAGCGGCCGAGGGCTTGTGCTGCCAGAACGAGATGAGCAGGTAGGAGGCGAGCCCCACACCCTCCCAGCCGAGGAACAGCACCAGGTAGTTGTCCGCCAGCACCAGCGTCAGCATCGCGGCGACGAACAGGTTCAGGTAGGCGAAGAACCGGCGGCGCCGCTCATCGTGGGCCATGTACCCGATGGAGTAGATGTGGATGAGCGAACCCACCCCGGTGATGAGCAGCACGAACAGGATCGACAGCTGATCGACCAGCAGATTGAACTGGATGCTCCAGCTCCCGGTGGCGATCCACTCGTAGAGCGGAACGCTCACCGCGCGTTGCGACTCATCGGCCGAGAGCATCGTGGTGAACAGCCCCACACCGAGTGCGAAGGAGGCCAGCGAGGCGGCCGTGGCCAGCCAGTGACCCCAGGTATCAGAGGCCTTGCCGAGCAGCAGCAGGACCGCAGCGCCCGCCAGCGGAATCGCGATCAACAGCCACGCCAGGCTGAACAGCCCGGTGGCGGGAACCGCAGAGACAGTTTCCAGGAGAGTCACACTGGCCCCTTAGAACTTCAGCAGGCTGGCGTCATCGACCGAGGCCGAGCGACGCGCCCGATAGATGGCGACGATGATGGCGAGACCGACGACGACCTCAGCGGCTGCCACCACCATGACGAAGAAGGTCGCGACCTGACCGTCCAGCCCCCCGTGGTGGCGGGCGAAGGTCACGAACGCGAGGTTCGCGGCGTTCAGCATCAGCTCCACGCTCATGAACGCGATGATCGCGTTGCGACGCAGCAGGAAGCCGAGCGCGCCCACCACGAACAGGGCAACGGCCAGCAACAGGTAGGCCTGGGTGCTCACTTGACCTCTCCTTCCAGGTCCTGGGCGACGGCTTCGATCTCAGCGAATGCCCCCTTGGTCGGGGCGCGCAGCTCGTCCACCGCCACGACGGCACCGCGCGCGGTGAGCGTCTGGCTGACGGAGTTCTCCGCGATGGAGCCGTCCGGCAGCAGGGCCGGGGCCGAGATGGCGTTGGTGCGGGCGTAGACACCAGAGTTCGGCTCGGGGCCGGGGTGCACCCCGTCGGCGGCGTAACGCCTCACCCGCTCCTCCATCAGCTCCGGCTGACGCTTGACCTCACGCAGCTTCTCGCCATGGGCCAGCACCATCGCCCCGACGGCGGCGGTGATGAGCAGCGCCGAGGTGGCCTCCAGCAGGATCACGTAGCGGGTGAACAGCAGAGCTGCCACCCCCTGGATGTTGCCGCCGTGCTCCGCGTTCGCCGTGGCGACCCCGGCGGGGCCGTCGGTGAAGACCGCCTGAGCGACGGCGAGGAACACCAGACCCGCCAGGCCGAGCGCCCCCAGCACCGACAGCACCCGATGCCCCTTGAGGGTCTCGTGCACCGAGTCGCGGGTGTCCACGCCGATCAGCATCACGACGAACAGGAACAGCATGAGGATCGCGCCGGTGTAGACGATGATCTGCACCACGAACAGGAAGGGTGCGTCCTGGGCCGCGTACATGATCGCCAGACCGACCATCACCCCGGCCATGCACAGCGCGGAGTGGACCGGTTTGCGGGCCACCACGATCCCGATGGCGAGCAGCACCATCAGCGGCGCGCACACCACGAAGGCGATCAGGTCGCCCGTCAGCGCGGGCAGTTCAATCATTTCGCCGCTCCTTTGGCCGGTGCCGTGCGGGTGTCAGGCTGGCCGGTGGGCGGCAGCCCCAGGAAGTAGGCCTGCTCGTCGTCACCGAGACGACGCGGGTGGGGCGGCTGCTCCATCCCCGCGACGAGCGGTGCCAGCAGGTCCTGTTTCTCGTAGATGAGCTTGTCGCGGCCGGTGTCCGCGATCTTGAACTCGTTGGTCATGGTCAATGCCCTGGTGGGGCAGGCCTCGATGCACATCCCGCAGAAGATGCAGCGCAGGTAGTTGATCTGGTAGACGTGCCCGAACCGCTCCCCCGGGGAGTAACGCGCTTCCTCGGTGTTGTCCGCACCCTCGACGTAGATGGCGTCCGCCGGGCAGGCCCAGGCGCACAGCTCACAGCCCACGCACTTCTCCAGCCCGTCGGGCCAACGGTTGAGTTGGTGACGGCCGTGGAAACGCGGCAGCGTGACCTTCTCCTTGCCCTTGCGCGGGTAGCCCTGCGTGAAGGTCTTGCGGAAGATGTTCTTGAAGGTGATGCCGAATCCGGCCCACGGGTCGAAGATCCCCATCACTTCTCCTCAGTCTTGACGGTGGACGGCTGCGCCTCTCCCTTGACCACACGCGCCAGCTCAGGCAGCACCTGTCCTGGCCTGGGCGGCACCGGATAGCCTCCGGCGAAGGCGTCGAAGGGCTCGTTGGGATCGACCGGCGGTACCCGCTCAGGCTCCTTCTTCCTCGGCGCGAAGGCGATGAGCAACGCGAGCAGGGCCACGGACAGACCCAGCGAGTAGCGCGGCGCGACGGCAACCATCATGATCCACAGGATGGAGATCGGGATGAGTCGCTTCCAGCCCAGGTCCATGAACTGGTCGTAGCGGTACCGGGGCAGCGTGCCACGCAGCCACACGAACACCGAGAACAGCAGCTGGACCTTGAGGATGAACCAGATCGGGCCGAGCCACGGGTTGTCGAGGCCGGGGATCAGGTTGAGCGGCCAGAACGGCAGGTACCCGCCGAGGAACAGCGTCGCACACACCGCCGAGACCGTCGCCATGTTGATGTACTCCGCCAGGAAGAACATCGCGTAGCGGAATCCGGAGTACTCGGTGAGGTAGCCGGAGACCAACTCGGACTCACACTCGGGCAGGTCGAAGGGAGCGCGGTTCGTCTCGCCCACCATCGCCACGCCGTAGATGAAGAACGACGGGAACAGCAGCAGCGCGTACCAGCCCATGATGCCGATGTCGACCTGCTGGGCCTGGTTGAACGGGTTCTGGAAGATGATCGTCTCACGCTGCGCCTCGACGATGCCATGGGTGGACATCGTGCCGGTCATGAGGAACACGGCGACGATCGACAGCCCCATCGCGATCTCGTAGGAGATCATCTGCGCCGAGGAACGCATGGCACCGAGGAAGGAGTAGGTGGAGTTCGACGCCCACCCGGCCAGCACGATGCCGTAGATGCCGATGGAGGCGATGGCGATGACGAACAGCACCGCCACGGGCAGGTCCGTGACCTGAAGCCTGGTGGTGTGGCCGAAGATCTCCACCTCACCACCGAACGGCAGCACCGTCCAGGTGGTGAAGGCCGCCATGCCGGTGAGGATCGGGGCCAGGTTGAACACCCATTTGTCGGTGTGGGTGGGCCGGAAATCCTCCTTGGCGATGAGCTTCGCACCGTCGGCCACAGCCTGTCCCAGACCGAACGGTCCGTTCATGATCGGGCCCAGACGGTGCTGCATCTTCGCGACGAGACGCCGCTCGTACCAGACGTTGAAGATCGTCCACACCAGGAGGATCACGAACAGGGCCAGCACCTTGATGAGGATGAGCCACCAGGGATCCTGGAAGAACACGTTCATGCCTGATCTCCTTCGTCAATGGTGACGGCGGCAACCGTCACCAGGGAGCCGGGGGCCACATCCAGGTGGCCGGGCTCACCCGGGTTCATGGGCACCCACACCACGTCGTCAACGATCTCGGTGATCTCGACGGGCAGCAGCTGCTCGCCGGTGGCCGAGATCACCCGGCACACCTCACCGACCCCGTGGCGATCCGCGGTGGCCCGGGACATCCGGGCGACTGCTGGACGTGCGGTCTGGCGCAGCGCCACCTCGAAGTCGTTGCACATGGCGGCATCGAGGGCCTCGCGCCAGGAGGCGACGACCAGCCCCGGGGTGATCCCGGCGTCGGCGACGACCGGGTCGAGGGCGCGCGCCCCTTCCCAAGGGCCGAGCTCGATGTGCTCGCTCCACACCTGGGCTGTGGTACGCACCCCCAGGTCCGATCCCATCGCATCGGCCAGGGCGGCCAGGATGCGCAGATCCGTCATGGGGTTCCGGGTGCCCTCGTTGACCAGACGAACGGGCCGTACCCGCTGCTCCCAGTTGAGGAAGTGCCCGGCCTGCTCCTCGATCAGGCAGGCGGGGAACACCACGTCGGCGTGCTCGGTGGCCGCATTGCGGCGGGTGGTGATCTGGACCACGAAGGTGTTGGCCAAAGCCTGCAGCACCTTCGCTGTACCGGGGATGTCGATGGGGTCCACACCGGCCAGCACGAGGGCCTTGAGGTCCCCGGCCAGGGCTGCGGCGAACTGCTCGGCGGCGGTGAGCCCCGGCTCGGTCGGCAGCGTCTCCACCCCCCAGGCGGTGGCGACGTCCACGCGGGCGGCGGCGTCGGCGACCGGACGGCCGCCGGGCAACAGACCGGGCAGACAGCCCGCCTCGATGGCCCCCATGTCACCGGCACGACGGGGCACCCAGGCCAGGCGTGCGCCCGTGGCGTCGGCCTTCGCGGCGACGGCGCTGAGCAGGCCCGGCTGGGCGGCGGCACGCTCACCGACGAGGATGATGGCGTTCTCCCCCAGCTCCAGAGCGGCCAGGGCAGCGGCCTCACCACCGGGAGCGACGGGGATGAGGGTGGCATCCAGCTTCTCGGTGCCGCGCGAGGCGAACGGTGCGAGAGTGGTGACCTTCAGGCCGTGCTTGCGCACCCCCTTGCGCAGACGCAGGAACATCACCGAGGTCTCGTCCTCCGGCTCGAAGCTGACCAGAACCACGTGGGAGGCCCGCTCCAGATCGGTGTAGGTGACCCCCATGCCACGCCCCGCCACGCGGGAGGCCAGGAACTGGGCCTCCTCATCGCTGGCGGCGCGGGAGCGGAAGTCGATGCTGTTGGTGCCGAGCACCAGGCGCGCGAAGCGGGAGTAGCCGTAGGCGTTCTCCACCGTCAGACGACCCCCGGTCTGCACCCCGACGGCCTGACCGGCGGCCTTCAGCCCGGCCACGGCCGCGTCGATGGCCTCGGGCCAGGAGGCAACCTCCAGCTTGTCACCCCGGCGTACCAGCGGCCGGGTGACGCGGTCCTCGCCCCGCCCGGAGACGAAGGCGAAACGCCCCTTGTCACACAGCCACTCCTCGTTGACCTCGGGATCATCCCCGGCCTGGATGCGCTTGACCTGGTGGTGTCGGTGATCAACCCGGATGTCGCAGCCACCCGCACAGTGGTCACACGAGCTGGGCGTCGACTTCAGGTCGAACGGCCGTGCCTGGAACCGGTAGGCCGCCGAGGTCAGGGCCCCCACGGGGCAGATCTGGACGACGTTGCCGGAGAAGTAGGAGTCGTAGGGATCCTGCTCGTAGGTGCCGACCTGCTGCAGTGCACCGCGCTCCACGAGAGCGATGAACGGGTCACCGGAGATCTGCTCGGAGAACCGGGTGCAACGGGCACACAGCACGCAGCGTTCCCGGTCCAGCAGGATCTGGGCGGAGACGTTGACCGGCTTCGGATAGGTGCGCTTGACCCCTTCGTAGCGGGACTCCGATGGTCCGTTGCTGAGCGCCTGGTTCTGCAGCGGGCACTCGCCACCCTTGTCGCAGATGGGGCAGTCCAGTGGGTGGTTGATGAGCAGCAGCTCCAACATGCCGCGCTGCGCCTTCTCCGCCACCGGGGAGGTGTGCTGGGTGCGCACCACCATGCCCTCGGCCACCGGCATGGTGCAGGAGGCCTGGGGTTTGGGGAAGCCACGCCCGTTACCCGCATCGGGGATGTCCACCAGGCACTGGCGGCAGGCCCCGACGGGGTCCAGCAGCGGGTGGTCGCAGAACCGCGGGATGGCGGTGCCGATCATCTCGGCGGCTCGGATGATGAGGGTTCCCTTGGGGACGCTCACCGCCACGTCGTCGATGGTCAGGTTGACCAGGTCAGGCCTGACGGCGGCCTCAGTACCGGGGGTCTGGCTCACCGGGCACCTCCTTCGGTTGCGAACAACGCGCTCTTCTCGTACGGGAACAGCTCCCAGGCCGGGGTGTGGTAGCCCTGCTCGAACTCGTCGCGGAAGTGCCTCACCGCACTGGTGACACACGCGACGGCGCCGTCGGCCAGTGCGCAGAAGGAACGGCCACCGATGTTGTCGCAGATGTCGAGCAGTTTGTCGACATCCCCCTGCTCGGCCTCGCCCTTCTCGAACTTCATCAGCAGCTGCACCAGCCACCAGGAACCTTCACGGCAGGGGGTGCACTTGCCACAGGACTCGTGCTTGTAGAACTCGACCCAGCGCAGGGTGGTGCGCACCACCGAGGTGGTCTCGTCGAAGACCTGCAGCGCCTTGGTTCCGAGCATCGTGCCGACCGAGCCCATGCCCTCGTAGTCCAGGGGAACGTCGAGGTGTTCGGCGGTCAGGATCGGGGTGGAGGAACCGCCGGGGGTGAAGAACTTCAGTTCGTGTCCGGGCCGCATCCCGCCGCTCAGGTCGAGCAGCTGGCGAAGCGTGATGCCCATCGGGGCCTCGAACTGGCCGGGGCGGGCGACGTGACCCGACAGGGAGTACAGCGTCATGCCCTTCGACTTCTCCGTGCCCATCGCCTGGAACCACGCGGCGCCGTTGTTGACGATGCATGGCACCGAGGCGATCGACTCAACGTTGTTGATGACCGTCGGGGAGGCGTACAGACCGGCGACGGCGGGGAACGGGGGACGCAGCCTCGGCTGGCCCCGCCTGCCCTCCAGGGAGTCGAGCAGCGCGGTCTCCTCGCCACAGATGTAGGCCCCCGCACCGGCGTGGACGATCACGTCGATGTCGTAGCCCGAACCCATCACGTTCTTGCCCGCATACCCGGCCTCGTAGGCCTCCTTCACGGCCTGCTGGAGCCGCCGGATGACGTGCAGCACCTCACCGCGGCAGTAGATGAAGGCCTGGTGGGAGCCGATGGCGTAGGCCGAGATCAGCACCCCCTCCACCAGGGTGTGGGGAGAGGCCATCATCAGCGGCATGTCCTTGCAGGTACCCGGCTCCGACTCGTCGGCGTTGACCACGAGGTACTTCGGATTGGGGTTGTCCTGCGGGACGAAGCTCCACTTCATGCCGGTGGGGAAGCCCGCGCCGCCGCGACCGCGCAGCCCGGCCTCCTTGACCAGCTCGATGAGATCGGCCTGGGGCAGCTGCAGCGCCTTGCGCAGCGCCCGGTAGCCGCCGCTCGCCTCGTAGCGGCCCAGCTTCCAGGAACGGTCCTGACCCCAGTGCTCACTGAGCACGGGAGTGAGCAGGTCGGTCACTTCGTCTCCTCCTTCGGCTCCGGGGTCGGGAGCGCTGCCGGGTCGGGGGCGCTCCAGCCACGCTCCTCGGCGATGGTGCGCCCCAGGCAGGAGGCGTGTCCGGCGGACGGTCCCTCGTCGGCGCGGCCGTCCGGGAAACCGGCGAGCACCCGTTCGGCCTCCCGCCACGACGTGATGGTCGCGCCACGCGGCGAGACCACCTCCTCGCCGTTCATCAGCTTCTCGATCAGCTCATCCATCTTCTCCGGCGTCATGTCGTCGAAGAACTCCCAGTTGACCATCGCCACCGGTGCGTAGTCGCAGGCCGCGTTGCACTCCAGGCGCTCGAGCGAGACCTTCCCGCAGGGGGTGGTCTGGCCCTCGTCGATACCGAGCCTCTGCTTGGCCCTCTCCAGGAGGATGTCGCCCCCCATCACGGCGCACAGCGCGGTGGTGCACACCCCCAGGTGATTGTGTCCGGCGGGTTTGCGCTTGTACATGGTGTAGAAGGTGGCCACCCCGGAGATCTGCGCGGTGCTGATCTCCAGGATCTCCGCGCACAGCTCGATGCCACGGGGGCTGATCCGGCCGTCGTAGGACTGCACCAGGTGCAGCATCGGCAGCAGGGCCGAGCGGGGCTGCGGGTAGCGGGAGGCCAGCTCCCTCAGCTCCGCCTCGGCGGTGGCATCCAGGTTGCTCGACTGGTCCGTGTGGTCCACGGAGCCGGAGTCGGGGAAGTCGTGGGTGAAGTGACCACTCATCGATCAACACCTCCAAGGACGGGGTCGATGCTGGCCACGGCCACAACGACGTCGGAAATCATGGCGCCCTCACACATCAGGGGCACCGCCTGCAGATGGTTGAAGCCCGGGTCCCGGAAGTGGGCTCGGTAGGGCCGGGTGCCACCGTCGGAGACGAGATGGCAGCCGAGCTCACCCTTGGGCGACTCGATGGCCTGGTACACCTGCCCGACCGGCACCTTGAAGCCCTCGGTGACGATCTTGAAATGGTGGATCAGGGCCTCCATCGACTCACCCATGATGTGCTTGACGTGCTCGAAGCTGTTGCCCTGACCATCAGGGCCGAGCGACAGCGACGCAGGCCAGGCGATCTTCTTGTCCCCCACCATCACCGGCTGACCCTGGCTGCTCGCCAGGCGCTCGATGCACTGCTCGACGATCTTCAGTGACTCCCAGCACTCCGCCATGCGGATGCGGAACCGGCCGTAGGCGTCCTGGGTGTCCCAGGTGATCGACTCGAAATCGTAGGTCTCGTAGCCGCAGTAGGGCTGCGTCTTGCGCAGGTCCCAGTCGAAGCCGGTGGAACGCAGGATCGGGCCGGTGACGCCCATCATCATGCAGGCGGTCAGATCCAGCTTCGCCACCCCTTCCATGCGGAGCTTGAAGATGGGGTTCTCGTTGCAGTAGATCTCATACTCCGGCAGGTGCTTGCGCAGCCACTTGACCAGATCGCGCAGCTGTTCGATGCCGCCATCGGGGAGGTCGCACGCCACCCCGCCGGGACGGATGAAAGCGTGGTTCATCCGGGTGCCGGAGATCGCCTCGAAGAAGTCGAGGATCAGTTCCCGCTCCCGGAAGGCGGTGGTCATCACCGTCAGCGCACCGATCTCCATGCCACCGGTACCCATCGCCACCAGGTGGGAGGCGATGCGGTTGAGCTCCATCATGAGCACCCGAATGACACTGGCCCGCTCCGGGATGTCATCGGTGATGCCGAGCAGCTTCTCCACTGCCAGGCAGTAGACGGCCTCGTTGAACAACGGTGCGACGTAGTCCATGCGGGTGCAGAAGGCCACGCCCTGGGTCCACGTCTTGTACTCCATGTTCTTCTCGATGCCGGTGTGGAGGAAACCGATACCGGGACGGATGTGGGTGACCGTCTCACCGTCCATCTCGAGGATGAGCCGGAGCACACCGTGGGTGGAGGGGTGCTGCGGACCCATGTTGACGACGATCACCTCGTCGCCACGTTCGGCCTGCTCGGCCGCGATCTCACCCCAGTCGCCGCCCTGGGCGAGGTAGACGCGGTCGGCTTCCACGTCGTTGCCGAAGATGTCGTTGCTCATCAGTTGTACGTCCTCCGGTGATCGGGGGCGGGCACGGTCGCGCCCTTGTACTGGATGTCGATGCCGCCCAGCGGGTAGTCCTTGCGCTGCGGGTGGCCAGCCCAGTCGTCGGGCATGAGGATGCGGGTGAGGCCGGGGTGGCCGTCGAAGCGGATGCCGAACATGTCCCAGGTCTCGCGCTCGTGCCAGTCCGCCATCGGGTAGGTGGCCACGACCGAGGGCACGTGCGGGTCCGCCTCGGGGCAGGTCACCTCGAGCCGCACGCGGCGGTTGTGGGTGATCGAGAGCAGGTGGTGGACCACGTGCAGCTCGGCCCCGGTCTGCTCCGGGTAGTGCGCCCCGCTGACGGAGACGCAGATCTCGAAGCGCAGGTGGGCGTCGTCGCGGAAGGCGGCGACGGTCTCCAGCAGGTGCTCACGTGGCACGAAGATGGTGAACTCCCCGCGGTCGAAGAGCACGAGTCCGCCGTCGAGGAAGGGCAGCAGCTCCTTGGCCCTGGCGTGGATGGCCTCGAAGGGCTCGTCGAAGGGGCCCACCGTCTGGCCTGGCAGGGCGATCTGCCGCTGGATACCACCGTAGCCGGAGGTGTCTCCTGAGCCACGGCTCCACATCCCGGCCCGGGTCTGGAAGACCGGGGCGGCGGGCGTGCCGGGCTGCTGGGGGGTCAGCTCACCGGGGTTCTCGGTCATCGCATGAGTCCCTTCAGCTCGTGGGTGGCGGGGGCCTCGAGGGCGGCCTCCTCGCGGGCGGCGATGGCTGCGGCCTCGTTCGGGCCGATCGGGTGCTTGAACACCTGCTTGCGCAGCTTGAACATTGCATCGATGAGCATGTCGGGGCGCGGCGGGCAGCCGGGCACGTACATGTCAACGGGCACGATGTGGTCCACACCCTGGACGATGGCGTAGTTGTTGAACATGCCTCCCGACGACGCGCAGGCACCCATCGAGATGACCCACTTCGGGTTCGGCATCTGGTCGTAGACCTGACGCACGATGGGGGCCATCTTGTTCGACAGTCGCCCGGAGACGATCATGAGGTCGGCCTGGCGCGGCGAGGCGCGGAAGACCTCCTGGCCCCAGCGCCCGGCGTCGTAACGCGGGGTGCCGTAGGCCATCATCTCGATGGCGCAGCAGGCCAGGCCCATGGTGACGGGCCAGAACGACGCCTGCCGCACCCACCCGAAGATGGCCTCGACGCTGGTGAGCAGGATGCCACTCGGCAGCTTCTCCTCGATACCCATGTGTGAAACTCCTTCTCAGTCCCAGTCGAGACCGCCGCGGCGCTTGACGTAGTAGTAGGCCACCAGCACGGTCACGATGAACAGCAGGATCGAGACCACGCCGAAGATCCCGAGCTGGTGGTAGGTGATGGCCCAGGGGTAAAGGAACACGATCTCGATGTCGAAGATGATGAAGAGCATCGCGATCACGTAGTACTTGACGGGGAACCGGCCACCCCCGACGGGCTGGGGGGTGGGTTGGATGCCGCACTCGTACTGGTCGTACTTGGCACGGTTGTACCGGCCGGGGCCCACGAGCACGCTCAGGATCATGGAGACCACCACGAATCCGGTGGCCAGCACCACCATCCCGATGATGGGGATGTAGAGGTTCATGCCTGTTGCCCTTCCTTGTTCCTTGTTCTCCTGGCACGTCCGATCAGGCGGACGGCGCCACCTTGCACAGTACGTTGATGATGCGGTCCATGGCATCGCCGTCGTGACGGTCCGTCAGGTTCGCCAACAGTTTCATGACGAACCTCATCAGCGTCTTGCGCGGCAACCCGTACGTGGTGCACAGGTGCATGATCCGGGGGTCGCCGATCAGTTTCACGAAGATGGTGCCGAGCCGGTAGTAGCCGCCGAGGCTGGCCTTGAGCTGGGTGCGGTAGCCGTGGAGGGCCCGCTCGGCCGACTCGGTGCCGAAGCCACGGGCCTTGGCCTCCGCGATGGCATCGGCGGCGAGTTCGGCGGACTCCATCGCGTAGGCGATGCCCTCCCCGTTGAACGGGTTGACCATGCCGCCGGCGTCGCCGACGAGCAGCAGACCACGGCCGTAGACGGGTTGCCGGTTGAAGGCCATCGGCAGGGCGGCCCCCTGGATCCGGCCGATCCGGTTCTCCTCGCGGAAACCCCATTCCTCGGGGGTGTTGTCGAGCCAGCGCTTCATGAGCTCGCGGTAGTCGGTCTTCTGGAAGGACTTGGAGGTGTTGAGCACTCCCAGCCCAACGTTGCAGGTGCCGTCCCCCATGCCGAAGATCCAGCCGTAGCCGGGCATGAGGGTGGACTCGCGGGGTTTGCCGTCCCACAGTTCCAGCCAGGACTCCAGGTAGTCGTCGTTGGTGCGGGTCGGCGAGGTGTAGTAGGCCCGGTAGGCCACCCCCATCGGGCGGTCGTCGCGTTTGTTCAGTCCCATCGAGACCGACAGGCGCGAGGAGTTGCCATCAGCGGCGATCACGACGGGGGCGTGGTACTCGGCACCGTCCTTGGTCCGCACCCCGGTGATGCGCCCTGAGCGCTCGTCCACGATGCCATCGGTGACCCATGCCCCCTCGATGAGCTCGGCCCCGAAGCTGACGGCGTGCCGGGCGAGCATGTCGTCGAAGTCCGCGCGGGTGCGCACCAGTCCGTATGGCGGGAAGTCGGTCAGGCTCGGCCAGTCGAGCTCGAAGGGCTCCACACGGCCGCCGTAGATGCGCAGGCCTCGGTTGTGGACCCACCCGGCAGCCTCGGAGGTGTCAACGCCGAGACGCACGAGGGCCCGGGTGGTTCGGGGCGTGAAGCCGTCACCACAGACCTTCTCGCGAGGGAACCTCGACTTCTCGAGCAGGATCACGTCGAGTCCCCGTCTGGCCAGGTTGGCTGCAGCGGCGGAGCCACCGGGCCCGGCACCGACGATCACGACGTCGGCTTGCGCCTTCGGCATTCAACACTCCTCGTCTTCGGTTGATTCTTGGGGACAGGGAACCCCGCACTTCGACCTCAGTCTAGGGGCTCGAATTGGTTCTCGCGAGCCGACGGCAGCCGCTCCGCAAAAGGGGTCTGACAAGCAGTTACGCTGCTGATTTAAGCAACGAAAATGGCTCGTTATTCACACCTGCAGCCCGCCACCTGCAGCC